>CBDBEG010000001.1:0-10639 GCA_965204255.1 Rubritalea sp.
AACACAATAAGAGATATGGTAAAATGTGAGATAGCACAATATCAGATGTTAACAAAAAAATGCGATAAGGCAACACGATTTGAGATATGGTAACAAAATGTGAGATAACGCACTGACATATTTGATCCATATGATGGTCTAGAGAACATTTTTATGGTATATTTTTTCCCGATTAGCAAAAATCCAGGTGGTATTTTAATATGTGGTTGTAGGTAATTAGTTATTTTGCAGAGCATATATTAAATACACACAGTATTCCTTAGATAGCTCCTATAGGGCCATTATTCATTTCAAAGAAGGCACTGGAATTATTTGAGGCATGGGGGTTATCTGATGTCCAGGAATTAACAGAGGAATTAAGGTATGTTTGGAGCAGGTTATACTTACTTGATAGGGCACCACTCAATTCGTCAATCATATTCAAGTCGAAATGAGCAAGATTTGGGTGGATGGCTTGGGCTAGGGCAGTACCAGCCAGCAGGCTGAATATTGCAGCTAGTCGTGGGAGGGGTCTTTCTGCCTATATCAAAAGCAATAGCGATTCTCTCCAGTGAACAACTCCAGGGATGCAGTCTTCTGAGTCTTTTATTTCTTTCACATAAACCTTATTTGCATTTACAAGTGAGTGCTACCACCTTGTCCAACGAGCGCCCAGTCAACACTGAGCCAAATCCAGCAAACAAACACTGACGTGCATCAATTTATCCAATCACAGCACACTTTTCGGACACACCTCTTTTCTAGCCAATCAGCTTCTTAGACGTCATCTTGTGATGATCATGCGGTAATTTCCACCATTCACAGCTCTTTAGTGGCTTATGTAACAACTACTGTCATTGTACACAAATAGAGGTGTCTTCCAATGAGAGAGCCCGTTCTAAGTGCATTTCGGGGTCCGTGCGCCACGTACGGAGCGTGTCCCATGAAGCGTCCGTCCTGCCCTTCGTGTCGTGCAAGACGTAACGCTGCGATCGTACGTGCACGCTCCGCCTTGGCGCCGAAGTCCCATAGAAGTGTAGAGCTAACTCTCTGTACATAGAACATTTTTGGTTGCATTTTCCCCTCCTTAGACTGATGTCGTCCCGACATCTAAATTAAATACAACTTTCACTCAATATTTCAATACAACAAGCAAAAATTATCAACAATTTCTCCAAATACACAAATGTTTAATCAATTTGCATCCAGTAGCACAAGAGAGCAACGTACAAGGAAAATAACAGAGTTCATGGTAAGTCCCAAACCCTTCCCTACAGTCCTATCCCTCGCCCTGGAGTCAGTCGGAGTCCCCTCCTCGGTCCGACCGGTAGCAGTCCAGCACCGTCTGTAGCTCCTCCCGCAGGGTGTCGTAGGTAGGGTGCGAGCTCTGTCGTGCCCTTCGTAACTGTCGTGCGTCTACTCCCATAAGCCCACACGCTGACTTGCTGTTCCATCCTCGGGGAATGGCCACTGCGCACAGAACGGCTGGCGCCAAGAGCATCATATCCTGCTGGCTTGACCAAGGCAAAATGTCTCCTATGGTCCCCGTGAGCATCACAAGCTGCTGTTTTGGCCAGCGGTCTCCCAGCGGCTTCTGCTCTGTCTTACGCGCCTTGCTGTTGCTTTCGCCCACGTTTCCATGGTCGTCAGCTTCCGTGGCTTCAGACGCTTCTCTCTTGGTTCCTTTCCTCACAGCATGCACTCGCTGTACATGCCTGAGTAGGTGGAGTCGCTTGTTAAATTCTTTCTCGCACTGTTCACACACATACATTTTTGTTGATCTCCAACAATTCCCCGTCCTACGCGTGAGGACGTGGCAACGCGCCGCGCAACGTCCCACGCTACGGCCCGTGCCCTGGACGTAGCGTGCTACTGCAGGCCCGTCTCCCGCGTCACCGTGGCCTGGGGTCCCCGATCCGCAGGCCCATGACGACCGCCTTCCCCTTGGGATGGCTCAGTCCCCGTGTACCACGAGGTGTCTACCGGCCCTGTCACCAGTTTCAGTCTGTCTACGTGTACAACTCTGGGTTTATGGCGCCGGCCTTTTTGTATCTTCATCACCACATCATTAACCTTTTCGATAATGATGTATGGATCCTCTTCCCAGAAGATCGTCAGCTTTGGGCTCTTGCCCAATTGTTTGGTGGGATTAAATAACCACACAGCTTTTCCCACACTCCACTCTTTCGTATGAGCCCCACGGTCATACTCTTTCTTCTGATGTACGTGACTCTTTTTCAGCTGCTCACGCGCCAGCTCATGGGCTTCGTGCAATTGTTTCTCTAGCCTAGCCACAAAAGTCAAGTCCGTGCTATCCTGACTTTTGTCTGGCTCGGGTGTTTCCACTAACAGATGGGAGGGCATGGGCAGTTCTCTCCCTAACATCATTCGGTTAGGGGTCTGGCCAGTGGACTCGTGGACGGTCGACCTGTACGCCATCGTGGCCAGGTCTATGTGCTCGTCCCAGTCCCGCTGGTGCTTACTGGTCATCTGTCGCAGCATAGCACCCAGGGTCCTGTTGAAGTTCTCCACTAGCCCATTGCTACAGGGTCTCCACGGGGTAGTCCGGGTTTTATCTACCTGGAGCAACTCGCACATCTCCTGGAACAATCTGGCCTCAAACTCCCTGCCTTGATCCGAATGGATCTGCTGTGGAATTCCGAACCGAGAGATAAACTGATATACCAGAACGGAGGCTACCGTGGACGCTGTATGGTCCGGGATGGGATAGGCTTCCATCCACTTAGTCCAGTAATCGCCGATTACCAGAACGAATCGGTTCCCCTTATCAGTCTCTGGCAAGGGCCCCATGACATCAATTCCTACTCGCTCCAAGGTGACCCCTGCCCCTACGGACTGCATGGGCGCCTTCACCTTGCGGTTGGGAGCTTTAGTCCTGGCGCACACTGCACATTCCTTACACCAGTCTTCTACAGTCGTTCTCATCTTTGGCCAGAAGTAAGGCGACTGTCTGAGCCGACTCAGTGTCTTCTCCAGGCCAAAGTGCCCTGCTATTCGACTGTCGTGGTGCTCTCTTAGAATGCTAGCTCTTCCGACCGGGGGAACTATGGCTTTCCACTGTCCATCTCCTACAGCCTCTCTCCACTGGTAGTACCAGATGCCTCCCTCCTTCTTCAACTGGTTCCATTTCGACCAGTAATATTTGATTTCAGCCCTCTCCCGGGCTATCTCTCCCCAACTGGGCCGTTGTGCCCAGGTTTCTAGCACCTGAAGGTCTGGGTCGGCCTCTTGCCACTGTTTGATCTCGACCATCCACTCATTGGGGATGGCCATGGTTGCCGCCTTCTGCCTTCGTTGCCTCTCCGTCCTGCCTCGGGTCCTCCGGGTGGCCGTCCGTACGGCTCGAACTATCCCAGGGGTCTTCTTGACAGTCTCTTCCTCCACGGCCATCTCGTGGCCCTTCAAGCAATTTTTACAGTGGCCCTCACACGGTACTCTTGATAGGCCGTCACTGTTGCCGTGCTTGACTCCTGGCCGGTGTTCGATATCAAAATCGAATCTGGCTAATCTCTCTAACCACCTGGCCATCTGTCCCTCAGGCTCCTTAAATCGAAAGAGCCATCGAAGGGACCCATGATCCGTCCGGAGCAGGAACTTCTTACCGATCAGGTAGTGTTTAAAATGTTCCGTGAACCATACAATGGCCAGTAACTCCTGTCGGGTGACACAATAGTTCCTCTCGCTTTTAGTTAGTCTCCGGCTCCCGTAGGCTATCACTACCTCCTTCCCATCCTGTACCTGGGACAACACAGCCCCTATAGCGCATTTGCTGGCGTCCGTGTCCAGGATGAACGCCTCTTTCGTGTCGGGATAGCCTAGGATGGGAGCCGTCACCAACTTGTCCTTCAGGGCATCGAAGGCCCTTTGCTCCTCATCTCCCCACTTAAAGGTTACAGCTTTCTGCGTCAGGGCGATGAGAGGGGAGGCCACAGCAGCATAGTCCTTCACGAACCTTCGGTAGTAGCCCGTGAGACCCAGGAATGACCGTACAGCCTTGACGGACTTCGGGACGGGCCACTCCTTGACTGCTTTAACTTTATCCTCCTCGGTGGTCACTCCCTCTCCGCTCACCCTGTGTCCCAGGAAGCTGACTTCCTTACAAAACAGGTGGCACTTCTTCGGCTTCAGTTGCAGGTTGGCCTTCCGTAGGCGTTCAAACACCAACCGCAGCCGATCCAACTGCTGTTCCACCGTGGAGGAGAAGACAATGACATCATCGAGATACAGCAAGGCTATTTTCCACTGAAGTCCTGCAAGGACCTTCTCCATCAGGCGCTCAAAGGTGCTTGGAGCATTGCAGAGGCCGAATGGCATGACCCTCCATTGATACAGCCCATACCGGGTACAGAAAGCTGTCTTTCCTGCATCCTCAGGGTCCATCTCGACCTGCCAGTAGCCCGAGGTCAGGTCAAGGGTGGAAAATACTTTCGCCCCTGCCAAGGCGTCCAGATTGTCGTCCACACGGGGTAGGGGGTAGGCATCCTTCTCAGTGATGTCATTGAGCCGCCTATAGTCCACACAGAACCGTACGCTCCCATCCTTTTTCTTCACCAGGACCACTGGAGAAGCCCATGCAGAACTGGAGGACTCAATCACCCCTTGCAGGAGCATCTTCTCAAGTTCCTCCTGGACTACAGACTCCTGGCCCAGAGGTGCCCGTCGTGGTGGTTGTCGGATGGCTCGATGGTCCCCTGTGTGGATGGTGTGTTTCACTACGCCCGTCCGGCCCAGAGGTTTGCCCTCGGAAGAGAAAATGTCGCTGAACTCCTCGAGGAGGGACCTGAGTCTTCCCTTGTCAGAGGGACTAAGTTCCTCCGTCCCTCTCTCATACAGGTCCTCCAATTCGGGGGTCAAGGGTGCTGATCCCTCCCGGGTTCGGACCGCCCTCCCCTTCATGGACTCCCGTGGCTCCAGGACCTCCACGGCCTGATAGGAGGCCAGGGCATCTCCAATGACCACCGTTCTCTTCCTGGAACTCGGGTTGAGGACTCGAACAGGCACTATCCTGCCCCGTCTCCGGGCTAAAATAGCGGCAACTCCCAGTTGTCGCTTTCCCATAAACCTAGGCAGGCCAGTGAGCATCCCTGTTGATAGAGTCCTCGTCCCTTCTCCAAGCTGGCCTTCGATAATCATCTCAGTCCGGGCAGGGATGACGTAGGTCTTCACAGCCCTTACTTCCTCAGTAGGGATATCGTGGAGTAGGGGTACTCTGCATCTGATCTCTTGCTCATCGATCTCGAGGACGTTATGCTCCCAATTCCACTGGCATCTATTTGCCCTAAGGAAGTCCCGTCCGAGCACACCCTCGTCCCCAATCTCAGCAACAATGAAGTCATGCTTGTACCTCCTTCCGTTAAGGATGATCACCAAGGTGCAGGCCCCCATGACAGGAACCCGACTTCCGTTGATGGCAGTCATTGGTACGTGGACGGGACGCAGGGGAATATGGCTCAACGCCCTCCGGTAGGTGCTAGCAGAGAGGATGGATCTGGTTGCTCCGGTGTCCACGAGCCACCGGACCTCAGGAGAGTGCTGTCCTCCAGGGAGAGACTGGACTCGTCCCACCACTTCTACTTCTACGTCATTTTTGTCAGAACGTAGTACCCTCCCCATGAACTCTTCCTTACCTACGTTGCTCTCTTGTTCAATGTGATCCACGTCCCTATCATCGTCCAAAGTGACGTCTACACCGATAGAGTGGTTCCCCCAGTCAGTGCTAGCCGCCTTTTGTGGACTCTCAGAGAGGTCCCCATTTGGGGCATTGCACCGACCAGCAGTCCCACATCTCCCGGTGCAGGCAGCCACTCCGTCCGACGGTACAATTTCCTCTACATGTGAATACATTTTAACATCATAACTGTTTGAACAAGAATTGTCTTTTAGTTCCCTAGCTCCCAGCTCTGCCTGTTCATTAACAGTCCTTCTCGGCAGGCTGGGCTTCCTGGGCGAGGAGTTATTAGTGCTGCTGCTTGAGGGGACGGAAGGGAAGAGTCCCTTGGTCCCTGGGGTTGACTCCTCACCGCCAGCCGTCGGATGCCGTGGAAGACCAGCTCGACTGGGGGAGGTGATCCATGGTGCCGTACAGGAACGTTCAGCTTCGCTTTTACTCACAACAGAGACTGCCTTTTGTGGACTCTCACTAAAGAGGTCCCCAGTTGGAGTGCTCTGCCGCTCGTGGTCGCTACTTGTGCTGTTGTCCCCGCCGGTCGACCGACCACCTTCACCACCTGTCGATCTATGGCTTCCCAAGCACCCCCCTAGCGGGTGAGTGGCCAACCCTACCTCGTTGGATCCCCACCTAGCTAAGAGTAGTCTCCCCAGGAGGTCCCCAAATCCTGGACAGAGTTCCCCGCAACCCCTTGTTGCTCCAAACATGTTCATGACCATAGCTCTCCAGGGACAACACCCTGGTGGTGCCTGGTGAAGTAGGCAACCAGGATGACCACTTCCCGTGGAACAGCAACCTTGGTTGCCCCCTAGTAGTCCCTGAACGTGGCACGGAGTGATGCACCCAATGCATCCTGCTCCTCCATGCCTCTGTCCACTACCTTCCTGGGGAAGACTTCCCTCACCTAAGGACCCAAATAAAGTACCACAAGGTGGCTTACCCACAGTCGTTGATGACGCCCTTCCGTCCTCCTCAGCAGCACTACGGGCGCCTAGTGCTGCCCTTGCCCGTTTCCCGACGATGACTTCTTCTGTTCCTCGGCCTTACGTTTCCTACAGTCTCTTTGAAAGTGTCCTTGTCGCTGGCAATAAAAACACCGTGGTCCAGACGAGTTCCCTTGAGTTGGTGTAGGTTCCTGGGCTGTCATCTTGGTCAGGAACGTCTCCAGCATGGTGCCCAACGTGGCTACGAGATCAGGTTCTTGGCTATGGGATCCCGTCCTCACGGCTCTAGCGGCGTCCTGGTGCTCTTCCTCCTCGTCCTGCTCAGCAGCGGCCCGTAGTCGGTGAGAGGGGGTAGAACGTCTTGCCTCTGACACCTGCCAGGACTCCATATCCAACGCTGCCTTTACCGCTTGGTCCAGGGTCCGGGCCTTACTTTGATATACAGCTATGCGTTGATGGTGATCAGGCAGCGCTTCTCGGAACTTCTCAATGACCAGCTCCTCAAGTCCCGGCCGGCCAATGTCTGGGTAGGCCTTCTGCACTAGCTTCCGGATGTCTTGAGCCAGGGCTAGGAGAGACTCTCCTTTCTGGCGATGGCGGCCCCTCAGTTCTGATTTATACACTTCTGCCAGGTGTTGGTCGCCGAATCTTTCCTCCAGCGCATGGACCAGGCGGTCGTAGGTGGCTGTCTGTTCGGCCGTCAGGCTTTCCACGTAGGTGAGCGCCTCGCCCGTCAGATGCACCCATAGCAAGTCGAGCTTCTGTACACTGGTCCACCCATTCAAGCGGCTTATTCTTTCAAACTGGCCGACGTACTCTCGCCAGGTGACTGTCCCATCGTACACCCGAGGTTTGATCTTCTCTCGTGGACAAGGTGGTATCGGTCCCATGAAGCTGGGACTGATGGCTGGGGTTTCTGGTTCGTCCACCTCTGGCTGGCTGCTTCCAGGGCGACTCATCTCTTCGTTCTCACTGGTCATCTTGGATCCCACTTCTGACACCAATCTGCAACACGGGCGTGGGAGGGGTCTTTCTGCCTATATCAAAAGCAATAGCGATTCTCTCCAGTGAACAACTCCAGGGATGCAGTCTTCTGAGTCTTTTATTTCTTTCACATAAACCTTATTTGCATTTACAAGTGAGTGCTACCACCTTGTCCAACGAGCGCCCAGTCAACACTGAGCCAAATCCAGCAAACAAACACTGACGTGCATCAATTTATCCAATCACAGCACACTTTTCGGACACACCTCTTTTCTAGCCAATCAGCTTCTTAGACGTCATCTTGTGATGATCATGCGGTAATTTCCACCATTCACAGCTCTTTAGTGGCTTATGTAACAACTACTGTCATTGTACACAAATAGAGGTGTCTTCCAATGAGAGAGCCCGTTCTAAGTGCATTTCGGGGTCCGTGCGCCACGTACGGAGCGTGTCCCATGAAGCGTCCGTCCTGCCCTTCGTGTCGTGCAAGACGTAACGCTGCGATCGTACGTGCACGCTCCGCCTTGGCGCCGAAGTCCCATAGAAGTGTAGAGCTAACTCTCTGTACATAGAACATTTTTGGTTGCAATACAATAAGTATAAACCAATAAGAAATAGGCTCCCTGTAACAACTGAACATGTTGTCTGTTCATATTTCATATTAACACAAAGTTACTTTTCATTTCATTAAAATGAGTGAAAACAAAGTAAAAGAATGTATTTTATTTGTTACATACCAAGCCTTGTTATCACCCAAAACAGATCAGAAAAATAAAAATATGTGTAGCTACTAAATAAACAGATTTTTTGTCTTTGTTTGAAATACATTAATGACTCCAATAGGTCATACAGGATGCATAATTCTAATAATTTCATATACCCAAATGTTTCAGAAAAAAAGGTTTTATTTATTTTGTTAATGCAGATGAAGTCTTCTGGGACAGCCAAACCATAGAGCTTTATATACATGGTAATGCGATTATGAGAAGTCAAGTTTTCTATACTTATTGACAGAATTGTTTCATAAGGATATCTCCCTAATCTTCAGAATAAAGCAGAATTGAATCAATAATACAGAAAACCTATCGCTTGATTTCTATATGTATTTATTTATTCATTTTTATTTTACTTTCAATGAATTCATACATCCCATATATTGAAATGATATTTAACTCTAATGATTCATACATCCCCCCCAAAAAAAATAAAATAAAATAAAATAAATAAAATAAATAAATAAGTAAATAAATAAATAAATAAATAAATCACTGCATTTTTAACAAATTGGTGCTTGAAATTTTGATTTCAGATTTAATCAACAAACCCCTAAGCATTCATAAATAAGAACACACACATCAATTTTTAGATGAATGTTTGTCATATAATATTGGCATTTTGTGTTTCTAGTTTCACATCCTAAAATTCATAGGTCTGCACCCTAACTGGACCTTAGTAATCCATGATAAACATAAATTTAATGTGCTTGTGTTTTTGTTTTGCCCCTAATAACACATACACCCAGGAGCTTAATTATTTCAAGTTGAATGGATTATTGGACATGTGACAGCACAATCTGTACATTCGTGTCTAATGAAATGTAAAAGGGAATACAAGAAGTTTGAATATTATTAGAAAAAGACATAATTTCACCAAATTTGTTAACTAAACAAAGTCATCTTTTTTCTGTCTGTATCCATGTCTTTAAGGTCAAGGAATCCGATGGTGTCATTTATTTTATATATAACCTTGCGGTTTTAAGGTCATAACCTTTCCAAAATAAAATTTGGGGCCATATATTGGTTACTAGTGGGCAAAACATTGCCATATTTTAACACAAGGTAGCTTGGGTAAGGGCAATTAAACGAATTTTTAAACATCTTGAGTGGTTTGTCTGTGAGACATATGCCAATGCGTTACATTGGAAGCCATTTTGCAAAAAATATATTTTTGATCATAACTAGGCCTATGTTGTTATGATCAAGGAATTAGATAGTGCCATTTGTTTTCACCAATGACCTTGACCTTTTAAGAGACAGGTGACCATGTGAATACATTCACATTGCACGCTGTTTAATGGCTTGGAGCTCCAATACTTAGCCAAGTAACCAGGCATTTTTATCATCTGGTATTTACTTCTGGTTACATTAAACATGTTTATTTATGAACTGAGATATTAAGAGTTTGGGATTAGAAGATAATAATATAGGCATTTGCACATTTCTGCACATACTCTTCTTGTGAAACAATATCTTGCGGAAATGAATCAGTCAGAAACTTTTGTCATGCTGTCACATATATACCACCACAGACATACAGCTGATCCTGCAGTTATTTTATTCTATAGCTTGGCCTCGTTATATATGGCCATGCTTAAGAAACCATTAAAATAAAATAAAGAAAATATAACTTGGAAACTGGCTTGGTACGTTACCATGAATATATGAATCAAGTTTGGGTACGAGTGCTTTCTCGGCAAAATCTTGCACACGTGATACAGACAGGCCATCTCTCGCACGAGGCTACTGTCTGTGTCACGAGTGCAAGATTTTGCCGAGAAAGAGTAAACAAACTTGATTTCTTTTCTAACTCATAACGTAAAGTAAACAAACAAAAAATAATATTAAAAAGCAAAAACACCGTCTATCGGCAAAACAAGGTCACTCACCTCGCTAAGCAGATTTACCGCGATCAACCTCCTTAACGGTAAACGATATCCATCTCGTAATTTTGACACTAATTGCCCACACCGTAAGGACAATAATAGTTAATTGATATCTGAACATACTGCAATACTTTTTATTAAAATTAAATGAAAACTTGATGCCGCTATCCATTTCATTCGTCAACCTGTCATTTTTGAAACGGCCGTTAAATTCAACTCCCTCTGCGCTCCTTGAGGGGAATTTCGACAGAATTTCCTTCATTTAAAGGAATTTCCTCCACATGACAGACAGAGCAAAGTTTTCCTTGAAAGACAACCAAATTTCCCTCATTTATAACTCTTATCCAGGGTCCTAAGTTTGTGTCATCCATTTCAAAAACT
>CBDBEG010000002.1:0-26583 GCA_965204255.1 Rubritalea sp.
TTGTGAATTTCAGATCGATGTCGACGCCTGGCAGTAGATATTTGTCCTGCATGAAAATGTCCACGTGGGGTCGCCCGGTCAGCTGGAAGATTCTGCTTTCCTTGATACGTTCGTTTCTTTTCTTTATCCCGGGTTGAGCGTTTCTGGCCGTGGGATCGTAGTTGTCGTTGCAAGGGTCGTCCTCTTCGTACAGTTCAGCTTGTAGCCAACTCTTCGAGCTGGCACTCCCGTGGGACAGGATTGTCTCCAAGTAGGCTTTGTAAGGGTAGGTGTCTACGTTGGCTGTCACCAGCGTCCCGTTTAGTTTGCAGTCGACCCGGGAGAAGAGGGTGTGCAGGAGCAGGTTAGCCGTGGTCACCCTTGCGTCCTGACCGAGCGCCTCTCCTGACCTTTTGGCGATTCGCAGAGTCAGCTGTAACTTTGTGCGACCTAGGTCGATGTATTCATCGGGAGATGCTTGCACGTGAAATTCCAGGGGAGTTGAGTGGGAGATTTGGGCCAGGGGTTTGTGAACGGCGTAGTCCCCTCTTTCCATAGACACGTTGTGGGGTGGGATGGTAAATAGTTCGAGCTCGGACTTGGAACATCCCTCGGCCGTCAACATCTCTAACTCGTGGTCCCCTTGCGCTTAAAGTGTAGTTTCACTGTGACAATGCCCCTCCGAAAGGGAATATTTATACCCAGGTGGTCGACTAGCTGTATTTCGACCATCTCAAACGAGCCACGTTCTACACCGCCGTAGTGTATGTTGTCGAACGTCTCGGTGATTAGATCGCCCTGTACACCGGTTCGTGTCGGTAAGGTCCTTAACAACTGCACGTAGCTGTCGCCCACTTGTTGACGCTCTATCAGGTCGCAGTAGACGTAAATCACGGGTATCAGCCTGTCCACGTTGACGGGGTGATGGGCTCTGACGTCCACGGTGCCTTCACTTCTCTGGATCTCTTTGGGGATGCGAATACCGCCGCTACCGCCCGCTTTTTCGTATGGAACGCCGTCCTCCTCTCGAAAGCCAAGAGCGTGGGCCAGAGGGTGAGAGAGTTTGAGAACGTGGTCGGACCCGTCAAAGGAAAACGTGGCTCTCTCTGAGATTTTGTCGTAGGCGAGCCTGATCTTTCTTTGACCTCGGTAGTACGAATGGTCGGGGTGGGATATGAAAGCCTTTAGCCAGTCGTTGATCAGGTCCTGGGGGGTGATGTAATGCTTGGCCCTCACGGCGCACCTGCTCCGACGGACGGCATCGGGCTTGTCGGGGACGTGGTATTCGGCAGTAAACTCACTGACCGGAATGTTGTCATAGGTGGCGGGGTAGGTGATTTCGGCAAGACCCACCATCCACTCGCCGGGGTCGAGCCGTACGCCCCCATGTAACTTTGTGAAGTAGTGAGACGCGTCTTGCTTGTCAAAGTAAGCCTTGCTGGAATCGCTCGGCAGGGTCAGGTAGAACTCGTCCTGGCCAGGACCTCCCTCTATCATGATTTTTGCGCCGCCGTTGAGCCTTGTCTAGGCGTCTTGAACGTGGGATGGGGTAGGATGTACCCAATGCAGGAGGAGAGGAGTGAAATCCACAGGGCACTCTTGCTTTCGGCCAGGGGCGGATAAGAGAGGTTCACAATGGCCGCTATCACCACCGCGTACAGTAGAATGATTTGGCCGAAAAACACGATCTCGTTTTTGGGATAAGAGGACCCAAAACACTGCCAGAGTTTTACGCTTCTGACTGAATGAGAGTCGTCAGACTGTTTGGGTGACCTCTCCATCTGACGTACGCGCCTCTGGGGGTTCTCTTGACAACTCTTTGAATCTGTCGTCGCTGCTCTGTCACTTTTTGTAGCTCCTCTTTTTGAAAGGTTCCGATTAGAGGTTCACCAGACAGATCCTCGAGGAGATACTTGTAGCGACCTGCTGCGGTGAGAATGACTTTGGAAATGATAAACCGCTCGGACGTCCAGTTTGTTAAATATGCTTTCTCGAAGGCCCCCTTCTCTTTGGCGATTCTCACGAGGTCACCGACCTCGAATTGGGCCTTGGACGGTGGCGTCACCCATCTCGCCTTACGTCTGTGCAACAGATGGCCAAACATCCTTTTCCACACCACGTGCTGATTAAGAGCGTTCACGTCCGCGGGTTTCATTTTCGTGGTGGTGTGGACGGTGTGATTGTAGCCTCGTACCAAGTCCTCCAACACGGGTAGGTATCTGTGCGCGTTGGTGGCCGTGAAATAACGAGAAAGCTTCCCCCTCAGCGTGCGATTGAACCGTTCCGACAGAGAGGCCTTGGTGGAGTGTTGCGCCGTAAAAAACACCACTCCCCGTCTGCTCAGCATTTTTTGCACAGGCTGTCCTAGAAATTCGGTTCCTTTGTCTGTTCTTAAGCGCCGAGGTTGCCGCCCTGAGGACACGAACACGTCCTCCAACGCTATGGCCACGGTTGCCGCAGACTTGTTCATCAGGGGTCTAACCCAGGCGTGTTTCGACAGACCGTCAATGACCGTCAGCAGGTACCTGACCCCGTCGTTCTCATGGGCGTGTGCTTGGACGTCTAGCAAATCGGCCGACCATTGGTAGTCCAGGCCCTCCAGGTAGATGGACTCGTGGGAGAACCGCCGTCTGGCCTGCTTGTGCAGCGTGTACGTGTCTTGACCGCGTAACCACTCCCTCGCTTGACGCTCTGTCGCCCCTTCCACCTCTTTGGCTAGCCGCCTAGCGCTACCGGTGAACGCCGCCGGTGACGTCGTATCGTAGTAAGCGTTCGCAAACTTGCTGGGGGGTGGCGCTTTTCTTTTCCTCTTCTTCTTCTTGCCCCTCCTCTCTACTTTATATCCTTCCATTCGGGAAACGCGCTCCTTGCGACGTCCAGGTCAGACTCCGCCACTGTGCTCGTGTCCTCTTCTTCCCCTTCACCCTGTGTGTAATATTCCGTGCTCGAGTCGCTAGGGGTGTACCTATCCCACACTTCCCCTCTCCACCGTGGATTTGCATAGGCCGTGGGAGGTAGCTGCTGGCGAGCCATATACCTGGTCACGTGACCGAAACCAATAGGCGGATTACGTCGTCTTCCAGATGATGCGTGGTGCAGGAGCTCTGCTAGACTGCCTCCTCTCACAGGTTTCCCCTTTAAATAGATGTTGCCCCTGGCGTCCCACGTCATGCCTTTCTGAGACCACGCGCGCATGAGTTTCTTGGCCTTTGACCTGTACGACACGGGGATTTCAGATAGAAAGCGTTCGTCCTCACTCATGGGCGTTTCACTGCTTGCAGGGGGTGCTGCTGCTACCGGCGGTGCGATAGCCCTGCCGACGTCACGCGCCTTCTTGCTTGTCAGAAACTCGCCTAACTTACGAGCTACAATCATCTGTTTGTCTGGGGGCGGGACCGTGTCACGCTCAATTGCCCGCTCCAGGCTCAAAACTTTATCCGCCACCTGCTTGTCATCGGGTCTATCAAGGTCAATTACTTTCTGATTACGTCTCCACGCATGCACAACCTCCCCAGGCACAAAGAATGCCGAGCACGTGGGCGTGTGGTGGTCCCCGTCCTCCTGATGAGTCATGACCCCGTTGTTTTCTTTTAATTTATCTCAAATTACCGGTAAGCGCGTTTACTGTGGGCCCTACCAAGCCGGCCAGAAGGGGAGCAATGAGTGCACCTATAAAGCCGCCTTTCTGGGCGATCTTAGCCCTTGTCTGATCGCTGGTGTTTTTGTTGGCGACTAGACGTACACACTTTTTATGTTTTTTCAAGCGTGTGAGCTGCTTTGACGTCAGCGGTAGTTTACCCTTCAGCACGTTGTAAGAGATCTCTCTCAGCGCTCTCATTAGCGGCTTCCCCCCTTCACGTAGTATTCTCCTTCTTGACACTGTTTTTTTGCAAGCAAACAGACGAGACAGCAATTTTAGGTCCTCCTTTCTGAGCGCCATAACTGCAAATGAATCAGCTCACGTCGTGTAGCAAGTTATTAAATTAGCATCCCCGTTACTAGCCAGCACCGCACCTTCACCGGGTAAGATGTGTGATCTAAAACGCATAGCCTCGGGCGTCTCGGGATGTAAGTCCAGCACCAGGTAGGAGAACGGCGTGCGTGTGGCGTTTGAGTACGCCTCCATGAGGCGTTTCCCCTTGCCCTTTTGACCCGCAAACACTTGTCTGGCGAGCGTTGCGATCTGACCGGCACCTCTTATGCTTTTGAACAGCACGTAGTACTGGGCGTTTAGAGCAGCGAGTCTGAACGCCCTGGTTTGCAGAAACAAGTTATGAGTCACGTAAAACACGGACGTGTTCAGGTGATGACTGGACACGGAAAACAACTCTCCAATGCTCGCCTCCTCCGACTCGGAGCTGAAATCATCGATGATGAGTAAAGTTCTTGTGTCAGGACACAATGTGTATCCTTTACACCCCTGCACAAGTTGTACGTCAGTTCGACTCAGCAGCTTTTCATAAGCGGGCTGAAACTGCTTGTAACAAAGGATGATTCGACTGGGTTCAGGAGTGAAGGCTGTGGATTTGTGCTCAATGAGCGACATCAAAAATGTTGTTTTCCCGGACCCCGAGGGACCTGCCACTACGGCCGTAGCGGGGTGTTTAAAGGTAGCGTGTTGTTTGGCGTAGCATTGAAATGGCTCGTGACGCGTTTGGGCCATGGCACGTTCTTGGTAATTGCCGTCTTCACATTCACGTCTCGAATGCATGGATCGTTAGCGCACAGGGACATTTATTGCTCCCGTGGGACTGATAGGGGACCAGGCCCTCGTGCACGTCGGGAGCTCTTTCTAATTTGCGCCTTGAACGGGTCACTGAAAAAGGTTAGCGTCACAACAACATGGTCAGGTATATAAGAGAGACGCCCGGCATTCTGCACAAAACCTCCTGTGAGACACGGACGCAGACACGGATACGCACAAAACAAAAAAGAAAACATGAGAGTTATGACGACTTCACGGAGAAGGAACTTTCAAACAGAGGCGGATGTAAGTAGATGTCTTTTCATATTTTTTTTTGTATAGTTATAATGACGTCACGTCTATGCAAGGCCACATATAAATGATTTTTTTGATTGTGAACTCTGCAACGGCTGTTACGCTTTACTTTTCTTTTAACGGCTCACTGCGATATCTGTTTAAATTTTATTTTATTATTTTTTACAAACCCTCCCTGTCCTCACAAAACAGATTTAAATCCCAGATAAGAAAAGCACCATGAGTCGTGAGAAGACGTTCTCTCCTGTTTTTTTTACGCACTCCTCCGAGTACACGCGCCAAACTAAACAGTTTGTTCTAGAAATTAAGTCCGTGTTGACATTGACTGATTGATATGACGTCTTCTCACTTTTGTATAGTTATAATGATGCATTGTTTTTTTTTTTTTTTTTTTTTTTTTCGTCTACGCAAGATGAAATATAAAAGAATGTTTTTTTTTCTTTTGATTGTCGACGTCTGTTGCGCACCACTTTTCTTTTAACGAATCACTGCAATGCCTGTTTAGAAAGAAAGAAAAAAAAAAAACTCCAGCGTCTTGGTTACAACGCCGTGTGCGCGTGCACGGTTTAGTCCCCCACCTTTCCCCCTCCCAGATAAGAAAAGTATCGTGAGCTGTGAGAAGCCGTTGTTGTCTTTGTCACAACATATATGTGTGTGTGTGTGGGGGAGCCTGAGCACACGCCAAACTAAACAGTTTGTTCTAGAAATTAAGCCCGTGTTGACATTGGTCGATTGATACCAGGGGGGAGTGAGTGAGACGCAGTGGTATTTAAAAAGAGTTTGTTTTACAATTAGTCACGCGTGCTCACCAGTAAAAGAACGCGCCAAACTAAACAGTTTGTTCTAGAAATTAAGTCCTTGTCGCTGCAGGCATTGATTGATTGATGTTGGAGGGAGAGAGGGGGGAGTGTGAGAGACGCGGAGGTATTTAAAAAGATTTGTTTTACGATTAGTCACGCGTGCTCACGGGGTAAAAGCCCACGCCAAAAGTTTGTTCTAGTCACGTGCGCTGTTGACATTGATTAATTAATTGATACGGGGAGAAGAGAGGAGGCATTGAAAACAAAATGTTTTGTTCCATAATTTTCTAGTCACATTGCAATTTTTTTTTTTTCTTTTCAGAAGTTGCAGCAAAGAATGAGCGAAAGAGGGGAAGACCCAGGACGGTGCATGAGGATAGAAAAGACAAACGTAAGTTTTTTTTGATGTGATTTATTTCTTTAAAAAAAAAATAATAATAATAATCATAAGCGTGCATATATATATTTTTTTAAAAAAAGACACAAATTACATCAAACCGTTCTTCTTCTTTTTTTTTCTAGGAGACGAGGATCGTGACCATCGAGGACGCGTCGCCCGCCGCCGGGGCCTGCCCCCCGCCTCCGCCAGCGCCGGCCGCTGCGAGGATACGGCCATACCACGCTCTTTACGAGCCAGAGTCCACAACAGACAGTGAAGATGACGTGGAGGAGGAGGAGCCAAGAAAGAGGATGAGGAGAACGAGTAGTACGGAGACTCAGAGATGTATTTACGACTCAGATGAGGAGGAGGAGGGGGAAAGAAGACGACGGGAGGCCGAGTTGTGGTCGGACGGGAATGAAAGACCCGGTCAGTGCGGATCTCGACCCCCATCGCCGTCTCCATCGCCACCACGCCCACCTCCACCCCCACGAAGAAGAAGAAGAAGAAGTAGTGAGCTGCGAGGATGACATCGATGACATAATCGACACCGTCGTCCAGACAGCCGTGGATGCGAGCATGGAGTTCGCGAAGAGACTATTTCAATCCATGCCACTGGTTTCGGCACCCGTTCCGCCGTACGTGGCATCGTATCCCCAGTGCCAATGTTACGATGTCATGACGCCTCCGCCACCTCTCCCATTCCAAGCAATGCCGCCTCAACAGATATCCTCCTCCTCCTCCTCCTCCTCCTCCTCCTCCACAGACCATCCCAACGCCTGCTGCTGCTCCCCAGGAATATCAGCCTCCACTCCCCTACCACTACAGTGACGTACAACAACAACAGACTGGTGCATCGCTGCCTCCTCCTCCTCCTCCTCCTCCTCCTCCTCCTCACAGACCATCCCAATGCCTGCTGCTACCCAGGAGTATCATCAGCCTCCACATTACAATGGCGTGCAACAGTACAGCACGTACGTGCGTATGGGGGACGGATCCCTTCGTTACATGGGACAGGACAGACCGAATGGATACGACTGAATGAGCGTGTGCGTGTGTGTGTGAGTGAAAGAGCTTTTTTTTTTAATTGCAACGTCTATTTTGTTTGTGTAAAGAGTATGTGCATGCAATAAAAAAAAAACACATTTAAAAAATTTGAGGTGGTGTTGTTGGTTTGATGAGAATAAGAAAAAATGATATGTTTCCTCCACCAAAAAAAAAAAGAGGTCATAGGAATATGGCAAGATTTGATTGTAACGCTCTGAAGTAAAAGAAAGAAAAAAAAAAATGACTTCGCCATATTCCTTTGACCAGTGTGTGTGTATACCCCTCTCTCTCTCTCCAATGCATTCTTACACACACACAGACGCTATGGTTTTGTTTCCTTCAAATCGTATGTTTTTTTTTCTTTTGTGCTCACTACCTGGAAACGCGTGTGCTGGTGGAGAGCTGGTGAGCACATAGAAGCAAGCGGGTGCGTTGTGGCATGTGTGTGAAAGGGGGGTACGTAGTGGAGGGTCGGGGTTGCGCATATGCGTGTGCATTGTGGGTCATGGAGGCTTGAGTTGTGTGCATTGTGGACCATGGAACAAAAAAAGAGCACCAAAACAAAACAAAACAGACGATTTCGTTGCGTTTTTTAAAAATTTTATTCACATTTCATTATGACAGACACACATAATCACTCTTTGTAAGCACGTTCTGTCCTAGTAGACGCATCACTCGCCGTTCTGTATGGCGAGGACTTCGTGGTACAACACGTGGTATTTTTCGCGCAGGTGTTTCAGTAACAGCTGTAGACCCTCCATTTTATGCGCTAGTTTCTCTCTCTCTCGTCTTTCTCGGTAGAAATCTGCCGTCAGTAGTTCGATTTGCTGCACATACGCCGCTGTCGCTCCATCGTTATTAGCGGCTTTGGCGTTTTCTTCTAGCCGGCGAACTCTCTCTGTCACCATTTCAATGTCGCTGCCCTCTCTATTCTCTGCGTGTTCCATAGCTGGCGGTCACGGGTAGGGTGAATGCCTATTTGTGAAGCCAGTGCGTTTGCCTCTTTCCTTTATAGCACGGGGCGGCGGTTTCTTGTCTTCACCATCAGCGTCCACGATCAATAACGGTTCAAGCTCATCGTCCAACTCCGCGTCTGCTTTGCACAAGTCGTCTATAATCTCTGGTTTGAGGAGTTTGTCGCATACGTCAAACAGATCTGAGGGGGCTGTTTCAAGCATGGCGCGTCGTTCCTTTGCGAGCAGCATCAGCTCGTGTTGAAACGTAAAGACGGAGACGGACACGTCCTCTCCCAGCCGATGTATCAGCGACCCTCTGCCCACGATACACTCATGATCTGTTTGAGAGGGCCAGTTTTCCTTACAACCGACGCATCGTTCGGGTATGGCCTTTGTGATTGCTTCTGTTAGCAATTTCTTGTACACTTTCTCGGCGAGATGGAGTTCAGAGCCCGGCGGGTTGGACAGCCTGTTGCGCACGGAGAACCATTCCGTCGTATTCAGGGTCACCCCTTGCTTGGACGGGCCGTCACCGACGTACACTCTTATGTTGCAGTATGGCGCCTGCTTGTAACAGTTCAGAGTAAGCTTTGTCATCACTTTTTTCCAAGGTTGACCGCTCACCGTCCCAATGCGTGCCTCGGGCGTGAGCGTCCATGATTGCTCTTCCTCTCTCTGGGACCCCTCGGTCGTACGCTCCATGTAACTGGACACCTTGGAGCTCAGCCTGCACAGCTTCAGCCACTCGACCCTGGACAGCACGATTTGCTGCATCCCCTCGGGACTCTTCCTGGTGATGCTGCAGTAATCCCCGTGGCAATCGAGGTACGCCATGTCGACTGTTGAAGCGGTTGTGAGGCTGAGTCTCTTCTGGACCGCCTCTATATATCACCAGCCGTGACGTCATCATCGTCAAGCCATCCCAGGGGGACCGTGCTGACGCCGTCCGGCAGTATGCGTCGCTTGTCGTACACCATCCTGTATGTTTTCTCTTGGGACCTGGTGTACATGCCTCCTAAGCCCACCTGACCCTCTCTGACTATCGCGTGAGGACGTGTTGTCGTGACCGTCTTGTTGCCCACGCCTTCTCGCAACATCTCAAGCATGGTGTCGAAATCTATCAACTTGGACGTTTGGTAGTTGAGGGTGAAACCACGCACTTTACACTCGCAAGTGCCGTCTGCAAATCTGATGGCGTAGTTCTTGGCACCCAGTCCTACGTACTGAGTCAACTCCTGGCGGGGGTATTCGTCTTTCAAGTCCCCCAAGAAGTCGCCAGTGTCCGGATTCCACTCTCCTCGCTTGTGGACGTAGATGATGCTGTCCGTGTCTGTGTAGAGCACCCTTCGATCCAACCGCTCCATCGCATTATACAAGCGCAGTCTGGCGTTTGCCGTGGTGTACGCAGCCAGCACGCAGTTGGTACGCGCGGAGCCGGGGTCGCTCTCCTCCCCTTTCACCTTGGAGTAGACCGCCACAGACTCTTCATTGGCGTACACCACGTCTTGAACTTGGATGTGCGGATCGTGCATCAGCTTGACGTAATCCGACACGTCGGCGGTGTAGACGACTTTGGACTTGTCTGATCGCTGCCCGAATTTACCCCAGTGGCTGTTCGCCAACAGTTTGGCCAGAGACCTGAGACCCGGGTTGTGTGATATTTTCCCCGGCTCCAACTCAATGCCTTCTCTCCGTTTCCACGCTGCCACGTACTCGGCCCTCTCTTCTGGCGCGTCACACCCTTTGGGGTAACCCGATGCTTCCTGCTTCAACTTGACCCACTTGTTGATGAACGCCGCCCATATCCCCCCTGTGCGCGTCTCTGGGTCGTATTGCGAGGTGTTGGGATAGTGCCAGGCTTCGATCCTCTGCAAGATCTTGTATCTGCACTCCACCGCCTTGGATAGCTCTGGCGACGTCCAGGTGCCTATGAGGACCCTGTCTTCGGGTGACGTGTGCGTGCAAGCGTGCGTCTGACCACTCTCACCGCACGACCTGCAGAGAGGGAACAGCAACTTGCCCTCGCCATTCCTCCACGGCAGCACGGGGAGAAACAGCTTAGTAGGAGGTAGCACTAAACACTTGACCAGTCCTTCCACCTCTTCGGGTATGTCCTCACCTCTGACGACCACGGGGTGTTTCACGGGATACCTGGCATACTTGTTTATGAAAGGATACAAGCTGTTGAAGTCCACGTACTTCAGCCACTCCCCCTTTTCGGGTGCTGCCTCTCTGTACAAACCTATGGCCTCCGTTCGACCGCCGTAGAACGCGTCTCTGGGCTTTATCGGGTCGTAGGCGGAAAGTAGACGCATCAACCGCCGGTGGTGTGAAGTCATTTCAGCCCTGAAGTCGCACTCCCACTGGACGTGTAGAGAGCGACCACTGCTTCTGAGAGCGTGTTCGAATGCTAGCGTCTGCCCATGGTTCTCTCTGTGCGTCACGTCTTTCTTCACGGGGTGTTCCGCCTCCCTGTTTGGAAAGCATCTGGGGCACGAGTGACGGAAACAGCCGTGAAACAAGTAGACGTCCCCCTCATCGTCCACCCCATCCACCGCTCTCCCAGCCACGACCTGGGCGTCGTCATTCCCCGCGTGTTTGATTCGGCGACCCGTCTGACGCTCCATGTGCATTAGCCAGCATAACCCTATTGAGGACAGTCCACCTTCAAATGAACCGGTGGATGGGATGACGCCTATCGTGGCCGGTGCCAGGAAACTCGTCCTGTAGACCCGGTTGCAGGCCCCGGCTATCGTAAACGTCTTCGTGAACGGTTCCAACCCCGTGTTTTCGACAAAGAGGTTTCTGAAGACCCCGCAGCATCGTTGCAAGATGTCCACGTCCGAAATACAGTACTTCTCCAGCTCTCGTTGAAGGTCAAAGGTGACATCTCGCTGCTCGTCGTACCACTCGTAAAACGACGCACGCTTTGTCTGGTGCATCTGATCAGGGCCGTAAAACGACGCGTCGGGTACCGTGCCCACGTAGTTTTGATTTTCTAGCGTGTTCCAGAGATGGGGGAAGTACCCTTTGGTCAGCTCTTCCAGCCCAAAAGCCTCGGGCAACTTGGAGAGCGCCATGGGGAAGAAGTTGAGACTATCTATGAACGTCACGCCCTCCGCTTCCAACCGCAATATCTTGTGTCCGGTCGTGATGACAGACGGTTTGATGACCTTCCGGTGAACAAAGTCCAACACGAAGTGACTGTCGTAGCCGCTGGAGTTGTGAGCAATGCATATGCCACCTTTGAGTCTACCGGCAAACAGGTAAGCCCCAAACTGTTCCAGCGTATCCTCCCCCTTAAAGATCCTTCTTTCCCTACCGCAGTCGCACGCGACACCCTCCTCCATCGGCAAATCCATGCAGCGAGTGCACACTCTGTGTACGACGCATAAGTTGGGCTGGTGACGTCCATCCTCCAGCATCATGCTTTCGAAATCGTAAAACACGTACGGGCGGCTCTTGAATTCGTCCTTGCACGTCTTCGCCGGTTGCATGTAACACTCGTGTCCCTTGGGCATCATGGCGTGACACACGGGGCAGTAGTCGTGTCCACACGTGTGCACGCCTTCCGCCCCGCTGGCCAACTTTTTCTTGTACCACTTGCCACACGTCGGGCATGCGACTCTGACATCGCATATACCGCGTGCCACATGACCCACCAGACACGTCGCATTGCGGAAAGTAATTCCACAAGCCGAGCAGAACTCTCCATCACCCTCCCACCCACACGTCGACTTCCCTCCGCAAAATTCACAGCTCAATTTACACCTGTGGTGAGCCGCACTCCTGCTCCGACCAAAGCAATGGCCACACACGTAACGAGCTCCCAGGAAAGCCGGCAGTCTGGTGATGACGCTGTAGTGGTTGTCTGCCAGATACAAACAGACCAACTTTCCGTCCCCGCCATGATAGACCACGGTGTTGAAACTATCCCTGGACACGACCACGAGAGAAAAGTTCTTCTTGCTCAACACCGACTGAAACTTTTCCCATTCGGGTAGCCCACACGGCTCGTCTGCACCTATCCCCGCCTCAGCCAACAACTCTTTCGCCAAACGCACTTGAACAGACGCGTATCTACGTACTTTTTCGTGCCACGGCGTCCTCTTTCTCTTGGCAGGTGCACGATTCAGTTGCGCCACGGCAACCACTATCGCTCGAGCGCAACACATGTCGTGCTCATCTCTAGGTATTTGAATAATCGATTTTTTCCTGCCCAACATCTCTACCCAACTAGACGACAGCTGGCGTGTAGAAACCCCCAGTCGACCATTACCCACGGGAAGAGCTGCGTGTACAAAAGTCACTCTCATCGTTCCGGCGAAGAGCCATTTCTTATCACTTTGCAGCACACGTTCAATGCTAATCAGGACTCTCTCCACACTCATATCATCCGGCGGAATGAAAGGTATCCATATCTCGTGGTGCAGTCCAGGACTCATGATGCTCAATCTGACTCGGTGGTGATTAGGATATCTGGGCGCGTCATTCTCGTACAACAGGTCTCTCAAGATACCTTCAAGGGGAGAAGGGGAAGGGATAGAGAAAGCACATTTAAAAAAATTTATAGGAAAAAAAGCACCACGCACGCACACACAACAACACGTAGGCCTACTTACGTGCGAAGACATCGTGCACCATAGCGTTGACGACGTTGAAAGGCAGATCATTTTGCTGGATAGCCGGAATGGATAAAGTGTACTGCGTGCCTTCCACATTAAACTTTGGAATACGTCTCTTGACCGTAGCCACGAGGTTGTATGGTAACAGGGGGTTTGCCATCACGCATATGGGATCACCACACCACTGAGAGAAACATTTATAGGTCGTGACAGAACAACAACGCTATCTTTTTTTTATTTTATTTTATTATTATTTTTTTTTACATCCTCGCATTAAGGCCTATTTTTTATTTCAAACAACCAATTGTCTATAGCGTCCAGAGCCAGAGCGTCGTTCTTCCACTTTTCACCAGCATCGCCACCAGCAAGCACCCACGATTGAGAAAGAACATCCTGAGCAACATCTTGACTACCGGCACACGGTTCTTGTTGCTCCTGTGACTGCGAGAGACTCAAAACATCCTGGTGTGACGGCAAACTTTGCTGTGAGACGGCGGCACCCGTTTCATTGTCTTTTTTCTTTCTCTTGGCGTTTTTTGTCACATTAGACTGCTGTTTGAGCGACGCTACAGTCTGTAACATCCATGACACGTCTTTTTCTAAACTATCCAGCTTATCGTCTGACTTTCTAGTCATGTAATTCTCCACCAACGCACTCCAACTAGTCATGAACGCCGCTTTTTGAATGGCAAACGACAGGGCAGCCATCGTGTTTGTTATCCTAGCACAATTCGATATCCAGAGAAGGTCAACAACGTTCTGCTCACTTTTTTTATACTCCCACCCACAGTCTACGATGCAAAACGTTCCAGACGTCGTCCATCACAACTGACAGGTCAGTAATTACCACCAGGTAGAAGTCAGCACGGAATCACGTCTGGTCTCACTGACCCCTGACCACCTGTGTGAAGGCGCAGCGTTTTTCCAGACGTGATTCATCACAACCAGTTCCTCCCCTGGGAGATGGACGCGTGGAACAGCTATGTTTCACTCAGTTGCGGTGACTCATAGACCTTTTCAGTCTCCAACGCCTTCGTCATGGCACTCTCCAAGTTGCCCGAGGCAAATGCTGTAGAACTGTTTCGTTCCAACACGCTCCAGACACCATTCATCACGACCGACAGCTCACTAGATTGAATTTGCAACACAACAGGCCTCCGTGGACGACGACGTGGAACAGTCGTGTGTTTGTTTTTTTTTCATTCGTTACAGTCTCCAACACCTTCGATCAGATACAACTCCTGCACGGACGACGACATGGAACAGGCTCCAACACCTCTTCGTCCAGGCTCACTCAAGGATGGAGGGCGGAATCGTTTTGTTTTCACACCACCTCCCATATAAAAGGTCTCCCCACACAGAACTGAGCTCGTGACCGTGCTGGCTACAAGCTGCGACAACACCTCCTCCTCCACCACACACAGCAGCCTGCGAGCTGCGACACACATCCTAGACGCTCAACTCAGCGTTATAGGATGTCACATTATAGGATGGCACGAATCGAGCTGCGACAATGCTTTATAGGATGAAATCGGGTTGCGACAAATCCTCCTATACGGGCACAAAGAACTTTAATTTCATATGCATGTTTGTATTATTTGTAATTAGAAAAAAAACATGGTGTCCAATAAATGCCTAAATCTACATTGAACAGATGAAATATATTCTGGAATAGCAAATGACACATTGCTCTTCGAGGAGCTACATACACAGATAATTCAGAAGTTATCATCTCCGCCATGGAGATTATGTTTTTGGTAGTGTTTGTTTGTTCGTCTGTTTTTCTGTCCAGCTGTTTGTCTGTCTGTTAGCAACATTAAAGTTATGAACAAATTGCGATTAAATTCATGGACGGGCCCAGGGGACTTTGGGGGTTGGGGGTGAGGTAAAGGAACAAGTGATTACATTTTGGTACTGATCTGGATAATGATCCAGCCATGGCAGAGATGTGTGCACTTCGAGTGCTCAGAATAGGAGGACTGGCTGTGGATATTTGGTGGCAAAGGAGCTTCACCGGATGGCTATCTAAGTGAATACGGAATATGGAGACATTTTTCCTATATAAATTCACTGACTGACATAAATAAAATTCTACCGAGAGTCAGTGATCCGATGGCTTTGGCAGAGATTTGCATTCTCCGAGTGCTTCTAGTTTTTTTCTGCATGTATTTGCAGAACTATTTTGTTAGGTTATTTCCTCTCTCCTCAGAATAAATTGGCAGTTCTACTCAGTCCACACGGTCTTTGCAAATTTATTCTGAGGTGGGAGGAAATATCCTTCCAAAACAGATCTGTAAGTTGATACAGAAAACACCGTATGGATTCTATGTGTAAATCTCCATACATATATGTGTATAAATGGTACATCCCACGTAAACCATACTGTGGATGCTATCAGTGAATAAATGGAAAAAGTAGACCACTACTTTTCATATCGATTATTTCTCATTTTATCACAGTGAGGGTTTACTGTAACCTAAATAATATATCTAAACTGCCATTAACATTATTCTGCAGGGCATCTCATGTATGAACCCACCCGAGATCCTTTCAGGCCACGCCAAGAATAGAATCTTTAACTCTTACAGTGCTAGTCACAACAATTGATGCACTGTGATGCTTTGAAACCAGATAATGACAGCACAGTGCGAGGGGATGGAGGAAGTAGGGTCGGCGAGGCACGAGCCGGCACTACTTCCCCCATGCCCGAGCATAAGGGCTTTATGCTACAGTAACTATCAGAGATCCACCCAATCACACCAGCAGTCTAAGGGTTAAAACATGTCTGGGACAATGCAACCTGCAGGCATTGTACAATATAACAACTGTGTGTAAATAGGACACAGAGGACAGGTGATTATTGCTGATGCTGACTCATTTACAGACAAAAAGCATCTCTACTTAAGCAGTTGGAAACTTACGTCCCAGATAATTATTGTGAGTTTAGACATGAAGCAAATAGACTGTCACAGTTGGTTTTACACTAAAACTCTTTCTGCACTAAAACATTTGGAAACAATAACTGGGTAGCAATTGTGTTTTTGTAAGAAGCCTGCACGAAGATAACAGATTGTTGATGTTAATGGTGTATAATGTATCTACCATATAATCACACTTTTTAGCGTATACCCCTTATAAGTTATAAGTGAATATGCACCTGCAAGTGAATATATAGACACCTCAAGTTGACCACAATATACATAAAAAAAGCACACCCGTTTAAAAAAACCCTCTCAAAATGCCATTTGTTTTAGTTATAGGCACATGCGCCAAAAAGCGCGATTATACAGTAATCTACATGAAAACAATCTATTTTCATGCATTTGTGGGGAGTAGACAAAGAGTAGCACACTGTTAGCTGCTTGTGTACATACACAAGATACAAGATACAAGATGGTTTTATTGCCTTTTCATGTACTGTAAATCAACAAATTTTGGCGTGCTATTATATTTGGCGAATTTGGCGAATTGCGTGTCTTCGCCAATATTTGTCGCCGCCAATATATACGTCGATCGTACACTACATAGACGGGCGGCGGGGAGACGCCAAATTTAATAGCCGCCAAATTACCGCCAAATGACTTTATTTTGAGAAACGCCAAATTTTATAGCCGCCAAAATTTGTTGATTTACAGTATACAATTATACACATATAAGACATTATACACATAGAGACATGCACAGAATTTAGGTTCATTACTAATGACGTGTATCGTAGGAGGTAGCCTGTAATGTATGTATGTACTTAAAACAACGACTTTGTAACATGGCGACTTTCTTCCAACTTATTTACATAACTAGGTCAGGTGACCAGGTCACGCACATGCGCAGTGGACACAATGAAACATAACGTTCTTTTGGCGCCACACATAAACATAATGTACTATATGTTTAAACCAA
The DNA here is from genome assembly GCA_965204255.1 of Rubritalea sp. Taxonomy (GTDB): domain Bacteria; phylum Verrucomicrobiota; class Verrucomicrobiia; order Verrucomicrobiales; family Akkermansiaceae; genus Rubritalea. The sequence continues at coordinate 16,686 of CBDBEG010000002.1, forward strand.
TCTGTTTGAGTTAATATAGGAATATAGGACAATACCCCCCCTGTAAAAGAAAGTACAAGTCCTGGTATGACTATGTGTGAGCCAAAAACAACTGTAAACATTGTATGAACTGTTGAATCCAAAAAATGAACATTTCTACATGTCTGTTCAATGAGTGAAATCCATAGCGTATAGTCCTTTATGATTTTCCAAGAACTGTAAAAAAAAATCATGTGAAAAATAATGAGCAAAGTCATTATAACAGTGAATAATCATGAATGTCTCCAGAATAAACACCTTGAAAAGAAAAAGAAAACACACAATTTCACTTTCTGTTCTCTGAAAAGACATTTCAGTCACTGTCACATCATCACTAAACTATGTTATATTGCACAAGTTTAAACCTTCCTAAACCTAATAGGTAACTGACGGTTTCTTGGTGGATTTCTTCTTGGTGCAATATCCTTCTGTGGTGTAATATCCTTCATTTGAGTGGTTACTTTACGTGGAGTAACATTGTCTTGCGCTGGAGTAGAAATTACTTTACGCGGAGTAACAGTTTCTTGCGCCGGAGTAGAAGGATTTATATCAGGAACAGGAGTACTTGCAGTTCGGAGTTCCTGTTCACGATTTGTACCCAGCTTGGATGCTGCTGTAGGTACAAGAGGTACGGTGTTCGGAGGCGGAACGACGGAATCCATGTTCGGCAGATTCTTAGATGCAATGTCAATCGGTGTGACTTCAATGGGTGTAACAGTCTTTGGTAGTACAGAGGACCGTGGACGCAATTGATCCTCATGACGTTTCCACACACCGTGCTCAACGTGAACGCTGTAAGAACGTTGCATCACATCGATTATGATACCAGGTAACCAACGTGGACCTGTGCGGAGATTCAAGGCAAATACACTATCACCGACCTTAAATCTTGGAATGCACGATGCATTTTTGTCAAACACCTCATAATCTCTTTGCAGAGACGGTTTCATCGCGGAGAAACGTGTACGCAGTTGACGTCCAAACATAAGTTTAGCTGGTGTTTCCCCTGTAGCAGGATGTGGTGTTGTTCTGTATGAGAGTAACACACGAGCGATTTTCTGATCGATATTTTCATTCAGGTCTTTCAGTTTCTTCATTTTATTCTTGAAGTATCCAACATAACGCTCTGCTAAACCATTAGAAGCAGGGTGTCCTGGGGCAGTGCATGTATGTCGTATGTTATTCTGTTCTAGAAACTGTTTAAACTCGGTGCTCGTAAAACAAGTTCCATTATCTGATACGATGTGTTCTGGTAATCCGTGTATAGCGAACAATGAACGCAACTTTTGAATTGTAGCATCAGACGTTGAACTGTTCATTTTGAATACATCTAACCATTTTGAGTGAGCATCAACAACTACGAGAAACATGTGATTCATGAAGGGGCCAGCATAATCCACATGCAAACGTCTCCAAGGAGCTGTAGGCCAATTCCATGATGCTGTAGGGACTTTTGCTGGCATAGAAGCAGTTTCTTGACAACTTGTACATTTCTTAGCAATGTCTTCTATGTCTGAATCCATCTTAGGCCACCAAAAGTACTGTCTTGCTATCGATTTCATTCGGACTATACCATCATGTTCTGTGTGTAAATCCATGAGCAAGGTCGGCTGTAGTCTTGTAGGTACTACGACTCTTCTACCCCAAAGTAGTAAACCTTGTTCTGTTGTAAGTTCACTTCTACGTATGAAAAATGGACGTAGTTCTTCATCATAGACGTGGTTTGGCCAGCCTTCTTGTGTCATCTCGTATGCTCGTGCAAGAAGCTGATCTTTACGTGTTTCCGTGGCGATCACTTTTGCTGAAAGTGGTTTGTAGCCTGTATCTTCTAATAGTAGTACTTCTGTAGGTGCATCATATTCTTGCTTTTCGACATTCTTCAACGGTGCTCTTGATAAGTAATCAGCACAAAAGTTCTCCTTTCCTGGGATATGCTCAACAGTGTAAGTGTATGCTGATAAAATGAGTGCCCATCTCTTTATTCTTGCAGAAGCCATCAGTGGAATACTTCTGTTTTCTCCAAACAGTGTAATGAGTGGCTTGTGGTCAGTGAGAAGTACAAAATGTCTTCCGAGTAGAAACTGTCTGAACTTCTGTACACCGAATACGATTGCAAGGGCTTCTCTGTCTATCTGCGCGTAGTGTGATTCTGCTTTTGACAAAGACCTTGATGCAAAGTAAATGGGACGCAAAACTCCATCTTTGCGTTGCTGTAAAACTGCTCCCACTCCGTAAGGAGATGCATCACATGAGAGGATCAGTTCAGCATCTGGAACGTAATGTGCAAGAACGATATCCGTACCGAGTCTCTCTTTGATCTTATTGAAAGCTTGTTCATGTACTTCAGTCCATTCCCATTTAACATCTTTTCTCATGAGCTTGTAAAGTGGTGCCAATAAATTTGCCAGATTTGGGAGGAAACGGCCATAGTAATTTACAAGACCAGTGAAGGAACGTAGTTCTCCGATGTTTGTAGGGGCTGGAGAATCACGTATGGCACGTACTTTTTCTTGTGTAGGACTGATGCCATTAGTAGTAATTTGGAATCCAAGGTACTCGACTTGAGGCATGAAAAACTCGCATTTCTTCTTTTGTAGTTTGAGTCCATTCCTGTTCAGTTCTTGTAACACATTCTTCAGGTTCTGTAAGTGTTCTTCATCATCTTTTCCGGTAACGAGAATGTCATCCAGATATATACAAACTCCAGGTAAGCCTTTTAGAATATTTTCCATAGCTCTCTGAAAAATTCCAACTGCGGGAGACACGCCATAAGGTAAACGTAGGTACTCGTAGAGTCCACAATGTGTGTTTATTGTAGTGTACTTTCTTGATGATTCATCCATTTCCACTTGGTGATACGCTTGAGAAAGATCCAATTTAGTGTATTTCTCTCCTCCAGCTAATCCTGCAAAAAGTTCATCTGTAAGAGGTAATGGGTACTTGTCGGGTTTCACTGCTTTATTGATGGTAAGCTTGTAGTCACCACAAAGTCTAATTTTCCCTGTAGGCTTTACAACTGGAACGACTGCAGCAGCCCAATCAGAATGTACTACTTTCTGAATGATTCCTGTATGTTCTAATCTTCCTAGTTCCTCTTCTATTTTCTGTTTCATAGCCAGTGGTACTGTTCGTGCTTTACAGAATACTGGAGCAACTGTATCATCAATCTCAAAATGTGCGTTGAAGTTTTTCAATTTTCCAGGCTCACTGTTGAAAAGTTCATCATTTTCTTCCAGTAGCTGCTGTAATGAGGCAGGTGTGGCTTTGATAGTCATGACATTAAATGTGAGTGCAGGTAACCATGTTCTCCCGAGAAGAGCTGGTCCTTCATTTTCTACCACCAGTAACTTCAACTTGTGTATTCCATCCTGTTTATCTCGCTTCACTGTAACTGTTTTTTCACCAATCACTTTGATTTTATCCCCTGTATATGAACGAAGTTTCACTGTACTCGACTTCAATTCATGTCTCTCGAATTTTGAAAAGTATTCAGATTTACTCAATAACGTATATGCAGATCCTGTATCCACTTGGAAAGTAATATGTTCGTTATCTACTTCTAGTTCTGTAGTAATAGGAGGTACTGGATTTGAAGTACTTTGTCCCACGACTTGGTACAATGTTTCTGTCTCCTCATGCTGTTCTTCTGTAGAAATATAAGCTGTAGTGCCAGGTTTCTGTTGTTCATCCTTTCCATATTTCTTCTCTTTTTCATCTTGTTTCTTCCTGAAACACACTTTAACAAGGTGTCCTTTAATATTGCAATAACTACACACTGTATCTATATGTTTACATTTCGGAGCTAAATGTCCTTTCATTCCACATCTGAAACAATGTTTGTCTGTTTCTCTCTCTTTTCCTTGTTTCTTTGTACTTGGTTTCTTCGAATGTACTTTATTCACAGCAGAAGCTTCCCCTTGTTTACATAGAACATTCATGTCTTTATCAGTTGTTTCATGTGCTAACGCAATATCATAGGCTTTTTGTAATGTAAGGTTGTCTTCCTGTAGCAGTCTTTTCTTTATTCTATCATTCTGAATGCCATAGAGAAATTGATCTTTGAGACGTTCTGTAAGGTCTGTAAACTCACAGTGTTCTGCTATGTTCCTAAGGGTGCTTAAAAACTGAGCTACACTTTCACCTTCTTTTCGTGTTGTGTTGTTGAATTTAAAACGTTGCACTGTAGCAGACGGCTTGGGTTGAAAATAGTCTGTTAGTGTTTTAACTATCTCTGCGTATGTTTTGTCAGCAGGTTTATCACGGCTGAGCAAGTTTCTGAGTAAACTGTATGTATCTGCTCCTATAAGACTGAGTAATATAGCCTTACGTTTATTGTTCCTCTTTGTAACAGCATCGCCATTGTTGTCTTTTGGTTCAATCACTTCCAGATCATTGGCGAGGAAAAACTGTTCTACACGCTCAATGTACTGTACGAAGTCCTCTCTCTTTCCGTTGAACGTTTCTATGTTACCGTAGGTTGCCATTGTTGCTTTTATCTCGTCGCTAATTGACGTGTATCGTAGGAGGTAGCCTGTAATGTATGTATGTACTTAAAACAACGACTTTGTAACATGGCGACTTTCTTCCAACTTATTTACATAACTAGGTCAGGTGACCAGGTCACGCACATGCGCAGTGGACACAATGAAACATAACGTTCTTTTGGCGCCACACATAAACATAATGTACTATATGTTTAAACCAATCTGTTTGAGTTAATATAGGAATATAGGACAACTAACTATGATGCACATATAAGATGTTATTCACACCTCGACATTACACAATATTTGAGTTGGATACAAAAGATGAAACACGACGTCCTACTTTAATATCATCCACTGATTGCAGAAGTTTTACAAAATTGAACATGCTCCGATTTTGTCTGAAATATGTTGGAATGAAACGGTTTCTTTGGAGAGAAATGCATTTGGACATTCAAAGAACACATGGTATTCATCACCAATAATATTCATGGCACACTTGCAACAGAACCTTAGATCTCTGTCGATACCGGCATATCGACCTGTTTTGATTTCTAGTTTGTGGTACGTACATCCTGCTCACGCTGAAGCACTTGTTCATGTTCTGGAACCATTCAAGTGCCATCTGAATTTAACTGTATTTATTCATTTACTTATTTTGTATCTTTGACATATAGTCAGATGCAAAGTTTCTCTTTAGTCGGTAATCTATCATTTCTGTGTAGATTCCGTACTGTTTTGTACACGTGCAATATTCACTTACGAACATATAAATAAAGCAAAGTAGGTGTAATGTTTATATGTCAAATTTGTTTACTGTCTTCATTTGGAACAACATCCCCAGTTATTAATTGGTTCATTCAAACTGCTATTAACATGCCACGTATTGATTGCTTATTTTAAATCGAGGTGCACTTTGGCCCAGTTTACTTCTGCAGCTGGTCCATTGTGTTTTCATGTATCAAAATATTGGGATATACATATGGACTTAACACTCAGAAGAAACATTTCTAATGACTAAGCTAAAACATCAAGTAGTGCCATTCTGTGCTTATTGTGCCAAAACACAGAGGCACTAAACGTTTTTGCAAATGAAATAAACTTCTCATAAGCGGACAAAGGTATAACGTGACAACACCTGTTATGGGCCAAGATCCTGATCATATGATCCCTAATCCGGACACAGATCCCTCATTAGCAGATCCAGCTGGCTATAATATATCTCATTATAACATATGCTGAGCTGTGACTCATTTGTTTTTGCATATATTATATCACATAGTGGGGGAGCATCTGGGGAATTTTTAGGATCCGTGAGAAATGAAAAGGGAACTTATACAATCTCTATGCAAAGAGATACAAAGCACTGATTTAAACATTTTCATTTCTCAGATAATAAGGGCTTAAAGCAAGGAAAAAACTTGTTACACACGAATATTCCATGGAGCATTGTTCTTGACTGGAACTGGAAATATTGTAATCGATCATTGGATAAATCATCTTTAATCATCCTGATGGGACAGCCAATTGTCAGACCATGTGCCAGAGCCAACTGCCATCGCAATATAGCACCAAAATAAATACCCCCCTCCCCCCCTCCCTCCCTCCCCCACCTCTCTCTCTCTCTCTCTCTCTCTCTCTCTCTCTCTCATATTCCCTCATATTTCCCTTCCCACCACACACACATAACTTCAAAAACACAATTGAATTTGTGTCATTTCTTTGAACTTCAGCGTAGGGCCTACTGTTTTTAGCGTGAAGGCTGTTTAACGGCATCACCACCCAAAACCCCTAATTGATACTGATGCAATGGTACAGTGAAGAAGGTCATTTGTTAGTGACAGAATACGCAATGCTACAGGGCACACAACACGTACAAAGAGGAACAGTGCTACAAGTAATATTGGACTATACTATTAAAAGCTTGGGTAATGTATTTGTGTACAGGGCTGCTTCAAGGGACAGATTGAAAAGAAAGTTTCTGTGCAGTTTGTGGCAGACGCGCCTATATTCAAATCTAACAAGAACACTCAGTGGAGCGCATACCTCCACCATGCCAACAATCGTCATGTTTTCCACATACATTGTTTAGATCACAATGTCTTCATGCACATAGCCAGTCAGAGGTTCCTGATGGATCAGTGGATAGGACGCGTGGAAGGCTAAGGGGCATGGGTTCAAACCCCGGTTGGGTCAAACTTTGGGTGCATAGTCCTTCTGTTTAAGTAAGATTTAAATCAAAAACAATATACACAAAGATTACACAAACCTAATATACCGGCATACACTATTCTCTTCAACGTTCTGGCAAAGATTGCACTCTACCAAATACACTCAAAATCCAACTCAAGGCATATGTTCTGATGGTGATCATTAACAGCACATTTCTTTCAGCATCCATTAATTGAGTTACCCTGATACCAGACACGCAGTTGTGCGTGCAATGGATAAATCCACTCCCATCTAAAAACGCAAGTTACACTCACGTCTTTAAATTATTATCTGCTACCACAAATGAATTAGTTCAATTAGCTTTCTACTTATGCAACTTTGAAATATCTGTTGTAAAAAAAGTGTGTGTCAGCAGAAACTTAACACATGTACACACATGGAAGTTAGAAAGCGTAACGTGGGAAAGGTGAACGTTATATAAGGCAGAGGCAGTCATGGATGAAATTTTAAAGACTAAGTTCCAGCCCTCATGTTTTCTGTTCACCTATTTCATAACATTATTGATGATACTGAAAAAACTGTGACAACCTCTTTTAGGAAATGGTCTTTTGTCAATGTTAAATTTATGTTATGGATATTTTGATATTAATACACATTCGTTTTAGGTATTGCACAAATAGTACAGCGTTCATGTGAAAATCATATAATGTATATGAAAAACATACTTGCATTAAAACATACTTGCATAACCATATGAAAATAACACAATTGTAATATATGAATAGTCATGAATTTTAAAGTTTAACCAGCTAGGCTTATCCAGACACTGAATTCAATGAAATCAATATACTAACTGAACACATAGTTTAACCAGCTTGTGATTTCAAACCCTGAATACAAGTTAAATGAAGATTTATTTGAGATACAAAATCTATATAAAAAGAATTACAGAGAAATGTGTGATAACCGAACTGAGCATCGATCTCAGCACGTGTCCCCATGAACTATCAGTATTGTAATAGGCATGTAGAAGAAAGGTCTTCAACATTTATTTGCATTTTTTTAACACTTAAACTGCCAGGCCCGTATGTTGGAATGGATGGATCTCTGACAGTTACTGTATTTTAAAGCCCTTATGCTCGGGCATGGGGGAAGTAGTGCCGGCTCGTACCTCGCCGACCCTACTTCCCCCATCCCCTCGCACTGTGCTGTCATTATCCTGTTTCAAAGTGTCGCAGTGCATCAATTGTCGTGACTGGCACTGTAAGAGTTAAACAGATTCTCCATACTTATCAGAATACCACACTAGTGCCTTGTGATGCATTAGAAATCTTTACGAAATAGAGCCAGCCCGGGAGAGCCAGAAATAGTATACAGAAAATGAACGAAATATTCTTTCACTTGTAGAATCTTATAAAACCGCTTATCATGACCCTCACGAGCTACTTGTTTACATGACTATGGTAAAACTTTTACTTACAGCAAACTGTTAATAATCCGCAGGTTTGCAGGGAATCTGACGAAAGGACTTGGACTGACCCAAAAGTGTATCCGGGAAAAAATATCAGTGATCTTCAAACACAAAGTACTAGTCTGTGAGTCTAAAATTTGTCTCAGAATCTCACTTTAACTATATCTCAGTGTGGCTTTTAAAATATCACAGGGTTCGAAAATCTCAGTGTGTTTGAGTCTCACATCTGAATATCTCCTACTATCTGAAGACCTCCTCCTTTAATAGCTAACTATTAGAGTATATCTTGTTTTAGTGATTGCACAGTATCTCACACAATCAGTACCAGTGCCCAGCCAGCACGTACATACAGGGCCTGGTGTATGGGAGCTGAATAAATAGGTTTTCTTTAAGGTTAAGGTTTCTGTGACTCTCTTAGTGCGTCTGCACTTTACGCCCCAGTGAACGCTAGGAGAACGCTGGCTTGGAAAACAGACTAGAAATGAATGTGTGTTAAACTTGAACAATATTTACACATACAGACACCAAATGTCAGACGACCACAACTTCGTGACTTGCGTTGATGGATCTTAAGACATTTGTACGATAAATCTTAAACAATCTTAGTTGATCTCAGTGAGTTTTAGCTAGTCGTGAAGGTAGACGGACAATCAGGTGTGGGACTCATGGTTTGTTTCATGAACAGGACACAGTCTAGGATTTATAAAGACAAATCACAGTGCAGTCTCACGTTGTTTTGAAGTAGTAGTAGTCTAATCTTAGGTCCTTAAACTTCCAACATATTTGCATAGTGATAACAAATATCAGAATTTGGCTCCTGGATTGTCTTTGCAAATCTTAAGATGTCTGGGAAATTCTAGTATGTGTCCTGATGAGTCTTATCTGGTAGTAAATAAACATGACCTATTAAAACAATATTTGACATCCATCAGTCGTTCCCATGACATGTTTTACCAACATTCCAAGGCGAGTACTAGTAGATCCTAATAGTGCGTTGTCACGCGCCCGGGGTACCTATTGTCCTAGCACTATGCTCTCTTAAAGAGACGTACTACACAGTACTTGTCCCCTGGCTGAGTAATATCAAATAAATACTGTTTAAACCAAAGTTCACAATTCTGGTGTGACAGTGCCGTAGCTTTAGACAATATTTACACGTTGGAAGAGTAAACGCCAACACCCCACGGATTGTGAACTGATGAGGTTACGAAATGTGAAAGTACTCATTGCAAAATCATATTTCAGACCATGGAGCTTTTGGCGTTTATATTAATTTCTTAATAAGTGAAAACCTACCACCCCAAACCTGGCAATATTTTTCACATGCAAAATTAACATGAAATCTCACTGAAGTTTGTTTAGCAGTGACTGTTCTACTTGGAGGTAATAGACTGGAAGAAATTACACAAAAAGCAACATGTGAGTGCATTTTTTGGTAAAAGTGTTCTGAAATGTCATCTAACCTAAGTTGGGCATGCTGAATCCGAAAAAATGAGTTGCCAAATTTTCTGAACAACAGAAAGGCCTCAAAATTGCAATTTAATTAATTGACTAATTAATTAGGACTCATTTTTTACACTTTTGCAATAAATGACTACTAAAGTGATTTGAAATGTCATCTAACCTAATTTGGGCATGCTGAATCCGAAAAAATGAGATGCTAAATTTTCTGAGCAATGGAAATGCCTCAAAATTGCAATTTAATTAATTGAGTAATTAAGTAGGGCTTGTTTTTACACTTTTGCCATGAATG
>CBDBEG010000003.1:0-8695 GCA_965204255.1 Rubritalea sp.
GTAACTACCATGCTAGCCACTTCTAAAAATGTCCATTTCCAGGTCACAACGAACTGTTAACCATCAGTACTGGTGGTTAACAGGTTGTTATGACCTGGAAATAGGACATTTTTAGAAGTGCATGCAGATGTTTGTACTGTACCATTCACAATATTTCTGAGTTATCCTGATGATGGACAGACAGACTGATATAGATGAAAACATACCCTCCTTGACAGAGGCAATAATGACGGCATATATAAATGTGTATCGTCAGGTCTCTTGGTACGCTCAAAATATAACAATTACCAAATGCTACATACTTGTACGTTTTAAGAGTACAATCAGATTATTGTCTGTGTCTAGGGTCCAAAGGGATAAAGTGTTGCTATGGTAAATTGATTAATTAATAGTCCTGTTGCACTGGGAATGTCCAAGAGTGCGTGTATCACACCACTGAGTTTCTTACTCGCTACAATTACAAGGAAAATAATGAATATGTGTTCATGTATTTGTTATACATATTAGCAACAAATATCACGCCATGTCACATTGTGAATTTTCAGTAAAAATGTTACAATCTCACTTCAAAACTGTGCTGGATTTGGATGTGTCTGTGGGCTTACACAAATGGTAAAGTGGTCATCCACGTGGTAGGAGTGTCCATTCAGCATCAGTTTCCAGTTAATTCAGCTACATTTATTTACAGAACTGTTTCAGAGTAGCTGGACATATTCGTGGTTTAAACAATAGTGTATTAGCAATTGTATGACAGTTATCAAGAACTCTTAGACACAAACTTTTATGAAGAAGTACTGTAAACAAAGGCGATAAATGATAGTAGTAAAGAGGCTAACAATTCATCTTTAAGTAGTTTCGTCTATTTCAGATATGATCAGGAATTCTTCAAAGTTCAATATACAACAAATTAGTTTATCTTTGGAAACTTACGGTCTGAAGAATATACTAGTAACTCTGGTGACAAAAAATGCAAGAACGGAAGTCCTGACCCCCGTCCCACACCTTTTTCTGTAAAAGTATCTTCTACTTCCTCCCACAAATCCGCGAAGAAAATTAAAACAGCCAGCTGCAATCACCAGGCTGACAGCCCATTTTGTTTGTGGCCTGCTGTGCAGTCCTGTGATTTGCAAGCGTATAAAAAGAATGGTCATACATGACACCGAATGTCATTCCTGAGACCAGGTGTCAATAAACAACCAAATCCCTTCTACAGTTCCTTCCAATCCCTCCCCCCCCCCTCCCCCCCCTCTCTCTCTCTCTCTCTCTTTCTCTGTCTCTCCTTACATTCTTAAACTTGCACCTATAAATCGTCCATGATCCAAAGATATTCTCCGTTATTTTTTGTATCATATAATATGCCCACGACTTTATAAAAATGTCACAGGTGTAAGCTGAAGAGATCCGGAAAGGAAATAAAGGATCGCACCAAATGCCAGTGCCCACACAACGCTATGGCAATAAAATCCATTTATATGACTTACAAAAATATATTGGTGAAAAGAGCCCAGGCTCTCTCTCTCCCCTGCTTAGGTTAGTGGGACGGCATGTCCACGACGCGTGCAGCGTGCGCCCCCGACGCACGCTGCCTCTATGACGGGACAACGTGACGCGCGTTCCCGAGGAACGCTGGCGTTGGGCCCAGCACGTAAGAACATACACATTTGATTGGTAGTTACATTGGTTTGAAAACAAGGCAGTGAATGGTGGAAATTACCGCATGAAAGCAACAAAATGATGTGGCAGGAGCTGATTGGCTCATGTAAGGATAGTTAAATCTGATTGGTTAAACGTGTGAAAGTCAGGGGGTGCACGTAGATTTGAGCTCAGTTGTGCTGTGGACTTCAAGAGAGAAGGTTGTGCCACCCATGTGAATGCAAATGGTTTATGATTTCAAATCGCTTGTACATGCAAAGAAGGTTTACGTGGAAGAATAAAAGGACCAAGAGAGTACTCCAGCGTTGTCTCAGTGATGGGCAAAAGACGTAGCAAGAACCCCCAGCACCCCGAGCGGGTCACAGAATTGGTGTCAGAAGTGGGATCCCTGGAGAATGCAGCAGAGCCAGCCCAGGACCAGGGGAGCCAGCCGGAGATACCTGACCTGGGAGCTCCAGTCCACCACGTAACAGACCTGATGGGCGAGGAACAGCCTCCTCCCTCGAGAACCCAAGTGAAACCAAGGACGTATGAAGGCACAACTACCTGGCGAGAGTACCACAACCATTTCCAGCGCGTCAGCCGGATCAATGGTTGGACGGAGGGCCAGAAGCTGGACCTACTATGGGTCAACCTGACGGGGGAGGCCCTGAGCTACACGGAGAGCCTCACCCCTGAGCAGACGGCTACGTACAGTGACCTGTGCCAGGCCCTAGACGATCGATTTGGAGATCAGCACCTCTCCGAGGTATTCAAATCGGAGCTGAGGAGCCGTCGCCGTAAGAACAAGGAATCCCTTCCTGCTCTAGCCCAAGACATCAGCCGCCTAGTACAGAGAGCCTATCCCGACATTGGCAGGCCGGGGGTGGATGAGCTGGCCATTGAGAAGTTCCGTGAAGCCTTGCCAGACCATGAGCAGAGAGTGGCAGTCTACCAGAGTAAGGCTCGAACCCTTGATCAAGCGGTGAAGGCTGCCATTGACATGGAGTCGTGGCAGATCAGTGAGGCCAGGCGACCAACATCCTCATCCCACAAGCTACGATCCATGGGAGAGTCGGAGACCCAGTCTTGGGAGGACGACGATGTGACAGCAGCCCGAGCCGTTAGGACCAGTAACCAGGGTCCAGGGGCCGATCTAACAGCTACCATGGAGCGCCTGCTCGAGGACTTCCTGCAGCGACTGCCGAGCCAAGGGACCAGGCCACCTAGGGCCCAGGAGAAGTCGACCCGGTGCTTCTACTGCCAGAAGACGGGCCATTTCCAGAGGGACTGCCGACAGAAGAAGGCCGATGAGAAGAAGACGCGGTCGGGAAACGGGCAGGAGCAGCATTAGGCGCCCGTAATGCTGCTGATGAGGATGGAAGGGCGGACAAGGACACTGTGGGTAAGCCACATTTTTGTAACTCTGTTGGGACTTTGTGTAGTGAGAGTCCTCCCCAGAAAGAGTGTGGTCATCGAGACGGGGGATCGGCCAGCATTGGGTGCGCCGCCCCGTGCCCTGCACAGGGACGACCTGAGGTCAGCAAGGGCTGCTGTTCCATGGGAACTTGCCCCTGGAGAGTCCTGGTCATAGCGTTGATCAGAGCACTAGAGGGTGGCTCGGGACTCTGCCCAGGGGTAAGGGATTTCTTAGGGGAGCTGCTTTTAGCTATGCAGAGGACTGACAGAGTAGGGCTGGTCTCACGCCCGAGGGAGGGGTGCAGCAGGAACCAAGGAGTGACAGGTTGCGCAGGTGTCCGGGTGGAGGCAGGGAGCGCCAGGGCCGGTAGCGTCCATGGGCAGCAGAGTATCCCAACTGGTGACCTCGTAGAGAGTCCCCAAAAGGCGATGCCTGTTGTTTGTGGGTGTGAGGTCAGGAGCTCAGCTGTTCCGCCTCGAGGCGCCTCCAACAGTCAGATGGGGTTCCGGCGGCACCAGGAGTCCGAGGGTACGAGGCCAGATCCACGAGTGTGTGGGACTAAGGGACGTCTCCCTTCCGTCCCATCGGATAGCAGCCAGCTCCCAGCCAAGGACATTAGTCTGTCAGGAAGGACACTCGAGGGACAGACAGAGCTGGGAGCTGAGAGAGAGACAGTATGTTTAGAGTGCAGGACTGATATGGCAAAGGAGTCATTAGGGATCAGTGAAGGACTTATACCATGTTGTTCGTGTTTAGAGGAGATTGTACCATCGGGCGGGGCAGCGGTCCGCGCCGGGGGATGTGGGGCTGGCAGTTGGTGCAAGGCCCCAAATGGTGACCTCCTAGAGTGTCAACAAACGGTGGCCGGTGCTAGCTGTCGGACTTGCTCCGCCGGGACGGCTGTCGCCCCTAACGGTGTTAGGGAACATAATGACACGGCTCGTAGCTGTGAGGGTTACGGACAAGAGAGCAATAACAGCCCAGGGGAGGCCCTAGGTAAGGTACTACGGTCTGATAAGGACGAGGTCGAGGTAGAAGTACTAGGACAGGTCAAGTCTCTTCCTGGGGAACAACACCAACCCGAGGTTAGGTGGCTGGTGGACACGGGAGCGACGAGGTCGATCATCTCCATCAGCACCTACAGGAGGGCCTTGAGCCACATCCCTCTAGGAGACACCCGAGTCCCGATGACCGCCATCAACGGAAGTCGAGTCCCCGTCTTAGGGACGTGCACCCTGACGATTGTCCTCAATGGACGAGAGTACGAGCACAGCTTCATCGTTGCGGGGATCGAGGACGAGGGAGTGCTAGGCCGAGATTTCCTGCGTAGGCATCGATGCTACTGGAACTGGGAGCATGAGGTGCTGGAGATAGACGGACGGGAGATCAAGTGCCGAGTTCCTCTCCTCAGTGAGGTCCCTACCGTGGAGGTGAAGGCTGTGAAGAGCTACTCCATCCCCGCCCGGACCGAGATGGTCATCGAGGGGCGGATTGACGAGGAAGCTGAGACCATGACGACAGGAATGCTCACGGGCATCCCTAAGTTCATGAGGAAGAGGCAACTAGGGGTTGCCGCCACGTTAGCCAGGAGACGAGGGAAGATAGTGCCTGTCCGGATCCTCAACCCTAGTGCCAGGAAGCGGTTCGTGGCCATTGGAGATGTGATGGCCGCCTACCAGGCAGTAGAGGTACTGGAGGATCCCGCACGCAGCAAGGGGAGGGCAGTCCGGACCAGAGACGACCCGTCCCCGTGGACTCCTGAGCTAGAGGACCTGTACGAGAGGGGGAAAGAGGAACTTGGTGACGGGGACAGTGACCAGCTCCATGATCTCCTCGAGGAGTACAGTGACATCTTCGCGTCAGCAGGGAAGCCCCTTGGCCGGACCAGTCTGGTGCAGCACACGATCCACACGGGAGAGCGTCGCCCTGTCCGGCAGCCACCAAGGCGGGCACCTCTGGGGCAAGAGTCCGTAGTCCAGGAGGAGCTAGATAAGATGCTCAAGCAGAAGGTGATTGAGCCATCTAGCTCTGCGTGGGCTTCCCCAGTGGTCCTGGTGAAGAAGAAGGACGGGAGCGTACGGTTCTGTGTGGACTACAGGCGCCTTAACGACGTCACGGAGAAGGACGCCTACCCCCTGCCTCGTGTGGACGATAACCTGGATGCCCTGGCAGGGGCCCAGCTCTTCTCCACGTTGGACTTGGCCTCAGGCTACTGGCAGGTCGAGATGGACCCCCAGGACGCCGAGAAGACAGCCTTCTGCACCCGCTACGGGCTGTACCAGTGGAGGGTCATGCCATTCGGGCTCTGTAATGCCCCGAGCACCTTCGAGCGCCTCATGGAGAAAGTACTCTCTGGACTCCAGTGGAAGGTCGCTTTGCTGTACCTGGATGACATCATTGTGTTCTCCTCCACGGTGGAACAGCAGCTTGAACGGCTACGCCTGGTCTTTGAGCGAATTCGGAAGGCGAATTTACAGCTCAAGCCCAAGAAATGTCATCTCTTCCGTAAGGAAGTTAGCTTCCTTGGGCACCGGGTTAGCGCTGAGGGAGTGACCACTGAGGAGGACAAAGTCCAGGCGGTGAAGGAGTGGCCCGTCCCGAAGTCCGTGAAGGCAGTACGGTCATTCTTAGGGCTCACGGGCTACTACAGGAGGTTCGTGAAGGACTACGCCAAGGTCGCCTCACCCCTCATCGCCTTAACGCAGAAGGCGGCCGTCTTTAAGTGGGGAGCAGAGGAGCAAAGGGCCTTCGAGGCACTCAAGGGAAGGCTAGTGTCTGCCCCCATCCTGGGTTATCCTGACATGCAGGAGAAGTTTATCCTGGACACGGACGCTAGCAAGTGTGCCATCGGGGCTGTGCTCTCCCAGGTGCAGGACGGGAAGGAGGTGGTAATCGCCTACGGGAGTCGACGTCTGACCAAGAGTGAACGTAACTACTGCGTTACCCGTCAGGAGCTGCTGGCCATCGTGTGGTTCACGGGCCACTTCAAGCACTACCTGATCGGCAGGAAGTTCCTACTCAGGACGGACCATGGCTCCCTGAGGTGGTTGTTTGGATTCAAGGACCCTGAGGGACAGATGGCAAGATGGCTGGAGAGATTGGCCAGGTTCGATTTCGACATTGAACATCGGCCAGGCCTGAAACATGGCAACAGTGACGGACTCTCCAGGATCCCGTGTGAGGGACGTTGCAAGAACTGCCAGAAGGGCCACGAGACGGCCAAGGGCTCTGAGATAGCCTCTGAGACCCCTGAGATCATCCGAGCTGTACGTAGAGGTACCAGGAGGATGAGGGGCCGAACCGAACGGCAGAGAAAGCAGAGAGCAGCGAACATAGCCACTTCTAACGAGTGGATGGCGGAGATAAGGAAATGGCAGGAAGCTGATCCTGATCTCCAAGTCGTAGGGACTTGGGCCCAATGGCCCAGCTGGGCAGAGATAGCCCGGGAGCGGGCAGAAGTGAAGTACTATTGGTCCCGGTGGAACCAACTGCAGCGGAAAGACGGGGTCTGGTACTATCACTGGAAGGAAGCTGTAGGGGAAAGTCAATGGAAAGCCATAGTTCCCCCAGCTGGCCAGGCCGACATCCTGACAGAGCATCATGATAACAGGATGGCAGGTCACTTTGGAATGGAGAAAACACTCAGTCGGCTCAGACAGTCCCCTTATTTTTGGCCTAAGATGAGGGCGACCGTTGAGGACTGGTGTAGGAAGTGCGGGGTCTGTGCTAGGACCAAGGCTACCAACCGGAAGATGAAGGCTCCCATGCAGTCCGTAGGACATTTATTTACAGAACTGTTTCAGAGTAGCTGGACATATTCGTGGTTTAAACAATAGTGTATTAGCAATTGTATGACAGTTATCAAGAACTCTTAGACACAAACTTTTATGAAGAAGTACTGTAAACAAAGGCGATAAATGATAGTAGTAAAGAGGCTAACAATTCATCTTTAAGTAGTTTCGTCTATTTCAGATATGATCAGGAATTCTTCAAAGTTCAATATACAACAAATTAGTTTATCTTTGGAAACTTACGGTCTGAAGAATATACTAGTAACTCTGGTGACAAAAAATGCAAGAACGGAAGTCCTGACCCCCGTCCCACACCTTTTTCTGTAAAAGTATCTTCTACTTCCTCCCACAAATCCGCGAAGAAAATTAAAACAGCCAGCTGCAATCACCAGGCTGACAGCCCATTTTGTTTGTGGCCTGCTGTGCAGTCCTGTGCAGTCCAAAGATATTCTCCGTTATTTTTTGTATCATATAATATACCCACGACTTTATAAAAATGTCACAGGTGTAAGCTGAAGAGATCCGGAAAGGAAATAAAGGATCGCACCAAATGCCAGTGCCCACACAACGCTATGGCAATAAAATCCATTTATATGACTTACAAACAAGGATGTTTACTTCGAGCTTGCTAGTGTCCATTATGAAGGATACATATTGCAATCAAGAAAATATATTGGTGAAAAGAGCCCAGGCTCTCTCTCTCCCCTGCTTAGGTTAGTGGGACGGCATGTCCACGACGCGTGCAGCGTGCGCCCCCGACGCACGCTGCCTCTATGACGGGACAACGTGACGCGCGTTCCCGAGGAACGCTGGCGTTGGGCCCAGCACGTAAGAACATACACATTTGATTGGTAGTTACATTGGTTTGAAAACAAGGCAGTGAATGGTGGAAATTACCGCATGAAAGCAACAAAATGATGTGGCAGGAGCTGATTGGCTCATGTAAGGATAGTTAAATCTGATTGGTTAAACGTGTGAAAGTCAGGGGGTGCACGTAGATTTGAGCTCAGTTGTGCTGTGGACTTCAAGAGAGAAGGTTGTGCCACCCATGTGAATGCAAATGGTTTATGATTTCAAATCGCTTGTACATGCAAAGAAGGTTTACGTGGAAGAATAAAAGGAACCAAGAGAGTACTCCAGCGTTGTCTCAGTGATGGGCAAAAGACGTAGCAAGAACCCCCAGCACCCCGAGCGGGTCACAATATTAACAAAAATTATGTATCCCACTCATAATGCAGACTACAGTTATTCAATTCCTTGAATTCCTTTCAATGAACTCATTATTGTGGCTTATGTTAACTCTTAAAGTGCTGAACATTCACTTAGACATGGAGTGGCTGGATCTTTGACAGTTACTATAGCTTAAAATCCTTATGCTCGGGCTTGGGGGATGTAGTGCCGGCTCGTACCTCGCCGACCCTACCTCCCCCATCCCCTCGCACTGTGCTGTAATTATCCTGTTTCAAAGTGTCCCAGTGCATCAACTGTCGTGACTAGCACTTTAAGAGTTTTAATGGCAAGATACAGTATCAGGTAGAGTGAATTTAGCGACCAACAGTGCATTTTACACTGTGCAAAAAAGCCAGTAACCACCATGCTAACCTACCCCTGGAAATGTACAGTTTTACATTATAACCACCTGGGAAACACCTGGAAACCACTGGTGCTGATGACCTAACACTTTGGTTATCACCCTCGCTAGCGCTCGGGCAATAATCCAAATGTCGGGTCATCAGCACCAGTGGTTTCCAGGTGTTTCCCAGGTGGTTACAATGTAAAACTGTACATTTCCAGGGGAAGGTTAGCATGGTGGTTACTGGCTTTTTTGTGCTGTTACCAACAGAGCACTCTG
>CBDBEG010000004.1:0-8646 GCA_965204255.1 Rubritalea sp.
CTAATTCCAATGTCACTAATTTCATATGCGCAACAGTGTGCAAATGTATTCAAAAGTGTTAGACCACTTGAAGCAGATTGTAATACACAGAGAGATTTCATTGAGTGTAGTAAGTAACATGAGTAAATGCACCATCAAAAGCATAAAGTTTTGTATTGCAAATGGTCTCACTGAGTTTGGCATACCTGAATTGTGATAAAAAATCTGGTTCCTTTCTCATACCTTGAGGGCAAGGTATTGAGCAAACTGAGTAAATGATGGCTCAAATGAAGGCAATCATTCAAAATTTGATTTCAGAACTAATTTCATTTCTCCCCAGCATGCACAATTAATGAAAAAAGATATAAAAAATCTGACCTTTCACTCTCCAAAGGTACCTTCATTATCTATTGGTATTGAGTGGATGAAGCAATATGAGCAATTATGAGGTGAAATACTATACATTTTGCTTGGATGCTAGCATCATTATCTTCCACATAGTTATTTTGGGTTCAAATGTACAGTTCCAAACTTCCATACACATTTTATTTCAAATAGAGTAGACCTATTACCTACCTATTTTGCATTGCAGGCAATGAGTAAAATTAGCTAAACACATGGTCAGAAATTCAAAATTACACTTGTAAGCCAATTTTATTAGACTCAGCACAAGCAATTTGTGTTAAAGAGTCTCGTTTGCAACTTTCGGGTACATAGCATCCCTGCATTATATTCTATTGAGCACTTTGAGTAAAATGAGCAAGATCATGCCTAAAAAACATACATTTTGACTTAGAAACTGGTTTCATTGGAATCAGCATACCTTAATTATGCTAAAAATTCTAGTTGTAGGCTGCAATGCATAAATGCCTTGCTTATATACCATATTATATTGAGCACAGAGAGTAAAGTGAGTATGTACCTGGTCATAAACTCAAAATTTGGCTTTGCAATTGCTTTTACTAAAATCAGCATCCTCAAATTATTCAAGACAGTTTAATTGGTTCTCAACTTCTACACAAAATACGCTTTGTGCTATCTTGTGTTGAGGAAATGAGCAAAATGAGCAAGTGCACAGTGAAAACTATTGTTGGGGTTGAAAACTGATTTAATTTCATTTTTTTATCTATGATTTATGCTATAAAGTCTAGTTTTCAAGGCCTGCCTCAAATGTGTTAAGCCCTGCATTCAACTGAGCCAAATGAGTAAATTGAGTGACACAAGGTCAAGAACTCAATATAATCACTTTGAAACTATGGTTTCATTGGATTTAGTGCCTTCGGATTGGGTTAAGAGATATAATTTCTTACTTTTATCACCAAATGCTCTTTCTCGGAGGTCATTTTGTTGAGCACACTGAGTAAAATGAGCAAGTACCTGGTCAAAACCTCACAATTTTTGCTTGGGATCCCATCTTATTGGATTCAGCACCCTTGAATTATGTTAAAAAGTCTGATTCCAGTGCTCTACTCAAAATTGCCCCTAACCTCCTCGTTTTTGTGATTTCCCACTAGTCTATAGCCTCTGCCGTCACAGTTTTCATTCTTTAAGTCTATTGCGGTATGGATTGAATACTTACCAATCACCAAGGCTACTCATCTTAATTCTCTGCCTTTTGTGTTTTTTTTCTTCTTATCCTTGGGTTTTATGCTGTGTCCAATCCAGGCTGGCTCGAATTCCACGTGTTCAATTAACCATAACAATATCATTCACGCCCTCAGTACGTATTACATATGAATGGTGCGAATATACTATGAATATGTTACGATAATTACGTATGCTACAAGATGCTATTATGATGATTTTGATCTCATTTCGAATTCATTGCGACCTTATTACGGAATTATGACTTTGCCGATTCCACTACGTAGGTATTTCACATGCAATAGCACTCCTGAAACTTTCCAGGAACATTGGCGAATGCCACGAACATGGCCGAATCTAGTAGGAGTGCAGGATGACATTAAGAAGAATTTGTCAGACAGTACTACGAACCTTTGCGAATTGAAAACGATGGGCTACATTGTGAGTTCGTAGGGTATTCGTGCTCTAATGGGATAGCTGTATCGTACTGAGCTCCTGATGCAAGAAGTCGACAATACACCATATATCTAATGCCTCATGCATTGTAGATCGTAGTTCTTTGTACCCGTTTGGGATGTGGACCAAAGTACAGTTTCTAGGATGTGACGGTGAGCTGAGTTTCTAGGATGTGAGTCGCAGCTCGAATGGTTGTTGCGAGCTGCGACATTGATGGGGGGTAGTGTGTCGCAGCTCGTATCAACGTTGCGAGCTGCGACATCGAGCTCCCATCCCAAAATCCCAGCCTTCCAGAAGCAGAATGGGATATCATGGATCGTGTTGATCTATCGTTTACCGGGTGGTAACAGTTTCAACAATGAGGCAACAAAAAAATTGAGGATGTGTGTGTGTCTGGAGAGGGGATCTACTGTAATGTCGTAAGAAAACAACGCGAGGTGATGTTTTTCTCGGTTTATTGGAAAAAATACATGCATATGTACATACACAATCATAATTTGGTAATGTCTTTGGCGATCTTGACGACTCCTCTTTTTTTTCAGTTGTCCAGGAGAACGTTAGCTGCTTAGGATGGGGCATAGTCCACCAGCACGTTTCTGTCTTGACCGATTTGTATCATGTTGTCGTATTCAGCGTAGCAGATGATGTTTATCGGGTTTGCTAGTGGTTGGGCAAAGTGAGCTTCCAGTCTCAAAGTGCCGTATTTTATCGGATCAATGTGTGCTCCTTCACACATGTCGGTGGTTAGATCGAAACCGTAGATGGTGTATCCCTGACGGTAATTGTTGTGGTTGATGACCAGACCGCTGTTGGAGTTGTGCAGATTGGCAGCTTGGTACAGTAGATTGAAGGCTTCTGTGTATTGGAACGTGTTTGCAGTAAAGTCTGGTGTGAGAGGTTGTGTGGGGAACTGCTGATTGCCGGCGGACAGCGTGAGATAATTCAGGTTGAAGTGTTGGAAGTTGAACGGGTTTTCTTTACCGTTGCCGTTGAAAGTGGTGTTGGTGACCAGTCCCAAGAAAACTCTCCTAGGTAGTTGACCAGTGATGAGATTTTCCTTGTTGAAGGACAGGGTACCATTTGGGATAGTGGAAGACGTGACGACGCCCCGTCTCAGAGGATATTTGGCAGGGACGCCTTTCTGAAGCTCTTGGGCGTGTTCAAGGGCCACGGTAGGATTGATTTTGACTTTCCTCACGTGCAGGCTGGCATCTTCGATTATGACTTTGAATCCTGCAACGCCATCACCCATCAGGTGGAAAGCCCCGTTGGACCTGATGAATTTTAGACCGATGTCGACGCCTGGCAGTAGATATTTGTCCTGCATGAAAATGTCCACGTGGGGTCGCCCGATCAGCTGGAAGGTTCTGCTTTCACGGATGCGTGTGTTTCTTTTCTTCAACCCGGCTTGAGCGCCTCCTTCCGTGGGATCGTAGTCGTCGTTGCAAGGATCGTCCTCCTCAAACAGCTCGGCCTGTAGCCAACTCTTCAAGCTGTCGGGTCCATGGGACAGGACCGTCTCAAAGTACGATTTGTAAGGGTAGGTGTTTACGCTGGGAGTGACCAGTTTCTCATTTAGTTTGCAGTCGACTTGGGAGAAGAGGGTGTGCAGCAGCAGATTAGACGTGGACACTTTCGCATCATTAGCGATAGCGGTGTTGTCAGCTTTGACGACTTTGAGAGTCAGTTGCAACTTGGTGCGTCCGAGGTCGATGTAATCTTCCGTGGACGCCTGAACGTGAAATTCGATGGGTCCACTACCTGTGATGGAAGCCACAGGTCGGTGGATGATGTAATCCCCTCTCTCCATTGACATGTTGTATGGTGGAGCGGTAAATAGTTCCAACTCTGACTTGGAACATGGACATCCTTGGTGAGTTGACCCGTCTGATTGCCAATCCATGAGGGGAGGAAGGTGTTTGGTTTGTCTCCTAAGTCAGTATGTCCCGTGTCCTTCGTGGTTTGGTCCTTCGCCGGAATGAGCCTGTGGGCGCGGATCTCCCCCTTTTAACTGGTCTTCTCACCGCTCTTCTTCTTGGTGTTGCGGGTTCAGCAGCACTTCCCCCCAGATCGTCAATCACCCGTTCCAGTCGCCCGGCTCCAGCTCTCACAAGTGTTTTTCCTAACCGTTTGACGACGGGTGCGATGAAGGGGACGGCCATACGCATTATTCCTCCTAGTACATTACCCAGACCGGATCCGTATTGTGAGTTGTATCCCCTGAAGACGGGTAGTCCGCCAACGTGGTGTACCGTTCTGCTCATGTTTTGCGCTTAAAGTGCAACTTCACTATGACGTCACCTGTTTGAAAAGGTATATTTATACCCAAGTGGTCGACCAATTGTATTTCAACAGTCTCAAATGTTCCTCGCTCGAGGCCTGTGTAGTGCACGTTGTGAAATGTTTCGGTGACCAGTTCGTCCTCTGGTTTTATTGGCACTGTCAGCGTTCTCAATAGCGGCACGTACGCGTCTCCCACTCGCTGACGCTCTATCAGATCGCAGTAGACGTAGATCACGGGTATTATCCGATCCACGCTGACTGGGTGATGTGCCAGGACCATAATGCGTCCGTCTCTGTTGACGAGAGTGTTTTCTGAGGGTTCCCTTTTGGGGATGCGTATACCGTAGCGTTCGTTTTTACTGTTCCACACAGGATCGCCGTCGTCCTTATCAAAACCCAGACTGATGGCCAGAGGGTCGCTGAGTGTGAGAGTATATCCGCCCGGGGCGAACTCAAATGAACATCTCTGGGAAGTTTTGTCAAATGAGAGCTTGATCTTGTCTCTGAAGTGAACGTGATGAATGTTCTGCTTGAAAACATCTCTCCACTCTCTGATCAGATCTGGGGGAGAGATGTAGCGTCTCGCCGGCATCGTACAATCTGCGGTTATCCAAGGTCGTCCTAGCGCTGATGGTTGTTCCAGGTGTTTGTGAGCGACAAAGTTACAGGCCGGGATGCTGTCATAACTCTTGGGGTATGTGATTTCGGCCAGACCTACCATCCATTCAGCGGGGTCCAGGGTAACGGAACCGTGTAGTTTTGTGAAGTAATGAGCCGTCTCTTGTTTGCCATAGTATTTTTTACTGGAGTTGCTAGGCAGGGTTAGGTAAAATTCGTCTTGCTGCTGACTGCTTCCCTTGATCATGGTGGAGGTGTGAGCACAGATGTTGTGAAAAGGCTTGGAAGGTTCGTTAGTTAAATACGCTTTTTTTCCCCTCTTTCTCCGCAACTGTTCGATCTATTTTCTTTTCTGTTGTTGACAGGAGGAGGGGAGGGAAGGGTGTAAAAAACGTGTTATAGTCAATGAGGCATCAACTTCTTTCTCTTTCTTTTCTTTACACCCGTGATAACGACATCGTCGTCGTCGTCGTCGTCGTCGACGTCACCTATACTCACCCATTCTTCTGAAGGCGTGAAAGAACTGGTTGCGGCGGCAGGCGCGAATGACGGAGGGGAGGTATATCCCACTGCCCCACCTTCGTCAGAACTTCCCGACTCAAACGGGGGCATTTTTTTCCACACGGGGTTGACATACGTCGCTCGTGGTAACTGGCGAGTTTCCATGTGTTGAAATATGGGCTCGTATCCCTCTGGCACCGGACCCCGTACACTTCGAGTCGCAGCGTGCCGCAGAAGTGAGTTCATATTCGCACCCGACACGCGTCGTCCATCCAGATAAACTTTTCCGTCTTTGTCCCATGTCATTCCTTTCTCAGCCCACGCTTGCATGATTTTCCTAGCTCTCCGTGTGTAAGTGCCGGGGATGTTCGCTAGCATTCTTTCCTCAGGCGTTTGTGTAGTATCCGGTTGTCCTGCTGAGGTCGGAAGTCCTTCACGTGAGACAGCCACATTGTCTATCCCACGTGTCTTCTTGCTAGTCAAGAAATTGCCTAATTTACGAGCCACAATCATCTGTTTGTCAGAGGCTGGGATCACGTCGTCACCATCTTTTCGTTTTACAGCCTGCTCCAGCTCAGTCAACTTTTCTCCTACGTTCTTGTCAGCGGGTCTGTCGATCTCTAACACCTTCTGATTACGTTGCCACGCCCGTACCACGTCTGCCGGAACTAAATAGCCTGGGCACGTTGAGTCATTCGACGGTTCAACAGCAGTAGTAGCAGCGATATTGGCAGTCATATTTTTTTCTTCCTTTCTGTTGTACCCGTGCGTCCTCCTCCTTTATATACTCAGTCTCCCTACGCTAATCTTTTTTGTTGACCCTCCCTCCTGTTCATGGCGTCTACAACGCCAGCACGGATCCCTTGGGAGTTGTGTTCGTGGTCCTGCTACTGCATGAGTCCACGACGTCTACAACGTGAGCATGCTGTGCATGGTCCCTCCTCGGGAGTTGTGCTCGCTCGCTGCAGCGAGCGAGCGAGCGAGCGAGCGAGCACGACTCCCTTGGGAGTTGTGTTCGTGGGGGGAACTGCTACTGCATGAGTCCACGTCGTCTACAATGCCAGCATGGTCCCTCGGGAGTTGTGCCCGTCGTCGTCGTCGTCGTCATGCGTCGTTTCACCCCACGCTAATCTTTTTTTGTTGACCCTCCCTCCTGTTCATGGCGTCTACAACGCCGGCACGGATCCCTTGGGAGTTGTGTTCGTGATCCTGCTACTGAGCAGTCCACGACGTCGACAACGCCGGCATGCTGTGCATGGTCCCTCGGGAGTTGTGCTCGCTCGCTCGCTGCAGCCGTCGTACAACGCCAACACGGCTCCCTTGGGAGTTGTGTTCGTGGGGGGAACTGCTACTGCATGAGTCCACGTCGTCTACAATGCCAGCATGGTCCCTCGGGAGTTGTGTCCCCGTTGTCGTCGTCATGCGTCGTTTCACCCCACGCTAATCTAAAGTCCACGTCGCCTACAACACCAGCACAAGTTCCCCTTGGGGGGAGTTACGTTTGTGGGCCTGCTACAGCGTCCACATCGTCTACAACGTCAGCATGCTGTGCATGGTCCCTCGGGAGTTGTGCTCGCTCGCTGCCGTCGTACAACACCAGCACGGCTCCCTTGGGAGTTGCGTTCGTGGTCCTGCTACAGCGTCCACGCCGTCTACAATGTCAGCACGCGTGCATGGTCCCTCGGGAGTTGTGTCGCCGTCGTGCGTCGTTTCACCCACGCTAATCTATAAAGTCCACGTCGTCCGGCACGATTCCTCCCTCCCCAGGGAGTTTGCTGGCAACGTAATGGGTAGTAACATTCCTCTCCCCTCCCAGTGGAATCTCTTTTGTGTAATGTTATAGGGTCCCCCTCCTCCTCACGTCCGTGAGTTGATTGATCAGTTCTCTCTACCGTTGTTTCACGGCTCCAATTTTTTTCTTTTTCCCACTTTCACAGACGCGTTGTGTGTATGTGTGTTGCGGTCAAGCGTGACGTCTACCTGCTGCGTGTCTCGTTATCGTTATCGTGGGAAAAGGTGTACGTGCTGCTCGCCGAATTAAAAACTTCTCAGGACGCCCGTTTCTAATTAGAAAACGGATCGGATATCGTGGTGCCCTGGATGGCGGTTAGGTATATAAGCAGGTGAGTTTCCACACAATTCATTCGCCTTATGGGATTACGACTCGCAGGATTTTTCTTTACCGCACAGACAGAGCAGACTGAGATGGCTGGTAGACATTCTGGCAGGCGTTCTACAAGAAGTGTTGGTCCAGTGAAATTGACAAAAGTAAGTGAATTTTTTTTTCTTGTAACAAATCAGACAACAAACTCGGAATGAAATCTTTTTTTTTTTTATCACGAAGAAATACTTTTTTCCCCTCCAGACCCGTCGGTGAGCAACAGATCGCTAGGCAGATCTCCGCGTCAAAGTGCATAACCAGGAAGTAACAAAACGTGTACTCCTCCTCTCTCTCTCTCTCTCTCTCTCTCAAAATTTCAACGTGTTATCTTATATATATTTTTTCTATCCCCTCCTAGAATCGGGACTCTCAACAGTGGACTACCGTTGGGAAGGAAATGGAGAACCAAACGGACAATGAGAAAAACGGCGAGGATGAAATGGAATCAACTTGTGACAAAGACGAAGGAGTTACAGAAAAGTCAGAAGAAGAGGTGAGTTTCCCCCCTCCTCTATACCATGTAAAGCAAACTGTCTTTCATTGATGCTTTTTTTTTTTGTTTTCTGGCGATCGGATTGAATTTATTCCTGCGTGTTATAACTTTTCTTTTTTTTTGTTGTTTGTTTTCCCAGTGGCGACGCATAGCGAAGGATGTGAACGACATGTTGGACGACACGCCACCGTCATCATCAACCCCGTCACCAACAGCTCCAAAGCCACACTTCATGCGTCAGTTAGGGGTGAGTGGTTCCCCTGAAACAGAAGTCCCGACCGCTGCCGCCGCCGCCACCGCCGCCGCTGCCGCCCCGGAGGAAGAGAAAAAGAGGGTCCGCTCTTACGACGTAGAGAGTACGACGGACTGCAGTGACCAAGAAGAAGGTGTCGACGACGACGACAAAGGTTACTCTGAGGAAATGGAATACGGTACCGCTGACGAACAGCAGGAACCAAATGTCTGGGAGTCCGAATCAGTGAAGGAGAAGGAGGAGGAGGAGGACGACGTGGTCTGGCATGAAGCTGAGAGACGTTACCAAGCGCAGCAGGCGAAAGAAGATGAAGACATG
>CBDBEG010000005.1:0-12567 GCA_965204255.1 Rubritalea sp.
TCTACAATGTAGGTTCTCCTCGATCCTTATGTCATGGCCCTGGGAACCAGACTGGACGTGAAGGCCACGTTCACCCAACCCTCATACACACTCCCATCCCTCACACCCTCACACCCTCACACCCTCATACCCTCACACCCTCACATTCCTTACTTTACGGCGTCTCTTGCTCCAGCTCCAATAACATCACCGGGTTGTGGCGCTCCAATCCGTTGGAAGCGTACACCCGCTACTCTCTCTACCTCTGGGATCATGAACTCTTGTTGAGGCTTATAGAAGAGAACGCTGAGCCCCATACGACCGGCACGTCCCGTCCGTCCACTACGATGTATATACGCATCAATGTCCTGTATACAAGTATGGGTAGGGTGGAATAAAGTGGGCATTAATTAGAGTATAATACTACACGTCCATGCATAACTGTGTCATTGTAGTATCTATATAGCTGCGTTTACACGTAGCGTTTAAGCCGGTTCCCAAGCCGGTTTCTGTTGAACCGGCTTGGAAACGCAAGGTGTAAACGCATTAAACCGATTTAGGAACCGGTTCGCAAACCGGTTTGTAAACCACTTCCGGGAGGTGGTTTGAAGCCGGCTTCAAAGCGGTTTAGGCGCGCCGCGATGCGTGTAAACGCTAAGTGGCGGCTGACCGAGCTTCGTGTCTGTGCAATTACAGTACGATTTGACGCAGTGAATCTATGGTACTGTTCGGTCGGAGGAGGAGGTACGAGGTTAGAACAAGCCTGATTTGGAGTAGCATCGTTCTCAAGCCTTCCCATCGTCCAGTTTTTGACTGCTTCACTACGTTAAAACTGTAAGCGAACAAAAATGGACGGTGGGAAGGCCTGGGAATGAGACTAGTTTGCAGGGCATGCAATAGAAGTCAAGTTCTGCCTCAAGTTTCCTCTCCTCGTGCTGAATTCTATTTAAAGCGCCGACTTTAATCAGGTCTCAAACCGCCTTAGCGTTTACACGATGAATACAATCAAGCTTCTCGTGTAAACGCACCAATGCGCATTCCAAGCCGGCTTAAACTTAAACCGGCTTACAAAAATTGCTACGTGTAAACGCAGCTTATGACATGCGTTGCTATGCATACCAACAAAAGTGCATAAGAAAGGGTGGCTAGAGTAAGAGCATGTAACTACGTAAAAATCGCAACAGGGCGGAATTTCCCGCCAGTACTAAAAATAGTAACACGCACTGTGCAGGCTGCGTAAAATGTTAATGTTGTCAAGCGTGCACATGACCAGAGTTCTATTTTTAGTACTGGCAGGAAATTCTGCCCTGACTATGGGCTTCTATTGGAGTTACACGCTCTTACTCTAGTTGCCCGTTCTTATGCGCTCTTGATACCAAAGATGCACTATCTTTCATCCCCTCACTTTATAAACTCAAAACGGTTGAGCTCCTTAATTACCCCTTTCTCTGATGAACGTACTGCTTACTAATTGACTCTGACATGACTGCAATTGCATGCATCCCTAACTTCAAAATGACATACCATAAACAATAAAAGTTTACGTTCCGTTTACCTTCAATGGTCGTTCTGTTGTGCGACCGTTCTTAAAAAAACGGTGGAAACGTAAGCGTATAGTACGTACGGTTTCCGGTCAATGTACTTGAATGTTTATGTGTCCTACCTGGTATAATTTTGCCTGTACATGTAGTAAGCTGCCTGCTACCTTCACTTATTTTCCTGTTCTGAGTCTTCAGGTACACCCACACAAAATTAGTGTCTCTCTACCTTTAATGTGAGAAAACATACCACGCCTGCACAACTTCAATGTTCGATCACGACAACTTCAATGTTCGATCACGACAACTTCAATGTTCGATCACGACAACTTCCAATGTTCGATCACGACAACTTCAATGTTTGATCACGACAACTTCAATGTTCGATCGCGACAACTCCCAATGTTCGATCGCGACAACTTCAATGTTCGATCGCGACAACTTCAATGTTCGATCGCGACAACTTCAATGTTCGATCGCGACAACTTCAATGTTCAATTGCGACAACTTCAATGTTCGATCACGACAGCTTCAATGTTCGATCACGACAGCTTCAATGTTCGATCACGACAACTTCAATGTTCGATCACGACAACTTCAATGTTCGATCACAACAACTTCAATGTTCAATCACGACATCTTCCATGTTCGATCACGACAACTTCAATGTTCATATCTTCGTATCTTGAGCGACAGTGTGCAGTGCAGTAAGTTAACAGCTGGTCGTACCAAACTTCCAGTTCGAAGCGCTTAGTAGTGCTACAACAAGCGAACCAGCGAACTAAGTTTCTTCGACAACGTCACCGTTGCATAGGCCACCGTTAGACACTAACAGCGAGTTTTAAACAGTCCTATAACACCTCGTTTGTCTTAGACTGGCTAATTTTGTTCACCACGCCTTTAGAGAGTCACGCATCCACGTGATTTTGTTCTGCAATCTGATTGGAGGCGCCCTGTCTGAGCCACCAGAAGTCAACGGTTTGAACCCCCCAACATTACCAGGCTCTTTTTCTCCCACACTTGGAAAGAGGAAATGAAAGACTTTTTGATTGGGGGGCACAGTATGTAATAAATTTAATTTCTAGTAGTGAACATATATGGAAGAGACCCCCCAAGACTTTTTGATTGGGGGGGCACAGTATGTAATAAATTTAATTTCTAGTAGTGAACATATATGGAACAGACCCCCCAAGACTTTTTGATTGGGGGGGCACAGTATGTAATAAATTAATAAGTATTATCATAATAAAAATAACTCATAAATTAATATAACTCACACGAATGTATGGGAGTCAATGGGGAAGCCTTGCAGCTGCATGCAGTTTATAAAAAGCCGTATTTTTTACTGCAAGTCACGCGAGAATCCGTATCAGTACTACAAGTCACGTGAGAATCCGTATCAGGTACTGCAAGTCACGCGCGCTGCATCTGAACGTGCAATGAGGTTCGTATGATAAAATCATTATCACCATAGCACCAAGCTATACCGGAAAAATATCACTCGTTTGTTGCCATTGGCATTGTTACTCGTGCTGCGCACTCGTAACAATACAGACGGCAACAAACTCGTGATATTTTCCAGTATAGCTTTGTACTATGGTGATAATTATATAGTACAGAACATATATGGAACAGACTGAAAACGCCCCCCCCCCCCCCCCCCCCCCCCCCCCCAGTTCCTATGCCTACGAATGAGCCTGGGGACAAGGCTACTCTCTACCTAGTCTCGTCCCCAGACACCAAATTTTTCGCACATGCCCTGCGGCCTTGTCGAAAAATAGGGTCTGGACACCTTCACTGGTAAAACTGGGGCATACGGTATACAAGCGTAGTGTCATGTTGTCGCACCAATCAGATTGCTCAGGTAAATTGCATTATGCGTCATCATAAATAGCCAGCTTGCAGATTTTTTGGCGCCAAAGCAAATGCTGCTGGTTGCTGATAATGTAATTAACACCTACAATTACCCAATTTACTGCCCGCCAAATATAAACTTGCTCCAGTTTCCGCAGTGAAAGTGACCAGACCCTATTTTTCGACGAGTCCGCTGGGCGCGCGCAAAAAATTTGGTCTGGGGACGAGACTACTCTCTACCATACATACCAGGTTCTCCCCCACCTGCACAATTTCAATGTCCGTGTTCCGGAGCATGAGAGACTGGGAACGAGGCTACATCATTCTCATGATCTGGTAGGCTCAATAATGGAGCCTTCCAAAAATTTTTCTTTGTTCGCAGTAAGTGCACACCAGAAATTTCTCTGGGAGAAATGAAGCCTTGCTTATAAGCAGACCAGTGAACCTAACGCTTGTGGGTTTCAACTGTGACATCACAACCATGAATATTGGTATACAAGACCATGAATATTAGTATACAAGCCATGAATATTGGTATATAAGCCATGAATATTAGTATGAGAAATGTGAATTTCATTATGA
Organism: Rubritalea sp.; assembly: GCA_965204255.1. Lineage (GTDB taxonomy): Bacteria > Verrucomicrobiota > Verrucomicrobiia > Verrucomicrobiales > Akkermansiaceae > Rubritalea. The sequence goes on from CBDBEG010000005.1 coordinate 3,954, forward strand.
AAACTCCATTAGGAGCACTAGCAGCCTCGACTCAGTGTAAGGTGTATCAAAGATGATTAAATTCCTGGGTTATATACTAGGAATACGCATGCGCAGAGTATATGCCTCGCGCAGAAGGATATCCGGAAATATGCAAGTAGATATCCGTTGTAACCGCGTGTAAGTAGCGGTGAAAATGGCAAAGCGGTGGTCTGAAGAGTTTCAGGAAGTGAGCTAAGTGTAGTGCGACTCTAGACTCTCCCTGTATAAATCGCTTCTTCCTAAATCTGTTGGACTCTTTCTCCTTTGCCTTACTCTCTTCTGATGCAGTGTCCCTTTGTTTCCGTTTTCGCTCTCTAGCACGATCACACTTAGACCGCTCCCGCTCCATTTCGGTTCTCGCACAATCTTTTTCACACGTTGATCGCCTCCTAGTCGGACCAATACTACGTGGCCCTGGCCTGCTCCATTTCGACTCTCGCACGATCACGTTGCGATCGCCTCGTGGTCAGACCAGTACTACGTGGCTCGTAGTATGGGGACGAGACCACAGAAGCCGCCCCCACGCAACTAAAGTGTGACGGATATATATACATACATATATATATACATACAAACGCGAGCCGACTACACTGCACGATTAGTAGCCTCGTGCTAAGGCGCTCGGCAATAAGCGCATACTTAAGAGTGTCGTCAGCCAGGAGGGCAAGACAAAGGTGTTTGTCACTTTAAGATAAGGAAAAAAAAAAAGAAATTCCCATTCCCTGTCTTAGATACACATATAACACATATATAAGATACACCTTACACCAGCCATGAATCGAAAAGTCGCATTACATCACACTTACATCATATTGCTACAAGTGACATTGTGGTAACGACAGACAGCAAACCAGGACTCAGTCAGGAGAGCAAGACAAAGGTGTTTATCACTTCATAAGGCCACCAAAAACACAAAGAAGTCCATTCCCTCTCCCTAGCACAAACCCTAACATTAACTGCAGCACTAAGTCCTAACCATTTGACCACGAACAACTTCAGACGATTATGCACACAGTTTTGTCGAGTGATGTCTAAGTTTGCCATCAAAGGCATAGTAGTGCCTTGGATCTTCTTTTAATCTTTCTTTGTTCTCTAATCCAAACCCTAACCCTAACCCCACCCCCTAACAATGCACTGTTGGCAAACATGGACATGAGAGTTGTCAAATGTGTACTGCACAAAACTCCCACGTGCCGTATATACGATTTTCACTGAGAAAAATTTCGTGGATTGCTTGCATGTGCCGTACCACGCCGCATATGCAACCCCAACGTAAGCATGACCTTGCACCCTGCACCTAGCAGGAACTATTACTCCTCAGTCCCAGGCCCTCTCTCAGCTTTCTGTCACAAAGTGAGAGAAAGCCTTGTATCATAGCTTGCTGTATGCATAGTTGAGAACCGATAACTAATTTACGCGCCAAAAAGTGCTGTGTCATCGTGCTGAAGAAGCCAAGAATTTCCGGTGTTGCACTACAGATTGTCTTTTCTGCAATGTGATTGGTGGAGAAATATTTCTCTCCAGAAAGTAATCAATGTTAATGAAGCCCGAGGTATCAGCCGGATGTCACCAGACCCTCTCTCTCGTAGGTGGGGTCTGGGGACGAGACTAAGGGTGTATGGGATTTGTACCCTGAGTGCAAACCCATACACCTGCAGAAGCCCATGGTACAGCTGACTTAGCCTCGTTCCCAGGCCCCACCCAGCTTTCCGTCGCTTGCAGTACGGTAAAGCGGGAGAGGGCCTGGTATCTTTTCTCACGTGAGTGACGTCAGGATAGAAAGGGTGGTAGAAAGGGTTTGATTATGCGTGGGCGCACTGGGCCCAGAACAGCTAAAAGAGTCAAGGTACAAGGTAGCTTACCACACATATCTGGCTAGCGGGAGGCGATTGTCTTACACACTGAGCGTTGAGCGCGTAGTCGATTGAAAATACGCGAAACGCAGAATGTAAGTTCGGCAAATTTTTGCAGCTTGCCGATTACGTCATGCTCACGTGAGAAAAGATACCAGGCTCTCCCCGCTTTACCGTACTGCAAGCGACGGAAAGCTGGGTGGGGCCTGGGAACGAGGCTACAGCTGACTGGTACCATGGTAACACGTCAAACGCACCAATTAGGTTGTTATTCATTTACGTTGATTGAGTGTTGTTTGTTGTATGGCTGACCTTTTAGCACCAAGTTTGCTGGAGAAGCTCCAGTATCCGCCATCTCCTGGTACTAGAAAAAGAATAAAGGAGAACTTTTCTCTAGGAATGGAAGATTGGGAGTCTGACATAAGTGATTTCCAGCCGCTTGCGAGGGCGAAGCGCAAGTGTCACGGTGACAGCCCGAAGTGTTTTGCTGAGCCGACCAGTGCTGAAGCCCTGGAGAGTACTTCGAAGGGTGTCGTTCCAAAGAACACACAAAAAAGCGACGAGTGGGCTCGACAGGCTCTGAATGAGTGGATCACTGAACGCAATAAACATTGCAGTGAGAAATGTCCTAGGGACATTTTGGAGACGGAAGTCTTGCAAAGTGGTTGTCATTGTTTACTATCGAACTCAGGAAAAAGGACGGTAGTAAGTACCCTCCTGCTACAACCCATTTTGTGTGGTTTGCAGCGCATTATGCGTCGCAACAACAGCCATCCATTCAATATTTTCGACAAAAAGGACGTGTGTTTTAGGCATTTTCATGGTACAATGGAAACTAACTTGCAAATTCTGGTGCACCTGTACTGCCTCCAAGTTTCACATTCAGTGGCTGTTCAGTGAATGTCTTCACGGGGCCAGTCATGACTAGTGAGACATTTCAAAGCTCAAGTACATCTTTTGGTCTCTCCCAAGCAGATATTTCAGCAAGTTTTGACTTGTGTTGAGACTCTCTTTTGTAATGAAATCTCTCTTGTGCTGAAATTCTTTTTCTAGTTAACTCACTTAAAAATCATTCTATCTAATTAACCACGAGTCAGGGTATATCAATATACCCTAGGGTATATGATGGATGTACACTTAGGCAGCATCTTTCATCCACCCACGCACCATGGTACAATTGTTCGTGTAGTGCCCCCAAGAAGAGCAAAGGTACTGTATAGTAACAAAGAATAAAAGCTTCGCGAATTGGTGAAAAATACGATTTTCTCTGAGAGAAATTTCGTGGATTGCTCGCTTGTGCCCGCCAAAGGACACCACACCCTCAAATCTTGCAGAAAAAATGATTGCAAACTTCAATTCAAGGCTTTGTGGCTACACCATGCATAATTGGGGCGAGCCTGAGCGAGCCCCACACTAGCGTGGTCTACGGGACCATGTGCATCGACCAACCGACCGACCAACTGTGTCCGTCCCGTTCACTTGATACCGATAAATTGTACGCGCCCATGCTGCCACGCCACCATGCCACACTCATGTGAACAGTGCAGTGCATAGTGGAGATAGCTACAAGACTGAGAACGCCGATGATGGGAAAGCGAAAAGCAGATCGAGACACCCGCGCAACGAACTGCGGGGCTGGAACGAGAGAGAGACCAGCGAACCTCTTCATACTTGCGCTTCCTTGTCGGTGTCACCATGCATCCTTGGGTTTCACGTACGTCAGTTTTTCTCGCCGGTTACTTCACACAAACCCCTTTTCACACTCCTACATAAGCACAACACGTGCACACTGCATTCTGGACAAGACTTACGCACACGTAATGCATACAGGGGTCCATAGACCCCACCCTCTAACTTAGCATGCCGCCTACAACACAGCTCAGGCTCACCCCCAGCAATGATCATCATCTGTCTAGTTACGCATGGTCTCCACCTCCTTTCCAACTTCTTCCAGAGAGTGAGAGCCTGGGAACAAGTGTCCAATGTGTACTGCACAAAACTCCCTCCCACATGTGCCGTATACAATTTCCGCTGAGATAAAAATTGCTCACTTGTGCCAGCCAAAGGACATCACACCCTCAAATCTCACGGAGAAAACATTCGCAAATTTCAAGGCTTTGTGGCTATGCCATGCACAATTAAGGTCTCCTATCCCCTTTCTACCTTTGACGCTGTTCACGTAAGAAAAAATACCAGGCTTTCCCCGCCTACACAACTTCAATGTTTGGGTTCTGGAGTGAGGAAGCCTGGGACAAAGCTAGTCTATTAAACATGGCATGATGAATAGAAGTAGTTTCTGGATTGTTGCACAAGTGAAAATCAATGTGGAAACAGATAAAAGAGACCCCATTAGGGAGACAATCTGACAGCCTTCACAACTTCATCCTTCACGTTCCAGAATGTAAGAGTCCGGAACGAGGCTTCATAATTTTCTCCTCATGATCTATCAAGCTCAGTATTAGAGCCTTCCAAAAATTTTACATTCACACTGGTGCTCCCGGTCAAACACCGACGAGTTCTCTGGAAGGGATGAAGCCTTGCTTATAAGCAGACCAGTGAACCTAACGCTTGTGGGTTTCAACCGTGACATCACAACCATGAATATTGGTATACAAGACCATGAATATTGGTATACAAGCCATGAATATTGGTATATAAGCCATGAATATTGGTATACAAGCCATGAATATTGGTATATAAGACCATGAATATTAGTATGAGAAATAGAATTCATTATGAAAACTCCATTAGGAGCACTAGCAGCCTCGACTCACTGTAAGGTGTATCGAAGATGATTAAATTCCTGGGTTATATACTAGTCAGATGAATATCATCGTGGGGGGCGAGCCTGAGCGAGCAATGATTTAATGTCATGGCACACAAGCCATGGATAACAGCAGAATTTGTCACTGTCTGCTGTTCCTTGAGCGTGGTAAACAAAACTGTTATGAGCTGATTTTCTCACACTTATGAGTGTCGGTTATGCATGGACTTACCGTATAGCGGAAAACTTTCGAGGGAGAAAACTTTCGCAAATTTCGCGTTTTTGTGGCTATATGCGAAAGTTTTCTCTGCAAAATTTGGGGTGTGGCGTCATTTGGCGCTGCAAAAGTGAGCAATCCACAAAAGTTTTCTCCGCGAAAATCGTATTTTCACTAATTCACGAAAGTTTTCTCCCTCAAAAGTTTACGGTACCTGAAGCGAACTCAACTACTATGTGTGATTTACACTGTCTGTGAGCAGCCTGCTCTTGTCTGTCATGGTCCGCAGTTGCCGTGCGTGCGTTAACTTCAGCTGTCTTCGTTCCTTGGGTTTCCTTTACACCGACGCTGTTCTCTGGCAGTAGCCCTTCACGGGCGCGACAGTGGACTGTGCATATCGCACGCACGAGACTACATTCCGTCTTCATGAAATATTTAAATGCGTTTATTTAAAATTTACAGTATATGGCCGCAAACAGACATACATACATACACACAACTTCCGCAATGCAGTCACGCTAGTGTGGGGCTCGCTCAGGCTCACCCCAATAAGCGCATAGTTAAGAGTGTCATCAGCCCAGGAGGGCAAGACAAAGGTGTTTGTCACTTTACAAGGTCAATAAAATAAAAAGAAGTCCATTCCTTGTCCCTAGCACAAACCCTAACATTAACTGCAGCACTAAGTCCTAACCGAGCAACTTCGGTTTTCACGCACACAGTTTTGTCCAATGTGTACTGCACCAAACTCCCACATGTGCCGTATACAATTTTCACTGAGATAAAAATTTCGTGGATTGCTCTCGCTTGTGCCCACCAAAGGACATCACACCCTCAAATCTCACAGAAAAAACATTCGCAAATTTCAAGGCTTTGTGGCTACGCCAATGCACAATTAAGGTCTCCTATCCCCTTCCTACGGTATCCACATAAGAAAATATACCTGCCTGCACAACTTCAATGTTTGGGTTCTGGAGTGAGAAAGCCTGGGAACAAGGCTAGACTATTAAACATGGCATGATGAATAAAGTAGTTTCCAGATTGTTGCCCAAGTGAAAATCAACGCAGAAACAGATAAAAGAGAAATAAATCCATTAGGGAGACAATCCAACAGCCTGCACAACTTCAACGTTCACATTCCAGAGAATGAGAAACGCCAGCACAAACACATGTGGGCGTGTACAGGACAAGGTCCTAACCCTTGCTAGCCTCGTCCCCAGGCCACTCACAGCCGTGGAGAAAAATCGGGAGAAGGCCTGGGATCAAAACTACGCAAAACTACGTCACAGACCGGAAATGGTGGACTCAGTAGTACAAACCGAGTCCACGTTACATACTAACCAAGTCCACCATTTCTGGTCTGGGACGTAGTTTTGCGTAGTTTTGGTCCCAGGTCTTCTCCCAATTTTTCTACACAGCTGCAAGATAAAATCTGGGAGTGGCCTGGGGGTGAGGCTACACCCTTGTTCAGTTGTTAGAACAAGGTTACACAACTTGCTTTTAAGATCTGTTAGGCTCAGTGACTGAGCCTTCCAACAATTTTACACTATAGACACTGTAGAGGATTGGGATTATACTACGCTGCAGCAGAGTTGAAGCCTTGCTTATAAGCAGACCAGTGAACCTAACGCTTGTGGGTTTCAACTGTGACATCACAACCATGAATATTGGTATATAAGCCATGAATATTGGTATGAGAAATTTGAATTTCATTATAAAAATTGGAAGGAGATGGTTCCTGCGAGGTGGAGGGTGAAAAGTCACATTACATCACACTTACATCATATTGCTACAAGTGACATCATGATATCAACAGACAGCAAACCAGGACTCAGTCAGGAAAGCAAGAAAAAGGTGTTTATCACTTTATAAAACAAAAAGAAGTCCATTCCCTCTCCCTAGCACAAACCCTAACATTAACTGCAGCACTAAGTCCTAACCATTTGACCACGAACAACTTCCACACTGCAAGCAACAGAAAGCTGGGCGGGGCCAGGGTACGAGGATAAACATTAAATGTAGCACTAAGTCTCGGTCACAAGCAACTTCGGACTATTACACCACACTGTTTCGTCTAATGTGTAACACACAAACATCTCACATGAGCCGTACCACTCTACTCATGTGCCACACAAAACCTAATGCAACTGTTACCCAGCACCTAGCAGCAACCCTTGAACATGGCCCAGGCACCCCACCCAGTTTTCAATGAGGCTGGACAGGGCTAAACATTACTACCGTAGATCGGGAAATTTTCGTGTTAAAAATAATTCACATGAAAAATTTTCGCGTTGATAAATTTTCGCGGTTTCGTTCGATCTGCGAATTTTTTTTAACGGTTGACGATTGCAATATGGACGAGCGCTTAGAGAGTTTGTGGCTTTTAGTCTACTACCAGGTATCAGGAGAACCAGGGATTGCTCGCTGTAGTCATCGATCGGATATTTACCTCGGGGAGTGTGGACTTGCGCGCAACCTTATTCACTGAGCATCGCCGCATAATTTATTTTTCGCGTGTTTAATTTTCGCGGTTGGTCTCGACCGCGAAATTTTTTAACAGCGAAATTTTCCCGATCTACGGTAAGTCTTGGTCACGAGCAACTTCGGACTATTACCGTAGTGTCTCACAAATACGCCCCAGTCTAGAGTGCTAGTGCCCACTTGTCATTATTGTGGGGTGCTATTCGAGGGCGGGGTTAATATTGCTTAGCAGCGCTCTCACTTGTAGTGTGGGATCTATTCGAGGGCAGGGTTAATATTGCTTAGCAGCAATCACACTTGTAGTGTGGGTTCTATTCGAGGGCGGGGTTAATATTGTTTAGCAGCGCTCTCACTTGTAGTGTGGGATCTATTCGAGGGCGGGGTTAATATTGCTTAGCAGCACTTACACTTGTAGTGTGGGTTCTATTCGAGGGCGGGGTTAATATTGTTTAGCAGCACTTGTAGTGTGGGTGCTATTCGAGGGCGGGGTTAATATTGCTTAGCAGCACTCACACTTGTAGTGTGGGTGCTATTCGAGGGAGGGAAGAAATTGAGGAAGGAGGAAGCAGCAACCCTTGAACATGAACTTGGTCCCAGGCCCCCCACCCAGCTTTCAATCACAGGTCGGCAAAGTGGGAGAGAGCCTGGTAACATTCTTCAAGTGAGTCACGTCGGGAGAGAGGAGATTGAAGAATTAAGAGTATAATTGTTTGTGGGTGCAGTAGAACACACCCAAGAAGAGAGAAGCTACCTTCATTCCTTTTCCTGAATGAGTCTTCAGGTATACCCACACACAAATAAGATCTCTCTACCCCCTCTCTACCTATGACACTGCTCACGCGACACAAAAAAAAAAAAAAAAAAAAAAAAAAAAAAAAAAAAAAAAAAAAAAAAAAAAAAAAAAAAAAAACCTGCACAACTTCGATGCTCATGCTCCGGAGTGGAAGAGCCTGGGAACGACGAGGCTTCATCACTTACTTCTCATGTGTTAGGCTCAGGTATTGGAGCCTTCCAAAAATTTTATATTCTACACAGTCTATACTTTATTCATCCGCAACGAGTTTTCCGAAGCCTTGCTTATAAGCAGACCAGTGAACCTAACGCTTGTGGGTTTCAACTGTGACATCCAACCATGAATATTGGTATATAAGACCATGAATATTGGTATATAAGAATTTATATATTGAATTTCATCACCAAAATTGGAAGGAGAATTGAACATGGTTCTTGAAAGGTGGAGGGTGAAAAGTCGCATTACATCACACTTACATCATATTGCTA
>CBDBEG010000006.1:0-10716 GCA_965204255.1 Rubritalea sp.
TGGTCAACGTAAGTGAAAATGTTCAGGTTGGGTGAAAGTGGTCAATCTCCTTGCTCTTTCTCCTTCATGCTTTCTCTCTCATTCTTCATTACCCACTTTCTTTACCATCAGGAGCATTCAAGAAACAGGTTTTTCAAAGACATTTTCAGAAGATGATGTGACAAAGTGTGGTTTTGTCAGTAGAAATATCTTAGGTAGGCGATGCAAGCCTCTGGAGGCACGCACAGCAGGTAACGTTGCAGCGTAACGCGTTCGCACGCATTACGCTCGCCTGGGCGTAAGGGAGAGAAACAAGATGCAAACTGCTAGGCAAGAGCAGTCGGAGCTGTCGGGGCTCCAATCGCAGGAGGAGACAGCTGTGATTGGCCGATGGAACGGCAAGGGAATAACGTAGGGTTACGTTGACGTTAGGATGCATGTGTGTGATTGGTTGGTTTGGAAGTTGTTATGTGAAAGTGTATGCTGATTGGTGGAGAGAACGCATGTACGTTTTGTTTATCAGTTTTAAATCAGTTGTGTGCTGGATCTTGATGAGTGCAGATGTGTTGCTAGTGAGAATTGAAGAATTCTACAGTTTATTGTTTGGAAACTGAGCGCCATTGTACCTGACATTATTGGAGAGTGAATTAAACAGAAGATACACATCAAAGAGTGTTGTTGCAGCGACTGATTTCTTTATAAATCATCGAACCCATTGCAAGAAGACAACCACCAGCGGGTTGCAGAAATCTGGTGTCAGAAGTGGGATATTTGAAGACAGCACTCAAGAAAACAAGATCAAGATCAAAATGGCCACAGACTGGAATAGACTGACTGTATCGGAATTGAAAGAAGAGTTGCAGAATCGTGGATTAGAAGCAACCGGGAAGAAGGCGGAACTTGTCGCCAGAATAGAACAGTCAGAGGAGGTGATGAGACAGAGGGAAGCAGAACAAGAAGAAACTGGATCAGAAGAAACAGAAACAGAAGCTACATACTTCAACACAATCCCTACCACTATGCCCATGATGACGCAGAATGAATCCAGGCCTCAACCGATGCGCGTGCAGCCTCGCACGTACGATGGAAAAGCAAGCTGGGGAGGATATTACAGCTTCTTTGAACGTGTGGGAAGAATAAACAAGTGGACAGAAGACCAGAAGATAGATTACCTATGGGTAAATCTGGTGGGAGAGGCACTGACATTCGTCGATAATCTGCCAAGAGGGAGAACTATGACATATACTGCACTCTGCCAGGCATTAGAAGAACGATTCGGTGACAGCCAGAGAGCGGAAGTGTTTAAATCAGGCCTGAGAAGCAGGAAGAGGAAAGACGGAGAATCGCTGCCAGCGCTGGCTCAAGAGATTAGCCATCTGGTAAGAAGAGCATATCCAGGCATCGGACAGCAAGGAATGGAGGAACTGGCAGTAGAAAAATTTAGAGAGGCACTACCCGACCATGAGCAGCGAATGTCGGTATTCCGAAGCAAAGCAAAGACCATTGACCAGGCAGTTAGAGCAGCGTTAGATACTGAGTCGTGGCAAATCAGCGAGAACCGGAGAACGCCTGCAGCCCGGACGCGATCGACGCGGAGTGAAGAAGAGGATGAAAACAGCCAAGGGATGACAGCGTGCGCGGTGAGAAGCGATGACATACAACTTACAGCCAAGTGGATCAATGAACTGAAAGACTTAGTGAAATTGCTAGCGGAGAAAACAGAACAGTCGGAGAGTGGAAATGCGGACGTCAACGGAACGTCATCACGTAAGTCACAAGTTACGTGCTACTATTGTCATAAACTGGGACATTTGCAACGAGAGTGTAGGAAGAAGAAGGCAGATGAACGAAGGGCACAGTCGGGAAACGGGCCACAGCAACGCTAGACGCCCGTAGAGTTGCTGTTATTGGTGGAAGGGCGAAGCCGGGGAAAGCGGGTGAGTTTGATTTACTTACTGATTCTAAGGTGTTATCTCAAGGGAAAGAAACGGTGATGAGCGATAATAACGAGTGTGATGGGCAAAAATGTAATCAGGGTATTTGTCTGTGCTGTGAGGGTCGACGATTCGGGGGCAGAGGGAGTTGTGACATCAAAGGCACCAGCAGTCAAGGCTGCGGCCGCCAAAGGAGTTGCAATGACCAATGTCCTTGGAGAATTGCCCTCATGGCATTGATAGATGCACTTAGAGGCAAGCTGACCGCTGCCGTTAGCCCAGAGGTGTATCCATCGTGTTCGCCCTTGAAGGAAGTGGATTGTCATGATGTGTTAGGAGCTTACCATGTAGCGGGAGAACAGTGTGTGAGTGGTGGACCGGTAGGTAGGGATACCTCTAGAGTCTCTGCAGGGAGCGGTGAGGGGTGTAGTGGCCGTGATCAGTGTCGGGCACCGCATGAATCCGCCCACCAGTCGGACCAACAGGATGTCTACACTGATTGCGAACGCTACGTTCCCACCGCATCCGCGGGACCTGGGGGGGGTTCTGTCAACCAGGCCACCCTCCAGCATCGTTGCCCCGATGATGATAAGCAAGGGAGAAACTCACCTGGTATCTCAGCGACTTCCCCTTCCAGCCAGGGGGATATGGAGAAGGAAAATCAGCGTGTACATAGCCAATCAAAATCAAAGGGAAAACAAGTAAAATTTAGAAGTCTGAAGGTTAACCAACGTAAGCAGGTTTTAGGGGGGAAGACCCGAAAGGGTGTGGCTGGTGAGCAAGATCAGATCCCATATGATGACTCCTCCGGGGGTTGCCAACAGGAACCTGATCCCAATCATGAGACAACCCCAGAGGGAATTCCTACTATGGCCGCTAGGGTTGAAGGTCACCATGATAATGGGTCAAGCTCTAAACATAAGAAGTTTGTTAATCCAGTTGTTGGAAAAGTGTTATATTCTGCTCAAGATGACGCAGAAGTAGAAATCTTAGGAAGTATTAAGATTTCGTTTGGGGAATGTGATAACCCAGAAATTCTGTGGTTGGTGGATACAGGAGCCACCAGGTCTATCATCTCTACAGCTACGTATAGAAAGTATTTGCAGCGGATTCCGCTGGAGAAAACGTGTATACCTATGACTGCTATTAATGGAAGTAAAATACCAGTGTTAGGGAAGTGTGTTTTAACTGTGGTACTTAATGGCAAGGAGTACGTCCATAACTTCATTGTAGCAGGTATAGATGATGCAGGGGTGTTAGGAAGGGACTTTTTGCGTACTTATCGTTGTTACTGGAACTGGGAGCACAATGTATTGGACATAGACGGACAGGAAATTAAATGTAGAGTACCTGTGACCAGTGACGTACCAACGGTTAACGTCCAAGCACCAAAGAGTTACTTTATCCCTGCCAACAGTGAGATGATTGTTCAAGGAACAATCGTAGGGGAGGAAAGGCCTTTAACGACGGGACTAGTTACAGGCTTATCCCAGTTCATGAGGAAGCGCCAGGTCGGTGTGGCGGCCACCTTGGCAAGAAGACAAGGGAAATTTGTGCCAATTAGAGTGCTTAACCCCAGTGGACGTAAGAGGTTCATTGGGATGGGAGACGTCATGGCGACGTATCAGGCGGTAGACGTACTAGAAGCTACCGGTAGGCAGAAAACTAGGTCTGCTAGAGAGGAAAGCGTGGATCAGCCTCTAACGAAGGAACTAGAGGACTTGTACCACAGGAGTAGGGAAGGCTTGGCTCCAAGGGACCAAGGCCATCTACGTGATCTCCTGGAAGAATACCAGGACATTTTTTCGACGGAGGGGAAGCAGTTAGGCAAGACCAGCCTAGTTCAGCACACTATCTCCACGGGGAGTCATCGACCCATCAAACAACCCCCACGGAGGGCACCTTTGGGTCAGGAGGAGATAGTACAGGAAGAGCTGGACAAGATGCTGCGTCTAGGCGTCATAGAACCATCGAGTTCTGCATGGGCATCCCCGGTTGTATTAGTCAAAAAGAAAGATGGGAGTGTGAGATTTTGCATTGACTACCGGAAGCTCAATGATCTCACAGAAAAAGATGCGTACCCATTACCACGGGTGGACGATAATTTGGACGCATTAGCTGGAGCTAAGTACTTTTCCACGTTAGACTTGGCCAGTGGCTACTGGCAAGTCGAGATGAATCCGGCAGATGCAGAGAAAACGGCATTTTGTACGAGATACGGCCTATATCAGTGGAGGGTCATGCCGTTTGGGCTGTGCAATGCCCCCAGCACCTTTGAAAGACTGATGGAACGTGTGCTGATGGGACTGCAATGGAAGGTCGCTTTACTATACCTGGACGATGTGATCGTGTTTTCTACCACAGTAGAACAACAACTTGAGCGTCTGAAACTCATTTTTGATCGCATCAGGAAGGCAAATCTACAGTTAAAACCCAAAAAGTGTCACTTGTTCAGGGAGGAAGTTAGTTTTTTAGGACACAAGGTGAGTGCGGAGGGCATCACCACTGAACATGACAAGGTCCAGGCAGTGCAGGAGTGGCCCACGCCTAAGTCAGTAAAGGGCGTGAGGTCATTCCTGGGGCTGACGGGATATTACAGACGGTTTATAAAAGACTATGCCCAGGTTGCAGGCCCATTGATTGCCCTAACGCAGAAAGGTGCTTGCTTCCAGTGGGAGGAAGAGGAGCAGCAAGCTTTCGAGACCTTAAAAACCAAATTAACGTCGGCACCCATCCTAGGATACCCATCGGCGCAAGGGGATTTCATCCTCGACACTGATGCAAGCCAGTGCGCCATTGGGGCTGTGCTCTCGCAAGTACAGGACGGAAAGGAAGTCGTGATAGCATATGGAAGCAGAAGACTGTCCCGAAGCGAAAGAAACTACTGCGTCACACGTCAGGAGCTACTCGCTATAGTCTGGTTTACAGAACATTTCCGACATTACTTGATTGGACGCAAGTTCTTGCTTCGCACTGACCATGGCTCATTACGGTGGTTATTTGGATTCAAAGAACCTGAAGGGCAAATGGCCAGGTGGTTGGAGCGGCTATCTCGATTCACATTCGATATTGAGCACAGACCTGGGGTGAAGCATGGGAACAGTGATGGCATGTCACGTATTCCATGTGAGGGTAACTGCAGGAACTGCTTACGTGGTCATGAGACGGCAGAAGGGAGACCAGTGGTAGTTAGAGCAGTAAAGCAGAAACCCCGGAAGAAACGCGGGAGGACAGAGCGCATGAGAAAGCAGAAAGTCGGGAGTGCTGAGCCGCCCAGTGGATGGTTGACGACCATCAAGGCGTGGCAAGAGGCTGATCCTGTGCTGCAATTAGTAGGAACGTGGACAGAAAGGCCAAGTTGGGCTGAAATAGCAAGAGAACGGCCAGAAGTAAAATACTTCTGGTCACGATGGAGCCAACTCCGCAAGATAGACGGGGTATGGTACTACCGGTGGAAGGAACCGAGGGGAGAAGACAGGTGGAAAGTGATTGTTCCAGTGGAAGGGCAGCCCACTATCTTGAAGGAACATCACGATGCTCATATTGCCGGACACTTTGGAATGGAAAAAACCCTGAGCCGCCTCAGGCAGTCTCCATATTTCTGGCCTAAGCTCAGGAATACAGTGGAGGAATGGTGCCGAAGATGTCAGGTCTGTGCTCGTACGAAACCCGCAAATTCTAAGGCTAAAGCGCCTATGCAAACCGTGGGAGCGGGGACTACGTTGGAACGAGTAGGGATAGACATCATGGGCCCATTACCTGAAACTAGGCATGGAAACCGGTTTATTCTTGTGGTAATGGATTACTGGACCAAGTGGGTGGAAGCCTACCCTATTCCTAATCATACAGCTGCGACAGTAGCTTCCACCTTGGTCTGCCAATTCATAGCCAGGTTCGGGATCCCACAGCAGATCCACTCGGATCAAGGCCGTGAATTTGAGAGCGTATTATTTCAGGAGATGTGTGCTCTGCTACAGGTCGATAAAACCAGGACTACACCCTGGAGACCGTGTAGTAATGGACTTGTAGAAAATTTTAACAGAACCTTAGGAACCTTGTTAAGGCAAATGACTAGCCGCCATCAGCAAGACTGGGATGAACGGATTGAACTTGCTACCATGGCCTATCGCTCGACCACTCACGATTCGACGGGACAGACCCCGAATCGCATGATGCTGGGTAGGGAACTACCCATGCCATCGCATCTACTGGTTCCTACACCTGAGAAGGGCGAAGGGCAGGGTGTGGACGATAGAGTGCCATTTGTTAGCGAGTTGGAAGGCAAAATCCAGGAGGCCCATGAAATAGCCAGGGAACAACTCAAGCGCAGCCACATCCACCAGAAAAAGCAATACGATCGTAAGGCTAAGAACAAAGAATGGGAAATCGGCCGGGCAGTGTGGTTGTTCAACCCTACCAAACAAGTGGGCAAGAGCCCAAAGCTCACTATATTTTGGGAGGAACAGCCCTATGTAATAATCGAACAGGTGAATGACGTGGTCGTAAAAATTCAAAAGAATGCTAGGAGTAAGCCGAAAATTGTCCATGTAGACAGACTCAAGCTGGTCGAAGGGCATAGCGACACGTCCTGGTTTACAGGCAAAGACCAAAACCCGAAAACTCCAACCGCTGCCCCTCCCCGGGACGGCAAGGCATCACTCACGGTGCTGGAGCAAATGGGGTTAAGCACCTGTTAGCGCCCAATAGATGAATCTGGCTGGAATTGACGACGATGAACTGGATAACGGATAAGGCAATGAGAGCGAGGAGGAGCAAGCGCGTACGACGTATCAGAAGAGACACGCGCACGAGCGTGGAGCGTGACACGTTAGAGTGGGAACGTCCCACTCGTGAGAGTACACACGATAAATAAACAAATGCCAAGTGAAGAGGAGACAGGCAGGATGTTTACGTGTGACAAGTGCCAAAAGGTTTTCAACTATAAGAAAAACCTCAAACGTCACAAGGAGCAGGTCCATGACGGCCTAACCTGGCCCTGCACACGATGTGACAAGACGTTTAGCCGTGCTGCCACCCTGAAGAAACATATGGGGGCGCACGAGGACAAGAAGTTGCCGGGGGATCACTACCGCCAGCAACAATATCTCTTAGCAGCTGGGAAGGTGGGGGATCTATTTCCATGGTCCTCCACCCACAATCTCCTACTGGTGGCGCCTTCAACGGTTTGCGGACTGATGGTGCCAGTGACATGGACGCGGGGTATGGCATGCAGCCTCATGGGAGTGAGACTCGAGGAGCTGAGGGAGGTATGCAAAGAGACAGCACCCACCGTTAGCCGCCTGAGTGAGGAGATGGGCGAGATTCTGAAACAGGCCCGCCAGCCGCCGGAGGAAGTGGTGACTGAACTGCCAGAGTCTACAGGGAAGGGACCTGCCCCGAGTGGAAAGTCTCCGCGGCCTGAGAACTCAAGCGCAGGAGATGCCATAGACTGTAGTACGTCTGGGCAGGAAGAAGTCAACATATGGGATGAGCCCATCGTGGTGGACTTGACCGATGGAGACTGATGTGACCAACACAGTAAGACTATTAACTTGTACGGGGTCACAAGGGGAGCAGTAGCTAGGGGAGACAGCTATTTTGATTTCTCAGTTCGTTTGTGTGTTATCCTACAACTATCAAAGAGAGTGAAATAGGTGGTGTGCTATTAAAAAAAAAAAAAAAAAAAAAAAAAATAAAAAAAAAAAAAATAGCAACATGTGAAAATTGTGGAAAGGGATAAAGTTCTGACTGTGTTGTAGTCCACAACGCAAAGCTTTAAGGCGCTGTTTTGCAAACTGGTAGTGTAGAAGATTTCTTGTGTTGAATGTTACATTGTTATGGCTAGGAAATGTTAAAATGTTACATTGTTATGGCTAGGAGATGTTAAAATGTTACATGCTCATGTGTTGAAGGGGTATGCTTGTGCGATGTCGAGACGACATCATCTTAAGGGGGGAAGGATGTGACAAAGTGTGGTTTTGTCAGTAGAAATATCTTAGGTAGGCGATGCAAGCCTCTGGAGGCACGCGCAGCAGGTAACGTTGCAGCGTAACGCGTTCGCACGCATTACGCTCGCCTGGGCGTAAGGGAGAGAAACAAGATGCAAACTGCTAGGCAAGAGCAGTCGGAGCTGTCGGGGCTCCAATCGCGGGAGGAGACAGCTGTGATTGGCCGATGGAACGGCAAGGGAATAACGTAGGGTTACGTTGACGTTAGGATGCATGTGTGTGATTGGTTGGTTTGGAAGTTGTTATGTGAAAGTGTATGCTGATTGGTGGAGAGAACGCATGTACGTTTTGTTTATCAGTTTTAAATCAGTTGTGTGCTGGATCTTGATGAGTGCAGATGTGTTGCTAGTGAGAATTGAAGAATTCTACAGTTTATTGTTTGGAAACTGAGCGCCATTGTACCTGACATTATTGGAGAGTGAATTAAACAGAAGATACACATCAAAGAGTGTTGTTGCAGCGACTGATTTCTTTATAAATCATCGAACCCATTGCAAGAAGACAACCACCAGCGGGTTACAGGGTCTCTTACTGCTTCTCCAATGAAATGCAGATTGAGCAAGATTGTAGCTTTTGAGGGAAATAAAGAAAATTACCCCTACTACCTTTTAGTGCAGATGATCAAGTGACAAAAACACCCCAGATATAATCATACTATAAATCGAGCAGCGTTTGTCTGTTTGTTCCCCTACTCCTCCGAGGTCCTTTGACGGATCTTCGTCAAACTTGGTGGGTGTATGTAGGTGGACCTGGGAATTGCCCTTGAGGGGTCAACGGGTCAACGGGTCAACGGGTCGACGGGTCAACGGGTCAAACGTCACTTTTTCGGAGCAGACGACACCAGACTGAGACCACACCGCTGCAAAAGGCACGGCGTCTTTGCCTGCCCAGCAAAGGTGCACGGCGTCTAAGAGTCTAATTCCCTGGACGGGTATAATAACTAGTAATAGCTAATTGTGTGAGTTATTGTTCTTAAATGACACCATCTCCCTGTAAATGACAGACATCACTAATCTCAAGGATCACAATCACCACATTAGATAAAAGGGTGCCCAATGGACAGTCAGACTGGTGATTACAGATGACCACTTTAATCTGTGGACACTGGTCTTCAATTTATACTGCTGAAACAGTTACTCCAATCAAATTGGGATAGAACAGCATCGAGGCTAATAGGCTAGCTGCCAACCAGGCAAAACAGAATTTCTGTAGCACTCCTCTGTGAGAGTTGGTTTGACACTTGGATCAGCTTACCAACACATTGGACCATCAGAAAAGTGATGTTGTAGTAATGGGAGCATGGTCGAATTTTTTCTGGGAGCATTTAATCAGAAAAGTTGCCTCGATTTTGGCAGAAAATTTTAAAATAGAAAATCGCTAATATCTTCATGAATAATTAGTGTAAGAATTCATATAATATACCAAAATGTTCGTCACAATATTCTCCATTGGTACCTTGTGCCAAATTGTAATTATTATAATTACCACTTACCTTAAAATTAAAAATGTTGTTACTTTTTTGCTAAAATTACGACTCTCACCTACTTTCATTTTATGCTGTAACATGAATATTTTATGTAATGTTCTATAAGTTACACAGATGTATAGAACATACAAAGTGCTTCATTTTGATGTATTGTGAGCCAGGTAAAGCTAATTTAAAGTGACACAGGTAATGTTTTTCAAAGTATCATTGTTTTTACTTGACATGTCATTTGACCTTGAAAACTGCAGAAACCGTTATTTTCTCAAGTAGTACTTAATATAAATAGACTTATAATATACCAAAATGTTCGTCACAACATTCTCCATTGATTTCTGGTGCCAAATTGTAATTATTATAGTTACTACTTACCTTAAAATTTCAAATTTTGTTAACTTTTGCTAAAATTACGACTCTCACCTTTTTCATTTTATGCTGTAACGTGAATATTTTATATAATGCTCTATACATTACACAGATGTATAGAAACATACCAAGTGCTTCATTTTGGTGTATTGTGAGCCAGGAAAAGGTAATTTAAAGTGACACAGGTAGCGTTTTTGCAAAGTATCATCGTTTCTACTTGACATGTCATTTGACCTTGAAAAATGCAGAAACCGTTATTTTCTCAAGTAGTAGTTAATATAAATAGACTTATAATATACCAAAATGTTTGTCACAACATTACCTTTTGATTTGTTGCACATATTTGTAATTATTATAATGACAACCTACCTGAAATTTTGAAAATTTGTTAGATTTTTGCAAAAATTTTGGGCACTCACTTATTTTAGGCCAATGATGTGATGAGAATATTTTAGATATTGTATAGTAAGTTATACAGAATGATAGATCATACAAAGTGTTTCATTTTGGTACATTATGAGCCAGATAAAGGGGATTGAAAATGAAAAATAATAATTTTTGCATGGCACTGTAGTTTCTCATTGACTCGGAAGCTGACCTTGGAAAATACAGTAAACAGTATTTTTGCAAGCAGTTGTAATATTTAAAAATAACGTGTAGTATTTTAAACTGTTTTTTTTTCTGGATTTTCTACCATATTCTACACCATATAAGTGCAACTCCTACAAGAAATTCCTAATGAAAAAATGCTTAATTTGTTCCTCTAATATGCCCAAAGATGACTCTGCCTTTACTTGATTCCGTGCTGAGATGACAGATATCCTTGTAATTATATCAGATTGCCAGAGAATCAAAACCAACTAATACTTCATCCTTTTTAGGGTTATGTTTACTTACAATGCAGCAAGAAAAATAATGTATTTTTTCCAAATATACATGTACTTAC
>CBDBEG010000007.1:0-8746 GCA_965204255.1 Rubritalea sp.
CTGTTGTTTTAGCTTAAGTGTATCAGTGAAGGCAATAAGCGCCTCTATGTTCATCACGTTGTCTGCTCTGGCTCTGATTCTTTAGCTTAAGTGTGTCAGTGAAGGCAATAAGCTCTGCTATGTTTATCAGGTTGTGTCCTCTGGCTCTGATACTTTAGTTTAAGTGTATCAACGAATTATAATAATAATAATAAATGTAGTGTTTCAAGTGCCAACTCCATGATCCGAAGATCTTGATCTATGACTCCTCACAATAAGGTGAATTCAATAAGGGAAGCTATGTTCATCAGGTTGTGTGCTCTGACTCTGATTCTTTAGCTTAAGTGTATCAGTGGAGGCAATAAGCTCTGCTTTTTGGATAGGGATTATGTCGCATCTTAGCCTTGCCTAATCCATTTTCTTTGGAAATAAACTATGTTTAAACCAATAAGCTCTGCTAAGTTCATAAGGTTTTGTGCTCCGGCTCTGATACTTTACCTTAAGTGTATCAATGAAGGTAATAAGCGCTTCTATGTTCATCAGGTTGTGTGCTCTATCTCTGATACTTTACCTTAAGTGTATCAGTGAAGGTAATAAGCTCTGCTATGTTGATCAAATTGTGTTCTACCGCTCTGATACTTTAACTTAAGTGTATCAGTGAAGGCAATAAGCTCTGCTATGTTCATCGTGTTTTATGCTCTCTGCCTCTGATACTTTAACTTAAGTGTATCAGTGAAGGCAATAAGCGCTTCTATGTTCATCAGGTTGTGTGCTCTATCTCTGATACTTTACCTTAAGTGTATCAGTGAAGGTAATAAGCTCTGCTATGTTGATCAAATTGTGTTCTACCGCTCTGATACTTTAACTTAAGTGTATCAGTGAAGGCAATAAGCTCTGCTATGTTCATCGTGTTTTATGCTCTCTGCCTCTGATACTTTAACTTAAGTGTTTCAGTGAAGGCAATAAGCTCTGCTATGTTCATCGTGTTTTATGCTCTCTGCCTCTGATACTTTAGCTTAAGGTTGCTGGCGACCTCTTGTTTAAATATCTTGTGTGAATGCTTGTGTGTTTGGAAGTACGAAGTATGTGTCTGAGTGTACATTGTGAGTGATTGTGCGTCAGATGAACGTTTGTGTGTACATTGTGGTGTATGTGTTCTATAAATAGTATATGTGTTCTATAAATAGTTATGTAGTTGCAGACGACACGCTTTTTCTGCACTCCGCACGTAGCGTTTTGCAGACGGTTCACTTTCACACCTGAGGTACTGTGCCACATATAAGCGTGGGATTTTTGTGTAGTATTCAGTTTGCGTTTGACAGTTCCTGAGGGAACACGTCTGTGTGTTTTATATAGTTAGTTTTGTTGTTGGCATAATCAAGGACCATCGTGCCTCAACACGTGAGTATTTAATTTGTAGTATAATGTAGTAAGTTGATGTAAGCATGTGATTGTATAGCTGTTTTGAGTGTATGATGAGATATTACGCCAGAAGCCATGGAAGTTCGTTTATATGTGCTATGGAAGTTCGTTTACATGTGCCATGGAAGTTCATTTATATGTGCCATGGAAGTTCATTGATATGTGATATGGAGCCTCGTTCATTGCATGGAAGTTGTTGTATGAGAGTTTGTGTTGTGAAAGACGTGTAATGTGCCAGAGATTCTGATAATTGCCATGTTGTATCTTGTGAGTTTTACGAGCTGTTTCTAAAGGCTCTCTTTACTTGTGTGTTCCAGGTTGAACTAATAAAAGTCTCAACCCTCAGAGGTCCTTGTTTTGCCTGCAACAAAGTTCAACGTGAGGCGATGAGCAGCGAGAACATCCCACGTTTCACCAGGTCGCAAGCGGCAAAGGTTATGAATATGGAAGACGACATCAACCCCGAAGATTCCGTCAGCCGAGTGGGCGTCAGAACGAGTTCACGTGTGTCCAGTTCGCATTCATCGCATTCAACGTCTGCAAGAAGCAAAGAACAACTTGAGTTGGATATCAGTGCATTAGGAATTAAGATACAGTCGCAGCAGAGAAGAGCTCGGCTTGAGAAAAAGAAGTTGGACATTGAGTTAGAAATGAAGGAAAATAATCTTCAAGAAGAAATGGACTTGGCAACAAATGAAAAGGAAAGTCTGGATCGTGAAAGTAATGACTTAGTGCAAACCCCTGAACAAAATATAAGAACGCTAGAAAAAGAGGTTCAGAAGATGTTGGATGACTGTTGCACTTATCTGGGGTCAGGGAGAGTTGATTTAAATGGGAAGAAGGCATGCCGCGTATATATGCGTCCAGACAAGAACAAAACCGAACCCGAGAAAACGATACCTAGACAGATTCCACGTACAAGTACAGTAAAAAAAGAAACAAAGCCTATATCAGTA
Source organism: Rubritalea sp. (assembly GCA_965204255.1). Classification (GTDB taxonomy): domain Bacteria; phylum Verrucomicrobiota; class Verrucomicrobiia; order Verrucomicrobiales; family Akkermansiaceae; genus Rubritalea. The sequence continues at coordinate 2,358 of CBDBEG010000007.1, forward strand.
TGTCCTCAGAAGGACGAAGCCGAGCCCCGGATAGTTACGGGAATCAGACGTCTCCCGGAGACTCCTATGGTCACCAGACGTCTCCCAGGGATCCCTACAAAGGAGTCATCGATAGGGTACTTCCCTTCCCCTAGGCCTGAGCACTCAGATAAGGCATTGGAAGCCCTATATAGACAGCAGACAATGATGATGGGAGCCTTACAAGCACCAAAGATAGAACTAATGGAGTTTCATGGCGACCCCATGCTGTATCATGCGTTCATACGAAGTTTTGAGGAGAATGTGGAAAAAATGTTACTTGACGATGGAGCTCGCCTCGCCCGTTTGATGCACTTATGCAAAGGGGAGGCAGGTAGGGCCATTAGGTGTTGCAATCTGATGGACCCGGAACAAGGCTACGCACGAGCTCGACGTCTGCTGGAACGAAGGTTTGGCGACAGTCACACGATTACAGAGTTGTGGATTAAGAAGCTAAACGAAGGTGGACCACGGATAAATCTGCAAGAATATGCGGACGAGTTGTTGGAGTGTTACGAGTCACTAAAGGCATTGGGAGCTCTGCAAGAGATGGATGCTCAGCGTAACTTGTTGGCTATGGTTACAAAGCTGCCTATGCATCTACAGAACAAGTGGCAGGATCACGTATTCGAGCTAAGGAACCATGAGAATCGTCGCCCTTCTTTAAAAGACGTGGTTAAATTTGTGGATCGGGCTGCTGCTGTGGTATCTGACCCAGTATACGGATCAGCCAGTATAAGGAGTAAGAGAGCCGAGAAACCCACCACACGAGCAGCCTACGTGGCGACAGCCGATGTGCGTTGCCCCATCTGCAATGATGGCGAACATAGCGTCTCACAGTGCAGGAACTTTCTAGAGATGAACCCAAATGAGAGACTAGATACCGCTCTTAGAAAGCAGATCTGTTTTATGTGTTTGATCCCTGGACACATAACCAGAGAATGTACGAACCCTGTAAAGTGTCAGGCGAAGGAATGTGGACAAAGGCACGCGACTATACTACATGAAGCAGACTGGGAAAGTCTGCGTCGAACAAGTAGAGAAAAAAGGGAAGCGAAGGCTGGTAGTTCTTCTGAGACTGACAGTTACCACGGTCACCACGCAACCAGTAATCATCATGTCATGGGAAGCAAGGTTGCCCTCCCCTTCCTGCTTGTGAAGGTTACGAGTCCAGAGACTGGGATGTCGGTCAAGACATACGCGCTACTGGACAGCGGATCCAACGTATCATTGTGCCAGGATAGATTGTTACAGATGCTCAAGGCTCGTGGACGAACTGAGAAAATGTTATTAACGACCTTAGAAAGAGAAAACAGCGAGGCCACAACTCGAGTTGTCAGTTTGAAAGTGTCGAGCCTCTATGGGAACGAAGAATTGACTATTCCTCAGGTCTTTGCTCGACCCAACCTCCACTTGAGTTCTAGTAACTTAGTAACGGAAGCGGAAGTGCAAAAATGGCCTCATCTTAAAGACCTCCCGCTGCATCATGCGGAGATGGACGACGTCACGTTACTGATAGGTCAAGATTGCCCAGAGGCTCTAATGCCGCTCACCACGATACCAGGCGGAAAAGGAGAGCCGTACGCAGTCATGACGCGTTTAGGATGGTCCGTGAGTGGACCTGTTTCCAGCAGCACGGTGAAGGTTCATCCCGCATCGCACTACGTTTCTAATGGGGATCTACTCCATGAGAAGGTGGAGCGCTTCTGGAAGATAGAATCAAGCGGTATATATGAGCGAGAAAAGGGAATGTCGGTCGAGGATCGCCGCGTCTTAGAGCTGTGGGATAGAAATGTGAGCTTTTCAGATGGACACTACACTCTGCCGATTCCTTTCAAGAACCCAGCCCTTACACTGCCTGACAATCGACAAATGGCTGAAAGGCGGCTTTCATCGCTTAAACGCAAGCTGCTTAAGAATCACGACTTACACTGGAAATATATGGATGGAATGAATGACTTGTTAGAAAAGGGATATGCTGTGCCTGTCACCAAGGAAGATGTTTACAAGAATGACGGCAAGATATGGTACCTCCCGCATCATCCTGTGATTAACCCCAACAAAGAGAAAATTCGGATTGTATTCGACTGCGCAGCGGAGTACAATGGAATATCGTTAAATAGCAAGGTTCGTCAAGGCCCAGACCTCACAAACAAGCTGGTAGGAGTACTCACGCGCTTCCGTCTCCATCCAGTAGCTATTATGGCGGATATTCAAGCCATGTTCCACCAGGTACGCGTTACTCTCGAAGACCAAGACGCCCTCAGATTCCTATGGTGGCCAGAAGGCAACTTAAGCAAGCAGCCCGTAAGTTACAAAATGACTGTGCATCTCTTCGGAGGGACATGGTCTCCGAGCTGCTGTGCATATGCTTTGCGACGTACGGCTGAAGACAATGGTGGATCCTACTCACCAGCAGCAGTAGATACAATCACTCAGAATTTCTACGTAGATGACTGTTTAAAGTCAATGCCAACTGTTAGCGAAGCAATCAATCTTGTGAGTGATTTAAAGATGCTAGTCGCAGAAGGAGGATTCAATCTCACAAAGTGGACATCAAACAGCCCCGAAGTTATCTCGAAGGTACCCTATAGCGACCGATCCAAGAAAGCCCAGGAGCGTGTACTGGATGCTCTTACTGATGATAGAGCTTTAGGAGTTTGTTGGCGTGTGCATAAGGACCATCTGAGCTTCCAGGTACAAAGAATGGATCAGCCACTGACCAAGCGAGGGATCTTAAGCATGCTGAGTTCTGTATACGATCCACTCGGCCTGGCTAGCCCTTTCGTGCTAAGAGCTCGACGAATTGTACAGAATCTGTGTCGCACGAAGATCGGTTGGGACGAACCCATTCCTGAGATGGAGAGAGAACAATGGATCCAGTGGGTTAGTGGTTTGCAGGCTATGGACAAGATCTGCGTGCCTCGATGTCTTCAACCCATCCCAAGTGTGCACAGGGAACTTCATCACTTTGCTGACGCCTCGGAAATTGCCTATGGAGTCGTGTCATATCTACGAGTAATCACTACGGATGGCAGCGTAAACTGTACCATAGTTATGGCAAAATCCAGACTCGCTCCTATCAAGAAACTCACTGTACCTCGGCTAGAATTACAAGCAGCTACTTTGGCAGCAAGACAGAATGCATTGCTACGAAAAGAATTGGACCTGGATCTAGGGTCCTCAACCTTTTGGACAGATAGCACCATAGTGCTACAATATATCAACAACACAGAAGCCAGGTACCATACCTTTGTAGCGAACAGGGTTGCTGAGATACAGGAAACAACAGACGCTAAAGAATGGCGTCACGTTCCTACTCAAGATAATCCAGCTGATGACGCATCTAGAGGCGTTTCAGCATCAAGCCTGTCGGACCGTAGATGGCTGCGTGGACCTGAATTCTTGCAATTCTCTCCAGAACGATGGCCAGCGACACTCACCCCTCGGGCTGTGAGCGAGGACGACCCCGAGGTCAAGAAGGCAGTTGTCTTCACCATTCAAGATACAGTTCCCGGAAACCCCGTTGACAAACTGATCAGCGGGATATCGAACTGGACACGACTTATCAGGATACTAGCTTGTTTCACGCTAATCCCTGAAGTGCACCGCACGAAGGTGCCGTTTACCGGCTCACTGGAAGCTGAGCATCTCCAGCGAGCAGAAGAAATTTTAATACGTCATATTCAAAATCAATGTTACCCTGAAGAGATTAAAGCAATTACTCGAGGACGATCGATCGCAAGTTCCAGTCCTTTGGCACGATTGAGGCCCGTGCTTCAGGATGGAGTGTTGGTAGTTCTCGGGCGACTTACGTACACTGGCCTACCTTCCCACGCTAAGAGACCAGCTATACTCCCAGCGTGTCACCCAGCCGTGGAGAGCCTCGTTCGCCATGTACACGAGCGAACCGCCCATTCTGGACGGGGTTACGTCCTGGCGGAGTTGCGACAGAAGCACTGGATCGTAGGAGCCACCCCTCTAGTCAAGAGGATCCTTAGACGTTGTGTTGCATGCAGGCGACGAGATGCTCAGCCATGTCAACAAAGGGAGGCAGACCTACCTGTGGATCGCGTTACTCCACATGAGCCGGCATTTACTAGCGTCGGCGTGGACTACTTTGGCCCCTTTGCGGTGAAAAGGGGCCGGGGACGGGAGAAGAGATACGGCTGTATGTTCACCTGCCTTACGACAAGAGCCGTGCACATAGAAACAGCAGATACCCTGGACACAGACTCCTTCCTCAATTGCTTGTATCGGTTCATGGCACGACGCGGAGAACCTCGCCTTGTACGCTCTGACAACGGCAGCAATTTCGTAGGAGCGGAACGTGAGCTCCGAAAAGAGATGGAATCATGGAACAAAGAAAGGATCCAAGAAACCATGAGTCAGCGTGGCATCCGCTGGCTCTTCAACCCACCTGCAGCTTCGCACATGGGCGGGGTTTGGGAGCGCCAGATCAGATCGGTTCGACGCGTTTTATCCACAATAATGACTGAGCAAGTACCTACTAGTGAGATGTTGACGACCCTGCTAGTAATCGCAGAAGGATTAATAAACAATAGGCCCCTTACTCCTGCATCGGATGACCCCAATGATTTGGAACCACTGACGCCCAACCACTTGCTGATTCACCGACCGGCCAGTATTCCGCCTGGACTGTTCGACAAAAATGACCTGCATTGTAGGAGGAAGTGGCGTCAAGTCCAATACCTGGCTGACGTCTTCTGGAGACGATGGACCAAGGAGTATCTCATGACCCTGCGGCAACGGACAAAATGGCATGGCGCTTGCAGGAACATCGAAGAAAACGATTTGGTGCTAATAATATCCAACAACACCCCTCGCAACAACTGGCCAGTAGGACGAGTAATAGAAGCTTACAGCGGAGCAGATGGCCTCGTGCGCTCTGCTCGGGTCCGTCTAAAGGACACTGAGCTCGTGCGCCCTATAACCAAGTTGTGCATCCTAGAAGAAGCACGAGAGACAGCCCAGGAAGCAGATAAAGAGACACATAATATGGATAATTGAACAATGTAAGAGACTTTGTTAGTGTGACGAGGAGATCGCCAGCGCCTATTATGGGAATAATAATGGCAGAATGGCCATTAAGGGGCCGGGATGTTGCTGGCGACCTCTTGTTTAAATATCTTGTGTGAATGCTTGTGTGTTTGGAAGTACGAAGTATGTGTCTGAGTGTACATTGTGAGTGATTGTGCGTCAGATGAACGTTTGTGTGTACATTGTGGTGTATGTGTTCTATAAATAGTATATGTGTTCTATAAATAGTTATGTAGTTGCAGACGACACGCTTTTTCTGCACTCCGCACGTAGCGTTTTGCAGACGGTTCACTTTCACACCTGAGGTACTGTGCCACATATAAGCGTGGGATTTTTGTGTAGTATTCAGTTTGCGTTTGACAGTTCCTGAGGGAACACGTCTGTGTGTTTTATATAGTTAGTTTTGTTGTTGGCATAATCAAGGACCATCGTGCCTCAACACGTGAGTATTTAATTTGTAGTATAATGTAGTAAGTTGATGTAAGCATGTGATTGTATAGCTGTTTTGAGTGTATGATGAGATATTACGCCAGAAGCCATGGAAGTTCGTTTATATGTGCTATGGAAGTTCGTTTACATGTGCCATGGAAGTTCATTTATATGTGCCATGGAAGTTCATTGATATGTGATATGGAGCCTCGTTCATTGCATGGAAGTTGTTGTATGAGAGTTTGTGTTGTGAAAGACGTGTAATGTGCCAGAGATTCTGATAATTGCCATGTTGTATCTTGTGAGTTTTACGAGCTGTTTCTAAAGGCTCTCTTTACTTGTGTGTTCCAGGTTGAACTAATAAAAGTCTCAACCCTCAGAGGTCCTTGTTTTGCCTGCAACATTTAGCTTATGTATATCGGTGAAGGCAATAAGCTCTGCTATGTACATCAGGTTGTGTGCTCCGACTCTGATACTTTAGCTTAAGTGTATCAGTGAAGGCAATAAGTGCTGCTAAGTTCATCAGGTTGTGTGCTCTGGCTCTGGTGTTTTAGCTTAAGTGTATCAGTGAAGGCAATAAGCGCTTCTATGTTCATCACGTTGTCTGCTCTGGTTCTGATTCTTTATCTTAAGTGTATCAATGAAGGCAATAAGCTCTGCTATGTTCATCAAATTGTGTGCTCTATCTCTGATTCTTTAGCTTAAGTGTGTCAATGAAGACAATAAACTCTGTTATGTTCATCAGGTTGTGCATGTTCTCCGGCTTTGATGTTTTAGCTTAAGTGTATCAGTGAATTAATAAGCTCTGCTATGTTCATCAGGTTGTGTTCTCAGGCTCTGGTATTTCAGCTTAAATGTAACAACGAATTCAACGAATTCTA
>CBDBEG010000008.1:0-3914 GCA_965204255.1 Rubritalea sp.
CTTATCTTCCACGTAACGTAGCGCTGGAAGTCGCAAGCACGACAAGGGGATGCCCGTTAGGGAGTTTCACCAGCACATATTCGATTTACTCCGGCGCCTACACAGGGATCTTGGACACTTAGCAGTCGACTACGGCAACTACAAAGCCTCTGAGCCGATCAACGAGTACCAAATTTTTATCTCTATTTTTTCCAATACGCTTTTAATTTTCCTCTAAAATGCCGAAAACTGGCCAAAATTTGCTTTTGAGCTATAGATTTTAACAAATTTAAAGAGGGTGATTAGCACCAACTTCCATAGTGCTGCACGACCTAGATATTCGGATGCCGAACACGTTTGTTAGTATTGATAGTTGTACGTCGTTTGAAGCTACAAGACGGCTAGAGTCAGATATCATTTGGTACGACAATTTGTTTTACAACATGCGTCCAAATCATAATGGACGCATGTTGAAACTATTTTTGATATAGATTGGCGAAAACATACCGTTTTTATAGGCCTCTTTGTGAGTCGTGCCGATGTCAATAATAGGGAAGGATGTTCTAGAGATAGATCTGGATAAGATCAGTACAGGGACGAGCCAGGCTAGGCAAAGAAATATCGAAGTAAGCGACGACGATGATCTAGTGACTAGCATCAAAAAGAATGGGTTGCTAAGTCCAATCATAGTAAAAAAACAAGATAATGGTGAGTTTGAGATAGTGGTAGGACAGCGTAGGTTCTTAGCACATAAGATACTCAACAAACCCACCATCAAAGCCTGTGTTTTGGAAGGAGATGTAAGCGAATTGACTGCGAAGAGAATTTCGTTGATTGAAAACCTAGCACGTAAAGACATGAAGCATGCGGACTATGTAGATGCGGTGCAGTGGTTCATGGATCGCTATAATAGCACCGCAACTGTGGCTGAAGAGATCGGCATATCGGTAGCCACGGTCAGGAAGTACTTGTCTATAGGAAGATTGCCAGACGAAATCAAGAAAGATATAGAAGAAAAAAAGTACGCAGTTAGGCATGCCCTTAAGGCGCTTGACGCTCTAGGCGGAGATGAAGCCACGGTGGATGTGGTACGTCTTCGCGAGACGGCAACAGAAATCCAAAACCTTTCTCCACAAGCGCAAAAGAAATTTGTCGATATTAAAAAACACGAACCGAATACTCCTGTAAAAGATGTGGCCGCTAAAGCCAAAAAGAGGACGGAAGATTACAAATTTACCGTAGTGATGGGTTCAGATCAGTATGAACGTATAGGCGCATTCCAAAATCGTGAAAAGCTAGACACACCTGAACGTGCGGCAGTTGAGCTGATAGACATGGGGCTCGAAGCGGCGGAAGTATAATGTCTATAATAGATAACCCCCGGAGACTTGCAAGGCTCTTGGCAAGTCTAAACGTCCCGGGGTATGATAGGCCGCTGTCGCCCGTAGAAGTGGCAAACGAGATTAACGTGATGCGCGATGACTTGGGCGGAGACATCAAAGAGGCAATAAAGCGACTTCCGATATCAGCCGACGTTGTCAAAGAATTTTTACAACTCATAAAGTTACCGCCAGAAATCCAAGACGTAGTAACGTGGGGGGAATCGAGTAAGTTGGACGGATCGATAGGATTTAGCGTAGCTGCCAAGATCTCTCGACTCAAAAATAACGATGATATACTAAAGTTAGCAGGAACCATACTAGACATGTCACGCCCAGTCACTAAGGAAGAAGTGAAGGGTGTGTTGAGCCTCAAAAGAAGGATTCCAAACAAACCCATAGACGACTGCATAGAGGAAGTGTTGAACGTCACTAGGCGGACTACGATACATTACTTTTTGTTTATAAGTAGGATAGAGCCCAGCATTGCTGCGGCAGTGGCCAAAAGTGGGCCTGGTGGCGATAACCAGGACAAGGTATCGTCCATGCTTAAAGATAGTTTTCCGCCAGAAGCGCTCAAAAACGTCAAGGTCGTCAACGATCGTATTCGCCTTGTTCTAGAGAAAGAGGGCTGGGAATTTATTGCCTCATATGCTGAACGCCACCACCTGCTTCGGCAAGACGTAGTTACCCACATGTTAGAATCGGCAGGTTTTACAAATGATGTGTGAAGATCTTTTTAGAGGGGTTAAAATCACATCCGACGGCGCCATATCGTTAGGAGGTGTACTAGTGTGTGACGGATATGAAAAAGGACATAAGGCAGCTGCCTTTACGCACATACACCACGATCATATGGGTAACAATTTTGGTACATGTATGCATAATTATCCAGTGTATGTTTCGAAGATCACAGGAGATTTGCTCAAGGCCATTACGGACGACAATTATTTTTACAGGACACAGCTACACATAATCGATTACGAAGAACCTCAATGTATACTAGCAGGCGGGCATGTAAATTATCTCACCCTGTTGGAATCTAGTCATGTGCTTGGCGCTAGTCAAATACTACTCCAAACAAACGATGGCAATGTACTTTATTCAGGGGACATATCGCCCAATGACCGTCCTCGCAAGTGTGATGTGCTGGTAATCGACTCAACGCATGGCAGTTTGCGTTTTAATAAACATGTGGACGGCGGCAGTCTCGAGCGCAGGCTGGTCGATGCGGTACTAGATAGCTTGCTGAACAAAAAAAAATCTGTGTGTATACATGCTCACCGTGGAAAGCTACAACACTTGATGAGCCTGTTGTCGTGTCACCGTGACATTCCATCCGATGTAAAGTTCCTTTCGGAAAAAATTGACGATCGTGTTGCTTCTGTGTATTGCAAATACGGGGAACGAATACGAAGTATCGTTCCTCTTAACTCTTACGAGGGTGACGAAATAACATGTAGTGATTATCCATGGATAGAGTTTAGGCCAACAATGGATCGTACACTGAAAGAGAAAAATCAAAGTATGACCAGGGTGACGGTAAGTGGTAGCATTGGAGAAGTTACCATACGCCAGAACGATAAAGAATTGTGGATAGCATCAGACGAGCATGCAGAACTTGACGGAATATTAAAATATGTAAAAGATGCCGATCCATGCGCCGTGATAACCGACAACAGTTACAGAACAAACAACGGAATCACATTAGCCGAAATTATACAAACAAAACTAAAAATCCCATCAAAAGCGCTACCGTGATCAAGATGATTCGAACTCAACAGCTAGTGGAGTCTTTAAAAGAATTGTCACATGATAATGCCCATATTTTAGACAAAATAGTATCGAATCCAGCTAATTCTAGAATAAAGAACATCCCTACGTTTGAAAACGGACATCTGACAAAGCTAAGGCCAACGTTGCTAGTAGATTATCTCAAGGTCAAACGTCGCATATGCTACGATGAAAAAATAGTTGGATCAGTAGCCTTTCAAAACGCATTAAACGAAGTAGATCAGATCATAAAAGATATGGTCGAGTCTCATAAAATGGGTGATACCACTAAAACCTCTGAGCTGGCAAAAACTGAGGTTTGCAATTTTTTGGCTCAGTACGCCCGCGAAAGATACGAGGGTCACTCAGGCCCGTTTTCCAGATCTCTGAGGCTATTTCGAGCACATATTGTCTCAGAATTGCCATTTTTTACATACATTACGCCGCTGTACAATGTAAGGGGAGAGTTTTCAGAAGTTATTCTATCTAAAGAAACGCGGATTCGCACAATAACTAATGACGAATACTTACGCATAGTTGATACCCATAGGCCATTAAAAGAGATCAGCTACTATCAGAGTCGACTGAAGTTTGTCATAGAGCATCGTACGGATGCCAAACATAAACACCCACTAGATGTAGCAAAAGAGGAGTATGCGTTTGTCACTAACCTGATTAGATTGACTTGTAGTGGTGAGCCGGAATTTGGGCAAATATACTTGCTAAATTCATTGCAGTTGAACATCGCCGATATTCGCATAGCAGAGTATCGTGAATCTACGC
>CBDBEG010000009.1:0-12880 GCA_965204255.1 Rubritalea sp.
ACCTTTCAGTCAATGATTGCTCTACTGTACCAGAAAAACTGGCAATAAGATCTCAATGAAACTTCACATGTGTTCTTGTAGGTAGATGGTGGAGTGCTGATAGAAATTTTTTAACCTTAGTGGATGACTTTGACCTTTCAACGTTGTGACACTGTATAATCAAGTGCTGATAAAAATGTTTTTAACCTCAATGGATGACTTTTGAAAGATGTGACCTTGGATAATCACATTTTGAGCCATATCTGAGCTCTTGTTGGATCAATTGTCACCATATTTTAACACAGGGTAGCACGGGTTGGGGCCTTGGAGCAGATTAAAAAATGTCTTGAACAATTTGAGCTTAAGATGTACATGAACATGTTACATTGGTCACCAATTTGCAAAAAATAAAAGTCTTCGACCAAAACTTTTGAACTAAAGCACTTCAGATGCAACATTGGTGTCTACATCTATGTTTTTAACCCTCATAACACCGACATAATCATAACACTGCTTAATCTTACCGTGTGGGCTCCGACCAAGATTCACTTTTTGCACTTACTGAAATGAAACAGACTGTTTGTATTTACTTTACATATCATACTTGACATCATTTACTTGACATGTCATAAGAAGGAGAATCAGAAAAAGTGAAACTCCAGCACCTTTGAGGAACTTTTCTGTCATATATGCATAAAGTAAAATGGCTGTCTGGGCCAAATGAGCAAGATATTCAATACCCCATAACTTCCTTAATATTTGTGATAGAAAGTCAATTTGTGTGTCTTTACCCATATTTTCAGGGTCAAGGAAGCCAGTTCGTACATTTATTTTTTGCAATTGAAGCTTTTTTTTGTTAAACTGGCTGCAATGCAATTAATTTGCCAGGTTCCAATCGAACCCCAACACATATTTGATTATTCGGATGTCATTCGTGCATGGAATTGGAGAATATTATCTGAAATGAAATCACAACAGATAGCCTGACAAAGTCATAAAATCTCAGAACTGTGATGCTGATGGTTTTTGTGCTGCGTATGAAAATAATCATCCGGGGTCAAATTGACCCCACACGGTGTTATGAGGGTGAAGGTCAAGGAAGCCGATGGTTCCATTTGTTTTTACCTATAACCGAGACCTTTTAAGGTCATGCCCTTTGCAAATCATATTTTATCCAGTAAGGCAGACGAGAACTGGAGAAAGATCATTGGCATTTAATGCTGGAAAATACTGGAATCTACTGCCAAAAGAATTAAGACTCACAAGAAAGATCGATAGGATTAAATCAGATTTAAAGAAATTTTATTTGAAAATGTTGAAAAATTCAAACCCTTTCTCTAAGCTATGGATGCAAAAATGGCGCATATCTAGAATGAAAAATGTTGCAAAGCACTAAGGACATACTATGATATGAGTTTACATTATTAGTGTTAAATAAAAATATAATTTTGTCTGAGATACGCCAAGTATATGGTTAGCTTCTGTAAAATCACAAGAATCTATTGTGCACATGCTATGATACGTGGGAGGGGTCTTTCTGCCTATCTCAAAAGCAATAGCGATTCTCTCCAGTGAACAACTCCAAGGATGCAGTCTTCTGAGTCTTTTATTTCTTCACATAAACCTTATTTGCATTACAATGAGTGCTACCACCTTGTCCAACGAGCGCCAAAGCAACACTGAACAAAATCCAGCAAACAACCACTGACTTCTATCATTTTAGCCAATCACAGCACACTTTCCTGACACACCTCCTTTTCAACCAATCAGCTTTTGCCACATCACTTTGTTGCTTTCATGCGGTAATTTCCACCATTCACAGCTCTTTAGTGGCTTATGTAACAACTACTGTCATTGTACACAAATAGAGGTGTCTTCCAATGAGAGAGCCCGTTCTAAATGCATTTTGGGGTCCGTGCGCCACGTACGGAGCGTGTCCCATGAAGCGTCCGTCCTGCCCGTCGTGTCGTGCAAGACGTAACGCTGCGATCGTACGTGCACGCTCCGCCTTGGCGCCGAAGTCCCATAAAAGTGTAGAGCGAACTCTCTGTACATAGAACATTTTTGGTTGCATTTTCCCCTCCTTAGACTGATGTCGTCCCGACATCTAAATTAAATACAACTTTCACTCAACATTTCAATACAACAAGCAAAAATTATCAACAATTTCTCCAAATACACAAATGTTTAATCAATTTGCATCCAGTAGCACAAGAGAGCAACGTACAAGGAAAATAACAGAGTTCATGGTAAGTCCCAAACCCTTCCCTACAGTCCTGTCCCTCGCCCTGGAGTCAGTCGGAGTCCTCTCCTCGGTCCGACCGGTAGCAGTCCAGCACCGTCTGTAGCTCCTCCCGCAGGGTGTCGTAGGTAGGGTGCGAGCTCTGTCGTGCCCTTCGTAACTGTCGTGCGTCTACTCCCATAAGCCCACACGCTGACTTGCTGTTCCATCCTCGGGGAATGGCTACTGCGCACAGGACGGCTGGCGCCAAGAGCATCATATCCTGCTGGCTTGACCAAGGCACGATGTCTCCTACGGTCCCCGTGAGCATCACAAGCTGCTGTTTTGGCCATCGGTCTCCCAGCGGCTTCTGCTCTGTCTTACGCGCCTTGCTGTTGCTTTCACCCACGTTTCCATGGTCGTCAGCTTCCGTGGCTTCAGACGCTTCTCTCTTGGTTCCCTTCCTCACAGCATGCACTTGCTGTACATGCCTGAGTAAATGGAGTCGCTTGTTGAATTCTTTCTTGCACTTTTCACACACATACATTTTTGTTGATCTCCAACAATTCCTCGCTCTACGCGTAAGGACGTGGCAACGCGCCGCGCAACGTCCCACGCTACGGGCCGTGCCCCAGACGTAGCGTGCTACTGCAGGCCCGTCTCCCGCGTCACCGTGGCCTGGGGTCCCCGATCCGCAGGCCCATGACGACCGCCTTCCCCTTGGGATGGCTCAGTCCCCGTGTACCACGAGGTGTCCACCGGCCCTGTCACCAGTTTCAGTCTGTCTACGTGTACAACTCTGGGTTTATGGCGCCGGCCCTTTTGTATCTTCATCACCACATCATTAACCTTTTCGATAATGATGTATGGATCCTCTTCCCAGAAGATCGTCAGCTTTGGGCTCTTGCCCAATTGTTTGGTGGGATTAAATAACCACACAGCTTTTCCCACACTCCACTCTTTCGTATGAGCCCCACGGTCATACTCTTTCTTCTGATGTACGTGACTCTTTTTCAGCTGCTCACGCGCCAGCTCATGGGCTTCGTGCAATTGTTTCTCTAGCCTAGCCACAAAAGTCAAGTCCGTGCTATCCTGACTCTTGTCTGGCTCGGGTGTTTCCACCAACAGATGGGAGGGCATGGGCAGTTCTCTCCCTAACATCATTCGGTTAGGGGTCTGGCCAGTGGACTCGTGGACGGTCGACCTGTACGCCATCGTGGCCAGGTCTATGTGCTCGTCCCAGTCCCGCTGGTGCTTACTGGTCATCTGTCGCAGCATAGCACCCAGGGTCCTGTTGAAGTTCTCCACTAGCCCATTGCTACAGGGTCTCCACGGGGTAGTCCGGGTTTTATCTACCTGGAGCAACTCGCACATCTCCTGGAACAATCTGGCCTCAAACTCCCTGCCTTGATCCGAATGGATCTGCTGTGGAATTCCGAACCGAGAGATAAACTGATATACCAGAACGGAGGCTACCGTGGACGCTGTATGGTCCGGGATGGGATAGGCTTCCATCCACTTGGTCCAGTAATCGCCGATTACCAGAACGAATCGGTTCCCCTTATCAGTCTCTGGCAAGGGCCCCATGACATCAATTCCTACTCGCTCCAAGGTGACCCCTGCCCCTACGGACTGCATGGGCGCCTTCACCTTGCGGTTGGGAGCTTTAGTCCTGGCGCACACTGTACATTCCTTACACCAGTCTTCTACAGTCGTTCTCATCTTTGGCCAGAAGTAAGGCGACTGTCTGAGCCGACTCAGAGTCTTCTCCAGGCCAAAGTGCCCTGCTATTCGACTGTCGTGGTGCTCTCTTAGAATGCTAGCTCTGCCGACCGGGGGAACTATGGCTTTCCACTGTCCGTCTCCTACAGCCTCTCTCCACTGGTAGTACCAGATGCCTCCCTCCTTCTTCAACTGGTTCCATTTCGACCAGTAATATTTGATTTCAGCCCTCTCCCGGGCTATCTCTCCCCAACTGGGCCGTCGTGCCCAGGTTTCTAGCACCTGAAGGTCTGGGTCGGCCTCTTGCCACTGTCTGATCTCGACCATCCACTCATTGGGGATGGCCATGGTTGCCGCCTTCTGCCTTCGTTGCCTCTCCGTCCTGCCTCGGGTCCTCCGGGTGGCCGTCCGTACGGCTCGAACTATCCCAGGGGTCTTCTTGACAGTCTCTTCCTCCACGGCCATCTCGTGGCCCTTCAAGCAATTTTTACAGTGGCCCTCACACGGTACTCTTGATAGGCCGTCACTGTTGCCGTGCTTGACTCCGGCCCGGTGTTCGATATCAAAATCGAATCTGGCTAATCTCTCTAGCCACCTGGCCATCTGTCCCTCAGGCTCCTTAAATCGAAAGAGCCATCGAAGGGACCCATGATCCGTCCGGAGCAGGAACTTCTTACCGATCAGGTAGTGTTTAAAATGTTCCGTGAACCATACAATGGCCAGTAACTCCTGTCGGGTGACACAATAGTTCCTCTCGCTTTTAGTTAGTCTCCGGCTCCCGTAGGCTATCACTACCTCCTTCCCCTCCTGTACCTGGGACAACACAGCCCCTATAGCACATTTGCTGGCGTCCGTGTCCAGGATGAACGCCTCTTTCGTGTCGGGATAGCCTAGGATGGGGGCCGTCACCAACTTGTCCTTCAGGGCATCGAAGGCCCTTTGCTCCTCATCTCCCCACTTAAAGACCGCTGCCTTCTGTGTCAGGGCGATGAGAGGGGAGGCCACAGCGGCATAGTCCTTCACGAACCTCCTATAGTAGCCAGTGAGGCCCAGGAATGACCGTACGGCCTTCACAGACTTCGGGACTGGCCATTCTTTCACTGCCTGGACTTTGTCTTCCTCGGTGGTCACCCCCTCTGCACTCACCCGGTGCCCCAGGAAACTAACTTCCTTACAGAAGAGATGACATTTCTTGGGCTTGAGCTGTAAATTCGCCTTCCGAATTCGCTCAAAGACCAGGCGTAGCCGTTCAAGCTGCTGTTCCACCGTGGAGGAGAACACAATGATGTCATCCAGGTACAGCAAAGCGACCTTCCACTGGAGTCCAGAGAGTACTTGCTCCATGAGGCGCTCGAAGGTGCTCGGGGCATTACAGAGCCCGAATGGCATGACCCTCCACTGGTACAGTCCGTAGCGGGTGCAGAAGGCTGTCTTCTCGGCATCCTGGGGGTCCATCTCGACCTGCCAGTAGCCCGAGGCCAAGTCCAACGTGGAGAAGAGCTGGGCCCCTGCCAGGGCATCCAGGTTATCGTCCACACGAGGCAGGGGGTAGGCGTCCTTCTCTGTGACGTCGTTAAGGCGCCTGTAGTCCACACAGAACCGTACGCTCCCGTCCTTCTTCTTCACCAGGACCACTGGGGAAGCCCACGCAGAGCTAGATGGCTCAATCACCTGCTGCTTGAGCATCTTATCCAGCTCCCCTTGGACCACAGACTCCTGGCCCAGGGGTGCCCGTCGTGGTGGCTGCCGGACGGCCCGATGGTCCCCAGTGTGGATGGAGTGTTTCACTACGCCCGTCCGGCCCAGAGGTTTGCCCTCGGAAGAGAAAATGTCGCTGAACTCCTCGAGGAGGGACCTGAGTCCTCCCTTGTCAGAGTGACTAAGTTCCTCTGTCCCTCTCTCATACAGGTCCTCCAATTCGGGGGTCAAGGGTGCTGATCCCTCCCGGGTTCGGACCGCCCTCCCCTTCATGGACTCCCGTGGCTCCAGGACCTCCACGGCCTGATAGGAGGCCAGGGCATCTCCAATGACCACTGTTCTCTTCCTGGAACTCGGGTTGAGGACTCGAACAGGCACTATCCTGCCCCGTCTCCGGGCTAAAATAGCGGCAACTCCCAGTTGTCGCTTTCCCATAAACCTAGGCAGGCCAGTGAGCATCCCTGTTGATAGAGTCCTCGTCCCTTCTCCAAGCTGGCCTTCGATAACCATCTCAGTCCGGGCAGGGATGACGTAGGTCTTCACAGCCCTTACTTCTTCAGTAGGGATATCGTGGAGTAGGGGTACTCTGCATCTGATCTCTTGCCCATCGATCTCGAGGACGTTATGCTCCCAATTCCACTGGCATCTATTTGCCCTAAGGAAGTCCCGTCCGAGCACACCCTCGTCCCCAATCTCAGCAACAATGAAGTCATGCTTGTACCTCCTTCCGTTAAGGATGATCACCAAGGTGCAGGCCCCCATGACAGGAACCCGACTTCCGTTGATAGCAGTCATTGGTACGTGGACGGGACGCAGGGGAATATGGCTCAACGCCCTCCGGTAGGTGCTAGCAGAGAGGATGGATCTGGTTGCTCCGGTGTCCACGAGCCACCGGACCTCAGGAGAGTGCTGTCCTCCAGGGAGAGACTGGACTCGTCCCACCACTTCTACTTCTACGTCATTTTTGTCAGAACGTAGTACCCTCCCCATGAACTCCTCCTTACCTACGTTGCTCTCTTGTTCAATGTGATCCGCGTCCCTATCATCGTCCAAAGTGACGTCTACACCGATAGAGTGGTTCCCCCAGTCAGTGCTAGCCGCCTTTTGTGGACTCTCAGAGAGGTCCCCATTTGGGGCATTGCACCGACCAGCAGTCCCACATCTCCCGGTGCAGGCAGCCACTCCGTCCGACGGTACAATGTGATCCACATCCCTATCATCGTCCAAAGCGACGTCTACACCGATAGAGTGGTTCCCCCAGTCAGTGCTAGCCGCCTTTTGTGGACTCTCAGAGAGGTCCCCATTTGGGGCATTGCACCGACCAGCAGTCCCACATCTCCCGGTGCAGGCAGCCACTCCGTCCGACGGTACAATTTCCTCTACCTGTGAATACATTTTAACATCATAACTGTTTGAACAAGAATAGTCTTTTTGTTCCCTAGCTCCCAGCTCTGCCTGTTCATTAACAGTCCTTCTCGGCAGGCTGGGCTTCCTGGGCGAGGAGTTATTAGTGCTGCTGCTTGAGGGGACGGAAGGGAAGAGTCCCTTGGTCCCTGGGGTTGACTCCTCACCGCCAGCCGTCGGATGCCGTGGAAGACCAGCTCGACTGGGGGAGGTGATCCATGGTGCCGTACAGGAACATTCAGCTTCGCTTTTACTCACAACAGAGACTGCCTTTTGTGGACTCTCACTAAAGAGGTCCCCAGTTGGAGTGCTCTGCCGCTCGTGGTCGCTACTTGTGCTGTTGTCCCCGCCGGTCGACCGACCACCTTCACCACCTGTCGATCTATGGCTTCCCAAGCACCCCCCTAGCGGGTGAGTGGCCAACCCTACCTCGTTGGATCCCCACCTAGCTAAGAGTAGTCTCCCCAGGAGGTCCCCAAATCCTGGACAGAGTTCCCCGCAACCCCTTGTTGCTCCAAACATGTTCATGACCATAGCTCTCCAGGGACAACACCCTGGTGGTGCCTGGTGAAGTAGGCAACCAGGATGACCACTTCCCGTGGAACAGCAACCTTGGTTGCCCCCTAGTAGTCCCTGAACGTGGCACGGAGTGATGCACCCAATGCATCCTGCTCCTCCATGCCCCTGTCCACTACCTTCCTGGGGAAGACTTCCCTCACCTAAGGACCCAAATAAAGTACCACAAGGTGGCTTACCCACAGTCGTTGATGACGCCCTTCCGTCCTCCTCAGCAGCACTACGGGCGCCTAGTGCTGCCCTTGCCCGTTTCCCTGACGATGACTTCTTCTGTTCCTCGGCCTTACGTTTCCTACAGTCTCTTTGAAAGTGTCCTTGTCGCTGGCAATAAAAACACCGTGGTCCAGACGAGTTCCCTTGAGTTGGTGTAGGTTCCTGGGCTGTCATCTTGGTCAGGAACGTCTCCAGCATGGTGCCCAACGTGGCTACGAGATCAGGTTCTTGGCTATGGGATCCCGTCCTCACGGCTCTAGCGGCGTCCTGGTGCTCTTCCTCCTCGTCCTGCTCAGCAGCGGCCCGTAGTCGGTGAGAGGGGGTAGAACGTCTTGCCTCTGACACCTGCCAGGACTCCATATCCAACGCTGCTTTTACCGCTTGGTCCAGGGTCCGGGCCTTACTTTGATATACAGCTATGCGTTGATGGTGATCTGGCAGCGCTTCTCGGAACTTCTCGATGACTAGCTCCTCAAGTCCCGGCCGGCCAATGTCTGGGTAGGCCTTCTGCACTAGCTTCCGGATGTCTTGAGCCAGGGCTAGGAGAGACTCTCCTTTCTGGCGATGGCGGCCCCTCAGTTCTGACTTATACACTTCTGCCAGGTGTTGGTCGCCGAATCTCTCCTCCAGCGCATGGACCAGGCGGTCGTAGGTGGCTGTCTGTTCGGCCGTCAGGCTTTCCACGTAGGTGAGCGCCTCGCCCGTCAGATGCACCCATAGCAAGTCGAGCTTCTGTACACTGGTCCATCCATTCAAGCGGCTTATTCTTTCAAACTGGCCGACGTACTCACGCCAGGTGACGGTCCCATCGTACACCCGAGGTTTGATCTTCTCTCGTGGACAAGGTGGTCTCGGTCCCATGAAGCTGGGGCTGATGGCTGGGGTTTCTGGTTCGTCCACCTCTGGCTGGCTGCTTCCAGGGCGACTCATCTCTTCGTTCTCACTGGTCATCTTGGATCCCACTTCTGACACCAATCTGCAACACGGGCGTGGGAGGGGTCTTTCTGCCTATCTCAAAAGCAATAGCGATTCTCTCCAGTGAACAACTCCAAGGATGCAGTCTTCTGAGTCTTTTATTTCTTCACATAAACCTTATTTGCATTACAATGAGTGCTACCACCTTGTCCAACGAGCGCCAAAGCAACACTGAACAAAATCCAGCAAACAACCACTGACTTCTATCATTTTAGCCAATCACAGCACACTTTCCTGACACACCTCCTTTTCAACCAATCAGCTTTTGCCACATCACTTTGTTGCTTTCATGCGGTAATTTCCACCATTCACAGCTCTTTAGTGGCTTATGTAACAACTACTGTCATTGTACACAAATAGAGGTGTCTTCCAATGAGAGAGCCCGTTCTAAATGCATTTTGGGGTCCGTGCGCCACGTACGGAGCGTGTCCCATGAAGCGTCCGTCCTGCCCGTCGTGTCGTGCAAGACGTAACGCTGCGATCGTACGTGCACGCTCCGCCTTGGCGCCGAAGTCCCATAAAAGTGTAGAGCGAACTCTCTGTACATAGAACATTTTTGGTTGCAATTTTCACTGTTTGGGTAGTTCCACGAAAAATGGCTACAATCGTCATACATTAGGCACATCAAAACACATTCTTCTACATCTGCATGTGTCTTTCCTATTCCCTTTGTGCTTGGAGTGCGACAATGTGTTTGTGACTTTTCTACGAAGCTGTCTAAAATTGAATGTTGTCCAAGAAGCTTCCCAATCACTAACAGCAAATCCCATATTAGATATAACATCATTTTCAAACTGTTCTGTGAGATAAAAAATATGATAAAATCCTGACTTGTGGACAGCTTAAAAGGTTGTTATATATCTCTTAAGCACAAGGTCAGTCAAATAAGTATCCAGATACTTACGTAATAGAAATTGTTAATACATGCTGATTATTTTGATTTATACAACTTAGCGATACAGTAAGGGATTTGTGGTCTGCAACTAAGTCTGTAGAACAGAATTATAGTTCTGGTGGTGCAGGTAATGCATCCAAATTGGGGTGCATATTTTCAAAAGTAGATTCTTGTCATGCAGCATTACCAAGCCACTCAAATGACAGCAGCTCGTTAGGAAATGTGTTAATGCTAGGAAATACTGTTTTTTCAGTATAGATAGATAGATAAAATTTATATAAGTCAGATTTGTTCTGGAATCACACGTGGTAGAGTGCTCAATGGAAAGCTTTATGCACAGAGATTACGCCGATTGAAGAGAAATCTTCATGAAGCAGTCTGTAGACAAAAGCAGATAAATTAACTTCTGTAATGTCTGTAGATAAAAGTTTATTTACACATAAATTATTCACATTGTACAGCATGGAAAGTGTATATTATGACTATTATCAGGTCTATCTGATCAAACTTTGGTAAACTGTGGTGCATGAAATTATTAATAGTTTTTAGTTAGCACCATAAGTATCCAAAGTTAAGTTATCTGCACTTATTTACATAATATTTCATAAAGATATCACCTCAAAAGCCACGAATAAATGGCAGCTGTTTCCCACTAACATGGTTTGTTCCATCTATATGGTAGTTTGCCTTTAAAATGACTTTAGATAACAAAGTAATAGAATAAACTATATGTGTTATGGTGTGCTAAAAGGGTCTTTTGAATTACATTGATGCTGGAAATCAATAATAGCAAATACACTTCATTATCTTTAAAGCAGTAACCTATCTAGAATAGAGGTTTTCACGGGTCTCAGCTTAAAGGCTAATTAATGAAATGCATGAACAATAATAATTCTTAGTGCAGGTGTTTGGTTCAGTAAGTTTGTTATTGGAACATTGTCTTCGAATAAACATACATACACACCCACACACAAACACCTATTGGATTTTAACAACTTTGCCTTATGTGTTTAATTACAGCACTCTTAGTTTAATACAGTGCTCTTCCTTTATTGCCTTGTCATCCAGAACCCTACCAAGGTCTCTGCTGAAATATTTAATGTGCAAATGTTATTGTGAGTGCGCTTGGTTGCCACTTACTCCATCCAATATATCGCGGGGAAAAAAAACAAAAAAAAACAAAAAACAACAACAAAAAAAAACAAAAAAAACTCATGAACTTTACAAAACTGTGTTCAAATGCTACATGGGCAAAGATAATTTCTAATGCACATTGTTCCATCATGCATATCTGATCACCGATCTCTAGTCAAACTCAGTCTCTTATCGTTTACTATGCCAAAAAAGTTAACATCACATTCAAAACCGCATACATATCCGTAGTTGTAATCCACACAAGGGTGACGAGGTTGGGAGGAGTAGGTGGGGACCGAGGTGTGAAACAGGAGGGAGGTGTATAACTTTTAATACCTAACACCTCGGGCAAAAAACGGAGATTAGAGTTTAATTGGCTTACTAGGGTAACTGAAGTTCATAACGGAAAGAGTGGGAGTAAAGTAATGTATAAGGACGGGAGATGTGGAGGTTTGATGCATCTTGCAACTTGAACATTTAGATAACAACTCAGTGTCAACTCTTCTCAACCCTAAACACACCCTGATAATTCCTTCAAGCGTTGGAGCTGGTCCTTGATTCTCTCTACCTTGATTCTCTCTACCTCCCCACATTTCGGTCCTTTTCTTCAGATTTACCAACAACAAGGCGTACACGTTTCCTATAGCACATAATCCAAAAGGTAACTCTTTTGAGAATTGGAAACATTTGGGTCCATCCTCTGCAGTGCGTGGGCATTTTAGTCTCACAATTGTTTTTGTGATTTCTCATTAGGCTTGTTGCCATGGAGGTGATTTGTTTCCAACGTTCCTAATATGCCACCTCTGGGAACATCTCAGATCGACAAAGGTGTTTGTGAAGAAAATTACACATTCAGTGAAAGCTTAAGAGCAATGTTAGACATAGTAACTGGGATCTAAAAATGCTACATTTAGTAAGACTTAAGAAACGTTCATGTTAGTGTCCAGTTTTTGATATATGGTCTCTTAACACACGGAGTTACAGTGACGAATGCCCTTTTGGGGATCTTCAAGGGTGGTCTCTTAACACAGGTTGTCTTTCAACACAGGTGGTCTTAAGGACAAGCTCGACTCTATCTTCTAATATTTATTAAGTAATCATAATTTATCAACAGATTTTGTGCTCAAATAAATTAGAACAATTCTGTCATCAAGAGAATTATTCCAGTGGATTCCTGTTTGCTATAGATGGTGTCTCAAACCTCTAGCATCATAACAAACATCATTCGATTTAGACGAAGAGAGCTATGTTTGTCACCTCCAGAAAACTTTATGTTACTTTACATTCAAGTAGACAATTTAACGGTAAAGTCTCATCTCTACACAGATAATTTGCATTTGTAGGAATGCAAAGTAGTAATATACATACAAATATTTACAGTTTATTATACATTTGAAGGAGAAAAGCAATATCTTTAATCTTATTTAGCTTCCCATATTCTCATGATTAATTGTAGTTACCATGGGGCTCAAATCTGCACAAGCATTGTGAGCTTTTCCCATTACCACTCGTGAGAAAGAACACTACTACTCTACTACAAAAATACGTTTTTCACTTCTTCTTGTGTCTCTTATTCTAAAAGGCTTGGATTTGCTAAATGCACTTTCTTAAAATGTCTTGATTCACAGAAAGATGTTGTGTAAATAAGTCTTAAGCCTGGACATCTTACGTGATGAAGTGGGTGTGAAAATTTGGATCAGACATTTCAGAGTAGACAGCAACACCACACCAAGCACTCCCACTGCTAAAGTTGTCAAAAAAAGTACAATTCCAGTCGAGGCTGTCCTTAAGATCACCCGTGTTTAAAGACCACCTGAGAGACAGCCTTGCAGACCCTTAAAAAGTACAGTTCCTAGTTTAATTCCCTGTGTGCAGAGACAACCTGTCTTATAAGAGACAACAACTTGTGAGTCTGCTAAGGTATTGATTTCACATAAAACATCTGATCTGTCAACTTTCTTGCTTCACAATTATATCTCTGAACAAGTGGTCATTTTGCACTAGTTATAATCACCCATTTGTGTGAATAACTATGCTATTATACATATATAGAATACACTGAA
>CBDBEG010000010.1:0-35535 GCA_965204255.1 Rubritalea sp.
TTTTTGGTCTGCAACTCCTTCAGGTAGGATATTCTTTAGATCAAACACAACACAGCCATCTTTGTTAAACTGACTATAATCGAATTGCTGAAACGCATCATGCGCGACCGCAACTACTACCGAATCATAAGCTACTTTGGTCTCAGCCGTAGAACATGAATCGAGAAGATCAATACCATATTCACGTGTCACTTCCTTGGCATCAGCCCATGGATCAAATACATCCACATCACAGCCGAATTCTTGAAGTGCCTCAATCAGTTCAATCACTCGTGAGTTTCGAATATCTGGGCAATTTTCTTTGAAAGTAATTCCGAGTAGCAGCACTTTTGCACCAAGGATCTTATGTCCTTTGTTGATCATCAACTTGACTATGCGTTGGGCCACTTCACTCCCCATGTTGTCGTTCAGTCGTCGCCCTGCTAGAATGATTTCTGGATGATAACCGCACTGCTGTGCTCGTTGTGTGAGATAGTATGGATCCACACCGATACAGTGGCCACCCACGAGACCAGGACGAAATGGTAGGAAATTCCATTTGGTTCCTGCCGCTTCGAGCACGGCATTGGTATCAATGTCCATCCGATGGAAAATCATACTGAGCTCGTTGACGAAGGCGATGTTGATATCGCGTTGTGAATTTTCAATCACCTTAGCAGCCTCGGCTACCTTGATGCTTGGCGCAAGATGTGTTCCCGCTGTGATGATAGACTTGTACAAGGCATCGACCATCTCCCCGACTTCAGGAGTGGAGCCAGAAGTCACTTTAGGGATTTTCGTCACCGTGTGCTCTTTATCACCTGGGTTGATGCGCTCTGGGCTATAACCACAGAAGAAGTCTTTATTGTAGGTGAGTCCACTGACCTTTTCCAAGATTGGCACACAGTCCTCTTCGGTGCAGCCTGGATACACAGTGCTCTCATAAATCACGATATTATCCGCTGCCAGCACCTTGCCAATCGTGGTGCTCGCTCCCACCAGCGGACGGAGGTCAGGAGACTTATTGTCATCAATCGGAGTCGGCACAGTGACGATGTAAATGTCGCACCCAGCGAGGTCATCGAGCTGGGTTGAAAAACTGAGCTTTGTAGATGCGGCTAACTGCGCAGAACTACACTCAAGCGTGTGATCCGTGCCGCCATTCAATGCATCGACACGCGCTTGATTGATATCAAAGCCAAGTGTCTCGAACTTTTTACCGAACTCAACTGCCAGAGGGAGGCCTACGTAGCCGAGGCCAATCACACCAATCTTAATGTCCTGATTTTGTAATCTTTGTAAAATCACTTCTGAGCTTTATTTAGAATCTACTTTCTTGGACGATGAGGATATCGCCTGGTCGGAGGTGAAACATTTTCGTTTTACCGTTTTTGATATCCCGCAGGCTAATGATCATTCGACGGCCATTGCGCGTCACAACCACATCTTTTTTATTAGCGATTCGATTAAAGTCACCCGCCTGTGCAATGGCAGTAAGGATATCAAGACTGCCCGATTTCGGGTAATCAACAATCCCTGGTTTATTCACATTCCCAGAGACTGTCACTGTGGACTGCTTGATTGAACTACGAGCCACAGTCACTGAGTCGCCATGACCGAGCACCTTACTCCCTGACGATTTTAAGTTATAGCTTGTTATTTCACCCGTCTTACTACGCACGCGTATGCGCGTAGTATCGGCACTCTCCAGCACCCCGCCTGCTTGTGCGACAGCGCCACGCAAGTCGAGCGCTCCTTCTTCAGGATACTTAATCATCCCTGGTGCCCGGACATCGCCGCCGACCATCACCCACTTTTCAGCGTAGGCAATAATCGAGAGGTTCACCTGTGCATTGACGAGATAATCCTTTTCGTAAAGAGCTTGGATTTCATCTTCAGCCTGCTTGAGACTTTTACCAATCAGCTTCACATTCCCAATCAATGGGAAAGAGACGTAGCCAGATTTGCCAATTTGTGCCTCGGTTACGAGATCAGGCTCTTGGAAGACGAGCATGCTAATGACATCATCTTTTTCGAGTTTGTATTCTTTCGCTTCTTCAGCCGAAACAAAGAAGGTCGTCATCAATAAGGTAATGCAAAGCAATAATAAACGCATAGAACTCCAATGAGTAAGATCTCAAAAAAATGGAATACTACGGTGATGCATCTACCATAGTACCCCATGAGATAAGGGGGGTCACTGAGAAACCTTTACAATGAGTCGTTAGCGATTTCCGTCTGTACCAGACGCACTCGAGATAGTGTTCGTGTCAGACGAGGTAGCACGTACTGTTGCAGCAGCTTGCGTAAGTGCTTTTTCACCTGTTGGACGCTCCGCAGCAACTGGAGACGTCGTTGACACCACATTCCCAGAAGTATCTTTCTCTGTTACTTCACCTGTGGCAGCGTCAAACTCACGCTTGGTGCCATCCGGACGAGTACGCGCCAAAGTCACAAGCTGAAAAGAACTTGCCGCATTTTTTACTGCACGTTGGGTGATGCTTGCCAGTGTTACTGGAGCGGATATCTTAAAATTAGCAACTGTCATTCCGCCATTGAGACCAGTCCGAGACGTCTCAACAAGTGTCCCTACTGGAAGCTGAATATCACGTGCAGCAGCTGGAAGGACTACTTTACTACCCGCATACACAGTGAATACAGTGTCGTCCACAGTGTAAGTCACAACAGCACCACCTGCAGGCACTATCACTGTAATCGTTGCACTTGCCTGATCCTCCTCTGACTCTGAAGACTCCTGCTGATTGGAACCCTGCGCCGGAACCAAGGCAGCTGTGGAAAGAAACGCAAGTGCAGTGCAACCTGCTACTGCACCAAATTGAGTAAATTGTTTTATTTTCATAATGAAGGTTTTGTATTGAGCGACCCTTGATCGCATTTTCGTTAAGATTGACTTAAAGAACTCTCATCTCGTTGACAACTTAAAAAGTAATCTGCTCAAGCTAGAAGCTGTATGTTGCGTCAATGTTGAACACCATGTTGTCGAAATCACGATGATTGGTCTCAGAATCATTGACTGAATAGCGCAAGCCTGACCCAAGCGTCACACCATTATCCATCACATAAGAACCGCCGAGATAAAGCGTTACATAATCAGAATCAAGATCACCGGCGGTAGATGCACCTGTCTCAAAATAATTATCATGCTCATAGCTCACACCTGTACGGAAGCTGATCCGCTGACTATACGCATAGCGAGTAAAGAAATTGAGACCCGTTGCCGAGTAGGACTTGCCTGCATCTGAGTAAGATGCGCGAATATTGTGATAAAGAAGCCCAGTGCAGGAAATCTTACCAGAATATTGATGGTTCGCACCAAGTTCAAATGAGGGGGAAGTTTTTGCACTCTGTGAACCGCCATCAAACTCACGATTCTCAACTCCGCAATAACCTGTCACCACGGTCTTTTGCAGAGCCTTGTAAGTTGCCTTTATTCCACCAGAAATAGCATTGTGGTTTGGATTGGTATCTACATCGACATGTTCATAGGCCACATAGGGACCAAGCGTTGTCTTACCAGCCAGCTGATACTGCCACGAGAAACGAGTATTGTAGCGGGACCGATCAAAGAGAGCTTTATCCGTAAAATCATCCGTGCGCGCACCGAGATCTAGATCAAAACGTGACTTGCCAGAAAGCACATGACTCACCGCTAGACTATTATCAAACCCATCCTTCTCAATAGAGCCAGAAGCAAAACGGTTGGGACCTTCAGCATTTTTGTACCCAATACCAAAATCTACTGAGGTCTTGGCAAAACGAAAAGAATAACCAGCATTAAGCAGTTGATCCACACCATCCTGATCTGAATTCTCTGCATAGAAGTTGAACTTTGGCGTATATCTCACAAACCACTTATGTGCCGCAGTCTCATCATTAGAAAGCTCAAGGGGCACACTCACTCGGAAAATGAAATCTTCTTCCTCACCAGTATTTGTAAGGAACACGTTGTCATTATATTCAGCGCGAATATCCACACCAAATTTAAAATAATCAAGAGCACTTCCTTCCAGCTGCTCAGATTGACCGAAGCTTTCAAGTGCCGCAGAGCGCAGTGCTGACTCACTAAAGGAACCATAAGAACCTGTAAGGTCTTGTGCAGATGCGGAACCCACCATCACTAGTAAAAAAACTAGAACGGAAGCTGAGATTGATTTTAATTGATCAGTATTCATAAAAGTTAACAATTGCTCATAGAAAATTAAGCAAACTCTCAAACCTAGTCAAGCACTATTCTCTCCAATATAAGTGATTATTTCTCATCACCATTATAGTAGCTATAATTATCAGCACCATATTCGCCGAGCCCTCTGTAGCCATAGTAGTTGGCACCAGCAGTAAATTTGATGCCATTGACAACCACACCCCCCATCCTTGCATCTGCAAATTTCAGAAGGTTACAGGCACGCATCATCGCTCCGATTGGAGTTTTACGCGAGCGCACGACAAGGATGACAGCTTGGGCATGCTTTGCGAGCAAACGGGAATCTGCGACTGGCAGGACGGGAGCCGAATCAAGAATAATACGGTCAAACTGCGAATACAGTTTTTTGAGGATATCTACAAATGCCCCTTCGTGAAGGAGTTCGGATGGGTTTGGAGCCTTATTACCCGAAGCCACCACCTTAAGGTGATTAAACTTTGTATCGTGGATCACATCTCCTATTTCAGCTTGCCCTGCAAGCACTTCCACAATGCCAGGAGCGTTTTTAAGATCAGAAAAGTATTTGGTCAATTTGGGACGACGTAGATCCATATCAATCAACAGAGTACGCTCTTTATTGAGCGCAAATGCTGTTGCAAGTTCGACAGAAACCGTCGTCTTTCCTTCACCTGGGATTGCTGAAGTAAAAAGAAGCACCTTATTGTCCTCCTGTTTACCCAGCAACAGCACAGAAGCTCGGAGATTTCTAATCGCCTCTGCATTGGCTGCATGGGAACTCGAGTGCAACACAGACCCCCAATTCTTCTTACTGATGAACACTGATGAAGCTGGGATCGCCGCCATGCAGGTGAGGCCTGTAGCCTCCTCAGCTGAGAGCACATCATAAATCTTGTAATCGATCACACCGAGGATATAGGCAACTGCGAATCCAACAAAAACTCCAAGAACTGAACCTACAGCTAAATAAATGAGGCGCAAGGATTCTTCAGCAAGACCAATGAAAGCAGGTTCCACAATCTTAAGGTTGTTCATCCCTTTATTATCTGCCACATTGATCTCGGTCATCCGCTGAGTAATCTGTTGATACTGATTCTGCTTCTGCTCAGTAGTCGCATTGAGTAGATTCGCTCGTGATGAGAGTGCTGACTGAGCCAGCAACACCCATTCATCAGCGGCTTCAGAGGCGTCCTCACCATTCTGAGCAATTACCTGCTCAAGCGCGTCCATTTGCTCTTTAAACTCAAGCCAATAAGACTTCTCGTTCGATTTTTTAGCCGAGCGCTTAATCTCACGCCCAAAACGCTTAAGAAGATCGGCATAGACAGCTTCCTCTTGGATGCGTGCTGGATGCTTCGGCAAATAGCGCTGACGGAGCGTAATCACTTCGGCACGCTTCTCCTGGATCTGCTCACTAAGCTTAATAGCCGACACGTAGATCTGCAGTGACTTTTCCGCCTGTTCCATCGCTATACGCGCCTCACTGGCTTCCTGTTTAAGAATTTTAAAGGCGTCCGCTGCCCCTCCTCCGAGCTGAGACTCTTCCTTTTCTAGATAAGTTTTAAGCAAGGTATCTGCTATCACCCGCGCAGCTTCTGCATCTGGGTGCTTCACTTTCACTTCTATCAATGAGGTTCCACGACGAGCTTCAATCTGGATCCAAGATCGCACCATTTTATCAACAAGCTCAAACACTTCAATAGATGACGCTGGCTTGAAGGTTAACTCCTCTTCAGTCCGCATATAGCGTGGTTTGAAAGAGAACTTTGGAGGGATCGCATTTTGTAAAGCTTGCACTTCAGGGCTGCGCGCAGTCGCTGAAAGGATCGCAGGTCCCATGATTTTACTCTCTTCTGTAGCAAGAATCACATCGGCACTCAATCGATCACTCTCCAAGCCGAGCCCGATCAAACGTTCCTCTTTCAATTCAACCTCGAGCACAGCAATCGCCTCATTACTCGGAGGTTTGATCGACATATAGTAAAGTGCCCCAAGATAGCCGAGTACACCAAAAATAAGCATGACCCACCAACGGCTAAGCGCTTGGCGCACATTGCTCATGCCAAGACGATTGGTAACTGGCGACTCCTCTATGAGATTTGAAATAGCTTTCGCGTCATCCGCGAATAGGTCGTTGTCAGTAGACATTAGGAATTAGGAATTAGGAATTAGGAATTAGGAATTAGGAATTAGACCTCAAAACAAGGAGAGGGCGTTAGCTATCCGAATATTTAAAATGCGTCAAGGCTTAGATGATAAATAAAAATGTATCACTTCTGAGCTTTATTTAGAATCTACTTTCTTGGACGATGAGGATATCGCCTGGTCGGAGGTGAAACATTTTCGTTTTACCGTTTTTGATATCCCGCAGGCTAATGATCATTCGACGGCCATTGCGCGTCACAACCACATCTTTTTTATTAGCGATTCGATTAAAGTCACCCGCCTGTGCAATGGCAGTAAGGATATCAAGACTGCCCGATTTCGGGTAATCAACAATCCCTGGTTTATTCACATTCCCAGAGACTGTCACTGTGGACTGCTTGATTGAACTACGAGCCACAGTCACTGAGTCGCCATGACCGAGCACCTTACTCCCTGACGATTTTAAGTTATAGCTTGTTATTTCACCCGTCTTACTACGCACGCGTATGCGCGTAGTATCGGCACTCTCCAGCACCCCGCCTGCTTGTGCGACAGCGCCACGCAAGTCGAGCGCTCCTTCTTCAGGATACTTAATCATCCCTGGTGCCCGGACATCGCCGCCGACCATCACCCACTTTTCAGCGTAGGCAATAATCGAGAGGTTCACCTGTGCATTGACGAGATAATCCTTTTCGTAAAGAGCTTGGATTTCATCTTCAGCCTGCTTGAGACTTTTACCAATCAGCTTCACATTCCCAATCAATGGGAAAGAGACGTAGCCAGATTTGCCAATTTGTGCCTCGGTTACGAGATCAGGCTCTTGGAAGACGAGCATGCTAATGACATCATCTTTTTCGAGTTTGTATTCTTTCGCTTCTTCAGCCGAAACAAAGAAGGTCGTCATCAATAAGGTAATGCAAAGCAATAATAAACGCATAGAACTCCAATGAGTAAGATCTCAAAAAAATGGAATACTACGGTGATGCATCTACCATAGTACCCCATGAGATAAGGGGGGTCACTGAGAAACCTTTACAATGAGTCGTTAGCGATTTCCGTCTGTACCAGACGCACTCGAGATAGTGTTCGTGTCAGACGAGGTAGCACGTACTGTTGCAGCAGCTTGCGTAAGTGCTTTTTCACCTGTTGGACGCTCCGCAGCAACTGGAGACGTCGTTGACACCACATTCCCAGAAGTATCTTTCTCTGTTACTTCACCTGTGGCAGCGTCAAACTCACGCTTGGTGCCATCCGGACGAGTACGCGCCAAAGTCACAAGCTGAAAAGAACTTGCCGCATTTTTTACTGCACGTTGGGTGATGCTTGCCAGTGTTACTGGAGCGGATATCTTAAAATTAGCAACTGTCATTCCGCCATTGAGACCAGTCCGAGACGTCTCAACAAGTGTCCCTACTGGAAGCTGAATATCACGTGCAGCAGCTGGAAGGACTACTTTACTACCCGCATACACAGTGAATACAGTGTCGTCCACAGTGTAAGTCACAACAGCACCACCTGCAGGCACTATCACTGTAATCGTTGCACTTGCCTGATCCTCCTCTGACTCTGAAGACTCCTGCTGATTGGAACCCTGCGCCGGAACCAAGGCAGCTGTGGAAAGAAACGCAAGTGCAGTGCAACCTGCTACTGCACCAAATTGAGTAAATTGTTTTATTTTCATAATGAAGGTTTTGTATTGAGCGACCCTTGATCGCATTTTCGTTAAGATTGACTTAAAGAACTCTCATCTCGTTGACAACTTAAAAAGTAATCTGCTCAAGCTAGAAGCTGTATGTTGCGTCAATGTTGAACACCATGTTGTCGAAATCACGATGATTGGTCTCAGAATCATTGACTGAATAGCGCAAGCCTGACCCAAGCGTCACACCATTATCCATCACATAAGAACCGCCGAGATAAAGCGTTACATAATCAGAATCAAGATCACCGGCGGTAGATGCACCTGTCTCAAAATAATTATCATGCTCATAGCTCACACCTGTACGGAAGCTGATCCGCTGACTATACGCATAGCGAGTAAAGAAATTGAGACCCGTTGCCGAGTAGGACTTGCCTGCATCTGAGTAAGATGCGCGAATATTGTGATAAAGAAGCCCAGTGCAGGAAATCTTACCAGAATATTGATGGTTCGCACCAAGTTCAAATGAGGGGGAAGTTTTTGCACTCTGTGAACCGCCATCAAACTCACGATTCTCAACTCCGCAATAACCTGTCACCACGGTCTTTTGCAGAGCCTTGTAAGTTGCCTTTATTCCACCAGAAATAGCATTGTGGTTTGGATTGGTATCTACATCGACATGTTCATAGGCCACATAGGGACCAAGCGTTGTCTTACCAGCCAGCTGATACTGCCACGAGAAACGAGTATTGTAGCGGGACCGATCAAAGAGAGCTTTATCCGTAAAATCATCCGTGCGCGCACCGAGATCTAGATCAAAACGTGACTTGCCAGAAAGCACATGACTCACCGCTAGACTATTATCAAACCCATCCTTCTCAATAGAGCCAGAAGCAAAACGGTTGGGACCTTCAGCATTTTTGTACCCAATACCAAAATCTACTGAGGTCTTGGCAAAACGAAAAGAATAACCAGCATTAAGCAGTTGATCCACACCATCCTGATCTGAATTCTCTGCATAGAAGTTGAACTTTGGCGTATATCTCACAAACCACTTATGTGCCGCAGTCTCATCATTAGAAAGCTCAAGGGGCACACTCACTCGGAAAATGAAATCTTCTTCCTCACCAGTATTTGTAAGGAACACGTTGTCATTATATTCAGCGCGAATATCCACACCAAATTTAAAATAATCAAGAGCACTTCCTTCCAGCTGCTCAGATTGACCGAAGCTTTCAAGTGCCGCAGAGCGCAGTGCTGACTCACTAAAGGAACCATAAGAACCTGTAAGGTCTTGTGCAGATGCGGAACCCACCATCACTAGTAAAAAAACTAGAACGGAAGCTGAGATTGATTTTAATTGATCAGTATTCATAAAAGTTAACAATTGCTCATAGAAAATTAAGCAAACTCTCAAACCTAGTCAAGCACTATTCTCTCCAATATAAGTGATTATTTCAGATTCCCCCACAATGAGCAATTTTCCCTTTCCACTTTCCACTTTCCACTCTCTCGCCATGGCGAGACTGCTCAACATATTGCTCTGCTTCACCTTGATTATTGGTCCAGTCTGGGTCGGCTCCTATTTTGGTGAATGGCGTTGGCCTGTGATCTATTCTGCCATTACTACAGGGATTCTCGCTCTGGTTTTCGCCAGACCGCAAAAAGCACCCCTAAGCTTCTGGATTCTTTTACTCACTCTGCTCACTCTTTCCGCACAAGGACTATGGATGTGGTACAACACGCATAGCCTTTTTATCGAGAATAACATCTTTAAGAGCGTCCACTATATGTGGCACTTAGAGCCACTCACCACTCAACCCCACCCCGAACTTCCAGGGGCTCCCGACAAAGCTGAAGCGTGGGATCGCCTAAGTTACATACTCCCTTGCTTGCTCATCGTACTCGCCACCCGCCAACTCGTCGCAAGTCGGGTTCTCCAGCTCGGCACACTTTGCGGGACTATTTTCTGGACTGGTGTATTCATTGCCGCCCTCGGGCTCCTTCAGCGCTTCACTGGTGCTGAAGGCATTTACTGGAGTGACGAGCTTATCTTTAAATACCGCCAATTCTTTTTCGCAACTTACCGCAGCCCTGGCATTGCCACCAGCTACCTCAACATCGCATTCGCGGCAGGTCTCGCTCATTTACTTTCTATCACTCACAAACTTATCCGCCGCAGTGATGCGAAACCTACCCACCCACTCTTGATTTGTATTGGCCTCATCGTCCTATTCTCAGGCTCAATGACTACAGGCTCAAAAGCTGGCACTGTATTCACTGCCGGCACCCTACTTTTGTGGACCGCCATGAACTTCAAAGGCATGATCCACATGATCCGCAATGCTGACGCACTTTTCCCCAGTGGCAGTCCGCACGAACGAAACATCATCTTAGGAGCTGTTACGATCGCCAGTATCTTCGCAGTCCTCAACTTTGGTGAAACGGTGACCAAGCGCTGGAAAATCTCTATCGACAAAGACCACCAGACGCTTCAATTACGTCACATCGCCAACTCGGTGCAAATCGATATGACCCAGAAACCTGATTGGGGTTGGGCGGGCTACGGGCCAGGTTCCTTCTACCCACTCTTTCCTCTCCACGTCGATAAGAAGACGGACAAAGCTTTACACCACAAATGGGTCTACGCCCACAACGACCACCTTCAGACACTCGTAGAATGGGGATGGTTTGGCACCGGGTGTTTCATTCTGCTGATTGGAGGAGGCGGCACCATCTTACTCGTCGAGAACTTTTCCCACCACAAAAAGCACCGCACTCACCATCTCTTCTACTTCCGAGGTATGGGCATTGCGATGTTCATCTGCCTGCTCCATGCAACCGTCGACTTCCCCTTCCAGATTGAATCCATTGCCATCACCTTTAGCGCGATCCTAGGAGCCGCATGGGCAGCGACGAGCCTACGACTCAAATTTAAAATGGAAAATGAGGAATGCCTAGGCTACAACTCCCAATCTGGATCGAGATCAGCGGCATAACTCCGCATCACGGCAGAAATCATCGCCTTACCACTTTGCTCTTCATCGTAGAGCACTTCATGCACACCGGCCTGTTGCAAGCGCTCGGATTGGTCAGCAAACTTGGCCCGAGCATAAATCCGCATCTCAGGATTGATTTGCTCCGCACTGTGAATCGCCTTCAACACGGCTTGCTCATCGGGGAAGGTAAAGGCAATCGCGCGCGCGCGTTCAGCTTGAGCCAATTCTAACGACTCCTTATCACTCACATCCGCGAAAAGCGCGATCACCCCTTCCCGATGCAAGCGCTTCACCGTCTCAGGGTTCGTCTCCAACACTACTACTCCCACATTTGCTCGCGAGAGATTGTGGTGCAAATTTTGCCCAACTGGTCCATAGCCACAAATAATCACATGCTCATTGAGCCCCATCACTTGCCCACCAATTCCCAAAGTTTCGTGCTCTTGCCCGCAAAATTCCTTGCTTGAATAACGCAACTTCTCAGCCCAGCCCAGACTCCATTTCATCAAGGTCGGCACTAAGCCCATGGAAATGGCTGTGCTCGCCAGCAACACTTGCTCCCATTGGTTCGACAAGGCGGAAAACTCACTCGCACGATTGAGCAACACAATCGAAAACTCCCCAGTACTGCTCAGCGCCGCAGTGGTCACAATCCAGCTTCCCTTACGCAAACCCGACCACCGAGCTGCAAAGGCGACAACCAAGCCTTTCAAAAGAATAATAGCCACCGTCGCCATCAAGATCACATCCCAGTATGCAGCAATCACATCCAAATCGATCAACAAGCCGACCGACACAAAGAACACCGTGAGAAAGAGATCCTTGAAGGGCAAAATGTCCGACAGCACACGGTGCGAATAAATCGATTCACTCACCACCACCCCCGCAGCAAAAGCCCCCAGTGCTGGGCTCAACCCAAGCAAACCACTCACCAAAGCCACAGCTGCACACAGACCAATCACTGTGATAGTAAACAATTCACGGCTCCGAGTTCTTGCTACTGCATCCAGCATTTGAGGGAAGCCATGTCGACTCAGCGCCACTATACCTCCCGTGAACAACGCTCCCTTGAGCAAAGCAAAAAAGACCGCACCATCTCCAGCCTCGTCACTGAGCAAAGAAGGAATGAGCACCATGAAAAGAATCGCAGCTAAATCCTGATAGATTGCCATTCCCAAGGCGGTCCTCGCCTGCGGACTCTCAGGCAGCCCCATTTCTTGGAAACTCTTCATACTCACCGCTGTCGATGAGAGAGAAAATGCAAAGCCCAACAAAAGCGCTTGCGCCAGATTTAACCCTAACAACATTCCTCCCCCCACGCCAACCAATACACAGAGCCCCACCTGCGAGGCTCCTCCGATAAATACTGGCCGTTTGAGCGCCTTAATCTCTTTTAAAGAAAACTCAATCCCCAAGGTGAACAGCAACAGCACCACACCAATTTCCGCAAGCGCATCAATCAAACCCACTTGTTCTAGACCAACCCAATCCAGCAGGCCCGAATTATACATTACCACCCCACAAATAAAATAACCCACCAGCAAGGATTGCTTGAAGCGAGTGAGCATCAAAGAAACCACTACCAAGGCTAACAGCACTATAGTCAGAAGAATAAAAAACGGAGGTATGTGTCCTCCCGCTGCGAGCATCCACGGCATGCCCTAAGATTAGCGTACATTTGCCGATCGCATCCATAAAAATACCACTTTAGCTACTTTTATTCTACTAGAGACCCTATTCTGCGCTATACTCACTCACAAATCCAAAGCACACATCTTATGAAAATCGCTCTATTCTCTACTGCATCCCTCCTCGCATTCACCCCTCTCGTTGCTGCACACTGCCAAGTTCCTTGCGGTATTTATTTCGATGATACAGTCTTCGCAACGATGCGCACATATCACAAGACCATTGCCAAAGCGATGCTTCAAATCAACGCACTATCGAAAGAACCAGCAGCCAACGCGAACCAAATCGCACGCTGGGTCGCCAACAAAGAAAAGCATGCACAAGCCATCCAAGACATAGTCTTAAACTATTTCCTCTCCCAACGCATCAAAATCGACGAAGCCGACAAGGCTGCGTATACGAAAAAGCTCACCCAGCTCCACCACATCTTGGTGCTCGCCATGAAGTGCAAGCAAACCAGCGATGTTGAAAATGCGAGAAAGCTCCACATTGCCATAGCCGCATTTAGCGCAAGCTATTCGAAGCAGTAGGCCTCGGCATTTCAACTTCGCCGAAGAAACTAAGCCTCTGGGACTGCGGTGAGAACTCAGCGCATTCTAAAGCACACACAATCTTCATAAGTAGGTCTTATAGCCAGTATTTTGAGAACCACTCCAGATTCCAGTTGCACATACCTGCAAGCCGTACTACATTAACTCGCATCTCGCTCAATGCAAAGCGCCTTGCAGACACATTGAGCTCCTTTTCACAAAACTCACTTAGAATCAAAGACATGGCAGTACTCGTAGGCAAACCAGCACCAGCATTCACAGCAAAAGCAGTTCAGGGACAAAACATTATCGAAGGATTCTCTCTCAGTCAATTCGTCGGCGAAAAGTACGTTGTTCTCTTCTTCTACCCTAAAGACTTCACTTTCGTTTGCCCGACTGAGCTTCACCGCTTCCAAGAAGAAATCGCACAATTTGAAGCGCGCGGCGTTCAGGTCGTAGGTTGCTCAACTGACTCTGAGTTCTCTCACAGAGCATGGCTCAACACACCAAAGAGCAAGGGCGGAATCGAAGGCGTTTCCTACCCACTTGTTGCTGACATCAACAAGACAATCTCTGAAGACTATGACGTTCTTGCTGGTAATGTAGTCATCGACGAAGAAGACAAGCTCGAGATTGAAGGCGAGCTCGTAGCATACCGTGGTCTCTTCCTCATCGACAAAGCTGGCATCGTTCGTCACCAGGTTGTCAACGACATGCCACTCGGCCGCTCTATCAACGAGTGCATTCGCATCATCGATGCTCTCCAGCACTTCGAGCAACACGGTGAAGTTTGCCCAATGGATTGGCAGAAAGGCGACGACGCTATGACTGCTGACCACGAAGGCGTATCCACATACCTTTCTAAGTAATTTTTCTCTTCCAAGAAATCTACAGCCCATGCGCCACTGCGCGTAGTGGGCTTTTTCGTGCCTAGCTCCATTCCTCACGCTCAGCGAGCACCACATCTCGCAAGGTTACCTTTGCCGGTACCGAAAACAGTGAAACATCCAAGTCGCCAATCTGCACACGGCTATTGATCGAGTCTTCGAGCTCCTTGATCAAAATTAGTCGTCAATATACTTTTTATGTCCCTCTTTTTTAGTGCTTTTTACTTTCGACATAGCAGTCGAGATCTTCTCAGAGTCTTTTGCTAAGTATGCTAATTCTAACTCACACAGAGCAGCGTACGAGAGCCCCATCACTCTGCGAGAGTCCGCTAGAGCCTTTGCTTTCTCTTCACCTTCTGGCATTTTCTCCACCATGGCTGGTGTGTACTTCATCGATTCTAACAAAGCCTCATGCGCTTTTTTTACAGCAGCAGCTCCCGCAGCATAATCTTCACGATCAATGGTCCGCAGTGATTTAAGCTGCTTACTCACCACCTTCATGCTTTTCGCCATTGATCTCGCACTTTCTTCAGCAGACAAGGGTGCAATGCAGGCACACGCTGCCAGAACAAGGAAAGAGCTTCGACGGAGATTAGTAATTCTATTCATCATTCCTCGTACTATCTGAAGAAACCTCTCTCTGTCAAGAATGCGCCACCCGAAAACTCTGAGCAATTGCCACTTCACTGTTGAAATTCGCCCCCAGGCTAGCTCAGAATCTCCTGCACATGGCCGCAAAAAAAGAAAAGAAACTTACTCCTATGATGGCACAATATGTAGCGATGCGTCGCTCTCTGCCTGAAGACGTCGTTCTCTTCTTTCGCCTCGGCGACTTTTATGAAATGTTTTTCGAAGACGCCCAGCGCGCCGCTGCCACCCTTAACGTCGCCCTCACAAAGCGACACGATGTACCTATGTGCGGCGTCCCTCATCACGCAGCTCAAGGCTACATCGCAAAGCTTGTAAAAGCCGGTATTCGAGTCGCTATTGGGGAACAAACCTCTACTCCCATTCCAGGGAAGCTCGTCGAGCGCGAGATTTCACAAATCATTTCCGCAGGCACCGTCGACGATACCAATCTACTAGACGACACGCGCCACAACTACCTCGCCAGTGTGTGCTACATTGGGAAACGCTACGGCCTCGCTTGTGCCGACCACACGACTGGTGAATTCACAGTCGCAGAATTCCCCGATAAAATACAGTTAGAGGACGAGCTCAAACGTCTCTCTCCATCCGAGATCATCATCCCTGATGACCAGCTCAATCAACTCGGCGGCATAGCCCATTGCATGCCCTATGACGGTTACGCCTTCATTGCTGAGCAAGCTGAACATCAACTCAAATCTCACTTCAAAGTGCAGTCTTTCGATGGCTTTGGGTGCGCCGGAATGACAGCCTCCACGTCGGCAGCGGGCGCTATCCTCCATTACCTCATCCACCAACTTCGCAGATCCTGTGACCACCTTCTCAAGCTCTCAGTGAGAGACAATGAGGCATACGTCATGATCGATGCTGCCTCTCAAAACAACCTCGACCTTGTCGAATCTCGCTCAGGTAAAAAGCACACTTTACTCCACGCTCTCGATTGCACCGCGACCCCAATGGGCGCGCGTAAACTTCGTGATTGGATCCTCCACCCACTGCGCGACCTCACTCCTCTATTAGCTCGACAAGATCTTATTGCTGCTTTCCTTGAGCAACCCTATCTACTGAGCCAGTGCCGTGATTCCCTAAAAAAAATCCGCGACATCGAGCGCACTACTGGTCGCCTTTCCCAAGGTAGTGGCACCCCGCGCGACCTTCAGTCACTCGGTCTATCGCTCGCGCAAATTCCAACACTCAAAGAAGATCTCAGCGCCGTAGCTGACAGTACAATCTTAGCTAGGCAGTTGCTCGATACTATGGACAACTTCGACGAACTCGTCGACCTTCTTGAGCGCGCCTTAGTCGACGAGCCACCAGCAAAACTTGCAGACGGGGGCATCATTCGCGACGGTTATTGTCCAGCTCTCGATGCATACCGTGCAGCCTCCCGCGATGGGAAACAATGGATCGCCCAACTCCAAGAATCAGAGCGCAAACGTAGTGGTATCGACACACTTAAGATCAAATTTAATAACGTCTTTGGCTACTTTATCGAAGTCAGCAAAGCCAAAGCCGAACTCGTCCCTGAGGACTACCAGCGCAAGCAGACCATGGCGAATGTCGAGCGCTTCATCACTCCTGAGCTGAAAAAAGTAGAAAGTAAAGTGTTAGGCGCTGACGAACGCTCCAAGCAGCTCGAAGTAGACGAGTTTGCGAAGCTCCGCGCACAAATCGCCCAGCACCTCGATGCGCTCCAGTCCACTGCAGACGCTCTCGCTACCCTCGATGTACTTCTCGGTCTCGCTGAGACTGCACAGCTTTTCCAGCACACTCGGCCTCTGCTCGACGACTCCACGGAGTTAGCCATCGTCGAAGGTCGCCACCCAGTATTAGAACAAACTCTGGTAGACGAAAAATTTGTCCCTAACGATACCTTGCTCGAGCCTAAGTCCTCACGACTTCTCATTCTCACGGGTCCTAACATGGCTGGTAAATCCACTTACATTCGTCAGGTAGCACTCATCACACTGATGGCTCAGATCGGCGCCTATGTACCAGCTAAGTCGGCGCACATCGGTCTCGTCGATCGCATTTTCTGCCGGGTCGGTGCCTCAGACGACATCGCACGTGGCCAGTCTACCTTCATGGTCGAGATGAATGAAACTTCACTCATCATCAATAATGCCTCCGAAAAATCGCTCGTTATTCTCGATGAAATTGGTCGGGGAACCGCCACCTTCGATGGGCTTTCGATTGCATGGTCCATCGCAGAGCACCTTCACGACGAACTCAAATCACGCACCTTGTTCGCGACTCACTACCACGAGCTCACCGACCTCTCTAACACCCGCGAAGCGATAGAGAATTACAATGTGGCAGTGAGAGAGTGGAATGATGAAATCATTTTCCTGCGTAAAATTCTCCCAGGGTCTGCTGATAAATCCTACGGCATCCAAGTAGCGAAACTTGCAGGCTTTCCCGACACCATCGTTGACCGGGCAAAGGACATTCTATCACATCTTGAGATGAATTCTTCCAAGCCTGATGCGAAGAAAAAACCAAAGGCTAAAAACACGAAAGCGACGATGCCTGAAACTCAAGCTCCACAAATGGACCTCTTTCGTTAGAGACCAAAGCTAGATTTCACAGCTCCACGCTTCAAGCGAAGCTCTCGCCACTCATTCGTGAGTCGTGAGGCTTCTATCACGCCACAACCGGAAGACACAGACATTGCATTACCCTTCCAATGCACCCCGCGAATCGTTACTACCGCATAAAACTCACCGTGATCATATACGCCAAATGGAGCGCCAAAATACTCAGGAGCGCCAAGGCGACTACGCCATGCGTAAAGCAATTCCAGGGTTTCAGAAGTCCTAGGGTGTGGTCCCAATGCTGGAGTCGGATGCATCTTTCTCAAGAGAGAATCGATACTGTGATCTCCATACATAAAGATTTCGATCGGAGTATGGAAATGCACTAAGCTACCAAGATCCATAATACAGCGGTCACTCCGCTTCACCATTCCGATATCTGATAAACTCGCCACTAAGGTCTGCGCCACATACTCGTGCTCTCTGATTTCTTTCTCGTCGAAAGCAAACACACTGCGCTCTTCCGCTCTCGCTGTTCCTGCCAGAGCCATCGTTTTAAGGCGCCCCTTGCGTAAATGAAACAAAAGTTCTGGAGTGAGACCACAAAAACCCTCCTCACCTTTCCCCCATGCATACGGGTAAAAACTCTCAGGCGCTTCGAGCAAGTGCTTCAAGATACTCTTCGCCTCACCTTTAGAAATTCGCCCTCGCTCAGTAGCTACTGGAACAGACTTTTCTAATAACCCTCGTTGGATCGACTCATTGATCTCACCAAACACCTGCGCAAAGCCATCGGGCAGTAACTCCTCCCACTCAAGCTCTGGGTCAGCAGACGGCTCAAACAAGGAAGCATCTAACTCACAAACTTGGTGTGGAATCTTCCATGGAAACGGTTCAGATAAAGCGAAATTGTTGACGTAAAATGCAACGCCAGCTCGAGGGCATTCAGCCACTTCTTTGAAAGGGCCAAGACCTAACAATCCCTTAGCACTTGGTGTTCCTATAATCGCATAACCGTTATCCAAACTCATCATTCACCTAATCAAAAGCTTGCATAAAGCCCACTTCTAATGCCAGCTGTTCACTCACATTAGTTTCTAACAACAGAGACCCCAGATTCTCCAGAGCCTCCATGCGCCTGAGCAAAGATTCCAGCGACTCCCCCTCGGCCACAGTCTTCGTTACAGTGCTGTGCTTCGGATAATCTAATTCCTCCACTCCACATTTCTGTCGAACCACATCTCCGAGCCAAGTGATCAACACATCTAGAAATTGCGCTCGCTCTGACAAATATTCACTCTCCGTAAGTGCTTTATAGTATTTCTCACGCTGCTCTAGCCAGTCTCCCTCTGTGGTTTGCTTGTACTGCAAGACTTCTTCTTTTTGCGCAGCATCATTTGCCTTACTAATGGCGGCTTTGCGCTTATCAAGCACTCTGGAAAACGCAGCCTTCAGTGTCAAAGAACGCCATACAGAGCCAAACCCAACTTTCCCAATTTTACTCAAAACCTCTAACAGATCAGCTTCACCTTCATACTCCTCGCGCTTGGCATTCGTAATCAAAGGAAGCTGCACACAGCGTGAAAGAATCGTCGGCAATAAGCGATCCGGGTTGCTAGTAATCAGCAAGAGCAAACAGTTATTAGGTGGTTCTTCTAGAGTTTTTAGGAAAGCATTTTCAGCTTCCACTCCCATGCGGTCAGCTTCTAACACCACTCCCACTTTCCACTTATTCTGCGCTGAGGCTTGGTACATCGACTTTTCAAGTTCGCGCATCTGCTTCACGGAGATCCTACGGGACTTCATTTCAGGACGCACGACACGGACAAGCTCACCTTCAAGTGCATCAATCGATTGCGGCTCTGGCGGTGGAGCTTCTCCGAAGAGGTCTAGTCCAGCAGTCGCATCATCTGCGCCATTGATTAGCTCGATCATACGTGAGGCTAGGCGCTCACCACCAGCAAGGGCTTCTCCAGTGATAAGAAACGCATGCCCGAACCGTTCGCGCTCATAAGCGGATTTTATCAATTCGAATGCCTTGTCTTCCGTGTACGCCATGATCTGTCAATATGCTCGATAGAACACTCTAAATAACAACTGAAATCTTTCCTTAACCAATCTTCACAAGCGCCGTCCACAAAGTGGGGTCAAGCTCTTCAAGAGCTCGTTTTTTGAGAGATTCAGCCACATTTGCATTTTTGAGCACTGCGATCATGCTCGAACCCGAACCACTCATCATCGCAGCCTCAACTTCCTCTTGAGTGAACAACCACATCTTCATCTCGGCTAGAAAACGATGCTTCGCAAAGACTGGACGCTCCAGATCATTGAAACAATCCCCCCAAGGCATTGCTTGAGTGGAGTAATCCACCCCTACGATTTCTTTCGAATCTTTCCAACTCTTGTAGGCTGCTGGTGTGCTCACTCCGAAACTTGGCTTCAACAATAAAGCGTCTAACTGGTGCGGCCATGGAATCGGTTCGACGATCTCACCGCGCCCCGAGCATTCGCAGACACACTCATAAACAAAAAATGGAATATCACTGCCAATCCGCCCAGCCCATTCAGCTAAAGTGTCAACACTGAGCTGAGTTCCTTCTAAATAGTTGAGAGCTCGCAGTGTAGCCGCAGCATCACCACTTCCACCACCCAAGCCAGCACCATGAGGAACACTTTTTTCTAACTGTACTCGATACGCACAGGACTTTCCCGTTTCTTTCTGGAAAATACGCACTGCCATCGTCACCAAATTCGTCTCGTCAAGCGGCACACCCTCAACATTACAAACGAGTTCATAGGATTCCGAAAAAGTGAAAATTAATC
This sequence comes from Rubritalea sp., assembly GCA_965204255.1. Lineage (GTDB taxonomy): Bacteria > Verrucomicrobiota > Verrucomicrobiia > Verrucomicrobiales > Akkermansiaceae > Rubritalea. The sequence continues at coordinate 20,054 of CBDBEG010000010.1, forward strand.
TATCTGCGAGGCTAATAGGAGCCATCCTCGTTTCCATTGCATGAAAGCCATCTTCACGTTTCCCTAAAATCTTAAGATTCAGATTTATTTTCGCTCGGGCTATTTCGATATGCTGTTTCATAAGCTCAGCAGCTTTTACTTTTGAATCCCGAAAATTGCGAGCATTCTACCCGTTGCCTTCTCTACTCGGCATGAATAATACTTAGAAAAAGCTCGTGCAGATAGCACACAATCTAAAAACAATTTCACGCCCAACGGTCTCAGATGTGAAGACCCCTTATTTATTCAATAAGGACATTACTAACAGTATGAGCGCTATGAAAAATGGGTAGAAACACTCCACTTCACCATGGGTGATCGTTTTTTACTCATAAAGAAGTTCTCTTGGGAACGACCTAGGGCTACGCGCTCTCCTTCGCTTCACGCATGGCTCGGCTGAAGAAGTGCTGGATGGCTTGTTCGCGTGCCTTCTCATCGTTGAGGATGATGTTATTCATCTCAGAATCCCGTTGGAACATACAGATTGCGCCACGGAAGAAGGCCTTGCTAAAGGCTGAGGAAACCACGTCCGGTGGATTGTTTCGCAGCATTTCCTTCATGTCCTCATCCATGATTTTCTTGTTCACCTGCTCGAGGCGAAGGAAGTCTTCCTTGCTGAAGTTCGTGCCGTGTCGGTCGTTGAATGAATCAATGATTTCAGACAACGACTTTTCTTCTTCTAGCGTGTAAGCTTTGGCTCCGAATTCCTTAATTGGATAAAGAGCCTGCGTCTCTTCCACGCCAAGCGATGCGCTGCCAGCTTCCTGCTGGCTGACCTTAAACGCCTGCAACTCCAACATTTCGTTGGTGATTTCGATTTCAGGCGGCACTTCGCGGTTTGGCAACAAGCGCACGAGCCATGCGACGTATGCATACAGCTTTTCGAGACTGTTATCCGACAAGCTGACGATCTGAGCAACAAAGGCGTAAAATCGCATGAAGCTCTTCAGGAGCTGGCGGAACTCCTCCTGCTTGCCTTCGTCGTCCTCATAGCTGAAGCGATTGACTGCCTCACGCACCAAACCTTCGAGCTGGATGCGGTCATTCGGGGTCAAATCGCCGCTGAAGAAGATTTCGGCAAAGCGGTCGATTTTACTTTCGTCCAGAATACCAAAGCCTCGGAGCTTGGCTTCGAGGTCATAAATCTGATTGGGGTCTGAAGTCTCTTCTAGCGTAGTTGCTTGGAAGAAGGGACGGAAAGCCTCTTGGATGTCGTCGATTGAGTTCTGAAAATCGAGGATATACGTGTTCTTCTTGCCTGCCATTGTGCGGTTCAGGCGGGACAGGGTTTGCACCGCCTGTAGTCCAGCCAGCTTTCGATCTGCATACATAGCGCAAAGTTTCGGCTGGTCGAAACCAGTCTGATATTTCTCCGCGACAATGAGTAGGCGGTAGTCTTCTTCGGTATCAAACTTTTCAGGAAGCTGCGTTTCCGAGAACCCGTTCACGGCAGATTCGGTATAAGTTACGCCGTCAATCTCCAGTTCACTGGAGAAAGCGACAAGTGCCTTCATGTCGGTATAGCCCTGCTTGTGGATATATTCCTCAAGTCCTCGATAGTAGCGTAAGGCTGCTTCTCGGCTGGCAGTGACGACCATCGCCTTGGCTTGTCCATGCAGCTCCTGCATGACGTGTCGGCGGAAGTGTTCCACAATAACTTCGACTTTCTGGCTGATTGCGGTCGGGTACAAGTGTGCGAATTTCGCCACCTTGCGCTGCGCTTTCTTCGTGTGCAGCTTCGGATCATTCTCAATCGTTTTCTCCAGCTTGTAGTAAGCCGAGTAGGTCATGTAGTTTTGCAGGACATCGAGAATAAAGTCCTCTTCGATAGCCTGCCGCATTGAATAAAGGTGGAAAGCCCTCGGTAGTCCATCGGCTCCGCGTATTCCAAAACGCTCCAGTGTCACGTTGCGGGGTGTAGCGGTGAACGCAAAGTAGCTGATATTGGGCTGAGGGCCTCGTCCCTTTTGATATTCGGCAATAATGTCCTCAATATCGTCACTCGAAGAGGCCTCCCGTGTCAGTGCATCGGTCATGGCTTGAGTAGTCTTGCCAGATTGTGAGCCGTGCGCCTCATCAATCAGAATTGCAAATTTTCGCTCTGATTGTCCCGCAACGGTTTTCAAATGATCAGTGCCAAATTTCTGAATTGTCGTGATGATGATCCGCGCTCCGCCCTCAATCGCCTTCTTGAGCTGCTTGGACGTGCCGTCGATCTTCTTCACCACGCCTTTCGTTTGCTCAAACTGCTTCACCGTATTCTGAAGCTGGCGGTCGAGCACGATACGGTCGGTCACGATAATCGCCGTATCGAAAATCGGCTCGTCCGCCTCGGTGTGCAGGTTAATGACTTGGTGAGCTGTCCAGCCAATCGTGTTGGACTTACCAGAGCCAGCCGAGTGTTGGATGAGGTAATTGTGGCCAGTGCCTTCCGCTTTGGCGTGTGCCATGATTTTCAATACCGCATCCAGTTGCTGAAAACGCGGGAATATCATCACTTCCGGCTTATTCGCCTCCTTACTCAAGTGCATGAAGCGACCAATGATCGCCAACAAAGCCTCACGACTGAACACCGCTTTGCGGTGCCAGTCTTCGTCAGCGATGTCTTTGTAAAGATAGGCGACACGAAAATCATTGGGCACGTCAGGATTGCCAGCCCCGCCATCGTTGCCCCTATTGAAGGGCAGGAAGCGGGTTTTTCCATTCTGGAGACGTGTTGTCATGGACACGTTGTCTTCATCCATAGCGAAATGCACGAGTGCGCCGCGCTTGAAGGTCAGCAAGGGCTCTCCCGCCGGAGAGCGGTCTTTAATGTATTGCCGCTCCGCGTGTTTGAAAGTGGAGCCTGTAAGCAGGTTCTTCAGCTCCAGTGTCGCCACGGGGATACCGTTCAGAAACAGTCCTACGTCGATGGCGTTTTCGTTTTTCTGGCTGTATTTGAGCTGCCGGATCACCGTCAGGCGATTATTCTGATAGAGCGAAACCAGTTCCGCATTCAGACCAGATGCAGGCTGAAAGAAACAAAAGAGAAGCTGAATGTTCGGGATCAGCTTCAGGCCGTGGCGCAGCACGTCCAGCGTGCCGCGCGATTTCAATGCCTTTTCAAGCTGCTTCAGTAGCTCGGTCTTCGCGCTGTCTGCGTATTGAGCGGTCAGCTTTTCCCATTCATCCGCTTGGGTCTGCTGAATAAACTCAATGAGCACGTCCGTATCTAGTGCCAGCTTACGGTCAAAGTCATCGGACTGCCGTTCTTGATAGCCAAGGGTGTCGCATAGGTACTGCACCAAATGGTCTTCCAGCACGCTTTCTTTGTGAATGGAGCTGTTTGTCTTAGCCATGATTATTGCTTTCATAATGCAGACAGGTTCACCTCATCGGCACATGCCTTAATAAGTTTGATGTGTTGATTTTGCTTCGCTAGTTTCTCCTGAATTTGAGTCTTCGTAAATTGATTGGGAGCGATGCCAAACACAGAGCTAATTCTCTCCATGTATTCGTCACTCAAAACAGTCGGGCCGATAACAATGATCTGCTTTCCAGGCAGTCCTCTAAACAAATCATTGAAATGTTCATCCGCAGTATTGAACGAGTAACCCGCGATGATGATCGTATTCGCATTCTCAAGCCATTTTAGGGCATTATACCAAATGGTGACGTATTCCTTTGAGAGAATAGGCTTCAATCGAAGAGGTGGAACCAAAGATGGAATGAGGCACTTAGACTTTACAGGATTATTTTCATCGAAACTCCAGTTATCGCATATCTGCTTGGAAAGCATTTCTTTAAGAGAGCTGTCTTCAAAATTATCGAACTGAAGAAGTTCTCTGTTATCCATCCGCACATATTGAGTTAAACCTCCGTGGAAATAGGAAACCTGCTCCAAGCCCAACTTCTTCTCTAAAAAGCTCGTGTAGTTCAGCGTCACTCCCTTCCAAGTGCTCGGTATGTTGGAGTAGAATGGCAACTCCTCATGAGCACTTGAAACGCCCTTATCTTTATTGACTAGAAATGCCCAAAACGCCCATGCGATATAGACGTAGCTTTTGATGTCAGGGAGCTTGTTGTTGTAAAAGCCCAAGAATTTATCGATTAAGAGCCTTTCAATGTCTAGTAGGTCAGCCCCTAAAGCTCTGGCTACTTCATTTGCACCAGACTCAAGGCTCTGTCTGAGAACATGGCGCAAGATACACTTAAAGGTATCAGAAACACTGAGCGTGCGAATATCGACAATGTGGTCGTCTAGGTCGAACTCGTTTGCCTGAGTGCCAAAAGCCTCATCAATCAGGTTGCGTGTTTTTTCGTCAATCTGGTTCGCAGAGGCGATCTGCTGGAGTTGATTAAAAAGGCGAACGATGAGTTGTCCTTGAACTCTTGTAGTGTGGTTTTCTTCATCATCGGGCAATGCTTCAACAGCGGCATTCACCCTCGTGACGGTGTCACGCAATTGCTTTGACTCCTGTTGGGCAATATCCGTAATTGCACTGTTAATGAAACGATCGAAACGAAAGCGAAGATTGGGTATCTGTTTTCGCAAAAGGGCTTCGACTGCTTTGCCTTCATCGGTTTGCGTCAAGTAGTTGTTGATCTCGGGCAACAATTCAGAGGCCAAGGGGAAGTTTATTCCTCGTGTCTTATCGACACCAGCTCCGGTCACTAATACGGTTGAATCTTCTGACATGCTGCGTCCTTTCTGTATTTTCTATTCGGTTAATTCTGAAACAATAGCATCCAGTTTCACGTCTGAATGCCCTCGGCGGCTCCATTCGTTTACGTCGATTTGTCCGGTCACTGCTGCCGTGATTAACGCGGAGCGGAATTCGTTCAGCTTCTGAATGGATGCTTCTGTCTTCGCTTTGATTTTTCTATGCGCAATTACTGCACGCTCTACCTCCTCTTGTAATTCAATCTTTGGCACAGGAATTTTCTCTTTTCCAAGTCTCCAAGTATTTAGCGGACGATTTTTTCCAGCAGAACCACGAGAGCAGCCATTCAATAGAAAATCACCTAGTTTGGTGCGTAGAAATCCTAACAGGTAGGCTGTATTAACACCGTCAATGGCACGGTATACAGGGTAACGGTGAGAAACCACGCATCCTGCTTCTGCTTCGGTAGCCATTGCGATAGCTCCTTCCCAAGCAAACTGACCGCTAATTATTAAATCGCCGGATTTGATGAAATGAAAATCCGAAGAACCCATTCCTTCTTCATCTGCCGCAGGCTTCTTGAAAATTCCACGACCTCGATTATAAAGACCAAGGCGGACGAGTTCCTCATGCTCCGATAAGTCAACTGGACGGCTAACTCGGTTAACCAAATATTCGAAGCGAATATTCGGAATGCTTGTGTCATATATGACCTTATCTACAATCGCCTCAATGCGAAAGGATGCATGTTCAATCAGCTGTTGCTTCTTCTCGATAAGCTGGTCGATGCGGGCGGTCTCGCGGTCAAGGAAATTAGCAATTGATTGTTGCAAATTTCGATCTGGAAGCAATACTCGGATGTCCTTCATCTCGGAGTAGCAGGTTGTCCACAAGTCAGCGACGATTCCGTGTCCCCAACGATAAAACTCTTCTTGGAAGGCATAAGACCTCAACAAATGGTGGCTAAAGTCTGGGACTATGCGCCTCGGCTCTAAAACAATGTTGATGAGTGAAACTGATCCATCGAGGCGAGACAGTCCGCTTGAGCCTTTTCTGTCAGAACGACTATTAATGACGAAATCTCCAGCGCGGACTAATTTCCGGTTATCACCATCGTCCGACTTGGCGGCGGTCTCAAGCTGAGGAACTATGCCTTGCTTGGTAACTGATAGAGGCGGAAAATCCTTATCGCTTACCTTCTCCCTGCGCTCACGAAATAAGTGCCCCAAACGGAATAATTGCCAGCCACTAGAAATCTCACCTAACCACTCCACACCAGAGTCTTTCATGGAGGCGTTGGGGTTGAGACCTTTGGTGACGGCGTTTGGATGATTATTTGCTTGCGTTCATTGAGGAGTAAGTTGGCAATCTCCGCTTCAAGCATTTTCATCTCTGCATCTATTTCGTCCAACGGTCGTGGTGGCACATACTGATAAAAATAGCGGTTTAAGTTGATCTCATAACCAATCCGACCAACCCCTCCGTCCTGCGCATCAGTATAGCTGGTATCTACCCATGCATCGGGAACAAAAGGCGTAACTTCTCGGGCTATGTATTCCTGCCAGTCTTCCTTGAGTGGGACGAGTTCATGGTCGCGCAACTTAGTATCCGGTTCAGGATCTCCATCCTTATTGGTGCAAACATCGGCCTCTTCATCGCGCTCGGAGAGTGCGGCAAGAATGGCCTTCTTGATCGGCGCACCGATTTTCAGCCCGGTTCCTTTGAGAGCCTTGTTGAGCAACTTGGTAAAGGCATCTCGGTTCATAAACTTCTCATTGGGAAGTTGATCCAACACCTCAAGAATGTCTCGCTGCTCGGCTTCGTTCAGCTTCAGGAATGGCTTCGCTTCTTTCAATTGTGCCAAACGTTCTTCCGTCACTTGGAAGTTGAGCTTTAAGGGACGTTCGACACGGATTTCACGGTAGCCGAAGTCGGAAGCATCAAAGACTTTCGAGAACTTAGCATACTCGCCGTCCCCATTAAGCATCTCCGCGTAGACTTTCACGATCTCATGGCGAGCGGTCTCCGGCACTTCCCGTCGCTTCGAGCCTAGGCTCTTTCGCATCGCTTTCCAGAAGCGTTCGCTGCTGGCATCGATCAATTGCACCTTGTCGCGGCGGTGCTTCGGCTTTCGGTTATTCAGAAGCCAAACATAGGTCTGAATACCTGTGTTGTAGAACAGGTCAGTCGGCAAGGCGACGATGGCCTCAACAAGGCCTTGCTCAAACATCCATCGGCGGATTTCGCTTTCACCGGAGCCTGCGCCCCCCGTGAAGAGCGGCGAGCCGTTCATGACAATACCTGCACGACTGCCGTTCTCGTCGTCGCGCATCTTGGAAATTATGTGCAGCAAGAAAAGAAGCTGGCCATCACTGATACGGGGCAAACCTGCGCCGAAACGCCCATCGAAGCCCTTGTCAGTGTGTTCATCCTTGATCGGGTCAGCGTATTTCCTCCAGTTCACGCCATAAGGCGGATTGGAGAGCATGTAGTGGAATTTTTTCGAGCCGTGCTCGTCCTTGGTCAAGGTATTGCCGAAAGCGATGTTCGAGGGGTCATGGCCTGTAACCAACATGTCCGACTGACAGATGGCAAAGGACTCTGGGTTCAGCTCCTGACCAAAGAGTTCGACCCGCGCATCAGGATTGAACTGCTTCAAAGCTTCTTCAGCCAGAGCGAGCATGCCTCCTGTGCCGCAAGCTGGATCGTAAATCTGGCGGATTACGCCTTTACCCGCCAGCTTGCTGTCGTCCTGAGCAATCAATAGCTCGACGATCAAGCGGATCACTTCACGCGGGGTGAAGTGTTCCCCTGCGGTCTCATTCGAGATTTCCGAGAAACGACGGATCAAATCCTCGAAGAGGTAGCCCATCTCCAGATTGGTGAGGGCGGAGGGGTGCAGGTCGATGGAAGCAAAACGCTCGAAGACCTGCCAGAGGATGCCGACTTCATTGAGCCGCTTTAGTTGCGACGTGAAACGGAACTTATCCAGAAAGATGTCGCGGACGTTGGGCGAAAAGCTGGTGATATAGTTGACCAGATTGGAATGCAGGTCGGCAGCATCCTGCCCCTTGAGCTTAGCGAAAGTGAACTTGCTTGTGTTGTAAACCTCAATGCAGTCGCCAACGGCTTCAAAGAGCATCATATCCCGCGTGGCATCGTCGATGCCATCGGGCAGACTGTTATTCGCAGCGAGCACAGCATCCTTCGAGGGTTCAAGAATACAGTCCAAACGTCTGAGCACCACAAATGGCAAGATCACCTTGCCGTATTCGGACTGCTTGAAGTCGCCTCGCAGAATTTCTGCGATAGACCATGAAAAAGAACTGAGGTTGGAAATATTCGCTTCAGGCATAAAACTTAGGGTCTTAAGTAGATTATCATTAATAACTATGCATAATTTACTTAAACACAGTGAAAAACAAATACATAAAAGGCGCGCACTTTTCAGAGCGTAAATTCAGAGAGCTTTTGCAGCTTTTCTGTCGGTTATCTACTTGAACTGAACTCATATCGAGTGCTCGACTTACAGGAGCACTCAAATTTTGGCAAGAATTATTTCATCTTTAACTTACCCAAGTTACTTGTCCTGCTGGAATAGCAGATCGAAAATGCCGTCGGTGGCCGCGATGTATCCATTGATTGGATTCACCGTCTCGCCGTAGCTGAAATATCGCTCGACCATCCGCTTGGTGAGGAAGGCGGTCTGGTTGGCGTATTGCCCCTTGCATGGCAGAGCCAATACCTGCAAATCGTTCTCTTCTGTGAGAATGATGCATCCAGAGTCGCCGATTGACGCATTGAACACTCCGTCTTTAGTGCAGTGCAGCACGTTCAAGGTCGTATAAAAGTCCCTGAGAGATAGATTGAACTGTCTGGCGTAGTCATCGACGTGCTGCGCGACGTTCATGAAAATCTCGTAGTAGTCTTGCTTGGTGAGACTGCGGTCTTTGCAATCGCTTCTGCCGCAGCTCGCCAGCTATCGGTTGGCTGCCCGTCTGTCGAATTCACTAACCATGGGCGGAAGTAATCCACTTTACGTTCGGTGCAGCTTTTCTTCCAACGCTCGATGAACATCAGAGCCATTTGATAAGCCTGCCCCATCGGAGTGTTTCCTTCTGCGACAAGCTCCGGTGGGAAGAACTCATTGACGAGATCGAAGCAGGGAACATTCAGGCGGTCGTCGTCTATCGGCTGGATCGCCTGACACGCTCGATTGCTGACTTCTACGAACTTTGGAGAATCTTCGAGAAGCATGGCGTGGTCTTTGTTTCCGCAACGGAAGCTTTTTCGACCGACACGCCAACAGGTGAACTTTTCTTGAACCTGTTGCTCTCGCTGGCTCAGTGGGAAAGACAGCTTACCCGTCAACGGGTAGCGGATAAAATCGCTGAGCGTAGCAAGCGTGGCTATTGGAACGGAGGAAATCCGCCATTCGGATACGATTATTCCAAGGATGAAAAGCTGCTCGTTCCAAACAAGAAAGAGGTTCCTATCGTTCGCAATATCTTTGAGCTGATCGCTCAATATGGCACTCCTGCGGAAGTTGCGAAGCAGCTCAACACAGACGGCATCAAAACGAAATCCTACTTGGCGACCAAGAAAGATGGTGAAACCAAAGTCATGGGCGGCAAGCGTTGGGTTGGCCAGAACGTGACACGTCTCGTGCGAAACCCTCTTTACAAGGGGATTATCGTTCACGCCGATAGCGAATACGAGGGACGACACGATGCCGTTGTGAAAGCCTCCCTATGGGAAAAGGCAAACAAGGCACTTGCCGAAAAGAAACCTGCACACTCCATGACGCGCCGGAGCAACCGCCATGAAATGCTACTAAAGGGCATTCTGAAATGGAAATCGACTATCGTCAATCGCTGGTGGTCGATGAAGCACTCATTTGCGAGAACCTGACGCAGTTCACCAGCTTGTTCGACAAGCTGACCTTTGAAGAGCAATCAGAGCTTATGAGCCTGCTCTTCAAGGAAATCCGAGTGTCGCGGTTTGATCCAGAAAAGGACGATCATCCGTGTGATCCAGAGGTCTTTGTGACCAAAATGCGAACTTCATGGTATCGCGTGGATTTGAGGATGTTCTCCAAGTCCTTCAACATGAAGGACATGTTGGGAAACGGCGATATGGAACCGGAAGTTCGCAATAAGGGTAAAAGTGGCGGGCCGAGTGGGATTCGAACCCACGATACGATCACTCGTATACTCCCTTAGCAGGGGAGCGCTTTCGACCACTCAGCCATCGGCCCGGCGATTCATTTGTCGAAGTGGGTAGAAAGAACCATATCAGTAGAATCACGTCAATCCTACAGGCTAAAAAAATAATCGCTTTTTGGAATCGGATGCTTGAGTCGTGCTGTCACTGATTTATCTTCTCTCTGGTATGCACTCGTTCACAATCTCCTGCTGTATTTTAGTCTCAATATTTTGCATTCATTCCTGCTCAAACCAGACAGCCCAACCAGCAGAACAAGTCGCACACATCGATCAGCTTGTTGGAAAAATCACTGCTGTCTATGCTTCAGAGAACTACATGCTGATTCAGAAGTTCAAGAGCTTCGATACCGACGTCGATGCTGTATTTTATTCACGCAGTGTAGACGGCTCCGTCCACTCACTCAAGATGACAGGACAGAAACTCGGCCAGTTCTACATCGCAGATCTCGGCTCAGGACGATACGCCAAAGGTGACCCGATTTTCATGCGCGATCTTCGTAAGAAATCTCGAGTAGATGAAAACAAGAATGCTACAGAAGCACTGGCATCTCCTCCAGAGAGTTAAAAAAACTAAAATTTTACTCTATTTCCATCGAACGAAGTTAAATATTTAAAAAAGTTTTATCATTTTGGTTGTTCGTTTAAAAAGAAATGTTAGGATGATTCCCGCATTCGAGCGCAAGTCTCGAAGTCTTAACCACTACTACACAATACTCCTCCTATGAACACGGCTTCTAAAATGAACACAGCCTCGAACCAGGCAGAAGCTGAGCGCCTAGCCGATTTTGTTTTGTTCACCCAGCGTTCCTGTATTCTCAATCTTTCTTCCGAACTGAACCGTGGCAATATTTCTTTCCCACAATTTTTCCTCATGGCGTATCTTTCTAGTGAAGATTACCTCACCATGTCAGATATCGCAAAAAAGATGGGGCATACTACAGCAGCGGCAACAGGACTCGTAGATCGCCTTGAGAAGCTCGGCTACGTAGAGCGTGTACACGCAGCGGAAGATCGCCGTAAAATCATGGTGCGTATTACAAGCAAAGGCACCAATCTTGTAGCGCAAATGCGCGGAGAAATCGCATCCAACCTCGCTGATACAATGGCTGAAATGGATGAAGAAGAAGCAGACACAATCCGTCACGCTCAGATGATGATCAACCGATAGCTCATCGCTTTAGGATTTACCCAAAACTTTTTGAAAGCGCGTTGGCTCACCTTCTAGCTACTGCGTTTTTTATTGCCGTCTACAAGACACAAAAAATGCGCAACCCTTAATATGAACTGCGCATCGAGTGTTTAGACTTCATGTACTCACTGTTCGCTAGAAGAGCTTAACCATGTCTTCTTTAATAGCTTTCGTTAGAACCATGTAAATGCGTTCTTCATCCCGCCAGTGAGCAATATTGAACTGAGTTTTACTACAACTGTAACAATTCTTTAGAGAGATTTGTTTGAGTGACGTGAATTTATCCGCATCAGCCACACTCGCTGAATCCACCACGATGAGGTGCACCATGCCCATCCTTTCTTTTTTAAAACACAGGAGAGATACTGGCTGATTATTATCGAGATACATATCCCTCGCTCCGACAAGCTTGGCATTTTCCAAGCCAGCAGGAAGTCGTTCAGGTACTGGGTGCTCTTTCGTGTCGAGGAAACGGATCGCATCGTGTGCACAGCTGAGGTCAGTGTTGAGCTCAATTTGCTCAGGAGTCGTCAGCTTATTTGCCATCTGAAGCACTGCGTTGTGCACAGCGACCGGCTGCACTGAACCCAAAGTTGGGTATGTGGTTACAGTATCGTTAGATACAATACGCCCATCTTGAGCGTCATCAGCTTCAGGCGTATTAAGCGTCACTAAGAAAGCTACAGCAGCGGCCACAGCTGCGACTGAAAGCCAACGCCAAATCGTATTGTCTTGTGTCGTCTCAGTTACGGGAGTGATCGTCTGGTGTTTCTCCAAATCCATTGCTGTAAGAATCTGCTCACGCAAGCCCTCTAGAGGAGCAATCGACGCCAAGCCGCCAGTAAAGAGGCTATCGAGGTCTGCATCTTGATCTGCTGGCTGACCATCAAACTCGAGCACAGCCAGAATTTCATCTCTGAGACCATCTGGGATCGGCACTTCATTGAGCACTTGGACAAAAGCTGCATCGGTTGCGCGTTCTTGTGCGAGCCACTCACCAAGTTCTCGTTCCCCAGCAGCCATTTTGAGAGCCTCTTCGAATTCGGGCAAATGCGCATCTGCCCCATCTGGGCGAAAACTCGTTAGCAAAAATTTGGCCTGTTCTTTATCCATTTTGTCTCACCTTTCCGTCTAAATTAATAATTTTACTCTCGGCCTCGACTCGCATTTTCGAGCGAAGCTGTTCCTTGCCGCGAGAAATGCGCGACATCACCGTGCCGATCGGCACATCGAGTATGGCAGCAATTTCTTTGTAACTATGCTGCTGAAGAAAGAAGAGTGAGAGTGGAGCACGGAATGTCTCATCTAGCTGCTGTAGAAGCTCTACAGCCCGCTTGGCATCGAGGCCTCTGCCATTGTCTACTTCCGTCGTTTGAAGTTGGTAATCCACTTCTTCGATATCGATTTCAGGGAAACGTGTCGAACGACGAGCGTGCGATAAGTGCTCACGATAGAGTATGGTGAAGAGCCAAGTTTTCGCCTTGCTGCGATCCTTCAGTTGGTGCCCTTTCTGGGCCCAGATACAGAAGGTTTGCTGGACGAGGTCTGCGGCTCTATCTGGGCTCTTCGCCAAGGAATAGGCGAAGCGATAGAGGGCTTGGTAGTGCTGATCTACTAAATCTTGGAACTCACTCATACTTTCTATTATTGAGAGTATCCGAGGCTGGAAACTATTCCATCCGATGAGTAATTTTTATTAGAAAAATTCTTTTTTATTCGAAGTTGACGAATGCTTAGATATCTCGTACCTTATCCTCATTATAGGCATGGCTAGCGTCCACGTAAATTTAGACACCCGACCTTATGATGTCCTCTGCGACTATGAATTACTGCAAAATGCAGGTCAGCTCATCCAGCAAGCAGGTCTGAAAGGCAAGGCTGCGATCATTTCAGATAGCAATGTCGCCCCACACTACATGGACAAGCTCATCGCCCAGTTGAAATCTGTGGGATATGCATACAGTTCTCATGTAGTGGAAGCTGGAGAAGCGGCCAAATCTCTCGCAAATGTTGAAATTCTCTGTCGCGAGCTCACCCAACAAGGACATAATCGCTCCTCCTTTGTAGTCGCGCTCGGCGGTGGCGTGGTGGGAGACCTCGCAGGTTTTGTGGCTTCTATCTTCTACCGTGGAATTCCATTTGTGCAGATCCCAACGACTATCGTTGCGCTTGTCGATTCCTCAGTGGGCGGAAAAACTGGTGTCAATATTATTGAAGGAAAGAACCTCGTTGGTGCATTCCACCAGCCACAGCTCGTAATCGCCGACCCTGCGACGCTCTCTACATTGCCAGCCAGAGAATACCGTGCAGGCTATGCCGAGGTGATCAAACATGCAGCCATTCGCGAGCCCAACATGTTCACCGAGCTTGAATCACTCACACTGAGCGATCAAGCTCCGCTTGCTGATCTCATCACCCGCAACATCGCAATCAAGGCTCGTATCGTAGAAGAAGACGCACAAGAAACTGTAGGTACACGTGCCCTCCTTAATTTTGGTCACACCATCGGCCACGGTATCGAGGTCTCTGTCCCATATGGCACTTTGCTCCACGGAGAAGCTATTTCTCTCGGCATCCGAGCGGCACTCATTCTCTCAGAACAATTCTCTTCACTCAGCAGCTCCGAATCACAACGAGTGCTCGATCTGCTTGAGAAATTCAAACTTCCTCTCGTCCTTCCTGACGAGATCAAAACCGAGGTCGTGCTTGAAAAAATCCTACGCGACAAGAAGTTCAAGGGCAACACAATCAACTTCGTACTGCTAGAGTCGCTCGGTTCAGCCTTCGTTTCAAAAGATGTCACTCTCGAAGCCATCGAAGCCGCTATTGAAGCCATCCGTAAATAGCGCAACATCGTCTCAAAAGAGTACCACTTTTAAACAATCGCCCCACCTCTCATAGTCCGATAGTGTCATAGCCAGACTCACATTTAGTTCTATGTCAGCTATCACTTTCCAACCCATCTACCACCAGCGCGTCTGGGGCGGTCGCAAGCTTGAAACCATCTACGGCCGCACTCTGCCTGATCAGGAATCCCCTTATGGAGAATCCTGGGAAATCTCTGACCGTCCAGAAACTCAGTCCCTAGTCACCTCTGGCCCATTTGCTGGGAAATCCCTCCACCAGCTCTGGACTGATCAGCGCGAAGAACTCTTTGGTCCATACCAATCAGAACGCTTCCCACTGCTCATCAAAATTCTCGATGCTCAGACTGGCCTATCGATTCAGGTACACCCACCACAACATCTCGCGGCGAGCCTCAATGGTGAGCCAAAAACCGAGATGTGGTACATCGCCCACGCAGAGCCTGACGCCACGATCTATGTGGGATTCAAAAACGGCACCACACGCGATGCTTTTGAAACTGCTCTTAAAAATGGTGCCCCAGACAAACTAATGCACACTATCAAACCTAAGACTGGTGACTCAATCCACATCCCTGCTGGTCGCCTCCATGCTATCGGTGAAGGCCTCGTGATCTACGAAATCCAGCAAAATTCCAATACCACCTACCGCGTCTTCGACTGGAACCGCATTGGGCCCGACGGAGTACCACGCGATCTCCACATCGAAGCATCCATGAAGTGCATTGACTTCAACGACTTCGAACCAAGCATGGACACGCCAAATGGGAACACGCTCGCTGAATGCCCATTCTACAAAGTCGACCAATTTGACCTCAAAGCAGGCGAGCCGCTCAGCAACCCAGACACCGAACTATTTTCTATCGTTACCGTTATAGAAGGAGAACTTATTGATAAAGAGGGCAATCATTACACCGCAGGTAGCTTTCCTCTCGTTCCCGCTGGCGCAGATGCTCTCATTGCCTACACAAACATCAAAATCCTACAGACAACTCTTCCTGTGTAGAGCTCCTTTTAGCCCAGCAACCTATACTTGCCTAGCTCATGCTTAGGCAGTCGATCACTCCTCCATACACAGAAAAACAATCAGCTCTCGTCTTGATTAGCGCCAAGGCGCAGATGCCGACCAAAAGCAAGTTGGAGCACTCCAACTTGCTTTTGGTGGAAATGTGCACAAACCTTCAAGGACTAGCAAAACCACATTCAACCTATTCACCAAGCAGTATTCTTACCTTCGGCACCTCCTCGCTAAAAAAATGCAAATTTATTGTTGACGTCTTTTGCAATCTAACTATATTAAGAATCAACTTTAGGTTCCGAAGCATATTTAGGTTCCGAAGCATATTTAGGTTCCTAAGCATATTTAGGTTCCTAAGCATATTTAGGTTCCTAAGCATATTTAGGTTCCTAAGCATATTTAGGTTCCTAAGCGTATTAAAAAACTTAGGAATAATGAAAAAACTATTATTTACACTCGTCTCACTCGCCATCGGTGCAAGCTCTGCACATGCAGCTCTTAGTC
>CBDBEG010000011.1:0-58736 GCA_965204255.1 Rubritalea sp.
AAAGAGGCAAGCGGGGTTCTTCATCTTGTTGCCCTATTGCTATTGCAGTAAGAGAAGCATTTAGCATGGAGGAACATGAAGTTGAAGTCTATGAGGCTGATGATGTTGTGAGAATCTCTTTGCTACGAATAAATGAAGGTGGAGGGACCTACTGGGAAGATCACGATCTTATCAGTAATGACGCAGCACAATGGATTAGAGATTTCGATAACGGGAAACCTGTTTATCCGTGCTTTGTGGATACTGAAAGTTGGGCTTGGTGAAATACAAGCAAAAATCTTTTGTAGCAGATGGTAGAACTATAACCGAAACAGAGTACGAGTGGTGGGACGGGAATGTTAAGGTTAGTAAAGAGCATATCCGTGATGGTGTTACTAACTTCTGGAACTATTCTGATGATTGTTCTGTAGCACTGGCATTGAAGGATGCTCTTGTAGGAATACCGGGAGTTGAAGTAAACATGCAGCCTACTAATAATGGCAACATGTTTTTGAGTATCCATGCCTTGTGCCGTCCGTACGCTTATAGGAATGGCTGGTCTTACCATAGTGTTTACATAAGTAAGTGGGACGGATGTACGCCTATTTCATTCAAACTCAACGGAGTTATGTGGGAGAACCCTGTAGTTGCTTGACGAAAATGGAATAAATCATGGTAGAAAGTGTGACAACTATATGGTATGTGATGGTTGCTATGCTTGCTATCGAACTTTCGGAGAATGTTTTGATGTTTTTGGGACTCCAGATGGAGTTCTAGGGACATGCCGAGAATGTGAAGAGATAAAGGAGATTGTTCAATCAAGAACTCTCTGGCATGGTGAATCTGGATCATGCTACACATACATGAAACATTGTGATGATTGTTATCGGGAGTACAATTAATGAAAATCAATGTTAATGACGACGGGAGAGTAGAGGCTCACGAGTATCCATTCGACGAGTTGCCGTCTGGAAGTTTTGTTACAATCTCCCCTTACAACTATGTTGTTTTGGGATACAAGAGAATGTTGAACAAGAAGTACATTATTGTTTCCAGGCTTTTTGGAGATATATGGACTTGTTTGAGTAAAGATATTGAGGAAAGAAAGTGAACGATATTTTCAACAATCAAGAAGATTTACATCTCAGCAGAGACTATTGCGTAATATGTGGTAGCCCAGATTGTTACGCAGAATGTCTGGCGGGTGAAGCGACTCCTGAAGATATTATGCTTATTGAAGGAGAACTTTTTATCCAAGAACTGTTGATAGATGAAGAAGAAGACGAAGAGAAGTAAACGAAGTTTTTGGTGTTGTAACTGTAAGATGACTAGGGAACTAATCAAAAACAGATGCGCCAGTTGTTATTCTGCTAGGCCTGTTAGGAGGTAAAAATGGCAGATCAAAAACTCACAGATTCCGAGTACGCCAAGTTGCGGAAGACAAAGTTTCTTTCTTGCAGGTGTACTCATACATGGCAAGATTCCGAATATAAGGGCAAGCGAGTATTCAATCTGACTCGCCGCCGACTTGAAAAAGGAATCTATCGCTGCACAGTGTGCGGAGAAACACAATGACAACAAGTATGCCTGTCCACAGTTACATCTGGCATAGGGATACAACTATCACACGGAAAGGCCAAAAGTTTTGGCTGCGAGGTGTAGGTAGATGTGATGTTTTGCAGGTTAGGCGAGATGGGGACTACAAGATCGTCTCTTGGTTGCCTGAAAGATGGTCGTGTACTGGAGATCATCTTGAAGAAGACGGGATAGCAAGAACTAGAATCATTGAGATTCTTGCGCTGGCATTCGACAGCAACTATCCATTCAAGCATCTTTATGGGAATTCAGTTGTCCATCCGCATCAAAGGTTCATTATGAATCCATCAGATGATTTTGTTGCTTCGGTTGACAAATGGCGATGGAATCATGATGATAGGAATCCGAAGGGAGAAGGGACAGTATGAGAGATGAAGAAACACTCGAAGAACTACGACTGAAATTCCATCAGTCTTTGTTTTGGGGAATATTCTTCTCCACTCTTTTTGTAGCAACATATTTCTGGAGTATGTGAATGGCTATTGACGCAAATCGAAGAAGTTTCACACATGATATTGTTGAAAACTTCGAAGATGAGATGCTGCCCCGTGCTAGGTATCTTACTAATCTGACAAGTTGCCTTGAAAGCGCAGCCCGAAAGTCTAAACTTGTCAATCAGACAAGAGATATGGACGATCTAGATGAGTTGATTACATCTCTTCTAGATGTTCAAAGCCTTGTTGGGCAGCCATATGAACTTGAAAGTTATCAATGCAGAATAACAGATATCCGGGAAGGAACTGTTTGTCATGTGTGCGAAAGCAATACCGCTAAGTTGTATGATGACGATCCGTACAAAATCTGTGTTTCCTGTATTGCAGATCATCATCTTCTAGAAATCGAAAGGAAAGAAAATGGACGATAGGAAAGAAGTATATTCAACACCAGAGGATATCACCGAAGAAGAACTCGACGGATATATCGAAGATTTGGAATTGACGATCAATCTCTATCGTGAATGGCGACATCACGGATGGATTGTTGACAAGGTCAACTTCCTCGACAAGTTGGAAGAGGTGCTTCGAGATTCACAGAATCTTGAAGTAACAAACAGAAAGGTAGTGAGGCTACATCAATGAGAAGGCAACAGTACTTCTATCTCCCAGCAACAGATGATGGATTCCATCTATATGTGAATCCAATGCCTATTAAAAATATCGACTTCCATTGGGTTCTGGCTACTGATACAGGCGCGAGGCAAGAAGCAGCACGAAGAACTGATAATGCGTTCTATATGATTAGAGACACAAGGATCGGTGAAGGCCCAGGCCATAGGAGCAGATGGAAGCGAGAATGGAGTTGGGGGACAATTGACAATATCGAACAATGGGCTGATTCGCAAGAAGAAGCATTCGATAATTGGAATAATGCCGCTAGGCAGAAAGGATATAGCATCTAATGCGAGATAAAGAAGGACGCTACATAGGGGACGCAAGCAAGAATGCTTGTGGGCTTGGATATCTAGCAGAGTACATGTACGACGGCAGGAATATTCTGTTGGAAAATCCACGAGAGACAGATGTTATGGGTTTTCCATTGCGTGTATTTGCTACAAAGAGAGGCGCTGAAAGCGCTATTCGAAGGTATCACAAGGATTACTTGCGTGGTAAAAATCAAGGTAACTGAAGATCATATCAAGAACGGAGAGCGAGGCGCAATTAGCAGTTGCCCTATTGCGCTTGCTACGAACGCAGTTTTCAACGGGAAATACTTTTGTAGTGTGAATCCTGCATATGAGGACGGGAAGGCATTTGGAGAAATTCTTGTATACTCTTCAGAATATACACTGAAGGATGGTGGGCAAGTGTTTTTGTTCCAATTCGAGAGCCCGGAGTTTGTGAAGTTTATCCAAGATTTCGATGGAGGTTTTGATGTTGAACCTTTCGAGTTCGATGTTGAAGACATGACAATTGAAGATGGAGTTTTGACGGATGCCAGTCAGAGTCAATGATGAAGATAGATGTACATGTGAGATTTGCGAGAAACAATGGAAGATTTGGCTGTCCGATCTGCGCTCTGCGCAGGCTAGGAGAGAGGTATAATAAATGGCAGTAGCATATTCCTATTGTAGTGGATGCGGCGAGAAGTTTAGGATTCATCGTTTCACTTGGATGAACTATTGTGAGTACTGCAGTTACAACTCACGCCGCGCTTGACACACAATATCTAGCGTGCTAATCTAGAGTCCAATATGAAGAGTCCCGGAGCTCACCTGAGATACCTAGTATCAAGAAGGACAATCTGCGTTCAAGTTATTGAGGTCGAACCGGGTAAGTAGCCATATGCTTGGTGAAAACAAACTGCCCGCTGGGATAGAGAACGCGTACCAGCGGGAATAAAATCAAAACCGACACGCCTAAAAATCGAAAACTGTCGGCGGGTCTTTTCTAGTTTCCCCGACACCAAGAAACTAGAGAAATTCTATGACAAAAGCGATATTGACGAAAAAGCATCCGAAGTCCTAAGCAAGAATGATGAAGCTAAGAAGCATCCGCTCAAGCAACCTTAAGGAAACGAGTGATGATCCACAGCAGGCAAGCGGAAGATGGATATCATGATCTGCGAGTAGTAGATATGGAACTAGCATTGCGAAAATGATCCATCGAATCGCACATCGAAGGAAGGGAAAGAAGTCGTGGGGAGTTCCAAAAGCGAGAAAGGCCCACCCCACCTTCTGAGTTGAACTTAGAGCAATATGAAGAAGCTCACCTGAGATACTAGATGGCAGGGATTAGAACCGTAAGTAGCATATGCTTGGTTTGGGATAGAGAACGCGCACGGGAATAAAACCAAAACCGACACGCCTAAAAATCGAAAATCTCCCCGACACCAAGAAACTAGGAAAGTTTATGGAACGAAAAACTAGCTAACTAGCATACGACGTATTGCGAAGAAATGCTAACAACACATTCACATGGGGCTTCATGGTCAGTAACGCAGAACTTTCGAAGTCAGTAGTTTCCTAAATAGTGGAGACTAATAGATGACAAAAGCGCAAGCGAGAATGATGCAAGCCGCTCTTAGACGGAAGCGGATATCACGGCATGAAATCTCCGCACATTGCGGAGAAAACAAAAGCAAGAAATTGCTAAGGAGAAAGAACAAATAAATGAGTAGCCGAGATCGTTTGGGAAACTACTACTGGAAACGATGTGATGGCAGTGAGATCATAATCACATATGACACAGATGTTTCTTCACACGCAAACACAAATCAGGAATCAGAATTGGAATCTGCGTAACATACTTTTACTTGGAAGAAAGTGGCCCGGATAATGTGACGGGATTCTCGCGTGAGTGTATGAGTGTCGGCGACCCTGAAGATTGCTTGGAAGCGTTCTATAACGAAGTTAGGAAAGATCTGAATGAACGAGGAATCTAGCGTAAAGACTCCAGAACTACATCCTGACGCAGCAAAAAAGCCAGTAGTCTATACTCTGACTCTCTCTTCTAATGAAACAGGAGTTGTGGTAGAACTATCCGATACTAGCATGTATCGGCTGGCTCACAAACTTTACAAGAAAGTAAAGAAAGGCATGAAACAGGCAAGGAAAGAAATAAATGCTCGAAGTTCCAACTAGAATAGGAGCTCGAGTCCAGCTTGGGCTTGGTGTTGGGAAAGAGAGTGGGAACATAATCCATCACAAACTACAAAGGCGTCTCGTGTGGCGAGATGATTACTCTAGTTTGTGGTATGGTGAAAGCGAAGTTGGACTGCTATGTTTCCCGGACAAGGAAAACGGAAGATGGTATGTATTCCATCCACGGCGTGATTGGCAGCGCGTAGTCCCCGATTGGATTGAAAGAAAGTTGTACACATTCGTAGATTTCCCCTACGAACAGATCAGACAGGAAGTTCAGTACCACATAGCAAAGTGGGAATATCAAATGGAGAACGGATACGACACACTACCATGAGTATGGAAACAAAACTAACCAGGCAAGAACTAACACACAGAAACAACTCTTTGCTTAGTCGTCTGCATGACGCAAAGCGCTCTAACCGAGTCCTAACCGATCTTAGACGATCTGAGGTCGAAGCATCTAACAGAAGGCTTGAATCCACACTTGCCAGAAATAAGCGTCTCGAACTAGATGTGAAAATGGCACGCGAGGAAGTAGCTATCCTTGCTGGCGTTCTGAAGGAGAACGGGATTGAAATTCCAGTCGTCTAGGAAATCTCTCGGCGAGACAGCACATGATGCTTACTACGCAACAATCAATGCCTTTCCAGTCAGATTCTGTGACCTGCCTGAAGACAGTAAGCAAGCATGGGAGAATGCCGCATATCAGTCTGCGAACATTGTTCTACAAGATTACATAGACAGTAAAAAGCATGTGGCCATTCCAGAAGAAATCGAATCCAAAACCCAAGAGGAAATCTCTGCGCGGTAAGTCGTGGAGCCCTAGTGAGGAAACAAAACTCCGAACTCTTTGCCGTGCCACACCAAGACTCACATATAGAGAAATTGCTAGAAGGCTCGGCACCGGTCGTTCGAGAGTTGCTGTTCAACAACACGCTCACGCGCTTGGATTGGGGCAAAATACGATACTGTGGCCGCCATGTGAAGTGGATGGTGTGCGTCGCAAAAATGGAAGGCGTGGTTGTCGGTGTAACTCTTGTGAGAGTAAGCGAGAGATGCGCCGGAGCCGATCTATGTTCAAGTGTGCTGGTTGTGGAACCAGTAATGTCATTCTAGGCCGTGGTGCGAATGTGAAAGTCTATGAACTGGGGAGGGAACCAGGCGGTTCTGAAAACCCCGTACACACAAAACTGAAAGAATATACGCAAGGAGGCGTAAATGGATAAACAAACTACTAAGCGGAAGTATCCTGATAGCATCTACGATTGTCTTGCTGCTGCGCAAGCAGAGTGGGAACAGCCTAAGCGAGATACACAAGGGCAAGTCGGATCACAGCGATACAAGTACGCTACGATCGAACAGATCATCGAGCTGATTAGGAATCATCTTACTGTTCCTTTTGGAATCTCTTACTCGCAGACAATTACCCAAGAGCATCTTCATGAAAATGTATTCATGATGAATGTTGTTACTTATTTCCATTATCCTCATGCTGCAGATGCCATGGGCCGTTCTATCCGAGAAGAATTCCATATGCCGGTAACTGCTAGGCGTGGCGAAGGTGTGCCTACTCCGCAGGATACTGGTTCTGCAGTAACTTATGCCCGCCGGTATTCCTTGCTGGCGTTGCTTGGTCTAGGTCAAGAAGATGATGATGGTGCTGCTGCTTCTAGGAGCGCTTCTGGCAAGCGAGAGAAAGCGCCTAGCGTGCCTTTTGTAAGAAGGGCAAGTGTGGGTAAGGGTTGGAGCGTGAGTGTCCCTAGCGCTATTGCTAAGCAACACGCCACCGTGAAAGCGAAGTCACCTACGGGAGAAGAAAAGGAAGTTGTGCTTGACGAGAAGATCGGTCGAGCGCAAAATGGTGTAGAAGAGTGGCGATTCACATTGCCAGGTGATACCGGAGCAGCATGACCGAAAAAACTCCGCGAGAGTTGGTAAATCTAATCAAGAGAGCCGGGGAGAATGCCAAAATCCCCGGCATTTTTAGAGTATCTTCTCTCTATAAACCATTCCAGGACTTCTCGGAAATCCCGCCGGATGTATTGAACGCAGCAGCAGATCGTGGCACAAAAGTACACAAGATGATTGCTGATTATATCAAGCGTAAAGGCAAGACTAACCTATACTTCGGAGAAGAGGTGGACGGTTACTATCGTTCTTGGCTTATGTGGGGTATGGGAGATCATCTGATGGAAGACAAGAACACCGTGGTTGTTCCTGAGTGTCCGGTAGGAAATGGTGATCTCCGTGGAACTGCTGATATGTTGGCAGTTACCGTGAAAGAAGACTGCATCAAACTTACCATCTGGGATTGGAAGACTACAAGGAGTCCATCTCCGTGGCACAGATTCCAGGTATTTGTCTATGCGGAACTTGCTAAGCAAGCGCTTTCTTTCCTTGTCCCTCCCAAAAAGGGTAATCTGTTTATCACAGAAAGGAATGTGCTATACTTGAAGCCGGATGGCAGTGGATATGATGTATCGCAATGGAGGCATCGAGAGGATCAATCTTTTGAGCGAGTTTTGGATGGTCTTGTGGAAGTGAATAGAATTCTATGGGCTAACAACCCTAAGATGCGAAAAGAAGTTATCAATACTCATTACAATGAACTGCATGGAGGCAGTGAACAATGAAACTTGGAAACCCTAGTAAACTACGCTCCGGTGAATGGGGCGCACGCGTTTTCGGCGATGAGGCTCCCGAAGTCGGGGAGAAGATTAGGCTTGAAACACAGTCTGGAAGTACAAGAACAGTTTATGTAGTGAACTGTTTTTGGTCTGGGCCGGACAAGTACAATGACGGGCAGAAAATCCATCTTTGCGAAACATCTGACTCGCCTATTAGCGTGAGCGATGGATCGTGGAACTCGGAATTGTTTGCTCGCGTAGGAGAGCATCTGAAGAAGGCCGCTGCTATGGGAACATGGGATGAGGCTAAGGAGTATCTCCTTATTGCGGGAGAGGAACTTTCAATGCCGCCTCTTGATTCTTCCGAGAGTACGGTGTACATCTGAAGATGATGATCCCGTGCCATTCTAATTATCATAATAGGAGCAACATTTACTAGAATGACTGATAGATGCGAAAGAGATGAATGCCAGCATCCTCTACATGTTGGCGCTATGAACTACTGTTCTGATTGTCGGAATACTGTGTGCGATGAGTGCTGGGGATTTGGCCCTATGGATGTAAATCATTGCTGCAGAGTGTGCTGGTTCGAACAGAAGAAAGAAAACGGATGGTAATTACAAACTGCGAGGATCGTTGGTGTAATCTAAAATGTGACAATGATGGCAGGTTCTGCTTTGACTGCAAAAGATATCTTTGCGAAGATCATTTTGATTGTGAATATGAACTTTGCTTAGAGTGTGAAATGTCTAGGTATCTAATAGAGTGTGAAATCTGCAAAATAAGCGACGAATATAATCGTATTATCTGCAAATCATGTCGCAAAGTTATGTGTACCGATTGTGCGAATCCATTTGGATACAAGAAATACAACTACGAGTACTGCGATGACTGTTGCAGCAACGCAGCAGAGGAAATTGATTATGATTGACCTTGCTGTAAATGAACTAGGGGAGAACGGGCAGGCAACTCTTAGGTGGAAGTGGCAACACTATCTTGGATATCTGCCAACAAGCCTATCACTCTGGATACGGCGTCATTCGTGGATGCGGGGGAAGAAGCATTGGGCGCTATTGTCAGAAGATTTGGAGTATGATGGCAGGAACGGAAAAGAGATTTCTGTTGAACTTGATGCCGGTGAATGGGAACTTGTAATCGCACCTACAAGGATTTCTTCTGAAAACGAGAACAAGATCGAATCACTAACATCTAACATTGTAAGGATTTCAATGTCGTACGATGGAATAGGTCATGAACTCCCCACCTAGAGCAATCCCGTATCAGGGAGGGAAATCTTTTCATGGCAAGACAGGCGGAGTAGGCAAGTGGATAGCAAGCAAGTTGCCTTACACAAAGTCTTATGTAGAGCCGTTTTGTGGCATGATGGGAATCCTGTTGCAGCGCAAAGTCTCATACTGCGAAGTGGTAAACGACAAGAATCACAGGATCATAAACTGGTGGCGATGCGTAAGAGATAGGCCAGATGATTTTGCGAGGTTAGTTGAACTTACTCCACGCTCACGCGCTGAATATGTCCGTGCTATGGACTTTCTATCGGATCACACTTGGGATGATTCCAAAGAAGCGGACTTGGAACTTGGTCTAGCAACTCATATAGCGATTACACAGTCGGTGATGAAGGGAGACGATGTATTCTCTTGGGGAGCCGTGTATAAGGGCTGGGGAGGATTGCCTACGCCGGAGATTGCTGGTCTTGCTTCAAGGATAAGGAAGGTTCAACTCCATAACATTGACGCGATTGAACTTATGCGTCGGATATCCAAGACACCAGATATTGTGGTATACTGCGATCCGCCGTATCGTACATCTGAGTTGAAGATGTACAAAGAGAAGAACCTTGATGTAGATACAATGTCAAATATAATGAACACTATGTCAGATAACGGCAGTTATATTGCTGTTTCCGGTTACGGAGATGAATGGGATCATCTTGGCTGGAACAGGAGTGAATTTGAAGTAACATACAATGGTGCTGGTAGGCTGAAAAGCAATGAAGAGAAGCGCTCTAGAAAGAAAAGGGTAGAGGTTCTTTGGACAAATTACTCTGACAGCATCTTGGAGACAGACAACAGGAGCATGTTTTGAGTAATCGTAAACGAGACTCGCGTAAGCGCAAAATGGCTAGGCGTCTGCGGAACAGAACGCGTGAAAGAGCTGCCAAGCGTAGAATAAACGAGTTCGAGAACAATGCTATATCAGCAAACAATGCTGAACTAGAAAAACTGGAAAAGCAAGTTTGGAATGCTATGAAGGATATGAAGGAGAACTATGCGTAAAACAGAGAAAAGCAACTACATGGTAAATCAAGACTGCCTAGCTGTCGCTGAAGAAGTGGTAAGCAAGATAGCGAAAGAAGACTCCGATTTTGTATCTATGGAGGAGTTCCGTAGGCGTGTGAATGTAGTTAGAAACTGCCTATCGGGTCTATCGGATATCGCAAAGACGCATCCGAGCCTTGAACACTTTATGCGAGAGGCTAGACTTGACACGCTACCATCTACTTGACACACAATATTCTTTGTGCTAATATCATTAGCAGCGGGGTAGTAGAAAAGGTTTCTACGCCGGTCTCATAAGCCGGAGACTGCGGGTTCGAGTCCCGTCCCCGCCACCTTACGGAGCTCCTGTGGCGGAATTGGCAGACGCGCCAGTCTTAGAAACTGGTTCCATTACGGAGTGTAGGTTCGATGCCTACCAGGAGTACCAAAGTTTCACAACTAAAAGAGAGGGTCAAAATGACACGACTTATAAGTGGATACGCAAGATTCCGCCCATTCAGCTACAGCCCGTTGACTGACTTCTACTGGCCGTTCAGTGGTGATTACTGTTCTATCGTCGAGGATTTCGATCTTCAGCGCAGGAATCTGAAAGCGCGTGATAATGCTAACAGGAAGTTCACCGAGATTGCTGAGCGTTTGGAGCGTATGGAGAAGATTCTTTCCCCGCCTGCGGAAGAGGAAGCGGAATCAACTTCCGAGAAGGAAGAAGAAAAATCGTAAGCCAAGATAGCATAACGGTAGTGCAGATGTCTTGTAAGCATCAGATTGAGGGTTCGATTCCCTCTCTTGGCTCCACGGATGTAGCGTAGTTCAACGGCAGAGCAACGGGTTGTTACCCCGTAGGTTGTAGGTTCGAATCCTACCGCTACAGCCAGAATGTCGCTTGGTATAATGGAAACACAATTCTCTTACAAGGAATAGTCAAGGGTTCGATTCCCTTAGCGACTACCATGCTTCGGTAGCTCAATTGGTAGAGCATTCGGTTGAAGCCCGGAGTGAGTAGGTTCGATACCTACCCGAAGCACATGGGAGAGTGGTGAAATTGGCAGACACGCCAGTCTCAAAAGCTGGTGCGCGTAACGCGTCGTAAGGGTTCGACTCCCTTCTCTCCCACCACTATAATCGGTGCTTAGCGTAGTGGCAGCGCCTCTGATTTGGGATCAGAAAGCGGAGGTTCGATTCCTCCAGTGCCGATATAAATTCCGGGGGATAGCAAAGTGGTAATGCAGAGGACTGCAAATCCTCTATCGCCGGTTCAACTCCGGCTCCCCTGTCCACGGCAGGCTGACAGAGAGGTAATGTGCCCGGTTGGAAACCGGTAGCCACAGAGATGTGCGTAGGTTCGATCCCTACGCCTGCCGCCACACTTTTACAGCAGGCTGACAGAGAGGTAATGTGCGCGATTGCTAATCGCAGGCTGTCGAGAGGCACAGGTGTTCGATCCACCTGCCTGCTGCTGACGGCGCTTGTAGCATAAATACAATGCCCCGGACTGTGACTCCGGTCGATGCCGGTGAAAATCCGGTCAAGCGCCCCACAAAGGAAATTATCATGGAAAAGATTAAATCTAACGCTCAGATGTGCTATGAGATCTATAAGGACAGTCTTCGCAGAGGCGAACCTTATGTCGGATGGGAAGATATTTTCCCAGAAGAAAGAAAAGCATGGATTGAAATGGCATATCAACTAGAGTGCCACATCATAAAGGATATGGAAGAAGATGGATGGCGACCAGGCGATCCGTTCTAGAAAGACAGATGGCCAGTTCTGTTTCGAGGCTTGGTGCCGAAACTATGATCATGAAACATCCTCATACACTATCGAGAAGTGGAAAGATTATACTGACGACGAGAAGAGGCCGTGGGAACTTATGGCGGAAGATTTCAAGGGAAGGGTTGTAGAGGAAATGGAAAAGAGTGGATGGTATTATGATTACAACTTTTAGGGGGTGTGGCGCAATGGCAGCGCAACGGACTCTTAATCCGCAGGTTGTAGGTTCGAATCCTACCGCCCCCACCAAGTAAAGGAAGTTATAGGATGACTCCAGAACAAAAAGCAGAAATAAAATATGAAGCGAAGTTCATTCTCTATCGTATGATAGAAGATGGTACTAAGACAATCCGAGCTCTAGAAAGAGGGATTGAAACCAAGCAAAAACTATTTTGCGATATCTCTAATGACTGGGATGGCAAGGTTGTGAATGTGCCATTGACAAATAAGACAGTTATTCTTGACGGGCTTCGTAAGGAAATTGCGGATACTAGAGAGCGACTCAGAAAAGAGAAGGAACTTTTGGCATTGGCAATGTCTGGTGTATAACAGGGAGTGTGGCGCAACGGTAGCGCACCGGGCTTTTAACCCGTTGGTTGTGGGTTCGAATCCCACCGCTCCCACCAAGATGCGCCTGTCGTTTAATGGATAAGATACTAGGCTACGAACCTAGAGATGCGGGTTCGACTCCTGCTGGGCGTGCCATGCTAGAAAAATCACTTTCAACACCAACACTTCTCCGAAGCGAAAAGCAATGGGAAGTGCTATTCAAACACTGGATGAGGTCAAAGACTTGGAATGAGTGAACTCCCACCTATCCCTGAATGCGAGACACGCGGTTCGATGAACCGTTACAAAGAACTCGCTGACGAAATCGGCGTAAGATACTTCAAGATCAAAGAGCTTATAGACTCTAACGGAGTGTTTGCCAAAAACGAAGCTGAGATGCAGAGGTTTTGCTTGTGGGGTGCTTTTGTTTCTCTGTGTGGAGCTGGAGGAATTTATCCTGATGGTTTTTGGAAAGAGATCAAAGAAAGAGAAAAGAGTAAGTTGTTCTAATGTGGAGCGAGGCAACAAAGCGTAGATACAACGAGATGCGAGAGGAACTTCGCCTTTTGCAGACAGTTGAAGAAGCTGAGAACCGCCCTTTCTTCAAAGGCAGTATGCGAGAAAGCCCTAACAGCCATAGGACTATCACACATAAACCTTCAACAAAGAAACGAAAGAAAAAGAAAAAGACTTGCGCTTGGGTGTATGTTTCACCTAGAGTTTACATGGATATGAAAAGTTTTTCACGCAGGAAAAACATGCCTCTAGCAAGAGTATTTCACGAGATGATTGAGGATTATGCTAAATCTATCGGACTTTGACTTCGAGAATATAGTAACACCAGTCCCAGCTGATATTCCTAGTGGCTACATGTCATGCCGGATTGAAACGAATAAACTGATTGACAGAATTCACGAGAAAACCGGTATGAAGAAAATCAAGATCATCCAAGCGGCGCACAAGTTGTTCTTCACTTGACACACAATAAACTGCGTGCTAGGATTATATCGGTGCTGCCGGAGCGCCCCAATCCTAGTGGTGTGTTAGGTAACCGCATCCGGCGCTTCATAACAGAAAACTTGATGGGGGTGTGGTGAAATCGGGATCATGTCTGGCCTGCACCCAGTCGTTCCGGGTTCGATTCCCGGCGCTTCCACCATTTAGCGTTTTTGGCACCATTCTTCCGCAATAAAGAAAGGTGCTCCATTCGCTTCCTAGAACAAGATACTCCCCGTGTAGCGTCTAGGTTGCGTTAGAACACGGCGGAGAGATGCGGCAAGACTCCGTTACCAAAGTTGCCGCTCCAAGTTACCGGTTGAAATAAACCGGCGCGGGATAATTTGTCAGTTTGCCGCGAAACAAAGAAACGGGGCAGGTTATTATCTTCGGCCTGCGTGTTATAAACATGGATACGGATCGACTCTTATTCGTTAGTGGATATCAGCTGTAAGCCACATAGAGGTTACTTGCCGCAGACACTTTTCCGAGGGTTTCTGTCTGCGGGCTATAAGTGAAAAATAGATAACCCTCGGAGGGCGCGAGTAGTGCTCGACGGTGAATAAACTAACAAACAGAGTTCATCGGAACCGGGTTAGACTCCCGGCGCGTCCACCATTCTGATGCCAATAAAAGGAGGCATAGATGCGATATCATGAATACTGTCTGCGATGCGGACGGACAGAATGCTTTTGCTGGGGAGAAATTCCTTGAGCCCTGCAACAGAAGAATATACGCCATTGCCGGGTGAAGATGCTGTAAGGGCGATTCTTAATAAGATCGAGAATTGTCCCACAGAGTGTGAGTTCTTCATAGCAATGGAAATGCTGACTTGTCGTTCTTGTCAATTCAATGCGGTATTTCAGTGTCATACCGAATTCCATAAGACACCAATGTGCGATTGGTGTGCTCCTCTTGTCTCAGTACTTGAAGAGATGGGAGATCAAAATGCGCTACCCGACTGGCCCAATTGTTTGGGTTCAATCAATTGGGAAGAGCATGTGAAAGAATCGCTAGTCGATTGGGAAGACAGTAAGTATTAAATGATAAGGGCGGGCGTAGTGTTCAATGGTAGCATACTGGCCTTCCAAGCCACGGGTATGGGTTCAAGTCCCATCGTCCGCTCCACGGGGTAGTCGCATAGTGGCAATTGCAGCAGGCTGTAACCCTGCCGTCTTCTGACTTCGTAGGTTCGAGTCCTACCTGCCCCACCAGCCTTGACACACAATATAAATGGTGATATCATGAAAAACGATATGGAAAGTTTGTTCGCAAGAGCCATCTCGCTATGCGGCGCAGTTCGAGTTGACAGGACAGGCAAGTTCTGGACTGTTTCTGGCAGAGTCCCGCATCCGAAAGGGATCAACTCCGGGATTTTCCAGACTGCAAACGAACTTACAGCGGATTCTGTAGAGAGGAATAATCCTCGTCTGGGGGCAGCTCTACAAGATTTTGTTGACTGGGCGTTCGAGTTGAAGCGGATTGCTGTGCAGCATGATTCTTCAGAGGAAGAAACTCGCAAGCATGAAGCGGATTGGCGAGAAGCCATGAAGAACGCATCTCTGGGGAAAAGAGTAGGCGAGTAGTCTAATGGCAAGGCAACGGGCTTTGACCCCGTGTAAGAAGGTTCGATCCCTTCCTCGCCTGCCACAATCTAACTAATACCGAAAGGGGTATATCAATGACAACTAACAACGATGCGACAATCGGAAGACTTGTGCGCGAGATCGGTGAAACGGAAGTCTGTCTTCGTATGTTGAAGGATGAATTCCGCGTAGCCATGGGCAGCAAGCCTTTCGATCTAGATGATGACGGCAAGCCAACACCGGAGTATTGCTCCGTGGGTTGGGAACAGCCGCTCCCAACTAATGAAGAGTCTGTCTAATCAAGGAGAGAAGATATGACCAGTTATCAAAGAAACTACAACATCCGGCGCTCCTATAATGCCGGTGTGCCGGTCAGCGAGATCGCTAACCGTTACGGGCTTAGCGTCTCGCAGACCCGCGATATCGCCCGATATATTGTCGCGCAACCGCGAGTTGACCGGGATCGTTATCGGACAGAAGCAGAGCGTGATGCGTACTGGACTGGGCTGTACAACGGCGGGCTTTCTTACCGTGAAGTTGCGCTTGTTACAGGGCATCCGTACACCACGGTAAGGGGCGCCATCAATCGTTACTATCCAGTTCTCTTCGGATAGTCCAGCAATCGCGGGCGGTTTCTTGCTGCCCGCGATTTTTATCTGTGGCCTCGTCGTCTAGTGGCTAGGATATCAGGCTTTCAACCTGAAGAAGGGGGATCGAAACCCCTCGAGGCTACAAATGAGAAGTTATGCTCACATACTACAATGATATAGACCCGTATTGTTGTGAGTGGCTTAGCAATCTGATTAGTGCTAAGCATCTACCAGGTGGCGTGATTGATCCTAGATCAATCAAAGAAATAAGCGCAGATGATCTTTCGCCAAATGAAAAAGCACGGTGGTGCCTTTTCGCAAGGGAGATAGATTATTGATGAAGTACTTGCTAACGATTGAGATGGCGCAAAATGATGTGCCCCGGTAGCATAACGGACAGTGCGTCTTTGGGCTTCTAACCCGTTCGGTGGGGGTTCGAGTCCTCCCCGGTAGGTGCCACAATGATAGACGAAGGATACCTACAATGGCAACTTCAGAAATTTCTGTCGAGGGAGTACGCTACGCGAACCTAATAAATAGAGAACGCAGTTGAATGGCATTTCACAATACATAGAGAAACAAGGATGGGCCGAAATGAGGCATTACTCTTTCATAGATTGAGAGATTATCCGAAGAACTCGTGAGCTTGTATTCTATCGGCAGAGCGTATGGAACACCGCCACATCCGAAAGAGGAAGTGGTGGGAAAGAGTACAATGCGAGAACTGAAAGACAATCACATATTTCGCGGTATGTGGTTGTATGGTCGCCCTTATCATCCTACGGCTGGGATGATATGGCAGTCATTCCAGGTGATGGCTTATAAGCGGCAACGACAGGATACAATTAAGATTCATTCTACAAATAATAGATAGCTTACGGGAGAGATTATTCCCGCGCTAGAACATTGTCTAGAAGTTGAAAGATTTGCTACGATTCTTTCTATCTATTTGAAGATAATCGAGCGTTCAATGATATGCAGCACAGCTATCTAAGAGGTATAATACAGCCACTCCACTGTGTGTAGTGATATTAGAAAATCTAAGGGGGGAGTAACTCACTGGTCAGAGTTCTCCGCTGATAACGGAGCGGTAGGTGGTTCGATTCCACCCTCCCCTACCAGTAATAGATAAGCATCAAGGAGGATGCGATGACAGAAAACAATAAGTTGTATGATACAATGGAGCATGATGAGTTCACTGAGCGCATCGGTTCTCACATTGACTTGCTTGAATCCCTAGCCGAGTCGCTTGAGTCGTTTGTTTACGATCTGTGGGAAGTTGCTGGGAAGATCGGGGATGATAACGATGCGTTTCGGAATCGACTCTGGGAAGAGGAGAATGAAGGTTTGAATGCTAGTTAAGATAGCAGTTGGAGCAGGTGCGATACTTTTTTACCTGTATTTGTGCAGGGTTACACAT
Organism: Rubritalea sp.; assembly: GCA_965204255.1. GTDB lineage: Bacteria > Verrucomicrobiota > Verrucomicrobiia > Verrucomicrobiales > Akkermansiaceae > Rubritalea. Next base: position 16,997 of record CBDBEG010000011.1, read on the forward strand.
AGGAACTTGCTTGAAAGGAGCGAGAGATGAGGAACATTTTGTTTAGCGCGGCGTTGGTGATGTCGTTGCTGTATCCGGCGTTGTCGGCGTCGGAGGATTACCGCGAGTTGGCGTTTGCGTCTGGCTTGTCGGCGGAAGTCGAGGTGCAAGAGAGAGAGAGAGTAGAGAGCTACTGTTGATGAGAGTAGCCACGGCTGCTGCGCTTTGCGGAGTAGTCGGCGGCGTTCTGACGCAGTATTTGCTTCCTACTACTGTTGGTGACCCTCATGAGGAGCCTAATGAGTTTGGTAGCCGTTCTTTTCTTTGGAATCATGTCCATCCTGATAGAACACTAACAAATCATGGGGCACGCTAGAGATCATCATAGGTCAGATCACCGGTGATTACAGTAATCAGAAGAATGGTTGATTTTGACTGCTGTTGTTGCGGTAACGGCTGCGATCTGCGGACTGGCTCGCTAGAACAAACTGTCTTGGGCCGCGCGAGCGGCCCTTGACGCACGAGGAGTTATCATGGATATTCTTACACAACGGAGTAAACTGATACACTATGACAGTATTTGACTTGACTGCACACTATGTTCTATAATTCAAGAAAACTTGTGCGCAGGAGTCTATAATGGCACATGCGTTTCTCTATCTAGCGCAAGGATTGGATGGGCCAGAGGCAGCAATCCGTGTAACACAAGGCGATGAGTTGAAACTATTTGCGCCTCTTATGTTTCCAACTGTAAAAGAGAGAGACGCAAAGAAAAGAGCAAAGAAGTATGGAACTCAATTGCTCGAGGTCTTCAGTTATAATGATACAAATATAACTGAAAAAGAGCTTGACAAAGCTGCAGATCTCCTTCCTCAGTTTATGAATCTTGAAATAAACGAAGGATTGGAAGGATATGTTAGTGTTGAAAGCAGACCTGGTGGGCCAGTAATATGTATATATATGTACCGTGGGAAAGACTGCGACAAAGAATGGATGGGAGAGTTGGGACGAAGAAAGAGCCTGTTGCTCTATATCTCCTGAGTTCGATAAAATGGTAAAAGAAGCGAATGTAAGTATGGTGTCTAAGGAGGTAAAGACAGAAGAAGACAGAGATATTCTTGATGGAGTTGCAGAAAGAATAGCTCTGCATTGTTGCCTTCATAATTTCCGTGCTTACTTTATGAAACTGCGCAAGCCTGGTCATGGTGCTGATTCTGGTATAAGAGCTGAGCTGAATGAAAAGTCCAAAGAACAACAGCCTTAGTCTAGGCGCACTCCTTGAAGACAAATCCTTAGACCCTAGTCTAGGAGAGCGTGCGCTTGACTGATAGCAAGCCGTAATTACCAAAGCAAAGAAGCTTTCAGACAAGACCTATCAAATAAGGCGTTTGATATTCTCAATAAACTTCTCAATAGTATAAGCAACAAGCACACAATCGCCATTTCTTACATAGCATGAGTTGGAGTATCATTTGGTGAAATGATAACAGACTCTGTTGCTAGAATCTTGATTTGGCTTTTAGGGTAAGATCAAAAGAACAGCGGTAACGCTGTTGCGAGCTCGCTCGCGCTACCGGATATGGAATTCAACCTAGAACCCTTCCAAGTAAAACCAGACTCCAAATTCCAAGTCTGGAACATCTCCGGCGGTAGAACCTCCGGCCTAATGTTCCACCTCCTACTAAAAGCAAACAACGGTATCCCAGATAACTGCGAAGCGGTCTTCACAAATACCGGCAAGGAAATGCCGCAAACCCTCGACTTCCTAAATGAAATGGAAAAGCGATGGAACGCGCCTATCACCTGGCTAGAATATGATGTGGACTGGAATCAGAGCGTCCCTAGATCAACAAGAAAAGGCAAATCAATCCACAAAGTTGTTGACTACAAAACTGCTTCCAGAAACGGTGAGCCATTCGAAGCACTAATAACACGCGAACGCGCAATACCTTCGAATCAAAAAAGGTTCTGCACTACCGAACTGAAGCGATATACAACTAACAGATACTTCTCTAAAAAGGGTCTCACGCCATCTGAGCGGACAAATATCATGGGCATCCGTTATGACGAACCTAAACGCATACACATGGCTCTAATGGAAGAATGTAAAACATATTATCCATTGTACTTCGCAAAGATCACCAAAGACGATGTAGATAGATTCTGGCGGCAGCAGCCGTTCGGTCTAGCAATTGATTCGCTACTCAGCAACTGCGACCTTTGCTTCCTAAAAGGAAGAGCTAAGAAGATGCGCATAATCCGAATGGTAGATGGTGTCGCAGATTGGTGGATAAAGATGGAAGAGAATAATTCAAGAGGCAGAAAATACCAGTTCAGAGAGGAATATTCATCTAGAGAACTTTATGAAAGCGCTAAGACAAAATCACCTACTCTGTTTCCAGAGGAACAAGAAGTGTCTTGCTTCTGTGGAGACTAACAGCGGTAACGCTGTTCGAGCGGAGCTCGCGCTACCGGATAAAACGCGCCCGTAACTCAACGGTCAGAGTGGATGTCTTATAAACATCCGGTAGCTGGTTCAACTCCAGCCGGGCGTACCATCTCACATAGGGAAACAACATGAAAGAAAAAGAACTACTACTAGATATCCAAGCGCGTGTCGCTAGAACCGAAGATACTGTCAGAAGTATTGACAATAGACTAATGACAATACACAACTGCGTACTATCTACCGCGCAGAGCCTGGAACAACAGCCTGCCATAACTAGCACGGAGCAGGCACAGAAGGCAGTAAAGAACTATGTCTGGAGACCAAGATGACAATCACAGCAACAGAATACATCGCTAGCGATGCCTACTACACATTCACCGAATCACTAAAAAGGATCGAGAAGCCACCATATACACATGAATGGGTGGAACTCCCAAATCACATAAAAGAGATTTGGACAAACGCAGTTGAAGCGACCGAAGAGTTCATATTCAATGAGGAAGAGCAGAATGGCTAGTTTCTACACTTGCGACAAGTGTGGCTACAAAGGCTACACGCGCATCTTCGATAACTGCGTGGAGTGTTTCCGGCGCAGCATAAACAGCATCGCGGAGGCGGCAAACCGATGACAATCAAAGAACTCAGAAACGCGCTGAACAACCTTCCGAAGGAAGCTGATGACGCGCTAGTGCTTATTGTGGGCAAGGAAGCCGGTTACTCTAACGCAAGTCTGGGGCATCTAGGCGATGTTATCCCAGACTTCTATAAGCCAATGTACACAAACGCGGAAGGCAACTGCGAGACTTGGGGAGTTGTGCAGCGTCTATACTCAAGAGACGACAAGGAAAAGGTGTGCGTTGATTCCTTTGCCTTCTATGCGGATGGTGAAGAGTTATAACTTGACACACAATATAGATTCTGCTAGAATATGAATGTTACAAGCGTTCGGCGCTGCGATACGATCTCGTACGCGTGGGTGCCCCGACCCTACCTGCAAAAACGGGTTGCCTCCTTTCTTCGATCTGGACGCAGGAGCGCCGCGCTAGTAAGTTTTATTGGATGGAAGGTTGCCAGAAAGGAAATGGCTCCGGTTTGAACCCGGATGGTTGCGGAAACGCTTTGGGGGTTCGAGTCCCTCACCTTCCTCCAAATGAGTGTTCATGAAAGGTAATCATGCTAAATAGAAAAGAAGAGGCAGCAAGGATTGATGATAGAATCCTTACGCTCGCCCAAACTGGGCTAGCGCCCAAGATAATCGCTGCACGCGTCGGCAGATCATATGACAATGTGTCAAAAAAGATTCGGAAGTTCCGCAAGGAGGGACTCATTGATGTCAGATAAAAAAACATCCTATGGATGTGGCACAGGGGGACTAACAACGGTTCTGCTCGCTGTATTCCTTACATTGAAACTGACTGACCAGATAGACTGGTCTTGGGGTTGGGTTCTTTCACCACTATGGATTCCCATTGCCCTTCTTGCGTCGTTCGTAGTGATTCTAGGGATAGTAGCGGGCGTTGCAGCAGCAGTAGAAGGAATCCAACTAGGCGTAAGGAAGCGTCGCAAGAATGGATAATCGCAAGTACAACTCGCTAATTGAATCCACAGGGGAACCGCCACCATATATCGTAGGCAATCCAGAGATCAGAGAGGACTGCACAGTAGTTGTAGAGTTCAGTGACGATCTGCATAGAGTAATAGGCGTGTGCTTCTACGACGAAGGAAAGTGGATTTTCGAGCCGCACAGTGAATATCTGCACATATTCGGATCAGATAGATTTTCAATCCACGGCGACCTCGAGTCCGGGAGAGCGAAGATAAAGGATATAGTTACAACATTGTGTAACAACTATAATCTTGATATGTACGAGATAGAAAAGAATGGATAGCAGCCTGAAATTGAAACTCGCAAAGGCCGCTTGGCGCTACTACGACGAAATCCACGCTTGCCACCCATGGCAACAACTTTCAAGGATTGAAAAGGATGCGTGGGAAAACTGCGCTATCAAGATATTCGCAGCGGGCATGGAAGCCGGATTGGAATTGAAATGATAAAAACAGATATCGACCTGGAGATTGAAGAGATTGAAGAACAGATCTCGGATATTGAAGAGGAGATCAACTCTATCGAGAACAAGATAGATGACCTTCAGTGGGACAGGGATGAGCTGGTAGAAGAACAGCGGAATCTTGAAAGAAGGAAAATCTCTCTCAAGGGAGAGGGATAAGATGGATAGGGAACTAGAAAAACTAAGCGCAGTAGTTATGGAGGTTGGCTGTGATGAAAGAGTACACGAAGAAGACTGGGAAAAGGACGAAGCAATAGACTACTTTGTTGACACATACTCTCTTATGGTTAGCATAGTAGTTCAGCCTGAGAAATGGCGAGCTGGTTTGGACTATGACGGAGAAGGCGAAGTGGAGAATGTAAAGTCTATCCCACGGAATGTTAGGAGAAAAATGCGAGAAAGAGCACACAAGAAAATATTGGAAGGCCTAACGGATCACTTCGAGAAACTAAGAGCAGAGAATGATGGGAGCGTGGCGTAGTGGCAGCGTTCCGGTCTCCAAAACCGACGGCGTAGGTTCGATTCCTACCGCTCCTGCCATGCCCGGAAAAACATTAGCAATAATAGAACAGATTAGATCTCTTGATGAGAACTATTGTGCTATATTTGATAAGAAACATCTCCGTGTAAGGGTCACCAAATTGAACGGCGGCCGTTTCTGGATTGAACAAGACCCGGTTTACACAGAAGTGGATTCTGCGGAGGACGCAGAAAGATTTGTAATGGAACTCCACGGGATTCTTGACTCTACAAAGAGTTAGTGTTATGATTATACATCATGGATTTCGGACTTGGATTGCGCGATGTTGCGCTTGCCCTAGGGATAGTTGGGTCGTATCTGACTCTGCGTTCCAACTTCAGGAAAAACGCGGCGGATGAGGCAGTCCGCAGAAATAACATCAAGCGAGATATCGAAGATATTAGAGCGGAGATGCTTAGGCTTCACAAAGAAGATGATGAGGTAAGGGATTTCCGAAAAGATGTATATCAGGCTCTGCGCGATATCCGCGATAGGCTAACTCGCATGGAAGCGAGACAAAACGGGAAACACTAACATGAACTACCTAAGACAAGCAGAAAGCAATCTAGAAGAACGCGTTGACAGCCTTCTTATGGTTGTACGCAACAAAAAGTTTACATTTAGGAAACTGGCAGGATATCTTGCTGTTTACACTTTTGTGCTTCTAGCACTATGTAGCGCGTATCATGCGTGCCACTAAGCGAGCCGTAGCTAAAATCGGATGGTGGCGGGTATAAACTACCCCGCGAATATCATGGCAAACACAGCATATAACGAAGCGCTAGAGCAACTTCGGCAAGACGAGGGCTTCCGGGGGAACCCATACAAGTGTCCTACTGGGCATCTTACCGTGGGATATGGGACAACATTCCCGCTAACTGAAGAAGAAGCAGATATCATCCTTCAACTTAGATTGTCAAGGATGATGATTCGTCTTGAAGATTTGCTAAGACAAGGTGATGAACCTATTGTACTTAGTGGACTGCCGGATCATGTACACTATGCTTTGGCAAATATGGTTTACCAACTAGGTGTTGCTGGCATCTTGAAGTTCAAGAAGATGTTTGCGGCAATCGCAAAAGGCGATTATGATTTGGCTTCAAGAGAAGCGCTAGATTCATTGTGGGCAAAGCAAACGCCTGCCCGCGCAAGAAGAGTAGCTAAGCAAATAAGAGGTAATGGCTAGATGACTACCCCGCCAGATATCGTTGTAAAGAATCCAGATGATAGTGGTGCGTATATTCGAGTTGAATATCTAGGCGAGTTTTTCAAGATACTCGCTCCGGGAGAAGAAATGAATGTCCCCCTACACGGAATGTACTGGAATACGGTTGTGGATGTTGAACAGGTAAAAGAATCCGACTATCTAGCAGATAAGAAGCGACTAGAGGAAGAAAAACAATGGGAGTCGGAATAGTAGTCGGTTGGCTCATTCTTTGGATGATAGGATTCTCGCTTTTCGATAGATACATGGACAGTCACGGATACTACGATAAGGAATAGATAATGTCCTCTGACCCTTACACGCATAAGATTGATTGTCAATGCGATGCGTGTATCGAGATGTGGACTAATCCGGAGAGAGAAGATGCTTAATCATATTGTAAATCAATGGACTTTCGGAATGTTTGGGAGACCCATGTATGAAGAAAGTACAGAAATATCCCGTTGCCGTTGCTGCAGATGCTGTAACGGATGTATATATCCTCTTACTTGGGGATAACTAGCCATGTTCGCTACCATCTTTGCTTCTGTCGCCGGTCTAGCAAAAGACTGGCTGCAAGGTCGTAGAGATGATAGTAGGCAAAAGCGGGAACTAAAAGAAGCAGTCACACAGCGAAAAACACAACTCATACTTGACAGCACGCAAAAAGATTCCGATTGGGAACTTGCCGCGCTTGCTGACAAAGATAGATTTGCTAGGCGTCTCTTGATGCTTAGCATAATCTCACCGGTTATTATTACAGCGATTGCTCCCGCTCACGGTGAAAGAATATGGAAGTCGCTTGAGATAGTACCACCCGAATACTGGTCAGCGGTAGGTCTTGTGCTAGGCTTCTACTTCGCATTCAAGAACGCTCCCGAAGTGCTTGGCAAGTTTGCTGAAGCGCTAAGGAAGCGCAAGCCAACAATATAATAGCAACGGTTTCAACACCGTTTTCGCAATGAGTGATATAGCACAGTTTTTGACGATACTACTCGCCGGCGCGATATTTGTCGTCGCAGCGATAGTAGTGGCAGATATGGATTTGTCATACAAAAGAGAGAAGAAGAAAATGGCTCTAACAAAAAGACAACAAGAACAAGATGAGTTTATCAAAGAAACCAAGAAGCAGATATCTGAGTTGATTCAGTTCAACTTCCGGCTAGCAAAGAGCATTGAAGATATCAAAGCGGTAATCGTTGACAACAACAACGGACTTCGTGCGCAAGAGAAGATGCTTGAAGGTATGCGTCAGTACTCCGGCTATGTGAATGTAGTCAAGTTCGAGCCGCGATGGACAAAGGAATAGAGTTGGAGCAGCAGTGAGTAATGCGATATACTTCCGTGCTCCATGACAGAGAGCACAAGAAGGATTGAAGCGAGATTGCTTCATCCGGCAAAATCAGCATACGATGCCGTAGCAGAGATCGAGTGTCTCCCGAAATGGGAGAATGCGTCGCTTCAATCTAAGCGATTCTTCATCGCTGCAGTGAGAAATGTGATGCGCGAGCAGCAAGGTAATGGCAAGCGCAGCAACCGGCCCAAGGCAACTTCTAAGCCTATTTCCGGTGTTGCCGCTGCCGATATACTCCCTTTGGCTGAACACGCTAAAAACAACCGCTATGCTGCCGGGACGACCGCCGACAGCGATAGGTTGCTGCTTGCTGAAGCGGGATTCAAACCCGGTTGATCTGACGGAGGCTGCTAGTTAGCAGAATGGAAAAACAAAAAGAATCATGTTGGAACTGCTACAACAACGAGTGTTACAAACTCATTGTAGTAGATTCTGCTTCACCAGGTGAAGAGCATCTATGGCTTTGTGGCTGTTGCTACAGCGCTGTCATGATGGCTCTCAGAAGAACATACAAAGACGGGTGTACGGGGCCCTGTGAAACATGCGAGTAACTAGTGATATCTATATGGTGTCGGGCCACAATCGGAGAGCCGCGAAAGAACCGCTCTGGATCGAGAGCGGTTCTTCACTTGGAGATTTCGAGAAGTTCGGCATTCGTTACGGCGATGCGCTAATGCTTGCCAAGATAGTAGCAAGGATTTATAGCCTTGTCTGCCCAAAGGGTAGATCGCCTAACAATGTTATATTCAGTGCTAACGAAGAAGAGTTCAGCGTATTCGTTAGAACAAGAATGAACAAGTCGGAAGAAGGAATCCACTTCACAAAAGAAGATGTTAGTTATCTTATAGGAGATTATGGTGCGTCAACTTCCATATGATTGGACTAAGAAAGAACTCAAATACGAGATAAATCTCCGAAAGGAGCGTATAGACGCAATTGAAGCGGAGAAGGAAGATCGCAAGCGCGAGATCGAGCGACTTGTAAGGATGCTTGAAGTGTATGGGGACTGAGGATTGTAACTACTGTTCCTATGGAAGGGATAGGAACTGGAATCGTTTTAGGATGTTCTGCTCCGACGAGTGCCGGAGCAGACACCTAGATGAAGAAGCCGCTAGTTAGCGTGTAATGCTCTTCACCCTTTTCGGGCTGGCTTCCATTCTGCGGCTCAAACAACCTTACACTAAGTCCTTCATTCGTATTATCATGGACTAGGATTGCGTTATAAGAGTGTCTGCCGGAGAAATCTATGACAGTGAACATGCCGTTCACTTCATATCGGTGATTCACTTCTGCCCACCAATAGCGGGAGAAGGAATCGCAATCGTACTTCTCGGGGACATACTTGTTAGGGTCGGAGCCGATATCCTTGATTACTTCGTTCCATTCGTCTTCGTTTAGGCAGAAGTATTGTGTATCGACTAGATACTGTTTCATCTTCGGCGCGAACCGGTGTAGCGCTTGCGCGACTTGATTCCTTGTGAATCTTACTGGTGTTGGTGTCATTTCGTTATTACTTGTTTGTAATAGAAGCCAGTTGTGTTGTTATCTGGCTTAGTTGGTGTCCGTTACATCGGACTTGATCTCTGATTTCTCTAAGAATGCTTACCAACTCCGCTTGCTTCGGGTCGGTAGAATGTGTGAAGTCTTGCGCCATTCTAATATTCCTTATAGTGATTCTGGTGTAGAGTCTGCAGTGAGAGTTATCGCGAGCGTCCCGCCTGAGCCGTCCCACACATTAGCTGAAGAAGCATCAGCAGCAAAGTTTTGTGTGCCCGCGTCAGTCTTGGTGTGCTTGAAGTGAGCCTTGACGGGAGCGAGCGTAAAGTATCCACTCCATATTGCTTCTTCATGAGCAAAGTACCATTTACGGATTAGGTTCCTGTCAGCTGGTGCGTACGCCTGCATTTGATTTAGTGCGTTTTGGCATTCATCAACTGTCCAGTTTGCGTTGTTACAAGCAGCCACAACACAAGCGGCCATAGACATTATCCATCGCCTTGTGTTAGACCATCGGTTGCCGGATGATGGGCGGCTACCGAGTCCATCGCCGATCCACCATTCTCCTACCATCAAGTCAAGAACATCTCTAGCGTGCTCTTTCGCTGCGTTCTTTATGTACTTCTTCTGCTCTGCAGTTGTTTTTGGTGGAGTGTCGGAGATAGTGTATGGAGAATCACCATATACATACCTGTCTAGATCGAGTTCGTTCTCTTGATCTCCGGTAAACTCATTAGGGAGTGAAGTTAGGGTAGCATCACCCGCAGCAGCGGCATTAGCCAATGCTAGGGTAGGATAGATACCCTTTATCTTGTACGCATCATGCTGATCGGATGATGCGAATGTTACATAGCTGCTCATCTATCTAACCTTGATCTTCAGTCTCCCGTGTTGTCGGAGACTAAGTATATCTGAAATGACTATATGACTAACGGTATGATCGTCTGTAGTCCCAGTAGGATTTCGGAACGCGATGTGGCAGCCTGCATTGTCGTTTAGACCGTCACCCGCTTGCCATGCCATATTTGGGGATAGTTCCATGATTGTGGCATGTTGCCAACCCACATACATCCACCATACTGAGTCAGCAAGATCGCCAGAAGTATATGTAGGTGGCGCGGCAACCCAGTCGGTAAGTCCCGGTTGGATTACTGCTTGATTCTGCCATCGTTCGGTTCCATTTGTGTTGTATCGAGTATAGTGGAAACCTACTTCTCGCAAGTCTCGCAAATCTATATTAGCGGGTAGAGAGTAAACATGGGGCCCGCGGGAGCCTTGATACATGTTTATGTTCACCAACTCTTCCCAATCATGGCCTGCGTAGAGCGGGATAGCACCAGACCACATGTTGTTGCTTAGACGGAATCGCATAAAACGATCTGTGGAAGCGTAGTCGTTGTGCCAAGATGTTCCGCTTACAGAGAAGTTCACATTCGTAATCCCGCCGGTTTGATTGACCGGGATTACATCTCCAACTTCTAGCGCCCATTTATCAGTAGTTTGATTCCAATGTGCGCGGCCTAGCCACATCCAAAGTTGATCGTTACCAGTAGTATCGGACGCTTGCGCTCCGCTTCCGCTAGGTAGCGCAGACCAAGTTATACCTCCCCATTCTGCTTCTCCGGTATCTCCCGGATTAGCAGCACCAACAATCTGTGCGCGAGTAGGTGCTGTTCCCGCTTTGCGTCTAAATATCTTCAACAAAGGCGATTCGGATACTCCCGCAACTTGTTGCGAAGTCCCGGATGCTAGTTGTGTGCTTTTTATTCTTGCGCGTGGGATTAGTGTTACGTCAGTACCGTTAGAAGCACCCCGGAACAGGTCAAGCGATTGGCCTGGGAAAGTCCAAACAAACTCGCTACCGGGTGCTTCCGGGGCGGGACTTGACAGGCTCCCGAAGAACTCCGCCTCGTATTCTCCGCCAGACTCGTACAGCCAGTCAATATTCAGAGCGTCTGTGCTAGGGAAACTGTTTGGTGTAACCTTTATTATTACATTCCCTTCACCTGTTTGTTCTACATCTGTTATCGTATATGTAGTATCCTCATAGACAAATGTGGAGCCGGATGTTATAGTCTGCGCAGTAGCGCCCGCTACTGTTGTTATGTTAGCGCCTTCGCTTAGACGGATTCTTGCTTCGCCTTCATCATCTTCTACTCTACCAATAGCAACACGCTCTAGTGGCGTTAGCGCGTATCCTAGTCTTGATCTTGGTATAGCACCGCCACCTTCAAGCGCCCATCCTTCTACCCCGGCAGTGTTGGCATCTGGCCTCCTGAAGTTTATACCGTCAGTTGTTTCAGCATCTATACCGGATACTGTAACCGTAGTAGAAGGATTGCCTGCTGGCTTAGTAACTCTTATCCTTACTGAATAAGCATTTGTGCTACCGAGAGAATCTCGATATCCCTTCAATCCGACTGACACTTCCGGGATATCAATGTCTATGTTTTCTACGCCTGTCTCTGCGTCCAAAGACAGCGTTCTTAGTGTCGCTTCTACAGCGCCAGTGGCGTCGTTTACTAGTTGTATAGAAACATCACAGGCACCACCAGTATGTCTTAGACTGAAGTTCCCGGATGCTTGTAGTTGTGTAGCGGCATCGGTAGGGTCGGGAGGAAGATGAGTGAACCGTATCTCTTCATCATCTCCAACAACTTGCCCGCCCAGGTTAGCCCCGTCAGACGCTGGTGCGGTAATCTTTATCTCGCCAGTTGTTTCTGCAGAAGGTTGTGTTACTGTAAGCTCTTCGTTCCGATTAGATTGCGCCCCGCGTGCTTGCCCAAAGAATGTTGAATGACCGAGTAGTATCCCTTTTCTTATAGCGGAGATACCCATCTTCCCCGGCTGCTTACCACTACGCCAGACCGCTATCTCCTCAAGAGAGGAACCCTCGGTAAGTTCTTCCAAGTCTTGGAAGCGCAGCGTAGCCATTATCCTGTCCAGTCTATTGAATCATTATTCCATGTTATTGAATCATCGTTCCATGTTAGGAACAAGCCAGGGGTAGTTGGTGTGGATGGGCCTAGTGGAGTCTCGTGAGTCCCAGAAGCACCACCAGCACCTCCGCCTTTGCCGTAGTAGTATCCTACTCCGATTCCCGGCCCTATGTGTAGCATCTACCAGAACCCAATAGCGGAGCCTCCCGCTCTTATGTGCGTCTTACCGGCTCCGCCAACAATCTTAGTAACTCGCAAAGGCAACCTTTCAGATTCATTCTGCGCAACGGTCAGAGTAAGTTCACCATCAGAATCAACTACATTAGAAGAATCTACTGAGCCGCCAGAAAGTTCCATAACAAACTTAGAGCCAGCAGCGTCAGTCCCTCCGAAGAGATAAATCATCCTAGTTGTGTTTCCAAACGCCACATCAGCAGCAAGTTCGGCTGGCGGAGTTGCCGCTTCTACAGCTTGGAAGTATTCGGATGGAGAAGTTAGGCCGGAAACAAATCCGGCAAATCTGTCTGGCATTTTCTTATAGTCCTATTTCAGCTGCTTCTTCAAAGGTTACCGGCTCGCGGTATTCTAGCAGCTCTGTTACGCGTATTTCAACTGCGCCGCCGGTTAGTTTAGCACCTCTGTATGTGTGTTCGGAGTCAATAAGCGAATCATCAGCTATAACTCTACCTTTCAGCGCATCTACAGTTGCTTTTACAAAGTTGTCAATATCTCTGACTCTTCTATCTGGAGCGCGGAACAGGATTTCTACCTTGAATCTTCTTCCTTCCATCCATAGCGGCTTTGGCTTTGATGCGATAATAGCAGATGCTTTATCGAAGAACTCTCTAGCACGCTTTGTTCTCACCTTCTGATGAGAACCTCTTAGCGGCATGTATAGATGATTTACCGTGGGTGGCCACGGGAGTGTTACTGTGTATGTCATGGTATTAGATGTATTGCTCCTCTTTTGCTCCAATATTCCGGGATTATAACAATACCTGGCCTTTGTTCTGTTGTATTACTGCTCCAGTATCCCGGTATTCTAGTATCGAATAATCCAGCCACATTGTTTCTGAAAGTGCGATATCTTGCCAATCTGAATCTAGTGTTAGGATCGTTACCCATATTCAAAACGCCAACAAGACCGGATTTTCTTATGACTATAAAGTTATTGTTATTGTAATTCAATAGCGAATCATAAGTGCTATCAAAATTTTGAGGGTTCAATCCAAAACCAGTATTAGCACCTTTCATGAGTCCATCGAAGTCAGAATACTGTAGCCCTATATATATTGTAGATATTTGACTCCACGGAGAAGCGCCTCCCTCATTGGCAACCGATCTAACTCTAACATAAAGAGCTCTTCTTCTCCCATCATGAGGCACGAATAGATTACTTTCACCGGTACCTGCAAAGTCGGCTGCCAATCTAGAGCCTTCTGCATAACTGTATCTAGTAACTGGATTCAAGAAAGACTGTGAAAAATCATATTGATATTCCCAACCTTTAAAGTCATCTGCGGGTATGGGAGATGTGTAATCTGGCCAAGATACACTTATTCGATTCCCAACAACACCATCTACTTTTAGGAGCTTATCGCCAACAATAGAAAGAGTTGGTGCTGTGGGAGTTTCTATAAACAAAAATGTTTTAGAAGAATATCCTCCTCTGCCAACTTGGTTTCTCCCACTTACTCTTATCGCTGCAGTAGCTCTTCTAGTAAATGATAGAGGATAGGATGTAGCGTACTGCCCATCATCACCTGATACAGTTTCGCCATCAACTTCCACATCATAAGCAATTGATCTTATTACAGACTCCCATCTAACTATTGCGCTATTTTCTGTAATGTCAGTCAGACGCAAAGTTGGGACTCCATCTACTTGCGAATCAGGCTTAGATACATCTAGTGATAGTGTCTTTACTGCGGCAAATCCATACTCATCATCAACTGCTCTAATCTTTATACCAGTATATGTATGGATAGGATCGCCACCATTAGAAGGCCATATCGCTTCTCCACAAAGTCTAGGGCCACCAGACAGCGGGACCCCATTGTCATCATGTGTCTCTATGTACAGCCAAAATGGAGCGGAAAGAATACTGAACAACATATTACGACCATGTCCGTTGAAAAGTCTATTCAAAGGCTCGTTTACTTTCTGACCTGTCTGATATGATGTGAATCCAGTTGGATATTCAAATCCCTGAATATTAGCAGTTATAGGTTGTGCTACTCCTTCATCATCACCAAGAAGTGGGGATAGTGTCAACTCGCTTTGTATATTCATACCATTACCATTAAGGCTGAATCCGTCAACAAAGAAAGACTTGTTCTTCAGATATTCAGGCAATGAGCCAATACTATTATCTGTATCAATAGATATAAAATCCCCAGTACGAACATCAATATTGCTGTCAACAGATATCTTGGCTCTAAATCTATTCCATCTTTCGTTAACAATTCTATCTCTGGCAAGTCCGTCAGCCGAATGTCCTCTGGCGTAGTGAAGCGCAATTGCCCGTCCTTCCATTTGTATAGGGCTGCTAATGCTTCCAAATGCGTCAGCATTAGCATCTAGTATTATCTCACGATGCCTGGAATAGTTGCCAGCAGCCCACTCTCTCTCGTAGTCAACATCCCAATGTGAAGCACCTTCCGGCGTATTGATAGACCATCTATGAGAGAATATTTCTGATGGAGAAATAGTCTTTATTTCATCTGAACCTGATATTGCTGGGAACCTTAGAGAGAATCTCCCCTCAACATCTAGATACAAAAGAACTGCCCATGTTTGTTGTATCTTTTCTATTACTGTGCTTAGTGTCTCACTATAATCAGATACAACAATAGAACCTTCTGGTGATGAGTTATCAAATAGGCCCCTTGAACTTAGTATGCTGTCGAAGTTCAAGAATGATATTACATTTATTTTATCTTGACTAACGCCATTGAATCTTAGAACATCACTTATCATACCGCTAACGGTGTAGCCTTCTTGCCCGCCAGACCATTCAAAGTCTCGGATTCTTCTTGATGTATCACCGGTAACTCTAACTAGTGTTGTTGTATTTCTATCACCTACTTCACCACTAACTTCTCTAACCCATTGTGCGTCTGGTATTATTGATCCATCATAGTAAACAGTATTTACAGGTCTGTCCCCCACACATGCTACAAGAGTAATGGAATTATTTATTACTCTACCACCAGCAAATGGTATCCTTGTTGATCTCCCGTATACTTGTGGCACAAGATTGCCAGCATATCTATCATCGGCATCAGAGTCAACATCAATTAGTTTTGGGCCAAGAGGAACACCAAAGTTTAGAAGTGCGGGGTCTTCTAGTGTAAGAGATATCTTACCTGCGCTAGACGACCAGTATCTAACTACTGCTGATGCTATCTTTCTAGGCTCTCCAGTCCCTATACTCCACAGTTCTGCGTTTCTCCCTACTAGCGATTTCTCGGCATTGTCAGCATCTGATGAAAAATCTTTGGCAAGTTTTCCATCTTGATCTCGTAGCGTGAAAGTCATTCTAGATAGTCTAGAAGACATTGGCACCCATCTATCTACATGCGAATCACTAGCGCTTGCTGACTCAAGCCTGCCTTCCCAAAACTCACCATCAGCATGGATATCAGTTGAAGCCCAACTGTATATCTTTTTGTCTGGCGTGATTGTCGCCCCGGTTTGCGGATTAGTTTCTCCGCGACGGATTACCTTTATTCCTATCATTAGGGTTGCCCCATACCATCAGTTATGAATGTAGCATTAATGGTGTCGGTGGAGCCACGGCTAGCATAGTTCCATCTTTCTAGTCTTCCAAAGAAGTACATAGGTCTATCAGTAGAAGGCCGGAACAATACTGGCTTGTTTCTGTCATCCAGTTCATCTAGAAGATTCATTAGTGGCTTGAGTTCTGGGTCATCGAATGCTACGCCGTTCCAAGTCATTGATACGCGCTTTCTTCTGCCAGCGAGAACACCGGGTATAGGGGTCGCGGTTTCTGCGTCTCCCATTAGTTGTGGCGTAACTGTCTCTACATTGATCGTATCCGGTCGGTTACATTCTTCCCAATCATCGAAGAACATTAGAGCTCCAATATTGTAAATGTGTGCGCCATGAGAAGAATCGTGTTCTTCATGATCTCCATAAGATATATCTCTATGTCTTATTCTAATATGTAGATTGTTATCAGACCATGTTGACAATGTATTTATAACTGCTATTCTGTTAGGTGGGTAGTCAATTAAATCTGAGGATGTTTCACGCGGGACTGTATCAACTGTCCCACCTATATTATGAAGGCTGCCAAAGAAGTTTATTAGTGCTATATTCTTAGGTTTATTGTCGTTATCGAATTCAACAATAGGCAGTCTTGCTTGTCCACCTTGCCCACCAAATGAAGATGTAACATTAGTTCTAGATATTGGCAAGCTATCAAAATGTCCTTTGTTAACATTAGGAATGTTAGCGCCGGAATCCCCGATAGTATAACCCGTTGGATTTTCTGGTTTGTATTTACGAGTTACTACAAGATTAAGTGTTAGCCCCGAACCAGATCCAGAAGTTGTGTCAGCAGGAGCACTATCCTCTGTATCAGAATATCCTGTTCCTCTTATAGTTAGTTGTCCTCTTGTTACTTCACCGTCATTACTTTCCCCGTCGTTGTCAATAACTTCTCTGATAGTATAGCGCGCCCCCAATCCGCCTGATATTTCTACTACATCATCCACATCATATCCTGATCCGCCACTTGCGATAGACGCGGTTATGATAATTCCATCTACATCGTTACTACCCCTAGCAGCAATACTAGCATCTGTTTCTACTCGCTGCCTAATGCGGTCATCCCACAGTTTCCATTGGAACATTATCTTCTACCCCAAATCACATCACGGATGCCGTAGCGATTATCTTCAATAGCATCCTTCATGTTTCGTATCTGTTCGTCGGGGTCTCTCCCCGGCGCTACCGCGAATTGTAGCACAACGGAGCCACCTCCGCCAGAGCTTCCGCCGCTCCCTCCGCTTCTATCTCCAACATAAGGCCCGCCATCGGGATGCCCGCCACCAGGCGGGTTAGGGACTGGCGGCGGTTCTGGCTTAGGTGGCGTAGGTGGGACCGGCGGTTCAGGATTGATAGGAATACTGTTCCATGCTGCCAACTCTTCATCAGTCCATTCCGGCGGCGGAGGCGGAGGCGGCGTAGGCTGCGGCGGAGTGATCTTCACGCACACCATGTTCTTCCCGTCCCAAGCCCACTCCGCGCCCTCGGCTCTCGCAGCGTTCTTGGCAGCACATGCCTGATACCCTTGTTGACCTAGCGTTAGCGGTGGGACACTCCCACCTCCGCCGCCGCCGCCGGATGGTGTAGGCGGTTCTGTCCCCGGTTGATTAGGGGAGTTCAGATTCACTCCCTTCTTCAACTGCTCTATCAGGTCATTGATGCTATCGGTTACACTGCCGATTGCTGACTCCAATCTTGGGATTATGTTGTCTTCTAGTGCGCCGGTTAGTTTGTCGCCTAGTGCGCTTGCGCCGTCAGTCAGTTTCTTTCTAGCGTCTTCTATCGCGTCTTCCAGTGCTTTTTGGAAATCAAGGATGCGATATCCAAGTCCGAATACAATGCCTTCTACACGATCTCTTAGGTCGAGAGAAGCGCTGCTGACACCTTGTAGGAAGGTATCTCTTGTATCCTTTACAAGATCGTTTATCTTCTCAGACTGCTTCCTAATCAAATCCTGTGTGGATTCAGTTTGCTTCTCTACAGCGTCATGAAGCGCTTGTGCTGCCTTCTCTAGTTCTGTTTGCAGTTCTTCCTCTGTCTTATCAAGAGCCATGAACTGCTGCAATCTCTTGATTATTTCTTCTTTTTCTCTTGCGCTCCACCTCTTGCCCAAATGTTCTGGTAGCCCATACTGTTGTAGACCATATTGAAGTTCCCTTCTCCAGCCTTCATCTTCATTTTCTATTGAAGTTATTAGTGCTTGCGGCCCGTATGGATGAGAGCCAAGAGCTCCAAAGAGTTGCAGATTCTCTCTGGCGGTAGTAAATCCTTCTAGAAGACCTTTATCTATACCGAGTTCTGAAGCAAGACTTGATGTTATCTCGCCCTTTTGGAAGTACTTTTGTACATCGGTTACTGGCAGATATCTAGACAGCGCTGAGTTGAACTCGTTTTGTGTTTCTAGATTCTTGTTGTAAATCTTCAACTGTTCAGATGCCAGCCTTATACTAACTGTGAACTCCCCAAAACTGTCAAGGAAAGAATCAAAAGCAGCAGGATCGTTTCTTCTACCAAAATCTGTTACCGCTTCATCGAACTCGGCAAGTTTATTTATTGAAGTAGCAACATTCTCTACAAGTCCATGATACTTCTTTTCTAGACCTATCTCATCGAACTTAGCTATAACTGCGTCAGTCAAATCACCTGTCTTGAAGAACTCAGATATCGGTGAATGAATCTTGTTAGTCAGTTCCCCAATAATGTTTTGCGCGGTATTGAACTTTTCTTCAAGTCTCTTTATTCCGCTGACAATAGGGCCAATGTCTTTGCCGGATAGTTCTTTTACTATCTCCTTGAATCTAACAAGCCCTTCAAGAGACTTCCCGGAGAATCTTCCAATCAAATCCTTGTCAAGCCCTATAAGATTCAATCCTATTTCATGAAGCGCAGCAAAAGGATTCCCCTCTCTACCAGTTCCAAAATCACCTAGTGATTCCAGCTCTTCCAACTTCTCTATATCGAAGTCATCCGCTAGCTTCTCGAACTCGCGCAAGCGCTCCACCATCTGACCGAAGCCATGCAGCGCAAGACTGTTCCCGCCAAGATTGCTAAACCTTCTAGCCAAGTCATCCGTAACCTCCCCAGTCCTTATCAACTTAGCAACATCCGTCTCCTTACCAAACGCCCCGCTAATAGCTGAAGACAGACCCTTAGCAAAATCCAAGTCCTTACGCAGCGCCCACAACTTCTCGTAAGAACGCGCCAGTTTGTCCAACTCATCACGATACCTTTCAATATCCACATGATCCTTTACAAACTTGTAGAACTTATCTACGGCGGCCCCACCTTCCATAGCAGCAACACCAAGTGAAGCAAACTGATTCCTTAGTGCGTCCATCCTTTGTTGCAGCTCTTCCAGCTCCTTCGCTCTCTCCGCTTCCTGATTGGCTCTTACTGCCGCCTTGTATGCGTCATCACCTCCGCCTCCGAAGATGCGAGAAACCCACCCTCCGATGCGCCCTAGTATGCTTGTAGCCAAGCCGCCAGCAAGTGATCCGAGTGTCCCGGACAGAACACTATTCACTGCCCCACTACCTATAAATGTATCCTTGAACTTCCCGACAAAGAACTCCGCCACCTTCTCCCCAGCACGCTTGGATACTTCCTTCACGCCTTGTGCGTAGAAGGCAGTCCCTAGGATAGCGCCGAAGTCGCGCATACCCTTAGCATGTTGAACGGCACGCGCAAACTCGGTAGCAAAACTTCTAGCCAACTGCTTTGCGTCGCTTACTACCTTTTGTTCCTTATCTTGGAGCGCAGTCTTTTCTGCTTCTACTACTGCTGGGTCTTTTGCGAAAGTTGTAGCACCTCCGAATAGCCCCGCATATTCGCCGGTAGGCTTTATAGGCAATCCGGTAATACCGAATCCAGCTGCTCTCCCAAACAGACTTGTTACTACATCCTTTGGTTTTCTGACTTCTGCCGGTGTCAAGCCTGGAATATAACTAGTTACAAGATCGTCAACAATATCTTTCAACTTGAAGTTGTCTTTGTTGTCAACATATGCTTCTGCTAGTTTCTTGAACGCTTCTCTATTTCTATCAATAGCATCCGTATTCTGATCTAGCCCTTCTGTCGCTATATCAGTAACTTCTAGCGCTTCCCACATACTGATAATCATGCCGCGGAAGAACTCTTCCATATCGAGTCTGCCAGCATCTTCCCCAGCATATCCGACATTCTTTGCCATATCCCAGATGCGTCTCACATCTTCAGAAAGTTCCCTTGTTCTTTCTAGCGTTTGTTCTTGAGTCAAATCATCAGCCCGTCTTGCTCTCATTACTGACTGATGTGTGGCACCTATTGCTCGAACATCGTCAAAGAACCCCTTTGCTATCTTCCAATCATTCTCCAGAGCTGCGACTGTGCTGTCGAGGAACTCTACATTTCTTGCGAACATCTCTGGGAACTCGCGTTCAAAGTCTTTGAACTTCTCTTCCGCTATTTGTTCTTTGAAACCCTTTCCTTCTGAGATAACGCCAATCAGTTTTGCTGCCTCTACTTCACCAGAAGTTATTGCGACATAAGTATCATTTACTGTCTCGAAGTAACGCAACAAACTACGCCAGTTATCGGTAGCTTGATCTATTCCTACTTGCTCGTTGACTTCTTCTTGTGCTTTTATCGCATCTTCAAGTTCGCCAGCCCTTGTAACATCCCAAGCACTAGCTTTTGGCATCTCCTCTGGGCGCATACCGATGTAGTAGCCACCTCCGCTATTATCCTGCGCAATTATTTTTCGCAGACGAATCATCTCCACATACTTCTTGTTGATGCTCTCGATGTTCTCCGCATATGTATTAGAAGCCCAAGATGCCTTCTCCATCTCGTCGGCGACCTTATCGAATGCCAACTTGGTAACAATTATTCCACCTATTGTAAGGAAAAGACCCGGCAGACCTCCCATTACCGCAAGCAAACTACTCCCTGCCCTTACAGCCATATTCATCCCGCTAGTTATTCCACGGAACACCGTAGGCATCTTCAATCCTTTTATTGTCCCGTAAGCACTAGCAAGTCTCCCCTGTGCAGCGGCATTCTTCAGTGTTTGACCTTCCGCTAGCCTTTGTGCAGCTTGGAGTCTTCTCGCGTTAGCTGCATTAGCCCTTGCTGCTTCCGCTTCCTGTCTCACATGTGCGTTCCGTCTTCTAACATCACGGTCGAACTCTCTTCTGCCTTCCTGCCAAGCACGCCTTTCATCGTCCATCCCGCCCATGAATCTACCAGTTCTAGGATCGCGGGGTGTAGGGAATGCTCTACCCGCTGCCCCCATAGCACGGAATCTATTAGCGGTAGCCCTTCTCAGTTCTTCTTGCTGATTGGATAGTTTCTTCTCCAGATCGGCTCTAGCTTTCATGGCTTCAAGTTCTTTCTTTTCGTACTCGGCAACTTTCATTGTTTGATCGTGTATCTGTTTTGTAAATACTGATCTTTGTTGCGCCGCACTCTTAGCCATGTTAGCGCTTCGCTCGTGCAGAACTCGCCTTCTAGCCAACTCGTCTTCTTCTGCTTTTATTGTCTTTTGTAGAAGCTCTCTATCCTTCTCCCATCCTTTGGTAGTCATGAACCTGCCTGTTTTTGGATCGCGGTATTCCTTACTAACCATCTCCTTTTCTTGTGCTTTGAACTTCACAATTCTTGCGGATGTTGCGTTTATTGCTCTTTGATGATCCGCTGCTTCCTTAGCAAACTTCATTTGCTTATCATAAGTTAGTTTGCTGTTTCGAGATAGTTCATTCAACCTATCAGAATGAACAAGTCTATCATTAGCAAGAGAGACTTCTTCTTTTCTTGCCGCTGCCAACGCAGTATTGATTGCCCATAGACGCTTTCTTTCCGCGCCAAATGCTGTGTGCGCCCCTGCGAGTCTTCCCTCTGGAGTCAGCAAGCGCGCTTGTCTTGCTATATCCGCTTTTGCCGCTTCTGACGCAGCACGCATAGCAAGTCGCTCATTATGGATATCCATATTCCACTTAGAGTGAGAGCCCCAAGGTACAAACCTCCCCTCGAAGCTTCTACCTAGTGTTTCTTGGACTTTACCTTTTACCGCTGCTGCTGCGACCTGCCCTTTACCTACCAGGCTTCTAGTGTATTCACCTACACCTCCCATCTTACGAATAGCATTCAACCCCTTCATGGCAGCGCCCAAAAGGACAATCCTTGCTGTCAGCCTAGCAAGCATGTAGATTAGTGGCGGCAATCCGATAGCGATAATACCGAATGTTCCCCACCATCGCTTAGTACTCTCCCCTAGTCTATTGAACTTATCAAGAAGACCAGCCACACCTTCGGCAGCGTTTCTAGCCCATTGATACAACCCAATCTTTGCTACACCTTCTAGCGCAGTCTCGAACTTGGAGCGGATTCTTGCTATATCACCAATCAGATGATCCATCATTCCCTTAGCAATTTCTTCTGTCTTACCTCTCCCCATATCATGCTTTGTTTGTAGCGCGTATTGCGCTTCCGCCCCCGCAGAAGCAAGCGCCGTCAAACCAGTTCCTGATCTTCGTTGAAGCATCTGGAATCCCATATCAGGATTCAAGCCAAGACGCTCGAACTCATAAACTATCTCCGCAGTTGACATCAACTCGCCGCGGAAGTTCCTTGTGGAGAATCCTAGCTCATCTAGTTTCTTTCCTAGCCTAGCAGAAGGACGCAGGAACTCAGCAAAAATCTGGCGCATATACACACCAGACTGGCTGCCTTGAATACCCTGTCCACCTAGAACACCGATAGCCGCTGCTGTCTCGCTGACAGTATGACCTAGTGAAGCAGCAATAGGCGCAGCATATTTCATTGACTGCGCTAGTTGCTCCATGTTCACATTGGCATTTGTGAAGGTGGTAGATAGAACATCTACTGTCTCAGTTGACTCGCTAGCCTCCAACTTGAACGCTGTCATGATGTTAGTCATCAAGTCAGCGGTTCTAGCCAGTCCAAGACCGGAAGCAGTTGCCAGGTTCAACACATCATCCATAGAACCGATGATTGTGTTGACTTCCATCCCGGCCATAGCCAAGAATACTTGCGCTTCTCCAACTTCTCGCATAGTGAAGCGAGTTGTTTCAGCAAGCCTTCTTGTTTGCGCTTCAAGCGCAAGCATCTGCGCTGCGTTAGCGGAAGAGACAGCCTGCACATGACGCATAGTTGCTTCATATGCTGCTGCCACGCCTATCGCTGCTCCGGCTATCCCCATCATGGGGGCGGCCACAGCCATACTCATTCTACCGGCTATGCCGGTAATGGCTAGTGCGGATCGTCCTATTTGGCTCTCAGAGTCTTTTAGACCCTTTTGTAGGCCGCTGGTATCAACTCCGGTTGTGAGTATAGCATGGCCCAAGCGGTACGCAGAAGCTTTACCAGCGGCGCTTAGGAAGCTCATTTCACAAGTCCACGCTTACGATAGTTAGATATTACACCAGAGTCGGATGCGCGTCCAAGCCATTGTAGCGTTTTCTTCACTACACCGGCGGGGCGGGGGACTATTACTTTCTTCTCCTCTTTCTCTTCCGCTTCTTCTTCTAGTCTTGTAATCAAGCGGGAATAGTCTTCCTTCTTCAGGTTCCCGGAGCCAAGCGAATGGACATTCAGAAGACGCAGTTCTTCTCTGGCACGGATAGGTTTCATCCGTAGGAGGAAAGTGTCAAGCGCCCATCTTGGGAGATGGAGCCACTCATCCAAAGTCCCTCCGTAAAAACGGAGGGCTTCGGCGACAGCCGCTAGGTGCGGGTCTTTGTCTTTCTTGTTGCCGGCTTTCGTTTCCTTGCCGGAGCCGCTTTTCCCACAGCCGCTTCTTGGAGTTTTGTTTCCGCTTCAGCTTCTGCTGCGCGGATTTCCGCATCGGATGCTGTGATTCTTGTTGCGACACCGGCGCGTGCTAGCGCTTCAGCTTCTTCTTCAGTTGGCGCTAGATGCGGCGCATCCTTAGAAGTTAGGAGAGCAACAGCGAGTTTCACCTTCAAGGCTTCGGAGAACTCCGCGAGTTCCGCGATTTCCTCGGATGGTGCTTCGCGTTTTGCTGCTTCCATCACTTCTAGGATAGCATCGGCGTGTCTTTGGTATGCTACGATTTGGAGTGTGTTCCGGTCGTACATAGATGGATAAGTCCAAGACTTACCATCGGGGCCTTTTATAACATTCAACTCACGATGAGTTAGGTCGGCGATGAACCGTTCTTTCATTATTCAACTCCTGTGTTGATTATACTACTGATCTGATTCTGGCGTAACCATTGAATGGTTGTCCGCCAAGAGTTTCTGTATGAAGTGCCTTCAACTCGAATGAGCAAGTAATAGCGTCAGCACGATTCATTGTGATGTTTGGTGATCCATTGAATACAGCACGGGGAACTTCATATTGTACATTTTCACCTTCATCATAAGGTGACGCAGCACCACGAATCAAGAACGCAAAAGTCTTCTTCAGTTGTGTAGTCCCACGGCGTCCGATTACAAGAGATCTGCTAGCATCTGTAGCGCCAACAGTCCCAACAACAAGTGTGAAGATAGCACCAGATCCCGCTACAGATGTGCTATCTGCAACACCGGATGCTGTTGATGCCCCATTTGAATATCCAGCACCGGGAGCCACAACGGCTACAGTTTCGATAGGGCCAGTAGCACCACCTCCTGTAATAGTAACCACTCTAACAACCGCGCCAGAGCCACCACCAGCTTGTTTTACAGAAGGCCTTTCATGTAATCACCGACAGCATAGTTTGTCCCCGGAGTTGGAACAGCAGACACTGAAAGTAGGCCTCCAGCTGCCCCGCCAGTAGGATTATGTGGTGTAGGTCTCTCTCCGTCTTCTAGAAGAAGAGACATCATTTCAAGTGAGAAGTCAGCTACTGTCCCAGAGAACATCAAATCTTCATTTACAACCCACGCCTTATTCACATGACCAGAACCGTAACCACGGTATTCTCCATCAGTAGATTGCCTAGACAAAGAAATACCTTGATCAACGACAGAATCAGAAAGATCAGAACCGAATCTTGTCCAGTGTGTTCTATGATCTCCAGCTGCAGCTATTGATCCAAGATAAGACATTGTTCA
Source organism: Rubritalea sp. (assembly GCA_965204255.1). Lineage (GTDB taxonomy): Bacteria > Verrucomicrobiota > Verrucomicrobiia > Verrucomicrobiales > Akkermansiaceae > Rubritalea. The sequence continues at coordinate 41,859 of CBDBEG010000011.1, forward strand.
ACATCAATAAGCAGGCACCAATTTGGAACATCAGCTGATACATCTCGGGAATACAGGCCTATCATTAGTCCCTGCCCATCTTTTTACATAGATATCAAAAGGCGAAACAACGACTTCTCTGAAATTAGCCATAATAAAAACTCCCGTCGGCTCCTGCCGACTGCCGGAATACTAAAACCTACACTAGTGTTTTGTCAAGTTACCCCGGATCATGCCTGAAACACATAACCCAAGTAGTCATAACCGTGTGCCAACGATAGTCCTCATCCCTAAACACAAGCGGCCCTATATTCCTCCACGCCGACACTATCCCATGTGCCCCGCCACCATTAGTCCTGAACCGCTCCAAATACTGCGTAAGTTCATTATTCACCTCATGCGCCGACTGATAAGAATACCCAACTACAAAGAAAGACATACTCAGTTCATCAACTACCATCGGCCCTAGCCGTGGCTGCCCGCCATCCGTCTTCACAAGAATCGCAGGCGCATTATCCTTCCTGCCTAGTGTAGGGATATCATCCTCCGGCCATTCCTCGCCGAATATCCGAGTAGCGACTCCCGAATGACTCGTGCTATCAGTAAATCTACTCTTCAAATAGGCAATCACTGCCGGTATAGGTGCTGTCGTCATTATCTTACTACCTCACAGAATACTTCCCTTATTCTTCTATGTTCCTGTATCGCTCTCACCTCTAGACGCTTGTCCGGTGTGGCAAGCGGCCCACCTCCCTTTATCAAGTCTCTACCGCCAGAAACAATAGACACTACAACATCCCCTTCATCAACATCCGTCCCGATAGGAACAAAGATTATATATCCTTCTAGGACAATGCTGGCGCTTGACTTGGTGATTGCTTCTACACCCTCCCTACGGCCTTCTCGCTTGCCCCACACGCGACAATAGACAGTTACCCTAGTCTCTGTCTCGCCTAGTTGCCCATAAGCGTCCCTTACGCCATCGCTGCGTCTTCTAAGGAATGTTGCCGTGTCTGATAGATACATTATGGCTTCCTTATCCACGGATCGGCTTTCACCTTGTCCGGCCTGTAAGAAGCACCCATATTGAATGGCTTTTTAGAGTCTATGAAGAATCCATTTTTCTTCAAGGCATCACGCAATCCATTCGTCATAGCTTGCGGCGTAAAGAACTTCCCTTGTGAATATCTAAGTGTCCCGTATTTTAGTTCTAGAAAGAGCCCGTAATATACACCGAATCCCCATTCACCAACTACTGACTTGCCTGTTTTTGTCAGCCCTTTGCGATATATCTTGATTGATGCTTCTGCGTCCCCAGATATATTCTTCCATCCTTTGCCTTGCCCGAATCCGCCTCCCTTGCTACCGAATCCTATTTTATCATGATTCTCCTTAGCATAAATCACTGCTTCTTCCATGATTTCTTCTAGTGCTTCTGCCGCTCCGGTATTTATTCTACGATCGCTCCCTTTCATCATGAACTTGAATCGGAAGTTGGCCTTACTATCGCGTCCGGGATCGAAATCCCCAGTCCCTCTATCCCCTGCTTCATTGAAGAAGTCTTGCCAAGATGTAGCGTGATGCGTGTATCCAGCTCCGAATTGTGGCTTCTCACTCCAACCCCGGAAGAGTCTTGCCGGCTCACCTAGTATATTTGTATTTACAAATCCATCTCCGATATTACTACCCTTATTTACATACAAGAAACTCTCTGACCAGGAACGCATATTACGAAATGGCGCATTTCTTATCCCAGCCATCCCAGTTTGTGCTCGTTGAATCATCTGGACAGCATTCAACCCCGGATTCAGTGCTCGAAAGGCAGTAATCCCCGGATTGAATCTTTCTGTCCACGGCAGAAATTGGTTCAGTCCGGGCCCAACAACTCTAGCGGGCCCTTGCCAAGTTATCATTATCCGCCACCAATAAATGAAGCACCTGATACAAGATTCATCATAATCCTAGAGTATGCTGCGCCTATGGACTCGCCTCTTTTTTCTACATACTCTCCATCCTCTATCTCGATAATACCATCTTCAATCATATCTAGAACAACAAGTTGTGCTTGAACTGGTTTCACCTCATCCATCTTAGATTCAGCGTTATAGACTACTGTGAGATACTTCCCATATCCTCCCCAACTGTATACGGGGACTAGTCTTCTATCTCTTACTACATAGAACATAGAATTAGGTATATCTTCCCTAGTCCCATCTTCTCTTTCGCCGAAGATATCTAGTACGCTAGTCTTTCTGGTCGGCCCTACTTGCCGTAGTGGGCGCTCCAAATCCCAAGGCATCTGACAGTTAGCGAATGTTATTTCAGTAGTCTCATGTACGCTGTCGCCATTTACTGGGCCGATACGATCTACGATTCGGCGTTCTACCTTGTCTAGGTAGATTTGTAGCGCGGTATCTTCGTATTCCCTAGCCTTCGGCTGAAGGGACTTCAATTCAGTAGGTGTTAGAATAGCCATGATGCGACTATTCTAACACAGATACTATGCAGTAGGGAAATGGCGATACACAATAATAAGTGTATATGCAGTTGTTATTTCAACAAGCCTAACTTTCCCCGGATTATTCTTCATCCATTCTCTATCAAGAAGATGAGTTATATCGGCGGGTATCTCAGGAGTGCCCCCTAGTGCTGCCTTCTTGGCAGCAAGAACATATATACGACTTCAGCTTCATTATCAAAATCAGGAGATTCTACAACTGCAATTGCTTCTGCGCCACTACCTCCACCACCAGTTATTGTTAGTTTTGGTGGATTGTAGTAATCATACTTAGTCCCTCTATTGGTGAATTGGACACCAGTAACTTTGCCATTAGCAAATCCCGCAGTAGCAACTGCTTGGACACCGGTTGCGGCAGGAGCGCCTACTGCAACATTGGGAGCAGATGTATACCCACTGCCTCCAGAAACAATTATAGCCCAATGAGATAGCCTACCATCTTCGTCTCCAAGAACAACATCCGTATTAGCAGCAATACCGGGACAATGCCTGTAACTAAGCACGCCTTCTGATCCACGCACATGTGCGAATCGCTCCGACGCGTAAGGTAGCGACGCGCCGGAGTTTATTTGGTTAGCGTTTAGGAGAGCCATCTTCTATTACCTAGTCCTATGTTGTGTAGGAAGGTTGCGGGATTCCTGTGAACTTCAAGAACGCTTGCGGCCTGAATACTGCCAACCCAAGACGCTCGCGCATCTTCAAGGAGATTGTATCACGCGCAAACTGATCGTTCACATACCCGTATTCCATCATCAACCCGCTACGAGTTAGCATGGAGATGTGTTCTGCGAAGTCCCCAGTCCACGCTTCACCCCGATTGATGTTCAGTGTATCCATGATGGATACTCCCCAAAGCATCTTTTCACCTTCTGTTGTAGGTGGCCCGAATAGGTAAACACCTTCGGCTGTCTGCATTGTTCGGATGAAGTGCCAGTCTTCGGGGTTCATGATTAGCAGTCTAGGTTGCGCGAATCCGCGTGTTCTAACCGCTGTGAATCCCCAGTGAATCAGGTTAGGCAAGTTTGTGATGTTAGGACTGTATTCTTCGCTCTTGTGTTCTAGGGCCACCACCTGTCTTCCCGTGCTCTCTTTTTGCAGGTGTAAGATTAGCACCATATTGTGGGAGACTGAATACTAGAGAACCGTTAGCGCCACCACCCATTGTTGCAGCGGCAAGTCTTTCTAGTCCGCCCAGCAAGGGCATTTGATCTGCACTTAGTCCATCATAACTAGCAACTTGATTCGCTCCAGCAACTGTACGAGCAGCTTGTTGAGGCTGCCCCGTTTTTCTAATGTTGGCTTCAGTATTATCATCAAGATTTCTTCCTATACCACTTTGCCCTGGCGCAGTTTGATATTCTTGATTCGCATTCGCTGCTGCCCCACCCGGTGCTTGTCCATACAGAACATACAAGTCGATCTTGCGTCTTTGTCGTTGAAGCATTCGGGATTCCATAAACTGTCTAAACGCAGGCGCATCGGCAAGTTGCTCTTCAGTAACTTGCGCCATTGTTCCAACCTTGTCCACAGATGCGAACTTATCACGAACATACATCATTTCTTCAGGGTATAGGTAACCTTCCCCGATTGTACGCACATTACCTAGTGGAGCAAGAATTTGATCTTGTGAGATATTATTTCCTGATCTAGTCTTCCCATCTTTACCAGTTTCTCCTACAACACTAGGATCGTATTCTTCCTTATACCAATAACCCGCTTCACTGATGTTGATGTTTGGCAGCAACTCACGAAGCATAGGCTCTTGATAAGACAATGAATGGAATCTGCCAGACGGTGTTACCGTAGGCGTCATATGACCACCATCCGTAGTCATAAGATTGCGAACATCAACATCCGAGAAGTCCAAAGCGGAGTTGTCTCTATTACCAGAGTTGTGCTTCTCCTTGAACGCCTTTACAAAGCGCTCACAGAACTCATCCAACCCCGGATTATCAGACTTCCTTCCATCTTCAAGCGCTTCTACCGCTTGTTCAAGGCGATGCTTACCGATCTTGCGCTTTGCGTTCCATTCCGCTTCCAGTTTGTTCCCCTCTTCAAGCAAATCAGACAACTCACCAGAAATCTTCTTCACTTCTACAGCTTTTTGCTTAGGAGTAAGCCCAGAAACATCCTTGCCAAGCAAGGATGTCATCTCGCTAAGATCGCGTGTCCCATCATGATTCTTGAAAGGAGCAACTTCAGCAATAAGCTTCTTAGACTTATCAAACCACTCCTTCCTAATCTCACCTAGACGAGTAGGCATTTCTAGTTGATCTAGTTCGGCCATTAGCCTGTCGCGTTCATTCATATCAGTTCCTCCAAGAGATCGCTGTCTCTTGTCTGTAGAGCAAACTTCTCTACAAAGTCATTATATTCCGGGATGTGTATCCCAGTCAAGTTATCAGGTTCCTCTTCTTTCTCTTCAACCTTATTGCGAGAAAGCGCTTCGTTTCTTATCTCAAGCAACTTCGTATCCTTCATAGCACCTGAAACCACAAGGGATACCTCCAAAAGACGCAGTTTTTCTATAATGCGATACGCACCATCCTTGCGCTCTTCCATTTCTTCGTCAGTGAGCCAACGCTGCTTCATGGATACAAATCCAATACTGAACTCCTGCTTGTTGGCAAACTGAAGATGATCCACCCAGTGTTGCGCAATAGGCAGATTCATATTGAATCTGAACTCGCCAATCACTTCCTCACCCTGCTCTTTGACTTTCATCACGCCAAGAGGCGGATTATCAGACCAGTTGTGATTGGCTAGGATAGGAACCTCGCTTCGGTTCCCTCTAAAAGCGCCTGCCTCAATTACAGACTTATAGGAGTCAACGACTCCTATCCTTGATACAACGGCTTTGCCGCGACCTTTTGTTTTATCGCCGTCTGCTTCCTTAGCCCACTCAAATGGGATAGAGCGATATTCCGCAGAAGTTTCCGGCACAGATTTTTGTTCCATGCCGGAATACTAAAATCTACATTAGTGTTTTGTCAAGTCATTAGAATTCCAACCAGAGAATCTTCTCGATCTTCTCTTCAAGCCAGTATTCATCTTTCTTCGCCATTGTACCATCATCCAAGAAACATCGCCAGCAACATCGGCGAGCAGCAATAGATTAGCACAATCCAATCAAGAAGCGTCATTTCGCCGCAGTTGCTTTGTTAGATTCTCTTGTCTGATTTCGTCCAGCAGTTTAGCGTGCTCCGCTTTCAGACGGTTTATCTCGTCTTCCAGTTGGAGGATATCCACAAGAACATCGCTCTCGCGGAACTCCAACTCTTCCAGACGCGTGTATTTGTTAGGTATTAGTCTTTTCCTTGTCTGTCAAGTATTTGTTTACAAAATCACTCACAAGCGCATCAATGTCGTATCCGCTAGTTTGATAGATTACACCTTCGTTGATGTTTTCCAATCTTAGTCTATACATTATTAGAAAAACTCATTCCTTTACGGGCAAGCATTGCTTTGTGTCTTTCCCACTCGTCAGCATCAAGCAGTCTATTCAGACAATACTGACAAACCTTATCTTCCTTGTTGTGGAAGTAATGCGGCATATCACATTCAACACAGTCGCGGAATTCTGCCATGATTAGTAACTCCGATAGAAATCGTAGCAATGATCGCAATAAACGCTATCGCCCCATACCTCATACTTCTCGCAGTGAACGCATATAGCCATGATTAGTCTCCGAGTCTTCTGAAATCCGCTACTGCTTTCTCCGCGACAGCATCTGCAGCATCTTCCCACGCTTGCTTATCCGTAACATCCGCCCACGGAAACTGCGAGTAAATCTTACCGTCGCGTGAACGGCACCACGCTTCGTAAGCGACTTGCCCAAGTGTCCTACACCTCATGACTCAACATCTCTCTGCGCCTGTTCTCGTATTCCGTAATCACTTCATAAGTTGCGAAGCGCCAGTTATCTTGCTCTTTTTCAGTAAGACTGTCCCATCTGCCACGGATGCCAACTTCTATGCTTCTAGCATAAACATTTTCATATGCTACTTCTGCCAGTGATTTCTTCATCATCTCACCATCATACACCACAAAATATTGCTTCCGCAACTAGTTGCTGCCACCTCCCGATCCGATAGCACCCCCCTCATTCTGCGGCTGTTGGACTTCCGGTATCTTGTCATGATCCGCACCCTCCATCTTATCCAAACCTTCCTGCTCTCTCGCCTCGTTTTGCGTGATCCAAGCGCCACGGCCAACCGCCAAAGACAACCTTCTCGCTCTTTCCATAGGGTCCTCTTGAAGCGCTGCAACTGCAGAACTCTCGAATATCAACTCCAACTTGTCTTGATCCAGTCCGAACTCCGGGAACAACTGACGCATACACTGCCTTCTAATAGCAGTCAGCGGCGGCACAACTCCGCTACGCCATGAAAGCCTAACCGATGCCACCATAGTAGTTCCCATTCCAACCTGCTCCATCCCCGTACCAAATCCAACAACCGCTGGCTGAATGCGGAACGCGCTGCACACCCTTTCCTCGCAGATATTGCGCAGATCGCGCATATCCGCGCCCTGGAACACATCGGCTTTTATGAGTTCATGTTTTAGCGGGACGGAGGGTACGAATGTTTTTCCACGCTTCCCGCGCCCGAACATCTCGGAGAACTTGGCTGCTGCTTGATCGGATTCCTTTTTGCTCACTTGGCTTTCGGGGATAAGGATGTTCCCTGCGTATCCAAGATTATCTAGTACTTCCAAAGAGTAACCGGCGGATTTGGCGTCAAGTTCTACTTCTCGCAAAATGGCATCTACTGGTGATCTCCCGCGATATGTGTCGTGTACATCCACTCCGTTGCGGAAATGGAGCATATCTTGTGTGTGGATACTCTCTCTACCGTAAGACCAGCCCAATCTTGGGATTAGGGCTTTTCCTCTTGTATCATCCGGCGGAGTGAATTCTACTGGCAGCACTTTCCACGGTTCCATGAAAAGCATTTCGCTCGGCATTCCAAGCATACCGTTACGGATAAGGTGCCAATAAGCGTTACCCCACATGAGATAGCAAAACATCGAAGTTGATGTGAATATGCTTGGATGCCCGCCAACAGACAGGAATTCAAGCAACTCTTCACCTTCTGGTGAATCTTCTCTTGTATCTCTGTCAATAACACGGACTTCGGCTTCAGAAGCCATTGCTACAATCCAAGATATAACATTCATCAACACTCCCTCGAACATAAGTGCGGGAGAGCCGTTAGCAGCTTGGGCAGCCCAAATCGGATATTCGTTTTCGCCGTCGAATATCGTACTACGCTTATGTGCTATACTTGTAAATGTAGAGCGCTTTTCTGGCTCTCGCGTAGCAGATGTTTCCACATCTCGCCTGCGAAACATTTTATTTAGGAATTTGAACATTTGGAATAGTGTAACTCATTATGGCAAGCAGACGCAAGAAACTCCCAAGCGGACTGGCCGAGAGCATAAGAACGCATCAAGAGACCACCGGTAAGCCGAAAGAGCTTGTAGTGGCCAAAGAAGCCAATATTCTAAGGCGGAAGCGGATAGACACCGTATCCGACGGCGAAATAGAAGCGGCGCTAGAAATCTGTAACGGGAATATATCGCAAACCGCTTCTACGCTGGAAGTGAATCGCGGCGCACTTTCCAAGCGGATACGCGAATCCGGCCAACTTCGTGAGTTCCGCTCACAAATCTATCAACGGATGATAGATGAGGCCGAAGATACAATCTTCAAGAAAATCAACGAAGAAGGCCAAATCGGGTTGCGAGCTGCCACATTCATCCTAGAACGCATCGGCGGCGACCGCGGGTGGCGCGAGAAGAAAGAAGTCGCCGTTTCCGAACAAGACCTTACAATCATACAAGGCGCAGTACAATCGACAATTTCAAGATTCGTCCGCGTAGAAGACCAAGTAGAAGCGAAAAAGCACTTCATGGAACAAATAAAAGACGGAATCCAAGCTCGTCGCGTAGAAGCCCCGGATAACCGTGGGGAAGCAGTAATAGTATCATAATGAAATCAATACCATACTATGGGGGGAAATCCCTAAAAGGAAGTTCTAGCAAAGTTGGGACATTTGTGGCAGATATTCTTCCATACAAGAAAGGGTATATGGAACCGTTTGCTGGTATGGCAAATGTGCTCCTGCGCAGGGGGATATCAAGAGTAGAGATAATAAATGACAAAGATGAGTTTGTTATAAATTGGTGGAGATGTATTCGAGATCATCCAGATGAAACAATATGGAAGATAAAACACACACCAAGATCAAGATCAGAGTTCAATAGAGCATGGCACGAAATAAAATCTGTAAAACTACCGCTATGCGATAAAGGTGATGTTGATATCGCCGTGTGCTTCTATATTATAGTAAAATATTCCTATCTACATGGAATTGGTGGGAAAAAAAGCAGATTTACAACAAGATATGATGTTACACGCGGGCCGGAGAGACCAATAGATGTATCACATCTCTGCGATAGACTATCTGGAGTACAACTTGAAAGCATGGACGCACTAGATATGCTTAAAAAAGTAAAAGACATGGATACATACTCTATATACATAGACCCACCATACAGAGACGCAGATAAAAGTCCATATCGAGTATCTAATTTTGATAGAGTAAAATTAGCAGAATTGATAGCTGACCAAAAAAATCACATAGCGATTTCAGGATATAACGACGAATGGGATCACCTTGATTGGGATAGGACTGAATTCAATACATTCAGATCGACAAATAGCAAAAACAAAAATATACTATCAAAAAGAGAAGAAGTTGTATGGACTAACTTCAAGGTAAACCTATAATGAGCCAGTTCCTAGACGCACTAGTCGAAAAAACCGCATCCGAGGATTTCGATCCCGAAACCGTATGGACGCCGCAACCCACACAGCGGCAAGTCATCGACTCACAAGCAAAGATCGTACTCTTCGGCGGCGCTGCCGGTGGTGGGAAATCCGACCTAATGGCCGGGATGCCGCTGTATTACCCCGAAGCACACGGAATCCTGTTCCGAAGAAACTATACCGACCTGCAATCTATGGCGGAAAGGTTGAAAGAACTACTAGAGCCACACGGCGGCAAAGTTACTACCAAAAAAGCCGTATACCCAAATAAGGCAAGAATGCTACTAGGTCAGTTCGAATCTATGGCCGATGTCCGAAAATGGCGCGGACAAGCAAACGAACTCGTGTTCTTCGACGAACTAACCGAACTGAATGAGCAAGCATTCCGCCTACTACAAGCATGGGCTCGCTCCGCCCGTAATATGCGAGTGAGAATCATAGCCGGGAGCAACCCACCCATGCTAAACCCACAAACCGGAGAAGTCGCTGGCGTGTGGGTTCAAGAATACTTCGGGCCCTGGCTCGACGAAGAATGGCCTAACCCCGCAAAACCCGGAGAAATCCGCTGGTTCGTTCGTGGTGTGGACAAATACACCGGACAAGAGAGAGATATCGAAGTCCCGTCCAAAGACAAAATCCTGCGCGGAGACCTGCGATTCAAAGACAGACCAAACGATTTCGTCTATCCAGAGTCCAGAACCTTCATCCCAAGCAAAATCAAAGACAATGTCCACCTGGGAATAGAGTACGAGCAAGCACTCGACGCTATGCCGATGGAAATGCGAATCGCGCTACGCGACGGAGTTTGGGACGCTAGCACCATAGTCGAAGACCCTTACGCCGTAGTCCCCTACTCTTGGCTGAAAGATAGCCACAAAAGATGGAAAAAGCGCGTAGTCGCCGAGGGGAACCCGCCTCGCGGCGCTTGCCTAACCTCAGTAGGCGTAGACCCCGCACGCGGCGGGCAGGACGCAACCGTCATAGTAAAACACTACAAACTGGAAGACGGAACCGTCTGGATCGCTACACCACAAAAACACGCAGGAAAACTGACACCAAACGGAGATACTGCAGCAAACCTGATAATTTCGTCAATTCTGCAGGAAAAAGGCAATGTGGCCGAAGACCTGGAAATTCGGGTAGACGCCGTAGGTATAGGCTCATCCGTGGTGGACGCGCTAGAAAACCGGCAAATGTTCGAAATCGTAGCTCTGAACGGCTCCCGCAAGTCAACCAAGCGCCCACTAGGCGCAGCCGCACACATAGTAGAAATGGTAAACCAGAGATCCGAATGGTACTGGAACATCCGCGAAGCACTAGACCCACAACTAAACGGCACAGCCGAACTCCCTCCCGAAAGAGAACTCACAGCCGAAATCCGCGCAACAAGATGGGGCGCAAAAACCACCGGAATCCAAATTGAAGATAAAGACCTAATCAGACAAAGAATCTCACGATCCCCAGACTCCGCCGACGCACTCTCATACGCACTAGCAGAACTACCCAAATTGCTAGTCTCAATAGCGTAATCGCCCTGTACCTATACCTATATACTATACCCTAATATATATACTATAACAATACCTATATATAACACAAATCCAATATCTTGACCCCGCATCCAATTTTCTACAATTCCCGGATTTCTACAAATTCTGAAAAATCATGTGAGCCTTACCTATAAGGGATCGCGCTTCCCGGGGGTATCCGGGACTCCATCCGGCTCGCTTCCCCCCCCAGCATCCGGGATCGGGGGGATACCCCCAGGCATGGGTAGGAAGTCTGATCCCCGTCGGCGGTGTAACAATCCTGTAACAAACTTTTCATCAACTTGTAACACTTCGGGGGAAACTCGTTTAGATTCAACGACTTACGGGCAGCACCTCTCCCTAAGTCATTGAAAGTAAAGGGGTTTGCGCGATTTGACTCCTCCCCCCGGATGCCTAGAATCCCGCTTCATCGTTGCTATCTAGGTAACTAGGTAGTACCCCGAAAGCCAGGGTATCGCGGTTATTCCGGTAGCCGTGAGATATCCGAATTCGTACGACATTCACGGACGGCTCGCGTGAGTGCTTGGGGGATCGGCGGGAGACCGTGATCGGTCAATCCACGTCGTTGCAGCCCTTCCCCCGCGGGGGGATCGGGATTCGACCCTAAGGGGTTCCCCGATCCCCCGGCGGTAAATGAAAAGGAAACGGACGGGGCGCAACGACGGGGGGAGATCGGCTCGTCTCCCCGTTGCGATATCGCTCCCCCCCGTGGCCGGGATCGGGGAAGCCGTCCAGTTGCTGGACCTCCCGCCGGGGGGATTTCCCCCCCCGGCGACGGGGTTTCGGGTAACCGGCGGTGAAACGATCCGGCGCCGGATCGGGGGGGACCGTCGCTGCAAGCGGGATAGCATCCGGGCGCAGCGACGGAGAGCAAACCCCAGGCGACCCTGTGAGGCGCCGGGGGGAACGGGTATCCGATCCCCCCGGTGAGAGAAAGATCGGGGAGATCGGGGACAAAGCAAGCGTGAGTGCGTAGCAGCGACGGGGGAAACTCCGTCGCTGCGCCTGCGCGGTATCAGAATCCCGTATCCCCCCCCGGAGCGACCGGACGGGGACCACTACCCCCGGCGACCTTGTGCTGGTCGCCGGGCCGGGGGGAGTCAAAGCCGCCGGGCCCGCTGCGTTCCCCCCCCGTCGCCCGATACCGGGCGACATACGGGGGGACGGGACGCAGCGGCCCGGCGGGGGAGACTCCCCGGCGGTAAGGGGGGGCAATCGGGAACCGTCAAAACAAACTCCCCCGGCGACGGGGGGGGGGGAACGCGGGCAGCAAACCCTGATCCCTCTACCCCGGCGACGGGGGGGGGAGAAACGATCCCCGCTGTGGGGATCGGGGGAAGCAGGCACCCGGCGCTCGTCGCCGGAAGCGAAACGATCCTACGGGATCGGGGAACGCAGAAACCGGGGGGGGGAATACCCCCGGCGGAAGTGATCCCGCTGCTTCCGGCGACGAGCGCCGGGAGGCAAGATCGGAAGCAAGCAAGCAAACCGAAACGATCCCCGTCGCTGCGGGATCGTCTTACGCCCGAACGGTATCCGGGCGTAACTGATGAGACTCGATACCGCTTCACCCCAAAAACGCCTAGGAGGGCTGAAACTATGTGGGAGAAGATTTACCGCGCCCGGATCGGGGACTTCTCGGTTCAGGTCAAGCGCACCAAGGATGGGAAAGGTCCCTGGGGCTTCACGATGAGCAGAAAGGGCAAGCCGGTTTCGAACCCGGGGACCACCTTTCTGACCGCGAAAGCCGCCATGGCCCAGGCCCAGACTGTGATCGAGGTCGCTGCGGCCATGGTTCAGGCTGCGGCCGCCGAGGGCAAGTCCGAGTAGGGGTTACCTAACCCTTTACTCCTACACGGAAACACAGAAACCCTGCACCTACCTTAACGAAACTCCTAGGGCTAGTTCCCCTAGGAGTATGCCTACGATCCTAGTATGTAGGTACTGATGAGTTTTCTAGGCACAACCATGAGAGGTCTAATGACCAAACTCGCCCGCGGGATTCTCATGAGAGAGCTCGACCGGCTGGTACGGGTAGAAATCCCCGATCTCCGCGCCGAGATTCTCGAAGAAGAATCCGATCGAATGAGTCTGCCTAACAAGGCTGACCAGGAAGCGGTCGACTGCTCGAAGTATCTCAACGAGAAACTCGAGGTCGAAATCCGGCGCCGGAACTATCTCCAGAAGGTCTTGTCCCTCTGATGATCGTTTCGATCTTTTTCCCCGGAAAGCCTGGCTGCATCCGGGACCAGTTCACAACTGTTCACAAAACTCTGGTGAACGGTCTCTGCCCCATGTGCGGGATGGGTCTCATGGATATTCTCCGTGAACCCGCCCGCCCGGTCTTTCTCAAGAAAAGGCTGTGGGTTTTCCCGCCTTCCCCGCATCGGATTTCCCTTCCGGTGTATCTCCGAGTGAAGTAGTATGGAGTTTTTCTCCTGGGACCGCTACGACGCTCTGGCTACCGTGATGGTTCTCATCTTTCGATGGGCCCACCTGAACTCGAAGAAAAGGAGAACTTGGTGAAACAGTTTCCCCGGAAAGTTTGCAGCATGAAACACGGCTGCAAGCAGCTCGGAAGGTACAAGACGGATGCGTACGGTTACACCGTACCTTCCGGGCGTACTTTCTGCACAGACTGCGGTACCCGTTTCGGGAACCACGAGGCTTCGAAGAGAAACAAGGGCAGAAAGATGCTCTTTCTCTCCTGCAACCAGCGTCACTAGGAGTTTCTATGACTCTCCTTCTGAAAATCCGCAAGGTGAACGATGCGAAACATCGCACCGTTACCCGTATGCGGAACTCGAAGAATCCTCGAGAGAGGATTCGCTACGAGAATGCTCTGAAAACCTTGATGGGTTTCTCGGAGAAACTGAACCGGGAACTCATCCGGCGGCGTAGGAACCCTTACGCCCAGAGAATGACTAACATCATGATCCCGAGGGCTCGCCGATGATCTATCGGATCGCCCGTTTTTTCTGGGTCGAGTACCGGATTTTCCGGTTCCGTTCCCAGATCAGAAACCTTCACCGAACCTAGGAGGGTTCTATGACCAAAACCATCATCCTGACTGGAGCTCTTCAGGCTCGAGTCCGAGCTCAGAAAAGGGCAGAAACCTGCTCGCCGTGGGGTGAAGGAATCCTGCGGAAGTATCAGCTCGGTGAAACGGTCATGAGACTCGACCGTTTGATCGAGAAACTCATCAAGGGCTAGCCTATGGGTGAACCCTCCGAGTTCCCTACACCCAAGAATCTGGGTGTAGGGATGGACCCGAAAGACTTTTCGGAAGTCTGGTCTTTCTGGACGGACATTCCCTATGAAACTCATGGGGAATCCATCGAAAAGGGGATAGATTTCTCTCATCCTCTTGCCCCTGAAGATGCCGTGGTTATCCCTGTGGACGATCTCAACAACGAGTATCCCGATAAGCCGCGGTACCACATTACCTGCTACATCGTATAGTGTTCTAGACAAACCTTCGACCAGCATTATCTGATAATCAGATTATCAACATAATCAAATAATCAGATAAGGCAGATACGGTTTCATAGGTGAAACTCCCGGAATGCGCCGGGAGTTTATCGAGTATGCTAGTTATCTCGGTACTGACGATCCTTGCTAGCAACAAATGCTTGAGGAGTTTAAATGCCCAGCATCCCGCAAAACCTTCGGGAGAAGTACCTGAAAGCGGAAAGTGTCCGTCACGAAGACATAATCCGTGAGCAGGAGCTTTCTCGGAAAGCAACCGTAGCGGACTTGGAGAAGAAACTCCAAGATGCTCTTCGCAAGTACAAGGGAGTTTAAATGCCCAGCGAGTACACCAGGACCCTCCGCCAACTTCAGGATAGGCGAGATGCTTACCGGGTTCTGCACGAAACCCTGAGGCAGAACTACGACTTCAACGAGGCGGAGAAAGTTCTCGGTACCATCGCGGTGATTACCGATAGGATCGGTGAGCACAAAGCATCGGAACTGAACTCCATTCTCAAAAACCTCAAGGCAAGGTCTTAGCATGAAAATACTCGAACCCGATCGCTTCAAGAAAGAAATGCGGAACTGCAAGCATCCGTATTTTGTTGTAGTTCGATGGGCTGATGAAGTCGTTATCAAAACCTGCGATACCTGTGGCAGGGAAAATAACGACTTCAAGGGAACTCGAATGGGCCCTTACACCAACATCTACAAAAGGATTCAAGAATGATATCCGAAATAGGAGGTCATAAAATAACCTTCGAATCATCTGACCGAGTATCTGTTGGAGATATTGGTGTAATAACTCATCTCTTCAACGACGGATGGCATTCTCGTTCCATCTTCACCCCATCCAAGAAACTACAAGAACTTGGGATGGAAAAGATAGAGTCAATAGCACCTTCAAGCAAAACAAGGGCCATGAAAAGACTCATCCGAAAAGCAATCAACATCTCAGAAAGGATACAACTCAATGCCTGAAATCGATCTTCAGGATTTCCAACAGGAAATGTTGGAAGATTCTGACAACTTCAATCTGGAATGGAATCGTTGTGAAGACGAATCCTTTTCTGAGGAGTTTCAACAACATGCGGCAGAATGCCCAGGTTGTTCGATCTGTTTCGATGCCGAGTTCCTTCGGCTAATGTGCGACGAAAATCAGGAGTGCTGAGTTTCTGATGAAATGCTCACATTGGGCTTGTCAGAGAACATCCGAGATTCAGGTCAATGGATACTGGTGGTGTTTCTGGCACAAACTTGGATGCCTTGAATGGTTGTAGAGAAAAGTCAATGACCTACATCCAATGGATAAACCTTCTCTGTCTATCTGTGCTAGAGAAAGGTGAACTCCTTATCGAACATCGTTGGTATCAACGATACTACATAAATCTGGACTGGGATCAAGAAGAGTATCTTCTGAGTACTTATAAGCGTGATTCCATCCATTCACAAACAGGGTTCAGTCGTGATTCGAGTAACTGAAAATCACATCAGAAAAGGCACAAAGGGCGATGTAACAAGTTGCCCCATCTCTTTGGCATGTAAAGAGATATTCCCGGACATTGATTTCTATGTGTTCCCAGTTTTCAATGATACCGGTCGCGGAATCCGGCTCACCTGTTTCGGCGAAAGAACGAACTCCTATAATCATAGGCGACAAGTTTCTTTCTTCATCTGCGATGAGTTCGCTTACGAATGGATTGATTGCTTTGACAGTGGAGAAAGTGTCGTCGAGTTTGATATAGATTTCGATCTACGGAAAAGGCTTACTGAAACTCCCAACTTTCTTACCTGAAAGAGGTTCTATGGCAGAAAAAGCAATGACAAAAGGCAGAAAAGATATTACTGACCTTTTCGACAACAACAAAGAAGAACATCCTTATCTGCACAAAGATAAGGATGGTTCTGTAAACATGACCAGGCTCCATGATTTTGGGGCGATGTGCGAGTACATCTCACATCACTACTGGCAATGGAGAGAGAACTACTCTGAAGAAAATGAAAGATTCTTTCTTGCAGGTGTATCAGACATGAGAGAAGGACTCATGAATGATTACTTTTTCAAGTTGTTCAACACAAAGGAGTAGAATGACAAAAGAGTACAAAGAGATTCTGGATTTGCTTGAAGAACATTCAGGCAGTGACGGAGAAACTCTATCTTGGATGGAGGATGGAGTCGGAGAATATGTTGTATTCTTCGATCGAGAGTACTTCAACAAAGGAGAAGTAAACTTCTACAATGATGAAGTAGGCGTTATCTACACAGAAAATGACCAGGGGCATCGTTCCTGGGAATGCGTAGATCAAAGTGTAGTGGACTATTGGACTTCATTCATGGAAGCGAAAATCCAGATAAACGATCATGAAGAGGGGTTCTGTGAATCTTACTCATGCCCTTTTTGTGAAGTGAATCTTATCCCGAAAGAACAAATCCCTGTTCCGCACATCGAAACTCATCTTGAAAGGTGGATCTGAAAATGCGAATTGATGTAACCGAATCTCACATCGAAAGAGGCAAGCGGGGTTC
>CBDBEG010000012.1:0-11968 GCA_965204255.1 Rubritalea sp.
GAAGCATAAATTTCTGCATTCATTCTCATACAGTCTTTGTGGTACCATAGGTCACAGTTATCACAACATACTCCTGGGGTGGTCCACTTCACAGCTTTATTGCAAATTTGGCAGGAGTACTTTACAGGGCCTGGATTTGTCTCTATGTCTTTGGAATTGCAGAGAAAAACTAGGGCTAAATACAGTGCTGACCACTTGACAAAGTTCTTGGGAGTGTGGTTGTTCAGTAGTATTGGCTTTACAGAGCACAGATTAGCATGGAAACTGTTGACTTCACAGTAAGGTGTCATGTGCCTTTCATCCCTGGTTGTGTTCCACTTTGGCTGGAGGGCAGCAATAGCACAATAGAGGAAGAAGATCACACAATACAATCCTGTGAGATTCATGGTCACTTTTGAAAAGAACACGTCTGTTGCTCTTGGCTCGCGTAATCGCTCTGCCATTTATTGGGTACGTCATACATAAACACAGTCGGTGGGCCGGAAACAAAGTATGCGCCGTCCCTCGGACTGCATATATTAATCCTTTCTTTCATGGAACTTACAAGATATGTGCTTGAGGTTACATATATAATACACTAAATATATACCATGGGATAGAGTGACGACAAAGTTAAAACTTAACTATTCTTACAACATGAATAATTTTGTATACCGTATCCTTATTGTCTAACCCAGACTCTCTCTGTTTTTTTAAAACTAGATATTCAGATGTGTTCTTTTTAAGACCCTCAAGTTTAACAAAGTCCTTCATCCAAACAGGTTTCTTTCTCATTCTGGATGGTCTAGTATGTCTGCTTGGAGTTTGTGTTTGAGGAGGGCTTCTTGTTCTTGCTGGAGGGATTGGAGTTGTGGTCTAGGGTTGCACTTCTCTAACTGGACTTGATGGAGGTAGCATTGCCCTAGTTGGCGGCGGTATATTTTCTGGCTGACTCTGGCGCAGCGGTGTTCTTATCAGTGGTGGTATGTTTCCCGGGTGTCCAGGCCCTTGATCACGATGGGGCCTGATCTGTGGTGGTTGCACTGGAGCCTCGTGCCTCATTTGTTGCAGTTGTGGTGGTGGTCTGACATGTGGCTGTTCTTTGGTTATTATCAAATCACGTCTGTTTCTTCTGTACATTCTTCCTTCTGTTCCTGCCTTTATAATGAATGAATTAGGTTGGTCATGTTCTCTTTGGAGCTCTGCTGGTTTCCAGCCTTCCAGCCTTCTGGAGTCCATAACTCTGACTGCATTGTGTGGTTTGAATTCTTGCAGTGATTTTGAACCCCTATCATGGTACAGTTTCTGCTTTCTCCTATACTCCATCATTTTGTCATGAACCACTGTTGGTTGAGAGCTAGACAGAATTAACAGGCTGTGAGCTGTGGGTAGTCTTGTTTGGGCTCTTCTGCCCTGTAATCTTTGCATCGGAGATCCTGTGACATCATCTCGAGGAGTGTTTCTCAAATCTAACAGTGCTAAGTAGATGTCATCTCCTGTTTCTTCGCATTTAGTCATCATAGTTCTTTGTGCCCGTATAGGAGGATTTGTCGCAACCCGATTTCATCCTATAAAGCATTGTCGCAGCTCGATTCGTGCCATCCTATAATGTGGCATCCTATAACGCTGAGTTGAGCGTCTAGGATGTGTGTCGCAGCTCGCAGGCTGCTGTGTGTGGTGGAGGAGGAGGTGTTGTCGCAGCTTGTAGCCAGCACGGTCACGAGCTCAGTTCTGTGTGGGGAGGCCTTTTATATGGGAGGTGGTGTGAAAACAAAACGATTCCGCCCCATCCTTGAGTGAGCCTGGACGAAGAGGTGTTGGAGCCTGTTCCATGTCGTCGTCCGTGCAGGAGTTGTATCTGATCGAAGGTGTTGGAGACTGTAACGAATGAAAAAAAACACACGACTGTTCCACGTCGTCGTCCACGGAGGCCTGTTGTGTTGCAAATTCAATCTAGTGAGCTGTCTGGAGCGTGTTGGAACGAAACAGTTCTACAGCATTTGCCTCGGGCAACTTGGAGAGTGCCATGACGAAGGCGTTGGAGACTGAAAAGGTCTATGAGTCACCGCAACTGAGTGAAACATAGCTGTTCCACGCGTCCATCTCCCAGGGGAGGAACTGGTTGTGATGAATCACGTCTGGAAAAACGCTGCGCCTTCACACAGGTGGTCAGGGGTCAGTGAGACCAGACGTGATTCCGTGCTGACTTCTACCTGGTGGTAATTACTGACCTGTCAGTTGTGATGGACGACGTCTGGAACGTTTTGCATCGTAGACTGTGGGTGGGAGTATAAAAAAAGTGAGCAGAACGTTGTTGACCTTCTCTGGATATCGAATTGTGCTAGGATAACAAACACGATGGCTGCCCTGTCGTTTGCCATTCAAAAAGCGGCGTTCATGACTAGTTGGAGTGCGTTGGTGGAGAATTACATGACTAGAAAGTCAGACGATAAGCTGGATAGTTTAGAAAAAGACGTGTCATGGATGTTACAGACTGTAGCGTCGCTCAAACAGCAGTCTAATGTGACAAAAAACGCCAAGAGAAAGAAAAAAGACAATGAAACGGGTGCCGCCGTCTCACAGCAAAGTTTGCCGTCACACCGGGATGTTTTGAGTCTCTCGCAGTCACAGGAGCAACAAGAACCGTGTGCCGGTAGTCAAGATGCTGCTCAGGATGTTCTTTCTCAATCGTGGGTGCTTGCTGGTGGCGATGCTGGTGAAAAGTGGAAGAACGACGCTCTGGCTCTGGACGCTATAGACAATTGGTTGTTTGAAATAAAAAATAGACCTTAATGCGAGGATGTAAAAAAAAAAAAAAAATAATAATAATAATAAAATAAAATAAAAAAAAGATAGCGTTGTTGTTCTGTCACGACCTATAAATGTTTCTCTCAGTGGTGTGGTGATCCCATATGCGTGATGGCAAACCCCCTGTTACCATACAACCTCGTGGCTACGGTCAAGAGACGTATTCCAAAGTTTAATGTGGAAGGCACGCAGTACACTTTATCCATTCCGGCTATCCAGCAAAATGATCTGCCTTTCAACGTCGTCAACGCTATGGTGCACGATGTCTTCGCACGTAAGTAGGCCTACGTGTTGTTGTGTGTGCGCGCGTGGTGCTTTTTTTCCTATAAATTTTTTTAAATGTGCTTTCTCTATCCCTTCCCCTTCTCCCCTTGAAGGTATCTTGAGAGACCTGTTGTACGAGAATGACGCGCCCAGATATCCTAATCACCACCGAGTCAGATTGAGCATCATGAGTCCTGGACTGCACCACGAGATATGGATACCTTTCATTCCGCCGGATGATATGAGTGTGGAGAGAGTCCTGATTAGCATTGAACGTGTGCTGCAAAGTGATAAGAAATGGCTCTTCGCCGGAACGATGAGAGTGACTTTTGTACACGCAGCTCTTCCCGTGGGTAATGGTCGACTGGGGGTTTCTACACGCCAGCTGTCGTCTAGTTGGGTAGAGATGTTGGGCAGGAAAAAATCGATTATTCAAATACCTAGAGATGAGCACGACATGTGTTGCGCTCGAGCGATAGTGGTTGCCGTGGCGCAACTGAATCGTGCACCTGCCAAGAGAAAGAGGACGCCGTGGCACGAAAAAGTACGTAGATACGCGTCTGTTCAAGTGCGTTTGGCGAAAGAGTTGTTGGCTGAGGCGGGGATAGGTGCAGACGAGCCGTGTGGGCTACCCGAATGGGAAAAGTTTCAGTCGGTGTTGAGCAAGAAGAACTTTTCTCTCGTGGTCGTGTCCAGGGATAGTTTCAACACCGTGGTCTATCATGGCGGGGACGGAAAGTTGGTCTGTTTGTATCTGGCAGACAACCACTACAGCGTCATCACCAGACTGCCGGCTTTCCTGGGAGCTCGTTACGTGTGTGGCCATTGCTTTGGTCGGAGCAGGAGTGCGGCTCACCACAGGTGTAAATTGAGCTGTGAATTTTGCGGAGGGAAGTCGACGTGTGGGTGGGAGGGTGATGGAGAGTTCTGCTCGGCTTGTGGAATTACTTTCCGCAATGCGACGTGTCTGGTGGGTCATGTGGCACGCGGTATATGCGATGTCAGAGTCGCATGCCCGACGTGTGGCAAGTGGTACAAGAAAAAGTTGGCCAGCGGTGCGGAAGGCGTGCACACGTGTGGACACGACTACTGCCCCGTGTGTCACGCCATGATGCCCAAGGGACACGAGTGTTACATGCAACCGGCGAAGACGTGCAAGGACGAATTCAAGAGCCGCCCGTACGTGTTTTACGATTTCGAAAGCATGATGCTGGAGGATGGACGTCACCAGCCCAACTTATGCGTCGTACACAGAGTGTGCACTCGCTGCATGGATTTGCCGATGGGGGAGGGTGTCGCGTGCGGCTGCGGTAGGGAAAGAAGGATCTTTAAGGGGGAGGATACGCTGGAACAGTTTGGGGCTTACCTGTTTGCCGGTAGACTCAAAGGCGGCATATGCATTGCTCACAACTCCAGCGGCTACGACAGTCACTTCGTGTTGGACTTTGTTCACCGGAAGGTCATCAAACCGTCTGTCATCACGACCGGACACAAGATATTGCGGTTGGAAGCGGAGGGCGTGACGTTCATAGATAGTCTCAACTTCTTCCCCATGGCGCTCTCCAAGTTGCCCGAGGCTTTTGGGCTGGAAGAGCTGACCAAAGGGTACTTCCCCCATCTCTGGAACACGCTAGAAAATCAAAACTACGTGGGCACGGTACCCGACGCGTCGTTTTACGGCCCTGATCAGATGCACCAGACAAAGCGTGCGTCGTTTTACGAGTGGTACGACGAGCAGCGAGATGTCACCTTTGACCTTCAACGAGAGCTGGAGAAGTACTGTATTTCGGACGTGGACATCTTGCAACGATGCTGCGGGGTCTTCAGAAACCTCTTTGTCGAAAACACGGGGTTGGAACCGTTCACGAAGACGTTTACGATAGCCGGGGCCTGCAACCGGGTCTACAGGACGAGTTTCCTGGCACCGGCCACGATAGGCGTCATCCCATCCACCGGTTCATTTGAAGGTGGACTGTCCTCAATAGGGTTATGCTGGCTAATGCACATGGAGCGTCAGACGGGTCGCCGAATCAAACACGCGGGGAATGACGACGCCCAGGTCGTGGCTGGGAGAGCGGTGGATGGGGTGGACGATGAGGGGGACGTCTACTTGTTTCACGGCTGTTTCCGTCACTCGTGCCCCAGATGCTTTCCAAACAGGGAGGCGGAACACCCCGTGAAGAAAGACGTGACGCACAGAGAGAACCATGGGCAGACGCTAGCATTCGAACACGCTCTCAGAAGCAGTGGTCGCTCTCTACACGTCCAGTGGGAGTGCGACTTCAGGGCTGAAATGACTTCACACCACCGGCGGTTGATGCGTCTACTTTCCGCCTACGACCCGATAAAGCCCAGAGACGCGTTCTACGGCGGTCGAACGGAGGCCATAGGTTTGTACAGAGAGGCAGCACCCGAAAAGGGGGAGTGGCTGAAGTACGTGGACTTCAACAGCTTGTATCCTTTCATAAACAAGTATGCCAGGTATCCCGTGAAACACCCCGTGGTCGTCAGAGGTGAGGACATACCCGAAGAGGTGGAAGGACTGGTCAAGTGTTTAGTGCTACCTCCTACTAAGCTGTTTCTCCCCGTGCTGCCGTGGAGGAATGGCGAGGGCAAGTTGCTGTTCCCTCTCTGCAGGTCGTGCGGTGAGAGTGGTCAGACGCACGCTTGCACGCACACGTCACCCGAAGACAGGGTCCTCATAGGCACCTGGACGTCGCCAGAGCTATCCAAGGCGGTGGAGTGCGGATACAAGATCTTGCAGAGGATCGAAGCCTGGCACTATCCCAACACCTCGCAATACGACCCAGAGACGCGCACAGGGGGGATATGGGCGGCGTTCATCAACAAGTGGGTCAAGTTGAAGCAGGAAGCATCGGGTTACCCCAAAGGGTGTGACGCGCCAGAAGAGAGGGCCGAGTACGTGGCAGCGTGGAAACGGAGAGAAGGCATTGAGTTGGAGCCGGGGAAAATATCACACAACCCAGGTCTCAGGTCTCTGGCCAAACTGTTGGCGAACAGCCACTGGGGTAAATTCGGGCAGCGATCAGACAAGTCCAAGGTCGTCTACACCGCCGACGTGTCGGATTACGTCAAGCTGATGCACGATCCGCACATCCAAGTTCAAGACGTGGTGTACGCCAATGAAGAGTCTGTGGCGGTCTACTCCAAGGTGAAAGGGGAGGAGAGCGACCCCGGCTCCGCGCGTACCAACTGCGTGCTGGCTGCGTACACCACGGCAAACGCCAGACTGCGCTTGTATAATGCGATGGAGCGGTTGGATCGAAGGGTGCTCTACACAGACACGGACAGCATCATCTACGTCCACAAGCGAGGAGAGTGGAATCCGGACACTGGCGACTTCTTGGGGGACTTGAAAGACGAATACCCCCTCCAGGAGTTGACTCAGTACGTAGGACTGGGTGCCAAGAACTACGCCATCAGATTTGCAGACGGCACTTGCGAGTGTAAAGTGCGTGGTTTCACCCTCAACTACCAAACGTCCAAGTTGATAGATTTCGACACCATGCTTGAGATGTTGCGAGAAGGCGTGGGCAACAAGACGGTCACGACAACACGTCCTCACGCGATAGTCAGAGAGGGTCAGGTGGGCTTAGGAGGCATGTACACCAGGTCCCAAGAGAAAACATACAGGATGGTGTACGACAAGCGACGCATACTGCCGGATGGCGTCAGCACGGTCCCCCTGGGATGGCTTGACGGTGATGACGTCACGGCTGGTGATATATAGAGGCGATCCAGAAGAGACTCAGCCTCACAACCGCTTCAACAGTCGACATGGCGTACCTCGATTGCCACGGGGATTACTGCAGCATCACCAGGAAGAGTCCCGAGGGGATGCAGCAAATCGTGCTGTCCAGGGTCGAGTGGCTGAAGCTGTGCAGGCTGAGCTCCAAGGTGTCCAGTTACATGGAGCGTACGACCGAGGGGTCCCAGAGAGAGGAAGAGCAATCATGGACGCTCACGCCCGAGGCACGCGTTGGGACGGTGAGCGGTCAACCTTGGAAAAAAGTGATGACAAAGCTTACTCTGAACTGTTACAAGCAGGCGCCATACTGCAACATAAGAGTGTACGTCGGTGACGGCCCGTCCAAGCAAGGGGTGACCCTGAATACGACGGAATGGTTCTCCGTGCGCAACAGGCTGTCCAACCCGCCGGGCTCTGAACTCCATCTCGCCGAGAAAGTGTACAAGAAATTGCTAACAGAAGCAATCACAAAGGCCATACCCGAACGATGCGTCGGTTGTAAGGAAAACTGGCCCTCTCAAACAGATCATGAGTGTATCGTGGGCAGAGGGTCGCTGATACATCGGCTGGGAGAGGACGTGTCCGTCTCCGTCTTTACGTTTCAACACGAGCTGATGCTGCTCGCAAAGGAACGACGCGCCATGCTTGAAACAGCCCCCTCAGATCTGTTTGACGTATGCGACAAACTCCTCAAACCAGAGATTATAGACGACTTGTGCAAAGCAGACGCGGAGTTGGACGATGAGCTTGAACCGTTATTGATCGTGGACGCTGATGGTGAAGACAAGAAACCGCCGCCCCGTGCTATAAAGGAAAGAGGCAAACGCACTGGCTTCACAAATAGGCATTCACCCTACCCGTGACCGCCAGCTATGGAACACGCAGAGAATAGAGAGGGCAGCGACATTGAAATGGTGACAGAGAGAGTTCGCCGGCTAGAAGAAAACGCCAAAGCCGCTAATAACGATGGAGCGACAGCGGCGTATGTGCAGCAAATCGAACTACTGACGGCAGATTTCTACCGAGAAAGACGAGAGAGAGAGAAACTAGCGCATAAAATGGAGGGTCTACAGCTGTTACTGAAACACCTGCGCGAAAAATACCACGTGTTGTACCACGAAGTCCTCGCCATACAGAACGGCGAGTGATGCGTCTACTAGGACAGAACGTGCTTACAAAGAGTGATTATGTGTGTCTGTCATAATGAAATGTGAATAAAATTTTTAAAAAACGCAACGAAATCGTCTGTTTTGTTTTGTTTTGGTGCTCTTTTTTTGTTCCATGGTCCACAATGCACACAACTCAAGCCTCCATGACCCACAATGCACACGCATATGCGCAACCCCGACCCTCCACTACGTACCCCCCTTTCACACACATGCCACAACGCACCCGCTTGCTTCTATGTGCTCACCAGCTCTCCACCAGCACACGCGTTTCCAGGTAGTGAGCACAAAAGAAAAAAAACATACGGTTTGAAGGAAACAAAACCATAGCGTCTGTGTGTGTGTGTAAGAATGCATTGGAGAGAGAGAGAGGGGTATACACACACACTGGTCAAAGGAATATGGCGAAGTCATTTTTTTTTTCTTTCTTTTACTTCAGAGCGTTACAATCAAATCTTGCCATATTCCTATGACCTCTTTTTTTTTTTGGTGGAGGAAACATATCATTTTTTCTTATTCTCATCAAACCAACAACACCACCTCAAATTTTTTAAATGTGTTTTTTTTTTATTGCATGCACATACTCTTTACACAAACAAAATAGACGTTGCAATTAAAAAAAAAGCTCTTTCACTCACACACACACACGCACACGCTCATTCAGTCGTATCCATTCGGTCTGTCCTGTCCCATGTAACGAAGGGATCCGTCCCCCATACGCACGTACGTGCTGTACTGTTGCACGCCATTGTAATGTGGAGGCTGATGATACTCCTGGGTAGCAGCAGCAGGCATTGGGATGGTCTGTGGAGGAGGAGGAGGAGGAGGAGGAGGCAGTGATGCACCAGTCTGTTGTTGTACGTCACTGTAGTGGTAGGGGAGTGGAGGCTGATGTTCCTGGGGAGCAGCAGGCGTTGGGATGGTCTGTGGAGGAGGAGGAGGAGGAGGAGGAGGAGGCATCTGTTGAGGCGGCATTGCTTGGAATGGGAGAGGTGGCGGAGGCGTCATGACATCGTAACATTGGCACTGGGGATACGATGCCACGTACGGCGGAACGGGTGCCGATACCAGTGGCATGGATTGAAATAGTCTCTTCGCGAACTCCATGCTCGCATCCACGGCTGTCTGGACGATGGTGTCGATTATGTCATCGATGTCATCCTCGCAGCTCACTTCTTCTTCTTCTTCTTCTTCTCGTGGGGGTGGAGGTGGGCGTGGTGGCGATGGAGACGGCGATGGGGGTCGAGATCCGCACTGACCGGGTCTTTCATTCCCGTCCGACCACAACTCGGCCTCCCGTCGTCTTCTTTCCCCCTCCTCCTCCTCATCTGAGTCGTAAATACATCTCTGAGTCTCCGTACTACTCGTTCTCCTCATCCTCTTTCTTGGCTCCTCCTCCTCCACGTCATCTTCACTGTCTGTTGTTGACTCTGGCTCGTAAAGAGCGTGGTATGGCCGTATCCTCGCAGCGGCCGGCGCTGGCGGAGGCGGGGGGCAGGCCCCGGCGGCGGGCGACGCGTCCTCGATGGTCACGATCCTCGTCTCCTAGAAAAAAAAAGAAGAACGGTTTGATGTAATTTGTGTCTTTTTTTAAAAAAAAATATATATGCACGCTTATGATTATTATTTTTTTTTTTTTAAAGAAATAAATCACATCAAAAAAAACTTACGTTTGTCTTTTCTATCCTCATGCACCGTCCTGGGTCTTCCCCTCTTTCGCTCATTCTTTGCTGCAACTTCTGAAAAGAAAAAAAAAAAATTGCAATGTGACTAGAAAATTATGGAACAAAACATTTTGTTTTCAATGCCTCCTCTCTTCTCCCCGTATCAATTAATTAATCAATGTCAACAGCGCACGTGACTAGAACAAACTTTTGGCGTGGGCTTTTACCCCGTGAGCACGCGTGACTAATCGTAAAACAAATCTTTTTAAATACCTCCGCGTCTCTCACACTCCCCCCTCTCTCCCTCCAACATCAATCAATCAATGCCTGTAGCGACAAGGACTTAATTTCTAGAACAAACTGTTTAGTTTGGCGCGTTCTTTTACTGGTGAGCACGCGTGACTAATTGTAAAACAAACTCTTTTTAAATACCACTGCGTCTCACTCACTCCCCCCTGGTATCAATCGACCAATGTCAACACGGGCTTAATTTCTAGAACAAACTGTTTAGTTTGGCGTGTGCTCAGGCTCCCCCACACACACACACATATATGTTGTGACAAAGACAACAACGGCTTCTCACAGCTCACGATACTTTTCTTATCTGGGAGGGGAAAGGTGGGGGACTAAACCGTGCACGCGCACACGGTGTTGTAACCAAGACGCTGGGTTTTTTTTTTTTTTTTTTTCTTTCTTTCTAAACAGGCATTGCAGTGATTCGTTAAAAGAAAAGTGGTGCGCAACAGACGTCGACAATCAAAAGAAAAAAAAAACCATTCTTTTATATTTCATCTTGCGTAGACGAAAAAAAAACAAAAAAAAAACAACACATCATTATAACTATACAAAAGTGAGAAGACGTCATATCAATCAGTCAATGTCAACACGGACTTAATTTCTAGAACAAACTGTTTAGTTTGGCGCGTGTACTCGGAGGAGTGCGTAAAAACTCATGGTGCTTTTCTTATCTGGGATTTAAATCTGTTTTGTGAGGACAGGGAGGGTTTGTAAAAAATAATAAAATAAAATTTAAACAGATATCGCAGTGAGCCGTTAAAAGAAAAGTAAAGCGTAACAGCCGTTGCAGAGTTCACAATCAAGAAAATCATTTATATGTGGCCTTGCATAGACGTGACGTCATTATAACTATACAAAAAAAAATATGAAAAGACATCTACTTACATCCGCCTCTGTTTGAAAGTTCCTTCTCCGTGAAGTCGTCATAACTCTCATGTTTTCTTTTTTGTTTTGTGCGTATCCGTGTCTGCGTCCGTGTCTCACAGGAGGTTTTGTGCAGAATGCCGGGCGTCTCTCTTATATACCTGACCATGTTGTTGTGACGCTAACCTTTTTCAGTGACCCGTTCAAGGCGCAAATTAGAAAGAGCTCCCGACGTGCACGAGGGCCAGGTCCCCTATCAGTCCCACGGGAGCAATAAATGTCCCTGTGCGCTAACGATCCATGCATTCGAGACGTGAATGTGAAGACGGCAATTACCAAGAACGTGCCATGGCCCAAACGCGTCACGAGCCATTTCAATGCTACGCCAAACAACACGCTACCTTTAAACACCCCGCTACGGCCGTAGTGGCAGGTCCCTCGGGGTCCGGGAAAACAACATTTTTGATGTCGCTCATTGAGCACAAATCCACAGCCTTCACTCCTGAACTTGTGCAGGGGTGTAAAGGATACACATTGTGTCCTGACACAAGAACTTTACTCATCATCGATGATTTCAGCTCCGAGTCGGAGGAGGCGAGCATTGGAGAGTTGTTTTCCGTGTCCAGTCATCACCTGAACACGTCCGTGTTATACGTGACTCATAACTTGTTTCTGCAAACCAGGGCGTTCAGACTCGCTGCTCTAAACGCCCAGTACTACGTGCTGTTCAAAAGCATAAGAGGCGCCGGTCAGATCGCAACGCTCGCCAGACAAGTGTTTGCGGGTCAAAAGGGCAAGGGGAAACGTCTCATGGAGGCGTACTCAAACGCCACACGCACGCCGTTCTCCTACCTGGTGCTGGACTTACATCCCGAGACGCCCAAGGCTATGCGTTTTAGATCACACATCTTACCCGGTGAAGGTGCGGTGCTGGCTAGTAACGGGGATGCTAATTTAATAACTTGCTACACGACGTGAGCTGATTCATTTGCAGTTATGGCGCTCAGAAAGGAGGACCTAAAATTGCTGTCTCGTCTGTTTGCTTGCAAAAAAACAGTGTCAAGAAGGAGAATACTACGTGAAGGGGGGAAGCCGCTAATGAGAGCGCTAAGAGAGATCTCTTACAACGTGCTGAAGGGTAAACTACCGCTGACATC
>CBDBEG010000013.1:0-40569 GCA_965204255.1 Rubritalea sp.
AAGACTTAAAGGAAGAGATACCTGGCCTGGAGCTGGATGATCTTAAGCTATTTAACGAGACCCTGGCGGATACAAAACTGCCCAAGACACTCAAGAATAAATTACTTGCAGGCAAGGATGTAACGCTGGATCGCCGCAGAGCTAAGCGGTATAAAATTATTAACACAGGAGGATTACCATGGACAAACCTAAAAAACGACTCTATTTAGCAAGCCCATACGGCTTTGCTAAGACCTGGAAGCACTTGCGGTGGGAGCTAGACTACCACCTCCAATGCGCAGGCTTTCTTGTACACGACCCCTTTGAGCAGGCTTGCCAAAAGAATGCGAGTGTCGACCCGTACTCTACTATGAAGGCTGATTTAGCGGGTATCGACAAATGCGACGGAGTGTTCGCCGTTATTAACGGTGAACCGCCGGATGTCGGTGTGGCTGTTGAAATTGGTTATGCCGCCGCTAAAGGCAAGCCGATATTCCTGTTCAGGGATGACTTCCGTAAATGTACGGATAGTGAGCGCTTTCCAGTTAACTTGATGCTATTAGCAGGACAAAAAGAGGGAGACTGGAAGTATTGGATTGAAGATGTGGAACAGATCAGACACGATGCGAGGTTAAAGAAATGGAAATCATTATAATGTTTTTGGTTACTATGATGATGCTTAATGGATACAATGGATTGGTAGATAAACGCGATGGCGTAGTAGAGGTGCATAATTATGAAACTAGATGCGAAAGCAAATGTTCAAAGGTTCGATAGCCCGCCAGAAGTACTGGCAGCAGCACGGGAAACCATGCTAGAACGTCAGAAGGCCTACGGCGGGTTTCAAGATGTAGTGCGTAACTATGGAAAAATGCATGACATGCTAGGAATTGACAAGCTGTCCAGCGCGCAGCGGTTCTTGGTGACCATGCTTGTGCTTAAACTACAGCGCTGGTGCAACGGGCCACAAATGGAACAGAATGCGGATAGTTTACTCGATATGATAAACTACGCCGCCTGTTTACATACTTTAGCTTATCCTAAAGCTGAACCCAAGCAAGATAAGGATAGCTTTGCAGAAAGAGTCAAAATGGCTACTGGGATTGATCCTAGACCACTTCAAGTTGAAACGAGTATTCCGCTGACCGACTAGGGCTGTGGCTGTCCTGCACTCGCAAGACACACAGGAATGTGCCGGTGAAGTTGGACGCATAAACTGTTTTAGTTGATTCGTTAAAGGCTAAGCCGTTAGCTGGTGAGCGATCGCCGGCTGGTACGCGGGCTCTAACACCCCCGTCATCTGTGAATAACTGTACCTCCACCGGGGGCTGTACCGCCGTGGATTGTGTAAGGAAGTACCTTACTGCCACCAGCCGTCATGCTTTGGTTGCTCACACCAATAAGCGTAGGTGCAGCTGATGCTGCGTTAATCTTCAACACGAAGTCTCGCGTGGCAGTAGCCGGGCTAGCCGCTGAATCGGTAACTGTTAGCCGCAGGTTTAGCGTAGCTACACTCGCCTGCGATGTAATGGCTAGCCTAGAGTTGGCTGCATCCCAAATAACCCCGGCAGGTAAAGCCGTTCCACGTTGGTCAACTCGGTACGTGTACGGTGCTGTACCACCACTAGCCTGCGTGGTCACGTGGGCATAAACCCTGCCAGACACAGGCTTCTCAACCAATAGTTGAGGTATAGCCGGTAGAGTCAGATTATCTGTAGGTACAGGGCGCTGGTCTACCACACTATAGTTTGGCACCAAAGCAATTCTCATGGCATGTTCTGATGCCGCAACACCGATCGCTTCTTCTAAGCGACGGTATCCACTCCCCCGTATTACTAATAGCATATTTTTGTCCCGGTACCAGGGCATTACCTTGGTAGTCCGTGACACGATGTCCGTCCTCGTCTCGACCCACGATAGAACCAGGTATGGCAGCTACCTGAGCTGTACCTGCATCGAGGTTGACAGACCTAACTACGCCGTGGAAATATACTAGTGGCGTGAGTGCGTTTGTAACGCGTATATATCGCGCTAGGACGCGCAAATCCACCCGACGGGCAGTCAGCTCACCCCTATCAAAATAAGTCGACACAGGCTTTCCTACGCCGATTCCGTCCGGATTCTTGACGGTTAAATCCAAAT
The DNA here is from genome assembly GCA_965204255.1 of Rubritalea sp. Lineage (GTDB taxonomy): Bacteria > Verrucomicrobiota > Verrucomicrobiia > Verrucomicrobiales > Akkermansiaceae > Rubritalea. The sequence goes on from CBDBEG010000013.1 coordinate 2,122, forward strand.
CACTGATATTCTGTAAATCCTGAATGGTGGGCTCGAAGAGCACCCCATCCGCAATCTTTTCCCGGGTTACTGCCCGGGGAGCGATCTTGTCCGCCGTAATGCTGTTCACCCCGATGCGGAGCTGCGGAACGATCCTAAAGTGCTCCTCTGTAAGGGCGCCGAGGGCTACCTTAGCCGCTGTAACCGACTGGTCGGCTAGCTTGGGCGTGGTCACAGCGTCATCGGCTAGTTTTGGTTCGGTTACGGCCCCATCAGCTATCTTGTGCGAGGTTACGGCCCCGTCAGCAAGCTTACCCGTGCTGACCTGTCCTTCAGCTAGCACTGTGTTGGGCTGAACGTGCTCTGCGCGGTGGTAATCAATTAAGTCTGATTCTGTGTTAGCGTAACGCCCGGGAGGCGCCTTGGTTGGATCGATATTTGTGGTGTGCGTGGTGAACAGATCGCCATATAGGTGCGTTAGGCCCCACACAGCACCGGTGTTAGCCGCCACATCTGCCGGCAGCGTTGGGTTAAACACCACGTTGTTTACCGTATTGCCCGGCGTTCGCAAGTCCAGAGAGAATGTTTTACCATCGGATTGACGGGCATATAACAGGCGCGCTTCATGCACGGTCATGCCGATACAAGTGAAGCCTGGTGCATTAGTAACTGCGTCTAGTCGCAAGCCCGAGTCTTGCAGCTGAACGGCTGAACCGGCAGCAGCATGGGCACGAAAGGTAGTGTTTAGTAGGTTGTACAATATATTACTGTTTTCACGCTTAATAAGGAACTGATCCTCATAGATGGCTAAGCCGTCCACGTCGTTGATATCCCTTCCGCCTACTTGCAGACGACGCAGCGATGTGCGAATAACAGTGCCCGTGCGTTCGTCAATATCGAACAGATGGCACTGCTGCACACGCGAGCCTGGGGTTGGCCAAGACATAGCAGTCAGTCTATCCTCTTTATCGTCATGCGTTAGGTAAGGAATAACCTGCCCCACAAGGCCTACCGGAATAGATAGGTTCGTTCCAATCTTGGTTCGCGCCCCTGTTTCGGGGCTAACTTCGTAAAGAGCCGAGCTGGCCACGCCTGTGCCCTGCTCCATAACAGAGTAAATCTTGTGGTCTTGGTGGTCGGCAGCTAGGTTAGCGGCAATCTGGCCAGTCCCACTCCACTTCTGAGCCACTTTCTCATCTGGCTCTGGATTCCATCTGGAGGCGGGGATGTCCAGTTCTGCAAACTTATCCCCAGTTATAGACTTATCTTTCCAGTTGCTCCGTGCCTACGGACATCTCGCCCAGCTTGGCATCTGTGACCGCTTGATCGGCCAGCTTGGCTTCAGCCACAGCTCCGTCGGCTAGCTTCTCAGTCGTTACCGACATGTTAGATAGCTTGGCCTCTGTGACCGATCCGTCGGCTAATTTGCCTCGTGTCACGGCTCCGTTCTGCAGCTGCGAGGAACCAACCGAGTCTGTGGGCAGTTCCGTCGACTCAAGAATACTCATATCCTGCAAGTCACGCTTGCGGAAAGCGGACTCTAGCGCTTGCTTGGTAACGCCTTCAGGTAGCGGGTCCTCAAGTACGTTAGGCACAATAGACGCATCAACAGTTAGTATCACCCTGTCAAGGGTAAACTCGTTCGAGAACCTATCAGCTAGGTCCAGAAGCGTTTGTTTTCCTGAGTTGTGGAGCAGGAATTCTTTCACCTGTCCAGTTTGAGTGACCGTAAAGTCACCAACTACGAGCTGCCCGTAAGAGTCAGGTATCACTTCCTGCTCTGGCGTTTGCAACTCAAAAAATACTCGCGCACGCAACTTGTAGAACTGCATATCCGACACGTTAAGTGCCAGGTCTTGCAGAAGCTGATTGCGGAGGTCCGCTACAAATAACGTAAATTTCTTTCTTATCACGATATTCGCCCTCCTAATTGTTCAGTGTCAATAATAACAGTGCCGTTAATGGTCGGCATGATAACCAGTTCGTAGCGCGATAGCGCTCTTAAGAAGTAAGCATGTGGTGTCTGTCCGGTTTGCGGGTCTATAGATATAGCTGCCAGCTCTCCGTTCTCGTCAACACCATAGAAGCGACCGGGCACAAGCTTGTTGTAGCCGGACACTACCGCGCCCGGAATACGTGTGACAACGTTCTTATCTCGCATAATGCCAGCGAAGTGCGTTGCAATATACATGCTAGGCTTCCCCGCTGGGTTAGGTACTAACTCTGTCTTATTGGGGCCCGCGGGATCGCACTGCTGAATCGGATCGGGGCTAGCATCCTCGTATTTCGCTGATTATGTTGACAGTAAGTTCTGCCGTGATAAACTTATTACCCGACATGGCTATCAGCGTGTAGCGCTGTGTGCCTACAACTGGCGATATAACCATCTGATGCTCGTAAGGCAGGTAGGTAAAGTCAAATCCGGAGTGTGCTACCACCTCGTAGGTGATCCGATCAGTTCCGCCCGTCGCTTCGGGCAGTGTTATTCGAGTAAAGGCCGGACTGATGTTGTATGTCAACGGCTGCCCGTTGTTGTAACACTCATCTGCCCACGTCAAGGCATCCACAACATTAGGTGGTGGCTTGGGTGGCGGAACCGTAACATCGCAGTCTACGATAGTTAGGTTAAGCGTGTGCGAAAGAGTTTGGTCGCCCTTGGTCGCGCTATACGTGAACACGTAATCGCCCGGAGGCAAACCGTTTACATCCAGTTCGTAGCCTGCTGCAGAGCGGACAAGCCGGTCTCTGTTTTGCAACGTCGGGTCAAAGATACTAAGATCAGCAATTTTGCCGCTGGCCTGTGCCAAAGGCGGGAATGCGTACCGGGTAACAACTGCGGGGCGTTGTAGCACACCCGTAGCCGCACCCACAATTCTAGACACACCAGTCCATAAACTCGCAGGTGCAGTCGATACCATGCTCAGCGTTATGCCTTCGGTATCTCCGTCAGCATCGTTGACTGGTGCCATAAGAGCAATCCTGCCACCCTCTTTAGGAAGTGCAAAGTTGCTACTTCTAGCCTCATCAAAGAAAAATGTCTCCCCGGGATTATAGCCTTCTGCTATACCAGCATAACCATTGCTGTAGCCCAGGTTCTTATCCATGTCATTAGTTATGTCGTAGTATAGAGTAATAGTTCGGTAACCGTCCGTCGCTTTAAGTGCAACAGTAAAGTTCCGTTGTTCTATATTATCAAATGCGTAGACTGGGTCGCCGCTACTGCGCCGGACAAAAGTTCTTGGTAGGTTCAATAAGTATGTGCGGGTTGTTGACTTGGTTAACAAAGCGCACGGTAACGTTTCGACTCTGCTGTAGCTGTGCTAGATATGAGATCGGGCCATTAGCACCAGTCGCCAAAGGAACTCGCAGCTGCATAGAGTGAGCATTACTCATGCGAACAGCTTGTCGCCCACCATCTTTGTGACACCCGCGCCACTCTAGGCGACTAGGCGAAGCCAACCGAATGTTGAGGCTAATTGTGCTGCCACCAGCTGATGCGTACCACTGTATGGTTCTAGTAGTTCCGTCGTTTAAGCTTGCATCCCAGCTTAACACTCTGCCGTTACGCCGGTACGGATGGTTGTTGAACCGCCCCCGGTAGGTTATTGTATATATGTCTTCCGCTACTGCTTCCGGAAGAGTAAAACTTGTTTGATCTGCAGCGACATTGACTAGAACGGTAGAGCCCGGGGTTTGACCACTCTTCCAACGCAAGCGCGTGGGAATAGGTCGGCTGCGACAGCTCGGCAAACCGTTGGGTAGTTGCACCCACTCGTGACCGTCCGGAAGCGGCCCGCATCCGCAGGCTATGCACACACCGGACTGGCTCGAGGAGAACTCGGCGCACACTTGGCCCGGCCCGCAGGTTACACCCGCAGCTAGTAAACGGAATTTAAGTGATATCTCGTTAGTGCCATCGCTGGCAATAAGTGTGCCGGTGATGGTTTCACCAAAGCCTAGGTTGGTGCGCATTTTATATGTTGGGCTGCGAGTAACGCCGAATGTGTCATCCGTGGTTATCCGCACGCCGTTAGCGGGTGATACATTACCATAGCCGGTACTGTAAAATCTTCTCGTCGTGGCAGTTGATAGCCAACGGTCCATCAATCGCTTGAGCCCCTGCAGCAACGTGAAAGTCATGCACGACATTAGCTTCGTTATATTTATCTTCTTTCCATCCAAAGGTGCAGATGCGTCTAGTTCCGCATCGGGTACTGCCCGGTGTTCGCTCAAAGCCATCTGGTATTGCTGGACACTCGCATGTGTCAGTCTCTTCGTTACGAATAAACGGGGTGACACAACGAACCCTCGTGGCGCACGTTGTAGTGTTGGGTACAAACTCTCGGTTGGTGGGTGGTGTCGGACATACACACATCTGCGTGGCTGCATCCCACACGCGGCGCCCTGGGCATGCGCAGCTTCCATCGGCTTGTCTTACTTGACCTGTTGGGCACGGTTCTGGTTCTGGTTTATCGTATCGAACAGTAACTTTGAAATACCAGTAGCACCTGCTCGAGCCGCTATAATATCCCGCGTATATTATAAACGAGCGTTGAGCACTCTGTGTTAAACCGGTTGTGGTTATTCGGAGTCGTCCCGCGGCAAACTCAGCTGCTCCAGCTACTTCTGCGCGATAGGGCGCCCCTGCGCCGTTTAGTAGTATAGGTGCGTTACCCCTATCCGCTTTAATGAATATGTTGTCTTGGTCAGCTAGACTGCTAAAGCCAGTTATACGCAGATTAGTTTGCACAGACTCGTTATTTAGTAATCGTGTATAAGACAGCGTTCCCAAATCAAATGGGTTAGTGCTACTGCCATCGCCCGTAACGCCAGTTATAGACACATCCGCTTCGCAATCGTCAGTGGGTTCCGTCGGCCTAGGCGTAGTCGGCGGAGTAAATGTTCCAAACTCCCAGAGTATACCTACTTCACCTTTGAGTCTGTAGTTTTGCGACGTTCCTCTTGCAAGGGAACCACCGGTTACCTCCGCTATTGTTTTAACTTTTATTTTAAAGTCACTTGCTTGTGTTATTCCAGAAGATTTTGGAATGGCTACAATAACATGCTGCTGTACGCGTATTCTTCGGTGGTAATTCTCATGGTCATAAACTAAAGCCGTACCTCCGGTACAATTGTTTCTGCAACGCCCAGAGTTGCTTCGGTCCCGTATAGCGAATCGTTGAATAATCTGCGCCTCGTGTTGAGTTGTGCCGTCCTTAGTTCTGTACGAAGCCGTTTGAAATCTAGTGCGTAAGGAAATCCACAAGCCGTTGTCGAGGGAACCGCCATGCGCATTGTTTTTGGCCTCGGGTAACCACGCGCTGCGTACGAGATACCGGTAATTGCTGCGTTGGTTACTGGGTATGGTGCTCTCCCTAACCATACGCTGGTGTAGACTCTTTAGTTCGCTGTATTCTTGTATAGTACCGTCATCAATCTCGGCCGGACGCACGGATTGCGTCTTGTCACCCCATGTGTAAAAGTTCAACGCTGAGGTGTCTTGAAACTCAAAGTCATCTCTAAACCCGAACAACAGTCCGCACTCATCGTTATATAATCTAAGTATTGCTTTAATCACGACCCTCTCCATATATATCAATAATAAGTACTCCCCGCGCTAAAGTTGCGATATGCGTTACAGCCCCGGGTGTTAAATCTGGTTGTACATCCCAACCTATTATCTGATCATCAACTGTACCAGCCACTTCGTTTGGATCGGCGTACTTTACACTAGCCACACCCCAGCCGCCAACTAATTCGCCGTTGACAGTAGCCTGAAACCGCCCAATGTCAACCGCCTGGTATTCCGATAGCGTACTTTTCTGTGGAACAAAATGCAGCACGGAGCTGCTTCGCACGTCGTGTGTAATTGTTACATCCGTCGGCGCAAATTCCCGCACACGTAGCAACAATCCGCCCCGCTCTGTTAACAGCAGCTCCTGTGTACTTTTTACAGTATCGCCAGCCGGCCAAGGTAACGACACCAACAGCTCCTCTATCTCATCCGGTGAGCCAACATTAAATGTCTGCCCGTTGCTGTAGCCCTGCGTAGGCAAGCCGCCTAATCGGCCGCGTGTCTGCACAGTCTTCCATTCGCCATCAGGCCCAGCCAATGGTTCGTCATCAGGTATAGTCAGCTCTAGCCCCCTCAACATTATTCTTCCGAACACTCGTTCGATAGTAGCGTCGTCGATCGTAGTCTGACTAGAAATGAGTTGCGTAGTAAGTTGCATTATTGATCCTCTGTCCCACCTTCGGGGTTGTACTTTCTTAGTCCGCGTTTGATTGTGACTTCGTCAGCTCCCACAGCGGATGTGTAAGAGTAACGGTATATTCCTGAGGTTGAGTACACTGACTGGACGTGTACCTGTGTACCTGCAACGGCGTTAACAGGGAAGCGATCAACGTACTCTAGCTGCTCGCCCGCTGTTACGAAGGCTCGATTCTTACGAAGGCTGCGCGTTATTGCTGATAACGAAGTTGTTACCTGCGCCATCCAGGCTAGCGATCTCGCGTTTATATTGCGAGGCGCTAAGTTATCCGCAGTAGGTGCAAACACATATGTAGATTTAGGTTTTAGATCGGATGGTATACTCGTACCGGTGCGTTCAGACCCACTCCGTGTTATGTCACGTTCGTAAAGCGGTACTACTGTTGGAGCAGTAGTAGAGGCCACATTGTCATCAGCAACTGAAAAGCCGTCTGATATATAGCCCACTAAACGCAACCCTACCGGATTGCTGTCTAAATCATCTATGCTATGCACATGTGTGTTATACGCAGCTCTTTGATCTATATCTACAGGAAGGGGGTTGCCTTCCGGCGTGACCCTATTTTCTTCGGGTGTTTCCGAATCCGTGTACACGGACCAATGAGACACAGCCCACTTGTTAACTGTGTTTGACTTAAATCCAAATGCGTACTTCAGTATAGGTAAATTGCGGTAGTACGTGTAGTTCGGGCCAAACAATCGGCCAAAGAAGCCTTTTTCGACTCTGTACCCTAGCCCCTGCGCAGGTATGCACACATGAACAAGGTGTTCCTCGGGCGACGCGGCAAACTGAGACTGCTGTCTTCGCGCGTTTGCATCTCGGCTAGATTCGGCCACCATAGACATGCCAAATCCCGGCAGTCTAGTTATACTTTCGTTGTATAATGTTGTAGCTTGGTCTACTGTTAGGTTAGCGCGACTAGCATTCGTGGTATAGTTCTGTGCTGTGTTGTTTAGCTTGGGCGCATCTAATATAGCTTGATCCCAAGCGTTTGCACCCGACTTAGCGTTACTCATGCTTCCCGACAGTGCGCTAAACGAGTAGACTTGTGTGCGTATAGGGGGTAAGTTGTTGGGTGTACCCGCGGAAGCCGGTGCAGTCCACGTGGTGCCCAACTTCTTAGCCGACAGCTGTTCGTCTGTTCCGGCTACACTAACGTGCACGCCAGCAAACAACCCACCTACATTTTCACGTCCGGTAAGTGCATCTAGTTCAACAGTAGAGTATTGCGTAAGTTTATCTGTATCAAAGTCAAGCGCGCTATTCCATATAACTGTGTTCATGTAAAAGTGCGTAGTTGTGTCGGGGTCTTCTAAGTTTGTGCGGCGCTCTAGTACAAAGTTAAGTCGGCGCTTGAAGTTAGCAGCCGCTGTGTCGTGGCTAGCCCCCGAAACAGCTGCTGGCACACTGGTCCGCCCGGCCTGATATACCTTAGACGATGTGTGCAAGTAAGCGCCCTGCACAAGGTAGCCGATATACTCTATGTCGCCTATTCGGATTCGGTTGAGCAGTGCACCCCTTTAGTCGGATCGGTAAGAACCGTAGTACCAAACTTTAGCTGCTTCACACGCACCGTGCTGGTGTCGCGTTCAGGTTGCACACCCCCGACAGGGAATCCACCGTAAACGCTTATGTCACGCGGTCTTGTTCTACCTCTTCCGGAACGTATTCATAAAATCCTTCAAGAGGGAAAGCCGTCGGTTTAGTATCACCGGGTAACACATGGAAGCCGCAAGGCTGGCCTACGCCTATTTGTTCTGGGTTAAGTACCGGCAGGTCGAAGATTGCCATCTCGTTCTGCATGTATTTGTAAAGGTTGCGGTAGTCGAGTTCACGTCTACCCACCTGCTTGTTAACAATGTTCTCTGTGTTTACTTCTCGGTCTGCCAGAGGTCGGAAGAAGCTTCCGTCTTTGACGTTACCTGTGGTAAGCGATGCTTGCGCTACCTTGTCCGCGGTCACGGAGCGATCCTTGATCTTGGACGTGGTAACTGCTCCGCCACCAAGGTTGCGCGTATCTACAGCTCCGTCTTTCAGCTTAGCCGTGGTCACGGCATACTCATCAATCTTATCTTCTGTCTGCACAGGAGAGGCCAACAGCTTAGTCGGATCGGCTAGCTTAGCCTGTGTAACAGCGTTGTCTTTTATGTGCTTAGTATCAACTACATTTTGTTCAATCTTATTCGCAGAAACTGCTAAGTTCTTCACCTTTGGTGTAGTGACTGCGCCATCCCGCAGCTTATCTTCCGTCACCGAGCCAGCTCGTATTGCCTTCTGTTCGACTACACCGTCATTAAGGTGGTTAGTAAGTACCGAATCTGGCTTAATATGCGGGCTTTCTACGCTGTTTTCGGCCGGTTCTGGGGGCACAGCGCTTCTCTCGACGATCTTAGTTTGATCCTGTATGTCCAAACGCTTAAACTCTTCCTCTAGCGCACGCTCTGTTATGTCTGTGCTGCCGAAGTCAGCGCGATGCTTAAGCGGCTCCAAAGAAGAGCGTATCTCTATGTACCAACATCCCGCCGCTTGTGTCTGCAGCTGATTGTACATGCTGCGGATAACCTCCGGAGCGATAAAGATGTAAGTTCGAGTGCCCTCTTTAAGTATAGAGAACTTGCCCCGCTCAATGCCGGTAGTGTCTAATATAATCTGTCGGCCCAACCGCGCATCGTCGAAGAATACCTTAACAGTGGCTTCTTGCTTATAGATGCGCATGTGCGATATATCGATCTTTAGGGCTAGTGTTCTGTCCACTATCTCTTGGATGTTGCTCTGGTTGTACTGCACGACAGTGAACAGCGGGTTGTCTGCATTGGCCCGCTCAACGAAGCGAAGGGTCATCTGCTCGTCAGTAACAGCTCCTGTGCCGTCGAAGGCTCGCATAGTTATAAGGACTTCAAGCGGTTCATCTGCAGAGCCAACAAGTGCGTGTAATTCGTTGTCGTAGAGCACACCGGTAGGTAGGTCATATAATGTGTAGGTATAGTTCCCTGAACCTCCGTTTGCTACGGGGAGGGGTATGTGCACATTGCCACAACCCAGTACGCCTAGTAAGTCACGGCCCTGAATGTCGAGGTCGTGTGAGGGACGTGTACCTTCGGGCGGTACGGGTACGGGCGGTCTGCCTATAACACGGCATTGCTCTCTTGTGTCGCCTTCTATACACGGGAAGCTATCGCTACACGCTTTTTCAGGCATAGATAGTACAATAGGACACTCTGTAGTTTCACCACTATCGGTAGTGTACTGCATGGTGAAGGTAACGCGTCTGCCGTTCTGAACCATGAAAGCCATAAAGGCTTGGAAGTTAGTTGGTGCTAGGCCAAATGATCCGTCAATCTCAGTCAAACCATCCGGTAGCCCTGTTATAGTAGTTGTTACACCCGAGCCATCTCTAGTTTCAGGTGTTGGTATGTTAAATATCTCTTCGTTATTGTTTGCCATCTCCCAGAGTTCGCACTGATCCAGCTCAAACTCAGTCTGGCCAGGGCACTCTACAGGACAAGCCTTTCGGAAAGTTTTGGTGTGGGTGGGGGCTGTTCTGCCCGGTGTCGGACCCGTGCAGCTGGGACACGGCCGAGCTCCGCCGCCGACGCTGCCACCAACGGGGCATGTGCTAGACGACACGCGTCGCGAACTTAAACCTAAATCAACGCGAGCAAAGGTGCGGCGATCTGTCGTAGTTACGCGGTAGCTTACCACAAGGGGTGTGTTGCCCGCGGATATAGATCGCCGAACTAGCGCCTGCCAAGCAGAGTTGCGCGAAGCATTTGTAGAATCTGTAGCGTTTAAAGCAAAAAGCGCAGTCCTCGCAGCTGTGCCGGACGAAAAGTATTGCCGAACGGCGCCGCTACTACCACCAGGAAACTGTAGATAACAACCGTTTGTGGGCGACCACGGTGTTCCTGGTTTGGCAGCTACATCTTCACCACACTTAATAGTTATACTATTCTCTCCACAAGCTGCGTCATCGCCAACAACAATTTTGCCGTCGGCTATAGATATACCAGCCGGATTACCAACGACACTTGGCGTTACACCCATCTCACAACCTGTGGTTAAGTCGTCATCGCCGCTGCCGGTCCCTTCTGTTCCGGCCGGATCAGTATCAAGATTGCTGTGCACACCCGGAGGTGGATCGACATATGGTCCCTCACCCTCTACAGGCACCACAACAGCCGCGGCCCGAATAGTCAAAGTAAACGTTCTAGATGCGCTAGCAGAGCCATCCGTAGCTGTGTAAGTAAGAGTGTGTGTACCTGCCGTTGTACCTGCAATCCACTGAATTCGGTTACGCGAACCTAGTGCTACGAAACTTAACCCTGTGGGTAAACCCGTAACTGCATATCTAACATTTGAGGTAGCCCCGGTGGCAAGTGGTAAATCAACTCCACCAACGTCACCCACATGTATTGTTATATTATCAGGTTGAGGTAGAGTTAAGTCTTCTTGAATCGTTATAATAAAGCCTTTAACAAGGCGGCTATCGTCCGCATCTACGGCTGTGTAGTTAATAGCATATGTGCCAGGTGCCATATCGCGCACGGTAAGCACGCGAGTATTGCCGTTAAGCAACACGTCAACACCTTCGTCTGCGCTACTGATAAGGTAGCTATAGCTTCCTGCGCCACCGCTAGCCGCTGGCAAGGTCACCGTCTGCGGAAGCGTACTTCGCTTGAATGTTTGATCCGGAATGTCGGGCAAGGCCAAAGGCGTTGGTCTGCTAGCCAGTACGGTTACTGTAAAGTCCGCATCTTCTGCACCCTGCGGGTTAGACGAATCTGTTACTTGGTAATCTAAGAGAATAAGTCCCTGCCGCCACTTGGGAGGATAGCAACGACAGGGCACGAGTTACTTGGTGTAAAAGTTATACCAGCCGGTAAGGGCATCCCCGTTCTCTTGGTTAAGCGAGTATGTGTACGGAGCCGTACCACCACTAGCTGCTGGTAAACTGTGCGATTGATTAGGTTCGTCTTTGTATAAGAGTGATGTTAGCCGGAGTAGGCAAAGATAACTGCACAACAGCGGCTAGTACGTTTATAGATTATAATTGCAGTGGCTGTCTGAGTGCCATCTGTCACTGTATATCTTAAGGTATAGCGCCCCACACTTGTCTCGCTGTCATCGATAGTCAACACACGTGTGCTGCTGTCCAGTCGGGCTGCGAAGTCTGGATTCTCTGGGTCTTCGACTATCTCATAAGCGTAGTTGGAGCTATCACCTCCAGCAGCAGCCGGAAGTGTAACAGTCCTGTCCGCACCCTTGTGCACAATAAAGGATGTGCTTTGCAAGGTTAGCAAATCGTCATCTTCAACGGTAACATCAAAGTCTTCCGTTTTGCTGGCTGTACCGACTGTAGCTGTATATCTGAGCGCATGTTCGCCTACGGCCGTGCTATCAGCCACTGCCAATTCCCGGCTAACTGCATTAAACGTTATGCCGGCAGGGAGGTCTGTTAAAGATTCTGGTACGGGTGGTGTGGTGCTAGGCATAGGTATGCGTGTACCATCATTTAGCACAAGATATACATTATTCCACACTGTAGGAACAGCCCCGCGGACACGCGCTATATTCAATTCTGTGCTTGCATCCACGCCGTTTGTGCGCCAAGACAATACACTGGACGATATGTTAATATCAAATCGTTCTGATCCAAAATATATGCTTGCACTACCGGATATACTGCTGCGGTTTTTAGCTACAAGGAAAACAATAGTTCCGGATCGTATAAGACCTAGCAAATCCGAGTTGGTATTTGCATCCTGCGAGTTTGAACCGAAATATGTTGTATTAGTTCCGGCATCGCGACCCCACCCGCTGTAGCCACTTAAACCCGATGTGGGGGTTGCTGCAAGTGTTATATCAAAGCTACCAGGAGTTTGGCGCCCCGGCTGCGCAGGTACTAGTGTGTTTAAAGCATAGCTTCTAGCCCCACTACCTCCTGTAGAAGCCGGTAAGCGTCTCACTATAATTCTGATCATCGTAAACAGTAACATCAGGTATGTTCGCTAGCCCAATAGGAGCTTGGATTGTAACAGTGAACGCGTCTGAGCTAGTTGTGAACCCATCCTCTACTTCGTAGCGGAAGCGGTGAACCCCTACCTCTGCGCTGCTGCTCACTTGTAGTGAATTTGTAGCCTCATCATATGTGAATCCAGGAGGTAATTGATCCTCTTCGTAACCGGTGTCGATACTGTCTACATCGTAGCCTATGTTTCCATTGGCCTGCGTAGCCCGAGGCATTACGATAACGCGAGAGTCACCCTGCGTAATAGTAACGTCTTCAGGAGATGGTACGGTAAGCGTACCAATGTTAACACCTTGTGCTGGGCCAATTCTGACTAGAAACGATTGCGATACAGAACGAGCAGGAGTCTCGCTGTCGGTGACTTTGTACTCTAGTATATACTCGCCGACATTAGCAGTTGCAGGGTCAACAGTAAGTCCGCGGGAAGCGGAATTGTAAGTGATCCCGAGCGGGAGGGTTGCTGAATTATTATATCTAACGGCATAAGTGTATGGTCCTTTGCCCCCATGGGCGGCTGGTAAAATTTCAGTGACTGAAGCGTCGGCTTTAAGTTTGCGGATGTCGGCGGGTTTGTCTACATACAGCTGGGCTAGTGGTGTGCCACGCGTGTAAAACTCGGGAAACAACGCGTCTACGTGATACAGTTGTAAATTGAACTTTGTGTTGTCTGTTTCATCTCGTGTAGTTCGTAGAAAGTACCAACGGCCGTTTATCTGAAACGAAGAGTCTGCAGCTACACGCGCTGATAGAACTGTATTTATAGGTGTTGTGGATGATGTGCGCGACACCACAGCGTTGTGATCCGTGTCGTAGTACGTGCCATTGTAGTAAAAACCAGCGGAGTGAGCGTAGTTGTTGTTCGTTTGTAAAAAAGTAGTTGAGCTAAGATTACTAGTGTTCAGATAAACATGGTATGCTCTACCGTTTGCAATACAGATAAGGCGAGTGGCGCTTATTGCAAAACCCCAATCTAAAGTACCGTTTTCATAAGTACCGTTGGGGCGTAAAAGATAGCCATTTAGATCGCGAACAGCTGTGGCAGCGCCCGTTGTCTCGTTTATTTCGAAGACGCGCACGCCCCGGCTGCCTTGGTTTACTAACCCATACAGTTTACTCGTGTACGAACTCCACACCAGAGCTGTCGACGTGTCAACGTTGGATTGTCCCAGCAAACCTACGCGGGACCTTGTGCCATCTACGTTTATACGATATAAGGCTTGTGAAGCACCAAGGCCGTCTAGCATGTATACAATGGCGTCGTTTTTACGCACCATAGGTACGGGATTGGCGCTAGTAGATTGTCTTATTCGACTACCTATCGCTGTGACTGTATTGGCTCGCACAAACCTAACAGCGGCGTCGTTGGCAGCGTACAGATTGTTACCAAAAATAGTTACGCCGTTTATTGTACCTGCCGAGAAAGTCGGGAGTGTTACAGCAGTTGTTGTGTTGTTGGATAGTTTATAATTATGCACGGAGCGGCCGAACGCTACCAAGAAGTTGTCGCCATCACCAGTGTGTATATCTTGCACAAGGGTTGTTACGCCAGACAAGCTTTTACCAGTTAACCTATTCACGTTTAAAGCCGTGCCCGTAGATGTAATCTGAATAACAGCGCCAGCAGAATCGAAGCTGTATAAAGTGCTGCTGCGTATGGCAAGACCGTATAGCAGAGATGTGCCGGAAGGCATAGTTTGCGGAGCCGCAGCGTGTCCGTCGCTGGTGCTAACCTGATAGATGTACTGCGCGGTACCCCTGCGGATAAGCGCCTTCAGCACGCCGGCTTGGTCATCCCAGGCCAAGCCTTGACACGTGGCTCCTGCGCTAGTAAATAGGTTACCAATAACGCGGTGGCCTATCCCGTTTGGATAAACCTCTACCAGACGCAAGATGTTATTGTGCGTATCCACCGCATATATGCGAGTGGGTGCAGCAGCCAGTCTTACTGTGCTGCTTAGATTTAAACTACCTTCCCATCTTTGTTGAAACATTAGTCTAACCACTTCTCCTGACCTCTTTCACGAAGTCGTCTCATTTCACCTTGTGAAACCTGTAAATTAAGGCCTTCACTGATAAGCTTATCTGTGACGGCTTTAGTATACCATAAATTAGTGTAACCACCCATACGGATGATTAGTCGTTTAAACTGTCGTTTAGCCCGTTCTTCTCCACCGGGCTTGTTTATATTAGCCATAACCTCTACAAAGTCATGGAGCGACATACCCACGGAGTTAAGGGGCGAGCTCATCAAGGCTTGGTTATATTGCAGTGACATATATATAATACCCAGAGCACCTGTTGCACCCGAAAAGTTAAGTGCTTCCATAACAGTTTGTTTGCTCATCTCTCTGGGGGTCTTGCCGTTCTTGATGTCATATGCCCAAAGAGTAGCCAGTCCGGAGGTAGTCATCAAGCCAAGTAGTTTACCAAAAGCAATCGGGTGTTGTGTTGCTTGGTAGGCTAGCTCCCCAACATTTACGTTAGCATCTGCTAGTCCACTCATCCGTCTGAAGGCCCGTACTAGCCCGTGGTATTGCCGCAAGGTAATTGGCGCAAATCGGTAAATGCTCGATGTGGCTAACTTCGACAGCGGGTTAGCAAACTTATCATGCCCAATTATATCAGAAGACTGCACCTTAGGTATTAGCTCCGAAGTAGTCTCTTCTAAGAAAGCCACCATTGAGTTTCTAAGTCTTCCGCGAGCTTGTTCACTCGTTTCATTGGGGCCGCGCATTACTTTAACTCTAAAGTTATCGTCCAATATACCCTGCACGTTAGGCAATAGCTGCTGACCTGTTCGGGGGTCCCGCACCCAGTCAAGATTCTTAATAACCTCAAACTCTTTCTCGCCTATGCCAGCCTTTAACAGTGCGTCTTTAAAGCCCTTCGGAATCGTGTGAAAGTTGCCCTGCCGCAGCGCTGTTCGCAGCATATGGCCAACTTGTATTGCCCCGTTAACACGCGCCGCTTTGTTGACAGCATCGGCTCCGCCCCACTTAGATATACCATCTGAGAAGCGGTTCATGCCGTAAGCAAACTTACGTGACCAGTCCGGCCCTTTGCGACTCATGTTGACAATGTTATTGGCGACGCCTTCCACTATCTGTTTCTGCGACATAGTGGTAGCAACGCCCTGTAGTTCTACAAGCTCTGCCAGTTCATTAGTGCGACCCTGCATAAAGGCACCGCGAAGTACCTTATACATATTTGACATGTAACCCCACAGCACGCTCGATCTGTCGAAAGAGTTACGCACCAGGGCTGTGTACATTGTGTTATCGTTTACTACGTTTCTCAGAGATGCGGCACCGGTAAAGGTACCGCTAATAAAACTGTTTATACCGCTTATAAGATGGTCATACACTTCGTCGTACTTTCCACCTTCTAGAATACCGTTAAGAAACCCAGCTCGGTTATGCACATAGCGCTCAATGCCTTCAAAAGTATCTGCTCTGGTATTCTCGGCTATTGCTCTACTAAACCGCTGCAGTGTGTGACCCCAGTCGTTGCCAAGCAACACATCTGTTGATAATTTTGCCATGCGCTGCTGTCGTGTGGTGAATATACCCCCAGCAACACCACCGTCTAGGTCACCAAACTGTGATATAAAGTGCCACTCCGCTTCTGCGTCTGCAAACCCAAACCACTCAGACTCGCGCGCTATCATAGGGGTGTTGTATTTATCTCTCGGCTTAAGCTTACCCGTCTGGGCTGCATCTAAGTAAAGATCGTTAAGTAAGCGTTCTACTTTCTCTTCCGGTACACCTGTATCTTTATACTTGGGGTTCTCCGCCATGCGTTGATAGCCCCGGAGCTGTTTAACCAAGTCAAGTTCCCGCATGGTTGACTTAAAACCGTCAAGACCCATCTCATTAAGCTTTCGGGCACTCATGCGTATACTAGAGGCTATGTTAGCAGAGAACGAGAAGCCCGGTCTTATTGTGTGAGCCCACTGCTCAGCCATATCAGCTTGTAACACAGCCGCTTTACCTATGTAGTTAAGTACGGGGTTAGTGTGGTGTCCCTGTATCATGGCTAGCGCCACTTGTCGCTCTACATCTTGCACGTTAGCTACCTTAGCTAGGTAATGTCTCAGTGCATCCCCACCCTGAACTTCGTTAAGCAGCAGCTTCTGTGCTAGTGCAACTTCGTCCGGGTTAATTTCTGTACCACCACTGGTGGCTACCTTATCAAAGGCATCTCCCCACATCTTGTTGCTGGAGTTAACGGCCTGTTCTTGGTTAATCGATATACGGTTAAGCCAGGTTTTAATCAAGCCTCGCACGCCACCCTTAGTGCCTAGCTGCGCTTTATTCTGAATCACATAATTCTGCGCTTGCTTGACCTTAGCTAGTTGGTCGTATACCTTGAAAAATGCTTCTCGCGTTGCGTCTTGCAACTCGACCACAGCCTCGGGCCCTAGGTCATCTAGGTCCCCCAATAATATCTTCTTCTGTAAGTCTTGGATTAGTTCCGCGGATGTCTTCTTAAGCCACAGCTCTTCCGTTTCGGTAAGTGCTTCCCCACCTTCACGAAGTGCTTGCTTAATCAGTTCCTGATGTTCCTTTTCCAGGGACACCAGTACCCGCCGCATTTGGTCCAGAAACTTCAGATTGCATAGATTTGCCGCCACGACAGTCTCCCAATTGTTTAATTGACTTTGTCAATTCCTCTGTAAGTTCTTGTATCTTTTCAGCCCCTCTCTTGGGCCCCATTTTAATTTCGTCTGCAGTCGGTATTTTAGCTTTGTCACCCACCTGCTTCTTAAATGAATTAAGTGCACCACGTAAAGTTTTGTAGCGCTTCCCTTCGCCGCCTACTAACTGTGCTTTACCAGTAAGTTGGTTTATCTCATTAGTAGCTGATGTAACAATAAACTCGCCTTGCTCGCCACCCACAGCACCAGTTTGTTTAGGTACTTTCATTAGCTTTATTTCGGCAATAGTTCCGGGCGTGGGCTCCTTAGCGGTTGTCTTAGGTTTATATGTTAGGTTAAATATGTCGTCTTTGCCTACTGTTGGGGTTGTAGTTCCATCTGGTCCAGTTACACTTGCTGTCTTACTGGTCTCAAACTTTATTTCCGGATAGCGTTGCTCTAGCGCTAGCTTAGCTCCGTCTGCATTGTCCGTGGTAGGCCGCACAGCGTCTTTGTCAACCACCTTAACTTCTTTAGTTTTACGTTGGGGTGGTGTTTTCGGTTCAAATTCTTCTATTTTAGGAACGGGATAGTCGTTTACACGTTCCCGACCTTTTACATAGCCGTCTTCGCGTACCTCTAATGTGTTTACCTGTCGGTCCAGTTTCTTAAGAGCGCCACGCAATGTCTTATACGAGTCTTTAACAGTTCCGCTGTCAGTTCTCTGCATTACATTAAACTTGTCGCCTGTTTTAAATATCCAAAACTGTATCTCATCTAGTTTATTTGGATGCCGCCACTCAACTAGCGTCTGCATTGTGTCGCCTGTCGGTTGATGTACTGTATAATTTTTACTAGCAGCCGGTTTAGCGGTGACCTCTGGCTCCGGCGCTTTTGTGTTAGGCACATCATCCAAGGGTGCTTCTAGCTCGACACTCTGTGGTTTGGGAGAGACTGCTGGTGTACTCTCTCCCGCTATTTCCTTTAAAGACGGTCCATCTCCAGCCTCTTTCTTAAAGCGAGCTAAAGCACCTTTTAGTGTTTTATATGTTTGCTCTATTGTATTGCCGCCAGACACACTCCCGTGTTTTCCACCACCACCGGAATAAACAAAGCGGCCTTTTTGATATTTGGGACCACTTGCACTTAGTACGTACCCGTCTGGTCCTTTTTCTAGTTTTACGTAGTTGACTTCAGCATCTGGAATTTGCTTTACCAAACTTTCAAAATCCCCGTTCGAACCTGTGTTATAGGTAACACCGTATTTATTTTCTAAATCCGCTCTTTTAACTAATGCATTGTCTGGATCATGCTTTCTTATTAGCGCTAGTGCCGGGTCTTCTTTCACAACCTCTTTTACTGGCGTTTCCACCACCTTCTCTTCTCCAATCTTAGGTGCAGGTCCGTTTTTCTTAGCCACGCGCAGCTCAAACAGTTCGTCTTCTAGTTCGATTATTGTATCAACATCTTTGTCTTGCTTTGCTTGCTTAAGTACCTCAGCCACCTCTGCAATACGCTCATCCTCTGGAGATACATCGCCTGCTCTGGTTGCCGGTTTATCTTTTGCCTTCTTTTTAGTCTTAAAAGCCGGTGGGCTTACGCGTCTAATTTTAGGCTTGGGTTTGGGTGCAGGTAGTAGCAGAGGGGATGCGGTAGCTGCACGGAATATAGTTCCGTCAGGGTCAGTCATCTCAAACAGCGGTGTACCCTCTGGAACTAATGGTTCTGGCTCAATGGCTTTGGGTGCATCTTGTCCTTTAAACTTATCAAAACGGGCCATTGCGCCCTTACGTGTTTTATAGCGGCGTATGTCTAAGCGTATACCTTTTGCGGCAGCAGCGTCCATTTCGGCGTAATCTTCCGTAGTAATACCCTTTCTTTTATACCAGTCTATTAACTGCGGGTTTTCGTGATCCTCTAACGCTGTGCGTGTACGAACAACAAACTGGCCATCAATCTCTTCAAAGGCAGCTGCGCCTTCTTCTAGTTTGGTTGGCAGTGGCTCTGGCGCGGGTTTAGGTCTGGGTTTGGGCATTACCTCTACTTTAGGCATTACCTCTTCGACTGTCTGAAGCTCTTCTACTTGCTTCTTTGCAACCGCTTCTTTAGTAGGCGGCTTAGCTTGTTTACCATCCTTTATAGGGCTAGCACCAGCCCCTTTTGTTGTAGCCTTAGATTTATTTAGGTGGAAGTCAATCAAGCGCTGATCAAGTCGCAACAATTCGTTTTTAAGCATGTTGCTGCTGTATACGCCGTGTCGCTTCTTCAACCAGTTGTGTCCCTGGTAGTATCTGCCAAAGAAGGCCTTTCTGTGCCGCATCCACGGATATATGTCTGTTATAGGTGTCATAACACCCATTTTACGAAGGGAAGCAACCGCTTCCACCAAATCGTCTTCCCAGCTTTTGCCAAACAACACTCGGCCCCACGCAATGTGTGCGGGCACCATGGTGGTGTCAACGTTCTTCATTTCATCGACAAGTTCGGCTACTGTTTTATCCGCGGTCTGTGGGTCTTTTATCTTAGCAGTGTCTAGTGTACCGGAAACAACTTCTTCTGCAACATCTGCTTTGGTTTTAGCTATTTTATCCTGAACAAGTCTATCTCTAGCCTCTCGCTCTGCTTGCTGTGCAATACGAGCTGCTGCTCGGTCAGCAGCCTCAGCATCTATTGCCGCACGCTCGGACTCAGGCATAACAACCGTGTCTTCTAGTGTATCTGCATCATCAAAAATTTCTTCAACCGCGGAACGTCGCTCTACAGGCGGCGCTGTATCTGCTACCTTAGTTGGGTTAGCTTTAGCGTGGCTGTCTGCTAACTCTAACTGTTTGTGTATGTCGTCAATTACCTGGTCAAACTCTTCTACATTTTTAGCAACCACAGTGCGTTGCACGGGGGCGGCTTCGTCCGGTATCTTAAGATTATCTAAATCATCTGCAACAGGAGTGTGCTTTAGTGTTGCTGTTTTGGCAGGCTCACTGGCCCAAGCAGTCTCGATAAGTTCGCGCTGCTTCACACGATCAGCGGCTTCTAGCATGTATCGGAACTCATCTGGATCAACCACCACTGGTTTAGCTAGATTAGGTCCCGGCTTCTGTTTTGGTTCTTCTCCGGGTTTAGCCTTTGGCTCTTCTGGTGCTAGTATCTTTTCGGCAGTCTTTACATCGGGTGTTGGTTGGTCCTTCACAGCAACAGCAGCATCGGCAGCCACATCTTTCACAAGGGGTGCAGTCTTCACAGGTGCAGCTGGGGGCACATCTGCAGCAGCTGTTGTCATCGCTTTTCCCGCTACACCGAGAAAGAGTCCCGCACCCGCACCTATCCCGAAGGCTAGGGCCTTGTTTCCCGTTATTCCCTGCTCTTCCCGCAGATGCTCGTACAACACATTCTCCGCTCCCACAACACCCGCAGCCTCTACAATTCCCACAGGTGTTTGTTTTGCAGCAATTCGTAAATCTTTCCATGCTTTCCTCGCTTGTGCAACTTTCTGTGCATTTTCTGTGCCCTTCTTTGCTTGCGCTATTTGGTGCGCAGCACGCAACCGCATGTAACGCGGTACGCTTTTCAGTTGTTTGTATATTCCCAGTCCCAACCAGTTCGCTGGAAGTACCATCGCTGTGCCGAACAACCCGGCAAGCTGGGCCACAAAGTTCACCGGCCCATGCTGCATGCTTAAGTCTTGCAAGCTTTCCTCGAACAGTTGCTGGCTCTGTACATTTATTGCATTTAGAAACAGAGCTTCTTCTAATCGTGCTGGTTCTTTTAACTCTAGATTCCATTTCTCTTTTGCCTCTTCTACACTTACGTATTCACCGGAGCCTTCTGTAAAACGTCGCTTGTACTCGTTAACGGCTGCGTTCACACCAAGGTTCTCAAACGAACTATCCCAAGCCAGTTCCGCACCATCCCACAAAGACTCAAGTATGCTTTTGCCGCCGTCTTCAACGGCTGCTCTGTATATCGCAGTTTCCCCTTCTTGTACAAGCGGTTTAGGCCTGTACCTAGGTACTTTCTTCGGTTTAGTTTGTCCAAATGCTACTGCCATTATAGTTCAGGGTCCAAGTCTGTTATAGCCTCTTTAGTACCCGGCGTTGCTTTCAAACGCTTGGTGAAGCCAAAAAATTTGTAAAATTTATTTGCGTAGTTGGGGTTCTCTGGATCGCCGCCCTTCGTGATAGAGCTGGCTCCGCGCATTATTCTGCGAAGCGTATCAGTTTGCAGGTTACCATCTTTGTCCACAGCAAAACTGCGTCCACCATTATAGATGCGAGCTGCTAGTACTAGTTTATCTTGTTCGGTAGCACCCTTCACCTTGTTAGCCACTCTAGTCGCCAGATTATATGCGTCAGACATAACCTCAATAGCTCGGCCAGCAGCCTGTTCCGTGTTACGCGTGTCGATACCTTCTTTATTCTTATCATATAGTTGGAATACACCCTCGGCACCCACTTTACTTGTTGCGGCCGGGTTGTACTTACTTTCTATATAACCTATAAACTTCATCAGATTAAGTTTTGTTTCACCAGATAACTTAGCGGCTGCACCTTTCCACTTATCGTTGTGTTTAAGCAGAGCCGGTCTAACCTTTTGTGTCCACTCACGTTCAAATCTAGGTTTAAGGTTATGTCCGGGAGCGAGTGGGTTCTGCTCAGGCGTAGGTAATGTGTGCAAATTCTTAATAGCTTCCTCAGAGAGACGCTGTCTGTCAGCAGCCCTTATATCAAAACTAGCCGCAGCAGCTTGTTCTGGCTCTTTTATATTAAACAGCTGTTCGAATATACGTCGCTTTGCGTCGTTATATATACCACCAGCAGCTGTTGTGGCCATATCCCACAGGGTTACATCTTCGGGTTCGCGCTCCCACTCGGAGGGCATAAGTGAACCGTGCTTATATATCTCTTCTGCGCTAACTTGGAAAACCTGGCCGTCTGCCTGCGTAAGCAGATTCTCTTGCCTTTCTCTTTTCTCAAAATCAGTAAAACCAGGATCGTATGCAACACCAGTGGGTGAAGACATAACAACATTAAAGCGCATGCCATCGCTGCGCGGGTCTCGTTTTAAATAAATCTGAGTGGCAGCATCATTAAGTAAATTATTTGTTGATTCATCAAAATTAACAGCGAAGCGTTTAAGATTGGCTACGGTCAATTGTTGTCTTACACTGTCCCGGTTGCGACGGGCTTCGTCTATTGTCATACTACCTATTATATCTGGAGGAAGCTTTACAGACTTACCATCTTTAAGCAAACCGTTCATTGGATTAGGCCACCAACTTACCTCTCGCTGCAAGTCCACAATTTTGGATTCCATAAATCCAGCAACATCGTTTATCGAGTCGTTGTAGTTGGTTTCCTTGCTATATTGCTGCCCCTTTTGTTCTTTACCCTTTACTTGCTTTTCCTCGGCCGCAAGAGAGGCTTGCGCTTGCATCATACGCACTGTAGCGGTATATTCGTCATCGCTCAGTGTGTGTCTTAGTGCCCTCACTCGCTGCGGTATGTATGTTGTTGTAGCTGGTTTAGGATTAGCAGCCAGTACCTTAGACACAGCCTCGGGTTTGAACATACCCTTAAGCGAGCTGTTATACGATACTATCAAAGCTGCACGTTCATTCTGGGCTTTTATGCCAGTCTTACCATAATAGTGTCTGTTTATTGACTCAAGCATAACGCTATTAGATACACCGCGGTATTTGTCTTGCAGGTTTTTAGCATACGCTTCGTGTGTACCATTCTCTAGGGCTTCTAGTGCATCCGTAGCTACCTCTGCCGCTCTGTTGCTGCTAAGGCGCGAACCGTATACATCAGCCACCACATCTCCATAACCTAGCTCTGTTTCATACTCCGGGCCCATAACGGACAACACCGCGTCTATGGGATTCGCAGTATACATTTCACCGAGCTTCTTGAACGCAGCGCGAGTCTTCTCGTTGTAATCTCTGTCATCCTTGCTCTGCGGGTTCTTTATCAGAACTTTGTTAACAGTGTCTTCATCTACCGGTCTTGCGCGAAGTGTTTGGGCCTGTGCCACTTGTATAACATTTTTAAGTTGTTTTCGTGTTTTATCGTCTAACTCAGGTTCCTTGAGTGAGTGCATTATACTAGAAAAGTCACCTGTGTTGGCCGCATAACCAAGTATATCGTTACGGGTAGCAACCGCTTTATTCTTAGAATCCTTTAACTGTGAGCTAATATAGTTGCGATAGGTGCGCATCTGCTTGTCAGTGAGGTATTTGGCTATGTCCGGATCGTCCAGCATCTCGAGTGCTCTGCGCGGACTATTATTGGGCCCCTTGTTAGTAAAACCCTCCAGCGCACCCAGGGCAAAATTCTTCTTTAAAGCTTGTCTGTATTCTTCGCGCTGTGCATCCGATTGCAGCAGCATCATCATGCTGGATTTAGCATCCGCCGCAGCAGCCTGTCCCTGATCGGGGTTAGTAGCAACCCGGGCTCTAAAGCGAGTCAAGGATTCCTTAACGCGCTCCTTTCGCTCTGCTGCCATGGTTGTCATTAAACCAGACAAGTGTTTTAGTTTAGTTGACTGCTGAATACTACCGATAGCTCCCTGTGTGGCTCCTGCGATGTCTCCACCCAATGCGGTTGCTTCGTTTATCAGGCCTTGGTATGCATCAAGGTAGTTAGAGCTGGCGAACACCTGCTCTTTCTCTTCAGCAGTCTTGTCTTGCAACATAAGATCAAGCCGTTGTTTAACAGCTTTGGCTCGATCTATAATACCCTGCGCTCTGTTAGCGTCTTTCTGGGCTTTAATCTGCCGAAGAGTGCTACCAATAGCTTTGGTTGCTGCACCAATAGGCACGAGACTGCTTTGCCGCTGGTTCTTGCGTTGCAAATCGGTACTTTCAAAAGCGTCCAGTGTTTGCTGGATATTCTTTACATCCGTTGGCATTAGTCTAACCTCATAACGTCGTCGAGTTCTGCTTGTAATGCATCTTGATATTTAAGTCGGCCTGGGTGATTCTCTAGTGCTTCTGCGTGTTCTTGTCCCAGGATGCGTTCCACATCTGCCAGCTCATCGAGTCTTTGGGCGAGGTATCGAGCTGGGGCTTCTGCTGCGGCTTGGGCACGAACAGCAGACCCACGGACACGCCGTCTTGATCCACCAGATGCGACACCACTGGCCGTCCCATAACCTGCGAAAGCCGCCTCCGCAGCATAATTGCGTGCTTCCTCAATTCCCTTTTGCGAAATTTGATCAATTGTTCTTTCG
Organism: Rubritalea sp.; assembly: GCA_965204255.1. Lineage (GTDB taxonomy): Bacteria > Verrucomicrobiota > Verrucomicrobiia > Verrucomicrobiales > Akkermansiaceae > Rubritalea. The sequence continues at coordinate 26,264 of CBDBEG010000013.1, forward strand.
TCTTTTTCTTTTCCACGTCGTAACTCCCGCAGTTGGTTCTTAATGCCCATCTGCTTTTCTTTCTGCCGTTTCCGGCGTTCCTGTGCTTGCAGCTCATCTCCTCTAAACAGAGCGATGGCAGCACCCACTATGTCTCCTTGTGCAAGGCGCCCCATGGCATTTGCTGTGACAGCGCCTACAACCTCATCATCCTCTTCAAAGCCAGTATAGCCCCGGGCGTCATTCCAGGCAGATAGACCTCCGCCCAGTTGTTTGACACCGGTTAACCCCCAGTTGATGGCGCTGCTTAACTGCCCCTTTTTCTTAGCCTTCTCTGCATCTTCCATCTGGATGGCTTGTTGCAGCATCGACTCCATAGTTTGTTCTTTAGCCATTACTGAACCTCCGCTACAAGACTATTTATTGACATATAGCGATTGTCGTTCTTTTCAATTCGTATTCTAGGAGCAATACTTCCATTAGCAGGCAGTGTTTTCTGCGGGTATATGCCGCTGAAAAGCTTTAACTTGGTAGCATCTCCAGGCTCCGGGTGTCGTATATCAAACGTTGCATGTGCATCCGTTTCATCGTTCACAATACTTACTGTTGCATCGATGTATCCGTATAAGCAGAAAAACAGTTCTCGGATAGTCATACGGGTACCGGGTGAGAAACGTTTGGCATCCATTGTGTACATAGGCAGCGTGGTTATGATTGAGTTGAACTTATTCTTACTGCCCGCAATGTTGTCTGTGTAATCTGTGTTCTCGTCTGCGCGAAAGTCGAGTTCAGCGTAGGTTCCGTCTTGCAGTATGAAACCAACTTTGTCATCACTAACCTGTTTCATGCGATGTATTTTTACCGGGAAGCTGAACTTGCTTATACCTTTGAAGTTACGGTCACTTCCTACAGATACGACGGTAACTATATTGTCACCCGATCCGTGCAACAGCATAATACGGTGTTTAGGAATAAGCGACACAATGCTATCAATCTTCGGTATCAAGCGTGTCTCCGGATTGACTATATTAACAAGGAAGCCTAGCGCCTGTCTGTGGTACTGTGCAGTAAGTATGTCGGAGTCGGAAGCAGTAACAAAGAACGAGGAGTCGTGAATAAAGTCGGCGGTAACACCCGCGGTACTTATATTCTCAAACTGTATGTACTCGCCGAAACTAGCAGGCACCACATGCTTCACGGAGTTGTCACTACCAATAAGTATATTAGCTTGACTGGGCCCAATAACAGAACGTATCTTATCCTTGGCTCCTGTAGGTGTGGTAAATACAAAGTTTTGTGGATCAGTTGGCGCCGGCAGTATCGCTGTGGAGATCAAACCCGAGTTTCGCAGAATCTCCGTGCTGTTGGGTGTGTTGCTAATCCGCCCAAAGTAGTCGCCTATGTGGTTAGAGAACTCGTCTACAAAACCAGCGGCGGAGAAGAACAGCTTGTTGTCATTGGATAAAGCTGCTCGCCCCGGGAGTGTGTGCACATCCCCAAACGCGGGGGTGTATGTGGTCGGAAACGCTATATAGCGAGCCAGCTGCGTTAACGGCTTAAAGCCGACACCGCCGGCAGCTACTTGTATTTCATTGTGCTCGGTAACTGTATCTTGAGAAGTGCTGCTAGCAAGATTACTTAAGTCCGTATCCTGCGCCAGCAGCGACAAATTATTATCTGTTTGATTGAGCGAGCTGATGTATACAGGCACGCCGAAGTTCTTGATGTTGGTTACATCGGGGCCAAAGGGCCACAACAAAAAAGCTTTGTTGTCTGTTATTCGCACCTCTTCTGCTGTCTGTATGTCATTATAAAAAGAAGCACCGCTAGTGCCTACATCAACGCGTTCCCCTGAGTCTGAGATCGCGAACCTCATTGCGCGAATAAGAGTACCAATATAATCTGTTTGGTCCTCAATTGGGGGACGCCACTTAGCCGTCATTGCTTTGCGCATAACCACACTTTGGTATGCTTCACCAGCAGCACTGAAGCCGCTCAGCATTGGTACATTGTCTAGCGCACCCTGCACCTCGGGTCTGTCATAATCATAGAAGAAGTACAGTATTCCGTCAGGTTGCTGTATACGTCTGTCCTCTTGTCGAGACACCTCTACGGTGTTTGTAGCGCGGATACCTTTGCGGGATGTGTAATTCTTATATAGCGCAACAGTTATGCCTATACCACCAGCGGCATATCCGCTGCCACTAGGGAAGCGTTGCACATCTTCTGACTCACTCATAAAGCCATATGCAGCAGGTAGCTCTACAGTTGCGCTCTTTGCTAGGGTTTTTTCGGATGTGGGCCGGACTGCCACCTGCGGTGCCGATGGCTGGACCACTGCCGTCCTTGTATTAGTATTAGCCCCAACACCTCTTGTATAAAGAGGTACCTCAGTTCCTGCACCATTAACATCTGTTCCAGAAGTGAGGTATTTAATATCGGGGTACATGAATCCCGTAGTTTGGTAGGCGTCTCTTGAGTATCCAACAACGTTTTTGATGTTGGAAGTAATGGGAGCAAGTATTGGAAATAATTCACGGAAGGCTTGCAGTGTAAATCCTCTAATCTTTTTTCCATCTAATAAATTCTCCAGTGCATCGGTTGAGCTGTCAGTCACTAAACCAGACTGCTCAACTGTTTCTACAAGCGGCTCTAAGCCGCCGGGACCATCGTCTTCCTGCCGCTCGGCTAGTGCCGTGGCAACAGTCTTTAGTGTGTATTGAAAGCGGGGCTCATCGTCCTGCTTAGTTGTGGTAGTGGGGATGTAAAGAACCTTGATAGGTAGTGTGGGCTCCTCCCCGATTTTGTTATCTGCCACGTAAGATTTAAGATAGGTGTGAGATAGTTCTGAGTAGTCGGGCAACAAAGAAGGCCCGTTCAGACAGCGTAGTGTTGTGTCCCAGCGGTAGCGAAAGCCAGCAAACAGGAACGTTATACCGCCGTCTGCATGCGGATCAATGTGCGGTATGCTGATATCCAGCCGATCCGGGTCAACGCTAAGAAACTCTGCTTGACCGTTCGGTGAGTCCAGTATTATAGGAAAATACCGCAAACGCGGGTCCTGTGTTCGTGCAACCTTTATCGAAGGCTTAATCGCTTCGTCAGGTTTATAGGGCATAGTGTGCCCGGAGGCTAACAGTTTTGCTTCGGTGTAGCCGCCGCGGAAGATTGCAACCACAACTGGGTCGCCGATTTCTTCTGGCGACACTGCGTCTGGTATTTTTGCACGATTTCCGTCGGCTAGGGCTCTCGCAGCTCCTATGCTGATAGTTCCAGAGTAGGAAGAGGACGTGTATTCGACTTCTGTTTTGTGGTGGAACGAAGCAAGTATGTAACTGTCTTGCTCTTTGTATTCTTTTGTTTCGACGTCATATATAGATATCCTTTGTATAATAGCACGAAGCTTAATACGTGCTGTGTATTCAGTACCACCTATCGTAACCGGTTCGGTAGTGTCGTAAGTAAACTCAGAACCGTTCTTAGTGAAGTGTGTAGCAAACGGAAAGCGATGACCTGTCACGCTATCCATCCACAACATCTTCTTAAGTTCTTCGGGAAGGTTCTCTAGGTCTCGAAGTGCCACATCAGCAAGTACAACAAGACGATTATCAACAGTACGAAAATCCGTCGTGTTCGGGTCGTCGATAATACCCCCCGGGGTGGAGAGTAGCGGGGGACGTCGTCGGACCGTGTTGTCTGCCGTGATGTAAAAGTTCTCGAGCTCGCTGCACTTCTGCGCGTAGTTGTCTGACAACTTTGCAGCTGCGCCTCTATCAACCAAGCCTCTCGCAAAATTTGGAACAACATAACGCATTACCTGTATCGCTCCCTGTAGTACGTGGCGAGCCACTTGCGGAATACAATATCTGATATATCTTTGTCTTCTTTTATTATTGGACGCAATGCACGAATATGGTACATGCGGCTTTGACGTTCTAAGTCATATGCAAGCGCCGGGTTTCCTTTAACCGAGCGGGCAAAGTGACCTGCAAGGTTGTAAACCAACGCCATAGTAAAGTCTTCGCTGAAGTCTGATTCTTGAGCTGCTATTTGAATGATGGCTACCCCAACCTCACTCTGCGAGTGCAGGATGCCGTTAATAAAAAGGAACTCTTTGCGTTGAGTTCCTACAGGGCTTGTTGCATCTCTGCGATCCTCGGGGGTTGCAGGTGCATAGCCAAGTTGCAGTGCTGCGTAGCTCGAAAGCGTAGCAAGCGATGTTACACCCGTCAACTGAGAATCATTGGCGGCTATGTCAAGCACGGCAATAGTCCCCGGGGGTGTTTGGTATTTATAAGTAAAGTTTAAGTCGTTACCCGTTTTAGTTGCTGTGAGATTGCGGGTAAGCCTAAGTGTGAATGGCCAGTGACGCTCTTTAAGCATCGCAGCCTTTTTAAGTTCGTAAATGTCGTCAAACTCACCCTGCCTAGAAGAAGCAACCGGTGATGTCTGAGCACTCTTTAGGGCCAGATTGAGAATCTGTTCTTTACTTAATGCTGCCATCAATCCTCCTAAAGAATTGGCTGTTCCCCTTCAATATCAAAACTTAGCGTCGTCTCTCCATCTCCAGGGAACAAGGAACTCGTCAGTTCCACCTTTTCTTTGTCTTCAACCAACTGCCACGTCAATATCCGACCGGTATCTTATTTTCTCTCCGCTTTCTCAACCTCAATCCAGTATCCAACTTACGCCTTCAACCTTCTCTCAGTATCACAAACTTCGATCCAACTTAACACCACAATGCCCTGCCCGTTGCACGGGGCAGGACACGAGCTATTAAGCTATATCAACTGCTTCAACTCTGAAAGGTACAACCATTGTGTAGTCTTCATCGCGAATCAGTGCGCCAAATGATCTACGGGCGTAGTCCATTTTGGCCATCGACCATTCTTGCAAACGATCGGTTGCGTTGACACTAAGTGTCGGACGCTTAGCGAAAATAAACGGATTACCGATATCCGATTTAACCCATACATAAGCAAGGTTTTCGGGTTTAACAGTAACCAAGTGTCGTTTTTCACCAACAACCAGTTTTGTCTTCTGGGTTTGCAAATCAGCAGCTTGTGCTAATGTAGCAACGCTTCCACCAGCCTGAACTGTACCTTTGGTAGCAACTTCGGCTTTAGTAGCAACGTAACGTCCACGTAGCAAGCGACTGTCATCTTGACCCAACGTACGACAACCCAACTGCAACTCACCTTTGGTGGCATCATATGTGCCCACAGCAGATTTAGCAAGGTTAGGTACTTGGTCTTCTTTCACGTCGATAAGCTTCACGCCACGGTAGTTCATGCCTGAATCAAAGCCGGCATTAGCAGCAGCTTTGTTAGCATAAATGTTTTCCGCGTTGTTAAACTGATCGTCATCACGCAAAATATGACGCAAGTTTGGAGTCATACTCATGCAAAGCGTACCATTAAGATGACGTTTGCTGAATACACGTTTGATCAATTCAAGGTCTTTGCCTTCAAACTTAGCAGTAGAATCGGTTTCTGGAGTAGTAACATCTGCGGCGTATGTCTTGACGAAAGCGATATCTCTGTAAGCTTTTTCCATGCCCTGACCTGTGGCATGCACTTTGCTATCATTCTGCTGGGGATTACTTTGCGTAGTGCTATCAATAGCATCGGCAAAACTGTCACCAGCCTTAGGTGAAGCATCACCTTCGTGGATTAAGACATCCAAGAACGACTCGAACATAACTTTATCCATTAGTCGAGCTAATGAGTGAGCACGTTCTTTACTAACATCGCGGAAGTAGTTAACGATTGTTTCAGGATCGTCACTAATATCCTTAACGGCAGCATCGTGATATTCTTTGGTTGTCAAAAGCCTACGTCTGTAGCCCTGATCTTGATACGGAGTCCTTTGGACGCCGGGTTTTTTCTCTTCCCAAGTACGTTGATCTCGTTCCATATACCATTGGAATTGTCCAACAATAGTATCTAGTCGGAAATACTTCATCATCACAGACAGTTTAGACTGCGCTGTTGACCACATCGATTTAGTGTAAGACTGAATACGAGTATGGTCTAAACGGGCCTGTTTAGCCTGTGTGGTTTGAGTACTGGTCTGAGAACGTAATTCGTTCCTTACCATAATAAACTCTCCTTGTTAAAAAATGTACTTTAGAACACTTAGCTTTGCTTAATTACTGCTAATCCGGGTGTCCGGTCTGGCCGGGTCTTCTTAACGTGTAATGTCTGCTCCACCTGCGAGTTCCGCATGTACGCCTGTATCCCACTGATCCATAGTGGAAAAATCTTCTCTTTCAAGCCCAAGCTTCTCTTGAAGCTCGTGCATACGTTTAACCAGCGGCTTATTTTTGCCATCACGGCTGTCTTGCAACGCCGGGTCATCTAGTAGTTTAAAGTATTCTTCTTCGTCACTCTCAAACTGTCTTGCCTCACTGTTCTTGCCTTTCTGCAAAGCAGAATCCAAGAAGTTGGGCGGTTCGTCTAAGTCACGACCTTGCTCTACTAATAGCTCAAGTTCGGTCTTGCTTACGTCACCCTTTTCTATACGCTCAATAAATGCAGCTTCTTTCTTGCCGTCTTCGGTGTGTAAAATCTTTTTGATGGCCAAGGCAGCATCTGGAGTCTTTTTAATAAATTCTTTAGCAGCTGCAGCATTAGCTTGGGCAGTAGCTGCCTTTTGCTGGTCTATGGCTTCTTTAACAGCTGTGGCTACTAACTTAGCAACATCCGGTTGCTTGGCGGGCGGGGTATCATCCTTTTTATGTTCCCCAGCTGACATCTTAGCTTGCAGAGATAGGTATGCTTTCTCTAGCTCTGCTGCAGACTTATATTTGCCGTCGACAAATGTCTGCTCTTTATTCTCTTCTGACATGGATCACCTCCTTGTGCCTGGCCGCTCTCGCGGGTATCAGATTATCGGTTATCGCTTCATGCGGGGCTTGCGCTTTGGCTTCCCCTTGCTGCGGTGATAGGCAGCCCATTGCTTTTTAGTTGGGTTTTTAATCTTTTTTCCTGTTTTACTGTACGGCACCTTCGCCTCCTTTAGTCGCCGCTAGGCGTTCTGTTTCTTGCTGATCTTGTTGCAACTGTTGCTGTTCCTGCACCATGGCTTGTTGCATCTCCTGCTGATCACTCTCTGATCGTACAGCTTCTGCATTGCCTGACAGTTTTGCTCCCTTCGCTATGAGCGCGTTAATATCCACGGACATAAGCGCTTTGGGGTCAAGTTGACCAAAAGGAGTTATCAGCTGTGCAAGGTGTCCTAGCTTAGCCAACTCACGCGATTCCTGCAGTTGCTTGTTCAGGTGCGTGAACACAAAGGCCGGCTCTAGGTTAGAAGCCACTTTCTTGTATTCTTTGTCCTGACCCTTCAGGATAGTGTGCACCCGCATTAGTATTGCGGGAAGCGCTTTATTGGCAAAGTCAGCCACAAGGGGCTCAATAGCGTTTAGCGCGTTGTAGCGGTTTTGATTAAACTCATACTGACTCAAGTTAGCCAGTTGTGCACGCATAATGTATTCTATCTTGAACACATTGCGCATGGTCGCCTGCTGCTGCGCTATGCTCTTCTCAGAGACAGCCAAATCAATAGTCGTTGCGATTGGCTTGGGCTCGGGCTCACCTTGCTCAATAGGAACAAAGCCGCCTGGGTTTAAGTTATATGCATTGCGCAATTCTGTAGCAACACCGAGTTGTATGGGTGGGTGGTTTGCTATGTCTGAACGCTCGTCCATTGCCTTAGCAAACTTATTAGCCAGCTCAGCCGCAGGCAAAGCCAACTCAGCCAAGGATTGCTTTCCACGCGGTTGAAACGTTATTACAGGAAATACAGAATACCCATCACGGGGTACACGCGGCTTAAGTACAACTGGCTCGTCGCCCAATACGATTTCAAGAGATACAAATTTTTGTTTAGCATTGTGCGCTCCTTTGGGGACAAAGGGTTCCCTGTTAGGAACTACGCATTTCAGAGTTCTTATTTTAGTTGAAGTAGCATCTTCCGCGTTGGCGGCCAAGTGCTCGGGTACGTTGGTGTATATCTGTTTGAGCTCATCTACGGTGCGCTCTAACTCTGTGTAGGCCCGGTTGCTGTAGTCATCCGTCAAGTCGGATATATCCATGTCAGCGTGATCGTGTACCAAAAAGGACAGGCCTGCTGAGTACTGAGGTTCTATAATAGCTCTGTTATATAACAGGGCATTATAAATGACCTCTGTAATCTGCTTATAGAAGTTTGTCTGCGATATCGTACCTGCAAGGTATTGCTGCACTCCTTTAATCTGCTTAAGTAACTCTGTGTTGGTAATTCCAGCTGTGTCTATGTTAATCCACTCACCTGATGTGGGGAGCAGAGTTCCGGCAATATAATGCACCAGCTGCTGCATATAGATGGCTCCGTCGCGATTAGCTAAAGGCACATCAAATGCAGTCGAGTAATAAAAATGTCGCTCTAAGGCTTCCCTGTCGGAATACCCGCAGCCACGGTCATTCTCCATAGCGGCAGCATTCCGATCGCCTATAATAAACTCTGCATGTTTCGGGGACATATTACTTCTCCGGGTCTAGCGAATTGTATGCGGGTATACCGGGGCTAGAGCTAGGCTTTTCTGGTGCTATCGTACCTAGTTGAACCGGTTGTTTCCATTGGTAAAAGGCCATTTGACCCAACAGTTGGTTGCGTGATAGGAATTCACCGCCAACCAGAGGGCGCGCCTGTCTAGTAGGTGCGGCGTTGCCGCTGACGGGCATACTGGCGCTCGTGGTATTTGTGGGCATTTTGGGCATATCTGTTACCTCTGTTTAAATAGTTATTCGGTCTAAAGTCTCTATAGTCGCGAGAACGTCGCGGTTGTATTATGTGCTCTTCAGGAAGAAGCTTACCGCTGTAGTGTACTTGTTCTTCAACCGCAGCTGCTATGTATAGAAAAGCATCCGCTGCATGCTGCTTGCCGTTGTCAACTGTTTTACCAAACGTAACAACTCCGTCAGCTTTGGTTTTGTGAAAACGGGTTCCTGATATCTTGTTAATGCCATCCTGACAATGGTTAATATCAAAGAAGCAACGATCCCAGAAGTTAATGCCGCGCACCCACATGGCTTCTTTAACTTGTACTTTGGCCAGGGCATGTAGTGTTATCTGTCGCAGATGTCTGTCCGCAACCAACTGCCGCAGGTTTTCCATATATGTTTTGCCCTCTAACATGCTTGGGTGCTGCACGTCGAAAGGGAATATGATATTTATATTAGCGTATTTGTCTTTATATTTTTCGTGTGTGTGTAATACCAGTTCTTTGAGTCCGTCGTAGTCGTCTTTGTAATCAAATATAAGTATGCGATTATCTACGGGGTCCTCTTTCCAAGACCAGCATGCCATATTACCTTTTTTACCTATGTCCACGCTCAGGTTTACATACTCGGCATCTTTAATAACAGGGTGGTCGTGCGTAATAACAAACTGTCCGTTGCGCGTTCCCAGCGACACCTTCATGGCAAAAGGAGCTTCCTCATCCGAGGCTGCATCCGGGTCGTTCTCATACTCTTGCAGGAACGTGTAGTACTGACCTTTGCGTATAAACGACTTTTTGGTCAGCTCCATCTCGTCTTCGTCAAAGACGTTAGACTCGTGCCACTTTACGTTAATGTGGCTATAGTATTTGCTGCCTTTTGCTTGCTCATCCTTGGCCAACTCTAACAACTCAAAGAAGTGGTTGCGGCCGTTCATAGTTGAGGTGCACAGCGCTTTGCCCTTGCGGGCTTTGATCATTGGCTCAAATATCTCTTCCCAGTGATTCTGTGCATAAAGCGACATCTCATCGAGAATCATAAGATCGAAAGTACCGCCCTTCAGTGCAGGTGCGTTACCGATACCAGCAAAGTTAATTGTTGCTGTGTCACCGATGTGCGGTCTGTGCAGATATATCGTGATGCCGGTATCTTTGTTACCCCGCTTCATATAAACAGCTTCGGGGAGGTGCTTTAACTGTTCGTGAATTCGTGAGAAGTAATACTTAAAAGCCTGTTCACCAGTACGCATAGTAACAAGGGCTTTTGGATTTCGGTACTTCTTGAATCGAAAGGCGAAGTCTACAATTAAGCGAGCGCCGAATTCTGTCTTCCCTGCCTGACGATGTACCACGCAAGCGTGTACTCGCGTGTCTTTTATTTTGTTAGCCATCTCGATTTGAAATGGCCGGGGCTTCCAAAGTTCCCCCTCATCATTGTAGCCTAATTTAATTTGCATGAGGCACCTTCGCAGTTTTTACAGCGTTGGCATAGTGCGTGCCCGTCTTCGTTGATGTGCTGCTGTATATGCAAGCCCACACGCTGGAAAGCCTGCTGCAAGTTAGGGCTGTACTCAACACCGTGCTTGCTGCAATAGTCGCGTACAAGCTTGGTTAACATCAATCTCTCTAAAGCATGTGCTACGTTCACGATACCTCCACGTTAGCGAACTTAATAAAAGCTTGTCGCAACTTTTCTGGGTCTTTCATATCATTCTTTATCTGCTTTTTTAATTCTTTTGCTTGGCCTTTGACCTGTACTTTAATTACTTTGCGTCGCACATGCGTTACTAGTAAGTAGGCTAAGGGACCTGCCAGCAACTTGGCTATACCTATTGGCATAAAGCCGTTGAGTATTTGCACGAACATAAACTTAGCCCATTCGTCTGGCTTGAGTCCTGCTCGCGCACCTAAGTGTAAGTCTGCTACTAGTTTATTGACTTTTTGCATACTTCACTAACTGATTCTTCAGCAATTCGATAACTACATCGTCTAGCTTGCCAGGTATCGCGTCACTGATAACCTTCAACACATGGTCGCTTTGAACAACCGCGGCAGCGACAACGTCGCCGTCTTGGTTGAGACTTACGGACAACTTCACTTTGTCGTCCAGGTTTTTCTCTAGTAAAACTTTCATAGCATCTCCTATTTGTTTAGTACTTCGTCAACAGTGTTTATCTCTCGCGATAGCTGCTGAAACGTTTGCCAGGCTGTCCAGCCTTCTGACGTTTTCGGTAGTTCGAAAAACAATTGCTTCTCTAATTTAAATATCGTGCCACACAGTATCTCGCCGAGTTCACCCTGCGCTTCTTCTATTATCTTTTCCTTGGTCATTGCATACCTCCCGAATATACTTTTTCCACTCCACAAGAGCAGTGTCTAAATCCATTCTACCTAAGTCCTTGACTTGCTTGCCACGAAAGCGAATGCTATATTCGTAATTATCGCGGTTCCCGCATTCGTCGAAGGCATACAACTCAATGCCGAGTTCGCCAGCCTCCTTCCATTCTCTCCCATATCGCATCATCGTGGTTTCTCCCATGTCTTACAAACTCGTTCAACTGTTTCGTTGTATCCGTTGTGCTTCATAAAACATTCTTCGATACGTACCAAAGTACCATCGTTCTCGAACTCTGTGCCTACAATCGTCGGGTTTGGGGTTTCCACGCAGTTTACGGGTTTGCCATAATCTACTTCTTTGACTCGTTTGTGCTCAGCCACAAGAAAGGCTGTGATAATGGCAAGTATCGCCAACAGCGTTACCCAACCCCATATCTTTGTGTATGTTTCTTCGCTCATCTGTGCTCCTTACGAAGCCACATATCTTCGGAAGGCACATCGTAATCTCGAACAGTTTGACGCATTCTGTCAAGCTGTGCACCAAGCCTAGTTAGGTCTCCCGCCTTCAGCTTTGGTACATCCAGTATTTCCTCTATGGTGCAAAGGGCATTGTCTATCTCTAGACCCATACACTCACACTTGCCAATATACTCAACCATCTTCTCTCTGAAGGTGGTCACCTCTGTCTTCTCTTGCTTTGTCATATTTGCCTCCCATGTTACCAAAGATAAAGCCGCAAGCCCTAAGGCTCACGACCGAAGGGTGCCGCATAAGCAGTGCCTTCTAAACAGGTCTTTCCCCGGTCATTGATCTCTTAATATACCGCTTTCGCTCGCGGAACCGTGCCCGGCCACCCCAACGGGGTATGTTTTACTGGACAGTAAGCGACCAGCTGCCTACCGAGGGGGGTATAAAACCTCTTACCTCGGGTTTTTAACGTTACGTTGCGACCACCCATTACAGAAAGTCGGCTTTGGAACCACCGCGTGGGTGGCTAAGTAATAATATCTAAAAGGCCCTGAGGTAGCGAAATTCCCAAAACGACTGCCCGGGCCTATTACATATCACCATCAAAAGTGGGTTTAACGCGGGATCGTCTGTCTTGGAACTTTAGCTCCACGACCTCTTTCTCTAAGTGTTTAACAGTTGCTTTTAAATCGCTCAAGTCTTCGCTAACGTCATCGATCTTGTCCAAGACCCGATCCACATGTCGCTCGAGCGTTTGAGGAGTTACAACGTCTTTTCCGAAGTACTGCGTAGCAGCTCCGCCTCCGCCCAGGCCTATTGACCCAGCGAGTATATAAGGCAGAATACCCTGCGATGTGGTACCATACTTCTTCTGGGCTGCAGCTTTGGTTGGAGACGTAAACACCTCGTCACCTTTGTTATGCCATACGCCTTTTTCTGGCTGGTGCTTCTTCTCAAAGCTAAATGGGTCTCTCATAGTTATCCACCTAGGTGATATCTGTGCCTAACGTCCCGCCCCACCAGTCTGCCAAGGGCAGCTGGTTGCAGTACGTGGCCTTTTTGACTAACAACACCCAGGCCTTTGCTCTGGGCGTATTTGAACATAGTTTGATACATTCTAACATGAGCATACTTGCTCGAAAAGCGCACTTTCAGCGCATTACTTAAACGTTTGATCATACTAATCCTCCCGCTGGAGCTCCGGGAATACGTTCCAGGTCAGAGCCCTCACGTTATTCACTAAATCTATCAGCTCCTCAAACTCAACAGGGTTTTCTGGATCGCTGTAGTGCTCAAACAATTTATCGGCTTCCTTGCGAAGCTGAGCCAGTTTCTCTCGATCGGTTAAATTCCCCTGCTCATCCTTCTCTTCCTCACGAATCCGCTTTATCTCTACCTCGTTACCGGATAGCTCCGCTGCGTCGATCAAACCCCAGATGTAGCCTATAGTTTGCTCGGACTCAAAGCAGGTCTGCAGATGCTTGCCGCTTAGCGAGAACGATGTGGTTTTGGAGTCTGGGCAGTATCGCTGTTCTATGATAAACTTCTTGTTCACAGTCGTCCTCCCAAACTTTAGTAAACACCGGCAACCATACAGGGCGCTTTGCGCTTTAGTCGACTCCCCCTCCGGACTCTCCTCATCGTGGCCTCTAGACCACGGACTAGCCGGCGCTTACTAAAAATTACTTCCACATATCTTCAGGAAAGTTCGTATTGAACACAACCTGAATGTTTTGCTGAGTATGGCCTGCCTTGTCCATCAGCTTGATGGCCGTGTGCATAGCCTTAATAAATTCCTCGGAGCCTTTGCTCGGGTCCTGGTCATACTTCTGGATTGCCCCAATAAACTTCTCGGACAGTATCTTGGCTCGGGTATTCTCAGCTATCCCGTATTCTGCCTTGTACTCATCCGACTGGAGTATGTTAATGAAATCCACGATAGATGGAAACAGCTTGCTCTTCTCCGGGAGAATGCTACTCAGCGATTTGCCCAGGGCCATCTCAGTACAAACGTACTTGACGAGGCTCGGGATCAGCTTCTTAGACTTGGCCCCCACCTTGACCATTTGGCCACGGTTGTTCAAGACCTTCAGCTCATCGGAAATCGGATTATACTCAATCATGGGGCCTCTACTTATATCTTCTCATATATTACGAGTTTTGTCAACCCCTTTTGCAAACTTTTTCTCTAAGGGACAAAAATCGCCAAATCTGTCCCTTAGCTAAAATTAGTGGACAGCGGTTGTCCTTTACGTAAAATTGCGTAAAATTGCGTAGACACCAGACTACTTAATTTTACGTATTCCGTGCATCTGACCAAAAGACATATTGCTCATCTCGCACACAACGCAGCTAAGGCGGCTCAGATCGAACCTGCTTCTCATCAGCTCAAAACTATTGGTGGCTCATCTCGAATACATGGGACTTGAGCCCCAAATCGAGCAGAAGGGGGTCAGAAGACTCAAATCGGTCATATTTGTTTCGGTACCCCAATTCTAGCCCCAGCTACAATTTTCAGCTGAAAAGTTGCAGATAACTGCAACTTTAGTGCAGGTTTATTGCAGATTGATGCAGGTATAGCCCCGTTACCTGCGTGCCTTATGTCGTTTGGGAGGGGCTATACCTGCATTGAAGGTAGGGTACCTGTACTTGTTCCAGCTCAGGGGAGGGTGGGTGGGGGAACAGGTATAGCGGCGTAAAGCCCCGTATTCATTACATAAAAAGCCATGGAGTCACTGCCAAAAATTAAGGTATAGCCCCG
>CBDBEG010000014.1:0-53745 GCA_965204255.1 Rubritalea sp.
CGATTATTGTCCAGCTCTCGATGCATACCGTGCAGCCTCCCGCGATGGGAAACAATGGATCGCCCAACTCCAAGAATCAGAGCGCAAACGTAGTGGTATCGACACACTTAAGATCAAATTTAATAACGTCTTTGGCTACTTTATCGAAGTCAGCAAAGCTAAAGCCGAACTCGTCCCTGAGGACTACCAACGCAAGCAGACCATGGCGAATGTCGAGCGCTTCATCACTCCTGAGCTGAAAAAAGTAGAAAGTAAAGTGTTAGGCGCTGACGAACGCTCCAAGCAGCTCGAAGTAGACGAGTTTGCGAAGCTCCGCGCACAAATCGCCCAGCACCTCGATGCGCTCCAGTCCACTGCAGACGCTCTCGCTACCCTCGATGTACTTCTCGGTCTCGCTGAGACTGCACAGCTTTTCCAGCACACTCGGCCTCTGCTCGACGACTCCACGGAGTTAGCCATCGTCGAAGGTCGCCACCCAGTATTAGAACAAACTCTGGTAGACGAAAAATTTGTCCCTAACGATACCTTGCTCGAGCCTAAGTCCTCACGACTTCTCATTCTCACGGGTCCTAACATGGCTGGTAAATCCACTTACATTCGTCAGGTAGCACTCATCACACTGATGGCTCAGATCGGCGCCTATGTACCAGCTAAGTCGGCGCACATCGGTCTCGTCGATCGCATTTTCTGCCGGGTCGGTGCCTCAGACGACATCGCACGTGGCCAGTCTACCTTCATGGTCGAGATGAATGAAACTTCACTCATCATCAATAATGCCTCCGAAAAATCGCTCGTTATTCTCGATGAAATTGGTCGGGGAACCGCCACCTTCGATGGGCTTTCGATTGCATGGTCCATCGCAGAGCACCTTCACGACGAACTCAAATCACGCACCTTGTTCGCGACTCACTACCACGAGCTCACCGACCTCTCTAACACCCGCGAAGCGATAGAGAATTACAATGTGGCAGTGAGAGAGTGGAATGATGAAATCATTTTCCTGCGTAAAATTCTCCCAGGGTCTGCTGATAAATCCTACGGCATCCAAGTAGCGAAACTTGCAGGCCTTCCCGACACCATCGTTGACCGGGCAAAGGACATTCTATCACATCTTGAGATGAATTCTTCCAAGCCTGATGCGAAGAAAAAACCAAAGGCTAAAAACACGAAAGCGACGATGCCTGAAACTCAAGCTCCACAAATGGACCTCTTTCGTTAGAGACCAAAGCTAGATTTCACAGCTCCACGCTTCAAGCGAAGCTCTCGCCACTCATTCGTGAGTCGTGAGGCTTCTATCACGCCACAACCGGAAGACACAGACATTGCATTACCCTTCCAATGCACCCCGCGAATCGTTACTACCGCATAAAACTCACCGTGATCATATACGCCAAATGGAGCGCCAAAATACTCAGGAGCGCCAAGGCGACTACGCCATGCGTAAAGCAATTCCAGGGTTTCAGAAGTCCTAGGGTGTGGTCCCAATGCTGGAGTCGGATGCATCTTTCTCAAGAGAGAATCGATACTGTGATCTCCATACATAAAGATTTCGATCGGAGTATGGAAATGCACTAAGCTACCAAGATCCATAATACAGCGGTCACTCCGCTTCACCATTCCGATATCTGATAAACTCGCCACTAAGGTCTGCGCCACATACTCGTGCTCTCTGATTTCTTTCTCGTCGAAAGCAAACACACTGCGCTCTTCCGCTCTCGCTGTTCCTGCCAGAGCCATCGTTTTAAGACGCCCCTTGCGTAAATGAAACAAAAGTTCTGGAGTGAGACCACAAAAAACCTCCTCACCTTTCCCCCATGCATACGGGTAAAAACTCTCAGGCGCTTCGAGCAAGTGCTTCAAGATACTCTTCGCCTCACCTTTAGAAATTCGCCCTCGCTCAGTAGCTACTGGAACAGACTTTTCTAATAACCCTCGTTGGATCGACTCATTGATCTCACCAAACACCTGCGCAAAGCCATCGGGCAGTAACTCCTCCCACTCAAGCTCTGGGTCAGCAGACGGCTCAAACAAGGAAGCATCTAACTCACAAACTTGGTGTGGAATCTTCCATGGAAACGGTTCAGATAAAGCGAAATTGTTGACGTAAAATGCAACGCCAGCTCGAGGGCATTCAGCCACTTCTTTGAAAGGGCCAAGACCTAACAATCCCTTAGCACTTGGTGTTCCTATAATCGCATAACCGTTATCCAAACTCATCATTCACCTAATCAAAAGCTTGCATAAAGCCCACTTCTAATGCCAGCTGTTCACTCACATTAGTTTCTAACAACAGAGACCCCAGATTCTCCAGAGCCTCCATGCGCCTGAGCAAAGATTCCAGCGACTCCCCCTCGGCCACAGTCTTCGTTACAGTGCTGTGCTTCGGATAATCTAATTCCTCCACTCCACATTTCTGTCGAACCACATCTCCGAGCCAAGTGATCAACACATCTAGAAATTGCGCTCGCTCTGACAAATATTCACTCTCCGTAAGTGCTTTATAGTATTTCTCACGCTGCTCTAGCCAGTCTCCCTCTGTGGTTTGCTTGTACTGCAAGACTTCTTCTTTTTGCGCAGCATCATTTGCCTTACTAATGGCGGCTTTGCGCTTATCAAGCACTCTGGAAAACGCAGCCTTCAGTGTCAAAGAACGCCATACAGAGCCAAACCCAACTTTCCCAATTTTACTCAAAACCTCTAACAGATCAGCTTCACCTTCATACTCCTCGCGCTTGGCATTCGTAATCAAAGGAAGCTGCACACAGCGTGAAAGAATCGTCGGCAATAAGCGATCCGGGTTGCTAGTAATCAGCAAGAGCAAACAGTTATTAGGTGGTTCTTCTAGAGTTTTTAGGAAAGCATTTTCAGCTTCCACTCCCATGCGGTCAGCTTCTAACACCACTCCCACTTTCCACTTATTCTGCGCTGAGGCTTGGTACATCGACTTTTCAAGTTCGCGCATCTGCTTCACGGAGATCCTACGGGACTTCATTTCAGGACGCACGACACGGACAAGCTCACCTTCAAGTGCATCAATCGATTGCGGCTCTGGCGGTGGAGCTTCTCCGAAGAGGTCTAGTCCAGCAGTCGCATCATCTGCGCCATTGATTAGCTCGATCATACGTGAGGCTAGGCGCTCACCACCAGCAAGGGCTTCTCCAGTGATAAGAAACGCATGCCCGAACCGTTCGCGCTCATAAGCGGATTTTATCAATTCGAATGCCTTGTCTTCCGTGTACGCCATGATCTGTCAATATGCTCGATAGAACACTCTAAATAACAACTGAAATCTTTCCTTAACCAATCTTCACAAGCGCCGTCCACAAAGTGGGGTCAAGCTCTTCAAGAGCTCGTTTTTTGAGAGATTCAGCCACATTTGCATTTTTGAGCACTGCGATCATGCTCGAACCCGAACCACTCATCATCGCAGCCTCAACTTCCTCTTGAGTGAACAACCACATCTTCATCTCGGCTAGAAAACGATGCTTCGCAAAGACTGGACGCTCCAGATCATTGAAACAATCCCCCCAAGGCATTGCTTGAGTGGAGTAATCCACCCCTACGATTTCTTTCGAATCTTTCCAACTCTTGTAGGCTGCTGGTGTGCTCACTCCGAAACTTGGCTTCAACAATAAAGCGTCTAACTGGTGCGGCCATGGAATCGGTTCGACGATCTCACCGCGCCCCGAGCATTCGCAGACACACTCATAAACAAAAAATGGAATATCACTGCCAATCCGCCCAGCCCATTCAGCTAAAGTGTCAACACTGAGCTGAGTTCCTTCTAAATAGTTGAGAGCTCGCAGTGTAGCCGCAGCATCACCACTTCCACCACCCAAGCCAGCACCATGAGGAACACTTTTTTCTAACTGTACTCGATACGCACAGGACTTTCCCGTTTCTTTCTGGAAAATACGCACTGCCATCGTCACCAAATTCGTCTCGTCAAGCGGCACACCCTCAACATTACAAACGAGTTCATAGGATTCCGAAAAAGTGAAAATTAATCTATCTGCGAGGCTAATAGGAGCCATCCTCGTTTCCATTGCATGAAAGCCATCTTCACGTTTCCCTAAAATCTTAAGATTCAGATTTATTTTCGCTCGGGCTATTTCGATATGCTGTTTCATAAGCTCAGCAGCTTTTACTTTTGAATCCCGAAAATTGCGAGCATTCTACCCGTTGCCTTCTCTACTCGGCATGAATAATACTTAGAAAAAGCTCGTGCAGATAGCACACAATCTAAAAACAATTTCACGCCCAACGGTCTCAGATGTGAAGACCCCTTATTTATTCAATAAGGACATTACTAACAGTATGAGCGCTATGAAAAATGGGTAGAAAACCACATGCTGCCCGACACGATGCTTGCGGTATCCTTGGCGAATGAAATCGCTCTCCTGCTCGAGAGCGGAGTTGCTGCCAAGTTCGGCAAACGCCCGATCCAACATCCGCACGTAGCGTTCCGCCTGTTCGATGCCCCACTTTTCGATGGTGTAATCCCAAATCGAGGTCATGTCCTCAAGCGCTTTGGGAAGGAGAACATATCTAGTCACATCGTGTGGACTTTCGGGAGGCAATGAAGGAGTCCACGTCAAAAGATATTGGGTCGCCACTTTGTTCACCTTCCTGCAACGCGATTCTCAGTGCGCGCCTTTTATGTATTTGTTTTTCACTGTGTTTAAGTAAATTACGCATAGTTATTAATGATAATCTACTTAAGACCCTAATCATTAAAGCCACCATGACCTTAATGAATATAGCTTTAAACTATCATTTTAAACACATCAATACCTTTTTCAATACTCTTTTGACTTTTTCTGTGTTCCGCTCTAAAACGTCGCTTAACTCCTTAAGCGATCGACCAAGCTAAAAGCTGCTTGATAATGTTAATCAACTAACTAGCTAAGTAAAATAGATACGCAAGCAAGAAATAGAGTGCCAAAAGATTGGGCAGCGCACGATGCAAGCTCGCACCTAAAACCAATAAGCAAAAACTACTAATATGACTTCTACACAAACAACATGGTCAGTCGAGGAGGCGGAAAACTGCTTCTTAGAAGTACTGCGCCGTGCACGAAAATCACCTCAATACATTGGCAAACGTGACCAGTGCGTAGTGATTTCCCGTGAAGAGTGGGAAGCGCAGACGGAACCGAAAGAGAGCCTGAGCGCATGGCTCCTGAAACACGCCCCCAGCATCGAACTCGATATTCCGGCGCGTGGTCAAAGCGCGGGACGCTCCAACCCATTTGAGGACTGAACGATAAAAATGTTGCTTGATACCAATGTGCTCTCAGAGAGTATCCGTCCCTCTCCCGATAAAAATGTCATGGCGTTCTTGAGCCGTGGCGAACCAGCGTATCTGTCCGCAGTGACGCTGTATGAACTTAAATATGGGGCGGAATTGATAAAAGACCCGCACAAAAAAGAAATGCTCACGGCATGGGTGGCCTCCATACGGGATACTTATGAAGCTTATATCCTGCCAGTGACGGTGGACATTGCTGAACTGGCAGCCATTCTGCAAGCCGCCGATCACCAGCAAGGGCGTGCCCTGCACATCGAGGACGCCCTGATCGCGGCCACAGACATCGAGCACAACATGGTGCTCGTTACGCGCAATGTTTCCGATTTTCAAACGACCAAAGTTGACCTTGTCAACCCTTGGAACGCCCGGGCGAACTGAAAAAGCCCTCCGTGAATAGCACCTCGGCTAAATGCCTCCAATGCGTCATTCGGTGAGATTTCATCGTGGGTATGCCATGATGAGAAATAATACCAAGCAAAAGACGTGCGGTGCTTCGTTTCCTCGTCACCCCATCCTTGACAAAGATTCCAATGAAGAAGCCAGAGTGTCTGAGTGTTTTCAAGAAATGGATCTTTTCCTGATTCACGTGACAATGACTGCTTAGCGAACTCTGTAAGATGAAGAGATCCCTTATCTTTACTAACTAAGCCAGTAGCCGCGACCCAGAACTGAAGAGATCGGATCATGTTCTTTCCAAGCCCTAACGAGACCATTCCCTCACGAGGATCACTGAACGGATCCTTACCGCGTTCAACAGCTGAAACAGCCTTAGGAAGCCAGCTAATCCTGAGGGCAAAAGTTTCATGACCTGAGAAAGTAAATAATGTATCCATATTGGAATTTTCTGAAATCTGACTAAAATAGTATCGATTGTTGCCAATTACCTGAGTTTTGCTTAAGAGAATGAGCTTATCTGAGCGATAAGCAGGATACGGTGTTTGTCCGTGTAGCGTTTGATCATTAGAAGAATGAAGAGTGAAAAGGTGGCGGGCCGAGTGGGATTCGAACCCACGATACGATCACTCGTATACTCCCTTAGCAGGGGAGCGCTTTCGACCACTCAGCCATCAGCCCGGCAATTCGTTTGTCGAAGTGGGTAGAAAGAACCATATCAGTAGAATCACGTCAATCCTACAGGCTAAAAAAATAATCGCTTTTTGGAATCGGATGCTTGAGTCGTGCTGTCACTGATTTATCTTCTCTCTGGTATGCACTCGTTCACAATCTCCTGCTGTATTTTAGTCTCAATATTTTGCATTCATTCCTGCTCAAACCAGACAGCCCAACCAGCAGAACAAGTCGCACACATCGATCAGCTTGTTGGAAAAATCACTGCTGTCTATGCTTCAGAGAACTACATGCTGATTCAGAAGTTCAAGAGCTTCGATACCGACGTCGATGCTGTATTTTATTCACGCAGTGTAGACGGCTCCGTCCACTCACTCAAGATGACAGGACAGAAACTCGGCCAGTTCTACATCGCAGATCTCGGCTCAGGACGATACGCCAAAGGTGACCCGATTTTCATGCGCGATCTTCGTAAGAAATCTCGAGTAGATGAAAACAAGAATGCTACAGAAGCACTGGCATCTCCTCCAGAGAGTTAAAAAACTAAAATTTTACTCTATTTCCATCGAACGAAGTTAAATATTTAAAAAAGTTTTATCATTTTGGTTGTTCGTTTAAAAAGAAATGTTAGGATGATTCCCGCATTCGAGCGCAAGTCTCGAAGTCTTAACCACTACTACACAATACTCCTCCTATGAACACGGCTTCTAAAATGAACACAGCCTCGAACCAGGCAGAAGCTGAGCGCCTAGCCGATTTTGTTTTGTTCACCCAGCGTTCCTGTATTCTCAATCTTTCTTCCGAACTGAACCGTGGCAATATTTCTTTCCCACAATTTTTCCTCATGGCGTATCTTTCTAGTGAAGATTACCTCACCATGTCAGATATCGCAAAAAAGATGGGGCATACTACAGCAGCGGCAACAGGACTCGTAGATCGCCTTGAGAAGCTCGGCTACGTAGAGCGTGTACACGCAGCGGAAGATCGCCGTAAAATCATGGTGCGTATTACAAGCAAAGGCACCGATCTTGTAGCGCAAATGCGCGGAGAAATCGCATCCAACCTCGCTGATACAATGGCTGAAATGGATGAAGAAGAAGCAGACACAATCCGTCACGCTCAGATGATGATCAACCGATAGCTCATCGCTTTAGGATTTACCCAAAACTTTTTGAAAGCGCGTTGGCTCACCTTCTAGCTACTGCGTTTTTTATTGCCGTCTACAAGATACAAAAAATGCGCAACCCTTAATATGAACTGCGCATCGAGTGTTTAGACTTCATGTACTCACTGTTCGCTAGAAGAGCTTAACCATGTCTTCTTTAATAGCTTTCGTTAGAACCATGTAAATGCGTTCTTCATCCCGCCAGTGAGCAATATTGAACTGAGTTTTACTACAACTGTAACAATTCTTTAGAGAGATTTGTTTGAGTGACGTGAATTTATCCGCATCAGCCACACTCGCTGAATCCACCACGATGAGGTGCACCATGCCCATCCTTTCTTTTTTAAAACACAGGAGAGATACTGGCTGATTATTATCGAGATACATATCCCTCGCTCCGACAAGCTTGGCATTTTCCAAGCCAGCAGGAAGTCGTTCAGGTACTGGGTGCTCTTTCGTGTCGAGGAAACGGATCGCATCGTGTGCACAGCTGAGGTCAGTGTTGAGCTCAATTTGCTCAGGAGTCGTCAGCTTATTTGCCATCTGAAGCACTGCGTTGTGCACAGCGACCGGCTGCACTGAACCCAAAGTTGGGTATGTGGTTACAGTATCGTTAGATACAATACGCCCATCTTGAGCGTCATCAGCTTCAGGCGTATTAAGCGTCACTAAGAAAGCTACAGCAGCGGCCACAGCTGCGACTGAAAGCCAACGCCAAATCGTATTGTCTTGTGTCGTCTCAGTTACGGGAGTGATCGTCTGGTGTTTCTCCAAATCCATTGCTGTAAGAATCTGCTCACGCAAGCCCTCTAGAGGAGCAATCGACGCCAAGCCGCCAGTAAAGAGGCTATCGAGGTCTGCATCTTGATCTGCTGGCTGACCATCAAACTCGAGCACAGCCAGAATTTCATCTCTGAGACCATCTGGGATCGGCACTTCATTGAGCACTTGGACAAAAGCTGCATCGGTTGCGCGTTCTTGTGCGAGCCACTCACCAAGTTCTCGTTCCCCAGCAGCCATTTTGAGAGCCTCTTCGAATTCGGGCAAATGCGCATCTGCCCCATCTGGGCGAAAACTCGTTAGCAAAAATTTGGCCTGTTCTTTATCCATTTTGTCTCACCTTTCCGTCTAAATTAATAATTTTACTCTCGGCCTCGACTCGCATTTTCGAGCGAAGCTGTTCCTTGCCGCGAGAAATGCGCGACATCACCGTGCCGATCGGCACATCGAGTATGGCAGCAATTTCTTTGTAACTATGCTGCTGAAGAAAGAAGAGTGAGAGTGGAGCACGGAATGTCTCATCTAGCTGCTGTAGAAGCTCTACAGCCCGCTTGGCATCGAGGCCTCTGCCATTGTCTACTTCCGTCGTTTGAAGTTGGTAATCCACTTCTTCGATATCGATTTCAGGGAAACGTGTCGAACGACGAGCGTGCGATAAGTGCTCACGATAGAGTATGGTGAAGAGCCAAGTTTTCGCCTTGCTGCGATCCTTCAGTTGGTGCCCTTTCTGGGCCCAGATACAGAAGGTTTGCTGGACGAGGTCTGCGGCTCTATCTGGGCTCTTCGCCAAGGAATAGGCGAAGCGATAGAGGGCTTGGTAGTGCTGATCTACTAAATCTTGGAACTCACTCATACTTTCTATTATTGAGAGTATCCGAGGCTGGAAACTATTCCATCCGATGAGTAATTTTTATTAGAAAAATTCTTTTTTATTCGAAGTTGACGAATGCTTAGATATCTCGTACCTTATCCTCATTATAGGCATGGCTAGCGTCCACGTAAATTTAGACACCCGACCTTATGATGTCCTCTGCGACTATGAATTACTGCAAAATGCAGGTCAGCTCATCCAGCAAGCAGGTCTGAAAGGCAAGGCTGCGATCATTTCAGATAGCAATGTCGCCCCACACTACATGGACAAGCTCATCGCCCAGTTGAAATCTGTGGGATATGCATACAGTTCTCATGTAGTGGAAGCTGGAGAAGCGGCCAAATCTCTCGCAAATGTTGAAATTCTCTGTCGCGAGCTCACCCAACAAGGACATAATCGCTCCTCCTTTGTAGTCGCGCTCGGCGGTGGCGTGGTGGGAGACCTCGCAGGTTTTGTGGCTTCTATCTTCTACCGTGGAATTCCATTTGTGCAGATCCCAACGACTATCGTTGCGCTTGTCGATTCCTCAGTGGGCGGAAAAACTGGTGTCAATATTATTGAAGGAAAGAACCTCGTTGGTGCATTCCACCAGCCACAGCTCGTAATCGCCGACCCTGCGACGCTCTCTACATTGCCAGCCAGAGAATACCGTGCAGGCTATGCCGAGGTGATCAAACATGCAGCCATTCGCGAGCCCAACATGTTCACCGAGCTTGAATCACTCACACTGAGCGATCAAGCTCCGCTTGCTGATCTCATCACCCGCAACATCGCAATCAAGGCTCGTATCGTAGAAGAAGACGCACAAGAAACTGTAGGTACACGTGCCCTCCTTAATTTTGGTCACACCATCGGCCACGGTATCGAGGTCTCTGTCCCATATGGCACTTTGCTCCACGGAGAAGCTATTTCTCTCGGCATCCGAGCGGCACTCATTCTCTCAGAACAATTCTCTTCACTCAGCAGCTCCGAATCACAACGAGTGCTCGATCTGCTTGAGAAATTCAAACTTCCTCTCGTCCTTCCTGACGAGATCAAAACCGAGGTCGTGCTTGAAAAAATCCTACGCGACAAGAAGTTCAAGGGCAACACAATCAACTTCGTACTGCTAGAGTCGCTCGGTTCAGCCTTCGTTTCAAAAGATGTCACTCTCGAAGCCATCGAAGCCGCTATTGAAGCCATCCGTAAATAGCGCAACATCGTCTCAAAAGAGTACCACTTTTAAACAATCGCCCCACCTCTCATAGTCCGATAGTGTCATAGCCAGACTCACATTTAGTTCTATGTCAGCTATCACTTTCCAACCCATCTACCACCAGCGCGTCTGGGGCGGTCGCAAGCTTGAAACCATCTACGGCCGCACTCTGCCTGATCAGGAATCCCCTTATGGAGAATCCTGGGAAATCTCTGACCGTCCAGAAACTCAGTCCCTAGTCACCTCTGGCCCATTTGCTGGGAAATCCCTCCACCAGCTCTGGACTGATCAGCGCGAAGAACTCTTTGGTCCATACCAATCAGAACGCTTCCCACTGCTCATCAAAATTCTCGATGCTCAGACTGGCCTATCGATTCAGGTACACCCACCACAACATCTCGCGGCGAGCCTCAATGGTGAGCCAAAAACCGAGATGTGGTACATCGCCCACGCAGAGCCTGACGCCACGATCTATGTGGGATTCAAAAACGGCACCACACGCGATGCTTTTGAAACTGCTCTTAAAAATGGTGCCCCAGACAAACTAATGCACACTATCAAACCTAAGACTGGTGACTCAATCCACATCCCTGCTGGTCGCCTCCATGCTATCGGTGAAGGCCTCGTGATCTACGAAATCCAGCAAAATTCCAATACCACCTACCGCGTCTTCGACTGGAACCGCATTGGGCCCGACGGAGTACCACGCGATCTCCACATCGAAGCATCCATGAAGTGCATTGACTTCAACGACTTCGAACCAAGCATGGACACGCCAAATGGGAACACGCTCGCTGAATGCCCATTCTACAAAGTCGACCAATTTGACCTCAAAGCAGGCGAGCCGCTCAGCAACCCAGACACCGAACTATTTTCTATCGTTACCGTTATAGAAGGAGAACTTATTGATAAAGAGGGCAATCATTACACCGCAGGTAGCTTTCCTCTCGTTCCCGCTGGCGCAGATGCTCTCATTGCCTACACAAACATCAAAATCCTACAGACAACTCTTCCTGTGTAGAGCTCCTTTTAGCCCAGCAACCTATACTTGCCTAGCTCATGCTTAGGCAGTCGATCACTCCTCCATACACAGAAAAACAATCAGCTCTCGTCTTGATTAGCGCCAAGGCGCAGATGCCGACCAAAAGCAAGTTGGAGCACTCCAACTTGCTTTTGGTGGAAATGTGCACAAACCTTCAAGGACTAGCAAAACCACATTCAACCTATTCACCAAGCAGTATTCTTACCTTCGGCACCTCCTCGCTAAAAAAATGCAAATTTATTGTTGACGTCTTTTGCAATCTAACTACTTTATTAAGAATCAACTTTAGGTTCCTAAGCATATTTAGGTTCCTAAGCATATTTAGGTTCCTAAGCATATTTAGGTTCCTAAGCATATTTAGGTTCCTATTTAAAAACTTAGGAATAATGAAAAAACTATTATTTACACTCGTCTCACTCGCCATCGGTGCAAGCTCTGCACATGCAGCTCTTAGTCACTGGAAAACTGCTGTCGGTACAGGCACTTCAGCTACTGCCACCAAGTTCACTACAACTACAGGAAGCTCACCTGAAAAAATCAACGTAGGAACTTTAAGCGGTGCAATGAGCTTCGAGTTCATCGTCAACGCTGGTAGCACCCCATTACAGTATGGTATTTCAACCCTTCTCGGTGACTACACCAACACCCAAACCCTTGCATGGGAGATTTCAAATAGTAACAACTACGGTATCTCTGATACCTATGGTGTTATTTGACTCTGGAGTTGCTCATACTGCAGACACGGATACCCACCTTGTATTCACCACAGATGGCACGAACACTTATCTCTATGTAAATGGTGCCCTTGCTCACACCTTCACTGGAACTGCCCTCTATTTTTCTGGCACGACAGGTTTGGGGGGTGCTTATCAGGCCAGCAGTGTCTTCGACAGCGCGACTCCCAGGTAACATCCTTGGTTTTGCAGCATATGACTCACAGTTGAGTGCCACAGAAATAGCTGCCCACAGCGCAGCATTTGTCAGAGCAGTTCCTGAACCGTCTACCACCGCCCTTCTCGGTCTTGGTGGCCTCGCTCTCATCTTGCGCCGACGTAAGTAAGCTCTCGCAAGCGGGTCGTATTCTTTCAAACTCAGCAGGCACCTGCTGAGTTTTTTGGGGAGTGTTGGGTTAGCAATGTGGTGTTAGGCAATACACAGCGCTCCAGCTGGCACGGGCTTATTCAGAACTAAAGGCAGCTCAAGTGAGAGCTATCTTCTAAATCCAGCCTTCAGCTCGGTGAAAGTCATGACCTTTGTGAAATGGGCAAAGATAAAATAAACCAGAACGCCTACGTGTTGAAAGCGTTTTTTAAACAAATGGTGCTCGAGGGGGGAATCGAACCCCCACGGCCGCAATGGCCACTAGATCCTAAGTCTAGCGCGTCTACCAATTCCGCCACCCGAGCAGGTGTTGTTTGGTGCGACGCAGTTTTAGTAGAAATTCCAAAAGACGCAAAGAAATCTTTGCTAAATTTTCAGCCACTGGCTTAAACCCATTTTCATGTGTGTAACATGTCCAGCTAACCTCAAGGAGCTGAAAAATACCTGTCTGATGCACTTCAAGCGGGTATTCTTATTTTAAGGAGCGCCCCTTGCTTACTTTTCAGCTAACAAGGCTGTCACAGTAAGATCCACAAAGCTACCAAGCTGACCATTATATTGAATCACTCCTTTTTCATCGAGCACGTAACAGACAGGAGATTGTACGACTCGATAGATATTAAAAAGCTTTCCTGCAGCATCTGTGAAATTCTTGCCAACAGCCATCTGAGCCATCTCAATTTCACGAAGATTCTTCAAGGAATCACGGTTCACTCCCACAATATCTACCTGCTGCCCTTGAAAAGTAGTTTCGAGCTTCTTGAGATACTCTAACACCTCAAGCGATTGCTCCCAGCTCGACCAAAACACTAACACGACCACTTTGCCGCGCGAGTCACTGAGTCGCATTTGATGGCCGCTACTATCGGTTCCAACTAACTCTGGAGCTGTCGCGCCTTTAGAGAGCTTCGTCATTCTATAAATTTCTTCTTTGGCTAGATCCGCGACGGTCATCTCGCCGATCTTTGTGTCCGCAGCATTGATAATCACCTTACGAATGAGATCGAGACGACGCTTATTGATCTCTGGGCTATCACCCATTTTTGCCAGCTGAGCTGAGAGAGCGAGACAGGCTTGGCCACGTACCACTTTACTCAACTCACTATGCACGACAGATTCGATAAATTTGATCTTCTTCTGCGTGAGCTTCATCTTCGAAGCTGCTTCAGGTGAGGACTCTCCAGCTGCTGCTAAAGCGATGCAAAATTCTCCTAAGTACGGAGATTTCCGGTGTGAGCCATCCACAAATGCAATCAGATTGCTCACCCCACCTGCACTTAGTTCAGGATGAAAATTGAGCAACCACACTGCGTAGGGCATGGTCCATGCTGAAGTCAGCGAATTACCAATCTCCCTCACCATACGCTGACCGTAGACAACATTATTTGGACGTGCTTCGTAGACCTTTTTTTTCTGCTCAGGCGTGATCGCTGAAAGCATCTGCTGCTGCCACTCTAGCTCTGCCAAGCGCTGCTCTTTGACAATACGCTCCGCCCCTTGTGGGCTGCCTGCAAATAGGCTGACACAAGCAGCTACGAGTGTGCATAAAGTCAATGAGAGCTGTTTCATGGCGGCAAAATAACAGCCGATTTCACGATGACAAGCTCCAGAAATAAAACAGCTCAGACCCATGAAGGACTGAGCTGCTAAAAATAGATTTTCGCGAAGCGTGTTCTTAGATAATGCCGAGTACTTTATCTGCACGTTTGCGTTCCGTCTGGTAACGCCCTAGGTCATTCGTAAGAACATCGCCATAGGAAGCCACTTGCCCCTAACCACCAAATGCACCTGTCTAACAACTACCTCAGTTCAAGCAGCAACTACAATTGCCCAAGAAACCCTTCAGCTAAGGTACGCGCGTCAGCATCTGCCGCAATCAGCGCGTCGAGGGATTTACCCTCATTCCACTGGTGAGCATTCATCGTCATCTCGACAAGTTTCCAGATATCAGTAAAGCCGATCTTGTGGTCAACGAAAGCATCGATAGCAACCTCATTGGCAGCATTGTAGACGGCTGGGAGGGTGCCACCTTCGGTGCCAGCGCGAACGGCGAGATCGATTGCTGGGAAGACGTCACGACGTGCATCTTCGAACTCTAACTTTCCAAGCTCGGCAAAGTTCAGCGGCTTGAGGCCATTACTCACACGCTCTGGATAGGTCACTGCGTATTGGATCGAGAAGCACATATCGGTAGTGCTAAGCTGCGCAAGGACAGAGCTATCGACAAACTCTACCATCGAATGCACAATGCTTTGAGGGTGAACGATGACGTCCACACGGTCCATCTCGACTCCGAACAGCCAACGGGCCTCGATCATCTCGAGTCCTTTATTGAAAAGCGTAGCTGAATCGATAGTGATCTTACGGCCCATTTCCCATGTCGGGTGCTTGAGCGCCTGCTCTATCTGAACCTCTTTGAGGTCTTCTTCCGGCCAAGTGCGGAAGGGACCACCAGAAGCTGTGAGGATGAGTCGGCTGATTTCTTTTTGCCTGCCATCGTGCCCTTCGAGACATTGGAAAATAGCATTGTGCTCGGAGTCAACCGGCAGGACTTTCACGCCTTTGCGTTCGGCAGCGGCCATCACCAGCTCTCCAGCCATCACAAGGATTTCCTTACTCGCCACGGCAAGTTCTTTACCTGCTTCAATCGCAGCCAGCGCTGGATGCAGACCAGCCGTACCCACGATCGCGACCAGTACCATGTCGGCACCTTCGAGCTCGGCGAGATCCACTAAACCTTTGAGGCCCGTGTAGACTACTACGTCCTCATCTACAGCAGCACGCAGCTCCGCTTCTTTCGCTGGATTGTAAATCGCCACATGCTTGGCACCCGTCTCCTTCGCCTGCTGAGCCAGTGACTCTACGCTATTGGCAGCAGCCAGACCAACGATCTCCATCCTTTCTGGGATTTCACCAGCAACTTTGAGTGTACTGGTACCGATCGAGCCAGTGGAGCCCAACAAAACTACTTTCTTACGCTTCATAGAAAAGAGGATTCAAAAAAATTATGCTCCCCAAAGGAGATAGAAATAGAGCACCGGTGCTGTGAAACAAAAGCTATCGATCAAATCCAAAACTCCACCAATGCCCGGAAGAGTGTTACCACTGTCTTTGACCTCAAGGCTGCGCTTGATCACAGATTCGGCTAAGTCTCCAACGACCGTGCAAAGAGCAAGCATAACACTGAGGCCAATCACATGTCCCCAGCAACCAAGCACTATGAGCTGGTCACCTTGAAGTGCATACAAGCCACACCCTAAGCCGACAGCCCAAACAATTGCCCCAAAGAATCCCTGCCAGGTTTTCCCTGGGCTGATATGTGGGATCATCTTGTGCTTACCAATCAATGAACCCGTGCAATAGGCGCCCATGTCCGTGATCTTCGTCACACCGACTAACCAGATAAGCAACCATGCTCCAGGTACTATTCCTGGCAGCTCGGGCACGAAAAGAATCCGACCCATGAAACTAAAGAAAAAAGGAACGTAAAGAAAGCTCAACACCGTAGTCGCCACAGCCACAAGTGGCTTGTTTCCTTCGATCTGGTCGCGCAGCTGAATAATAAAGCTCACCAGCACAGCCAAGGCAATTGCAGCTCCGTCCACCGCTCCAAGCAATTCTAGAGCATCACCACCTTTTGTCGCCAAAAGAAATCCAATCGTGAGGGTGTAGCCCACGGAAAGTCCGAGCCCCCAATGACACTGACACGGCATGCCATTCGCACGAATCATCCTATACAGCTCAGTGCTTGCGGCGATCGACAAGAAACTAATCAAGCCAAGATACGCCCACTGATTTTTGCTCACAAAGGTGCCACCCACAATCGCGATCAAAAGAACAGCACTGAAGAGCCGCGCGGCAAATACTTGAGCCTTTGATTTAGGTTCACTCATACGTTAAGAGCATCCAAGCCATCTAGCAGCTACTTGGCAATGAGATTCTCTGACAGGAACATATCTCCAGCTCTCGTCCGCCGATAGTCTTTAACCAAGACGAAGACGTCCAGCCAAAGTGTGATTTTATCATTCTAAAAGACACGGAACCGCAGGATAAACGCAGCGAATCTCACTCCCTTCATTCAGTCATAAGAGCCTTCAAATGAGGTGCCCTCTATAAAATTGATATCCAAAAAGGAAAATCGAGTGTACCAACAGGCAGTGAATCGCATCGTCCAACACGAACTCGTAAAACTCTTTTTCTTCATCCTCGTTAGTTTCCTTGGAGCTGCCATTTTCGCTCCACACCTCTATGCGTGGGGTAAGGATCTCGCCGCGAGCCATGGACCATTTTTAGAAAACCCTTCCTTCTGGGATTCTCCCCAAGTTTGGCTCGCCGAAAAATGCGACTCAGCGAAGTTCTCCCGCTATTTCAATAGGGCCCTCATGGGCTGCGCACTCATTCTACTCTTCCCACTCATCCGTTCACTAAAAAGCGCTGATGAAAAGTCGAACAAGCAACCTCTCAAACAAGGCATCAACCCTGACAGCCAAGGGTGGAAAGACCTAGGACTTGGCATTCTCCTTTCCGCTGGTTTCCTCACACTTCTCGTTGGGCTACTCTATCAATTAGGCTGGGTCGAAACAGACCCTGACTTCAAATTCACCAAAGCATTCCAAAAAGCGATCATACCTGCCATCATTGTAACTCTGCTAGAAGAATGGCTCTTCCGGGGCGTACTCTACGATGTAATCAAACGCAAACTCAGCACGACAAAAACGATCATTGGCCTCTCGCTCTTTTTTGCAACCGTCCACTTCCTCTCCCCCCCAGATGGTGCAAAAGTAGAAGACCCACACCACGCTCTCGCTGGTTTTGAAATGCTCGGTCTCATCGGCCAAAAATTCCTCACAGCCGCAAGCTTCTTCGGAGAATTTCTCACACTCTTCATCGTCGGAGCCACCCTCGCCTATACTCGCCATAAGACAGGAAAGCTATGGCTCGCTATCGGCCTTCATGCCGGCTGGATATTTGCTTTCAAATTCACAAACAGGCTCACAGAATCAACAGAAATCTCCTCAAAGCTGATGTACAATGATAACCTAATGGACGGCCTCCTCCCTCTACTCACTCTCCTACTCACGGCAGGCACTCTTTCCATCCTCCTAAGAAAACATTCCCATTGCACTCAAAAATCCTAAACCAGCTCCTCGACTACCTCTACCCTCCTGCGTGCCACCATTGTGACACCCCCACGCAAGACGGACGCTATCTATGCGCGAATTGCGCAGCCGAAAGCCGCCGTCTCACCCCACCATTTTGCACTCATTGCTCAGAAGCCTTTGATGGAGCAATTTCAGAAGACTTACTATGCCCAAATTGCCATCAGCTCGATTTCGATTTCCTCTTCGCCCGCTCAGCCCTGCACAATACCCGCAGTAACCATCAGCTGTTAATCGACTTCAAGTACCTCAAAAAGTTTTACCTCTCCACCGAGATCGCTCGATTTTGTGCAGAAGTAATGAAACAAGATCAACGATTTTCTACCCTCGAAAACCCTGTATTCATTCCTGTGCCACTCCATTGGCAAAGAAAGTGGCACAGAGGCTTCAACCAGGCGGAAGAACTCTCTAAGGAGCTTACACGACTCACTCAGATTCCTTCATATCGAGCTCTCAACCGCCTACGTAACACCCGTACTCAGACCAGACTCGGCAGAAACGATCGGCTCAAAAACCTCAAAGGCGCCTTCAAGTTCACTCACTTACCCAAGCATTTCAAAAACGCTATTCTGCTAGATGACGTCTTCACCACGGGCTCCACGGCCACAGCATGTGCTAGAGAGCTCAAGAAACACGCACCTTGGCTAGAAAACATAGTTGTACTAACTGCTTTACGTAGCTAGGCTGCACCGATCAAAGGCACTCACTGCCACACAACCTCATCAAGCCATGGGTATTTTCGAACGACCAAGACTTCGCAACAACAAGAAAAAGGACATGCCTAACGACCTCTGGACCAAGTGCCCAGAGTGTAATTCTATGATCCACACACTCGATCTCAAGCAGAACAATCAAGTCTGCACGAGCTGTGACCACCACCTCCTGCTCGGCTCACGCGAGCGCATTACCTCCATCGCTGATGCTAGCTCATTCGAAGAAACTAACGAAGATCTCTACTCGAAGAACCCACTCGATTTCGACAAGTATAAAGGAAAGATCGACATGCTCCGCCAAAAAACTGGTCTCAATGATGCAGTCGTAACTGGCAGGCTCACAATCGATGGCAACCCAGCAATGATCGCAGTCATGGATTTCAAGTTCTTCGCAGGCTCCATGGGTTCTGTTGTTGGTGAAAAAATCACACGCGCTATCGAAACTGCCATCGAAGAAAAACGTGGCATGATCATCATCTCCTCCTCATCTGGCGCTCGTATGCAGGAAGGCATGCTTTCCCTCATGCAGATGGCTAAAACATGTGCAGCTCTCGCTCGCCTTTCCGAGCATAAGCTACCATACATCTCACTTCTTACTCACCCAACAACTGGTGGTGTGACAGCATCTTTCGCAACAATCGGTGACATCAACCTCGCTGAGCCAAAGTGCATGATCGGTTTCGCTGGTCCTCGCGTAGTGAAAGAAACAACGCACCAAGACCTCCCTACTGGCTTCCAAACTGCAGAGTTCATGCTCGAACACGGCTTGATCGACTCCATTGTGCGTCGTCATGACGTAAAGAAAAAGCTCGGTCAACTACTCAGCTACATGATGCCTGAGTAAAGTTTGCTAATTAGCAGTTTTTTAAATACTGCCGACTACCTCCTAACCTTTTCTTAACGCGCAATGGTTCTCACACACCTTGCGCGTTTTCTTTTCTACCTAAATACTGAAAATTGAACTCTATCAAACTTGATATGGAATATCAGGAATCTCTCGACTGGCTTTACTCCACACAGACCTTTGGCATCAAGCTCGGGCTCGATAGACCGAAGCGATTACTCCGTCAGTTTTTCGCAAATCCTACTCCCACAACAAAGGTCATTCATGTTACTGGCACCAATGGCAAAGGCTCCACCTGCGCTATCATTGATGCACTAGCTCGTGCAGCTGGCCTTCGCTGTGGTTTATTCACCTCACCCCATCTCGTCGATTTCCGCGAGCGCATCCGAATAAACGAAGAAATGATTCCTGAAACAAAAGTGCTCTCTAGCCTCATTGAACTACGCCAACTGTTAGCTGATTGGGAACATCACCCGACATTCTTTGAAATCACTCTCGCCGTAGCGATGCGCCATTTCAAAGAATCCGAATGCGACCTCATTATTTTAGAAACAGGCATGGGCGGACGACTCGATGCCACAACCGCCATCCCTGCAAACGTCTGTGCGATCACCCCTATTGCACTCGATCACTCTGAATGGCTCGGAGACACAATCGAGAAAATCGCCGCAGAAAAAGCAGGCATCATCTGCGAAGGAAAACCGATCCTCAGTGCCAAACAACAACGCGATGCTGCGATGGTCATTGCTGAAATTGCGGACGAGCGACAAGCTCCTCTCACCACAGTGAGCGGCCCATTGTTAGGGTACTCGATCAATCTAGCGGGCCAACACCAAGCTGAGAATGCCAAGCTCGCCGTGGAGACACTCAATGCTCTCGGAGTACACCTGAGCTTCGACTCCGTACAGCACGCACTTGCCTCGGTCTCTTGGCCAGGTAGGTTCGAAACTCTCTCTGAAACACCCCACATCATTATTGATGGAGCACACAACCCTCACGCAGCCCGCACTCTTGTCTCCACTTGGCAGGAGCAATTTAAGAGTCAAAAAGCAACTCTGGTATTTGGAGCCGTAGAAGAAAAGGATGTCCGCACAGTACTTGAAACACTTTGTCAGATTAGCTGTGAAATCCATCTCACTCCGATCGATTCACCACGCACACTCTCCACCGATGCGCTCCAAAATATACTGCCCCCAACAGCACCCGCTCCCACAACTCACACAGATCTAGCAAGCTGCCTCCAGTCACTCAAAGAGCACAGCTCGCCAGTGTTAGTATCCGGATCACTCTTCCTTATTGGAGAAGCTAAAGCGCTCGCTGAACAGTCCTCATTCCAGCGCAGCTCTCAGTAGCTTGCTGGTCACTCCCTCGCCACGATACTTTATTCAATCTGGAATTATTTTGATCTTTTTTTTACGTAGCGGCGCAGCTCGAAATCATCAAATTTCTCTACGACTTCAAAATCACTAAAATGGTGCTTGAACTCAGGAAAGCGCGTATCCCCCTCGTGCTTCTCATAGACGTAGGAAACGAGTAATTCATCCAAGTGAGGCAAAAAGAGACTATAAATTGTAGCCCCACCGATGATGAATACTTGCGGATCCATCAACTCAAGCTGTGTTACACCATCTGGAGCATGTACCACATCGACACCATCTGCAGACCACGAGGCATCACGCGTAATCACAATATTCTGACGCTTTGGCAGTGGACGACCAATTGACTCATAGGTCTTGCGCCCCATGACAATAGGATGGCCGCTAGTCGTGCGCTTGAAGAGCTTTAGGTCTTCCGGAAGATGCCACGGCAAATCATTTTCCTTCCCGATGATTCTATCAGGCGTCATTGCCACCATTGCTATCAGTTTCGGCTCACTCGTCATATCTCAGCCAGATTGACTCTCACCTTTAGGAGGTACAAGCCCAATGATCCCCCTTGACTCCATTGTTGGCAAAAAGATTGTGACATTGCTCACAAGTTATTCACAACTTGAATCCATTTTCTTTTAAGAAACACGTAAGCAATCCTTTACAAAAGAGATTGGCTTAGGCATGAACACCTCAATTTACGATTCACTTTCATGCCAAAGGACACCTCGATTAAAAAAATTCTAGTGATCGGCTCTGGACCAATCGTTATCGGACAAGGTTGCGAATTCGACTACTCGGGCGTTCAGGCCTGTAAAGCACTAGCTGAAGAAGGCTACCAAGTAGTTCTCGTGAACTCCAACCCGGCAACAATCATGACCGACCCGGAGTTTGCGTTCCGCACTTACATCGAGCCAATCACTCCTGAGCTTGTTGAGAAAATCATCATCAAGGAGCAACCTAATGCGCTTCTTCCAACACTTGGTGGTCAGACAGCACTCAACTGTGCAATGGATCTCTTCAAGGCTGGCACACTCGAGAAGCACAACGTCAACATGATCGGTGCGAACGCTGATGCGATCGACAAGGGTGAAGATCGCCTCCGCTTCAAAGAAGCAATGCTCAAAATTGGTCTCGACCTTCCACACTCCGGTGTTGCGCACACAATGGAAGAGTCTCACGCGATCCGCGAAGAGATCGGCACATTTCCACTCATTATCCGCCCAGCATTTACACTTGGTGGCACAGGCGGTGGTATCGCTTACAACATCGAAGAGTTCGAAGAAATCTGTGCTCGCGGTATCGACCTTTCCCCAGTTTCTGAAATCCTCGTTGAAGAGTCCCTCCTCGGTTGGAAGGAATACGAGATGGAAGTCATGCGTGACTGTGCTGACAACTGCGTAGTGATCTGTGCAATTGAAAACTTCGATCCAATGGGTGTTCACACTGGTGACTCCATCACAGTAGCTCCTGCTCAGACACTCACTGACCGTGAATACCAGATCATGCGCGACGCATCCTTCGCATGTATCCGTGAGATCGGTGTTGAGACTGGTGGTTCTAACATTCAATTCTCCGTAGATCCTAAGACAGGTCGCTGCATCGTGATCGAGATGAATCCACGTGTTTCTCGTTCCTCCGCACTTGCATCTAAGGCAACAGGTTTCCCAATCGCTAAAATCGCAGCTAAGCTCGCAGTAGGTTACACACTCGACGAGCTCAAGAACGACATCACACACGAGACACCAGCATCTTTCGAGCCAACAATCGACTACGTTGTTACTAAGCTCCCACGCTTCACATTCGAAAAGTTCCCAACAGCTGACTCCATTCTTACGACACAGATGAAGGCTGTGGGTGAGGCAATGTCCATTGGCCGCACATTCAAGGAGTCCATGCAGAAGGCTCTCCGCTCGCTCGAGATTGGCCGCTTTGGTTTCAGCTTCGATGGCAAAGGCGCGCAGAACCCATCCCGCGAAGACATCGAGCGTAAGCTCCACGTTCCTAACGCTGAGCGTATCTTCTGGCTCAAGACAGCATTCGACAATGACTGGACAGTCGACGAAGTATTCGAAGCAACAGCAATTGACATCTGGTTCCTCGAGAACCTCAAGCAGATCGTAGACGAAGGTCTCAAGATTGCTAAGACTGACAACCTTCTCGAAGACAAAGCAGCTCTTCGTAAAGCTAAGAAGTATGGTTTCTCCGACGTTCAGCTCGCTCAACTTCAGAACACAGATCAAGACACTGTGCGTGCAGCACGTAAGAAGCTCGGCATCATCCCTACATACCGTCTCGTAGACACATGTGCGGCTGAATTCGAGGCATACACTCCTTACTACTACTCCACATACGGTGACGAAAATGAAGCGCGTGAAAACGACAACAAGAAAATCATCATCCTCGGTGGTGGTCCTAACCGCATCGGTCAGGGTATCGAGTTTGACTACTGCTGTGTGCACGCATCCTTTGCACTCAAGGAACTCGGCTATGAGACAATCATGGTGAACTCCAACCCTGAAACAGTTTCTACTGACTACGACACATCTGATAAGCTCTTCTTCGAGCCGCTCACACTTGAGGACGTCCTCAACATCTGCGACCAGGAAAAGCCAGACGGCGTAATTGTTCAGTTCGGCGGTCAAACACCACTCAACCTCGCAGCAGACCTCAAGCGTCACGGTGTTCCAGTAATCGGCACATCTCCTGAATCCATCGAGCTTGCAGAAGACCGTAAGTTCTTCTCCGCACTCCTCGACAAGATTGGTCTTCAGCAGGCAGAAGCTGGCACAGCGGTAACTCCAGACGAAGCGGTAGCGATTGCTGACCGTATCGACTACCCAGTTCTCGTTCGCCCATCCTTCGTTCTCGGTGGTCGCGGCATGATGATCATTTACTCTGACGACGAGCTCCGCAAATACATCATCGAAGCAGTTGACGTATCTCCAGACCGTCCAATCCTCGTTGACCGCTTCCTCGAAGGCGCAGTGGAGGTTGACGTAGACTGTATTTCCGACGGCGAAACATCCGTAGTGGGAGCAATCATGCAGCATATTGAGACAGCAGGTATCCACTCTGGTGATTCCGCATGTGTGATCCCAGCACCATCTCTTTCCGAGAACATCAAGTCCCAGATCATCAAGGGCGCTAAGGATCTCGCTCATGAGCTTTCCGTTCGCGGCCTCATGAACATCCAGTTCGCTGTGAAAGACGAAGTACTTTACGTGATCGAGGTGAACCCACGTGCATCCCGCACAGTTCCATTCGTATCCAAATCAATCAGCATCCCACTCGCTAAGCTCGCGGCTAAGGTAATGGCTGGCAAGACACTTAAGGAGCTCGGCTTCACTGAGGAAGTTCTCCCAGAATACTACTGCGTAAAAGAAGCTGTATTCCCATGGCCTAAGTTCCTCGGCGTAGACATTGTTCTCGGCCCTGAAATGAAATCCACTGGTGAAGTAATGGGCATCGACGCTGACCTTGGTCTCGCATACGCAAAGGCTCAGATCTCCGCATTCAACCCACTTCCAATTGAAGGCAACGTGTTCTTCTCCGTGAACGACCGCGACAAGCCACAGTCCGTGCAGATCGCTAAGGACTTCGTTGAGCTCGGCTTCACAATCTACTCCACAGGCGGCACTTACAAGTTCCTCAAGGAGCAAGGCATCGCAGTGGAGCGCGTTTACAAACTCGCTGAGCAAAAGCGCCCTAACGTAATGGACATGATGAAGAACGGAGAGATTTCTTTTGTCATCAACACTCCATCTAGCCACGAAGCACGCGAAGACGAGATCACCATCCGCTCCGGCGCAGTTGGCAACAAGATCTCTCACTGCACAAACCTCGCAGCAGCTGAGGCATCCGTGCGCGCGATCCGCTCCCTCCTCAACAAAGAGCTCGAGGTGAAGCCAATTCAAGCATACCACGGTCTCATCTAATCTAACGATTAGTTAGAAATTTCACCCAAGCGAAAAAAATCTAAAAAAAACTTTACATCCTCTCACTGAGTAGCTTAAGATCCATCTTGATTTTAGTGTAGGTTCACTAGTGTAGGTTCACTAGTGTAGGTTCACTAGATCTCATTGTAATAAAATCCAAATATCCTATATGAAATTGAAATCACCCTATATATTCTTAGCTATCGCAGCGACGAGCGGTGTAGCTTCGGCAGCATCCATTGGTCTCAGCTTCGGTGGCGCAGGCGGCGGCGCAGACGTTACACTCCTTAGCTCTGACTCAGCAGGTGTTGTTCGTCAGACAAACTGGAACACAAACAGCGCTGCTTCTGGTACGATTAACAACCTAAATGATGACTCTGGTACTGCAACAGACGTCCGCGTTACTTGGAGCTCAGACGAAAGTTGGTCTTACTATGGTGCCGGTACCCACGGCACTACAGACGCAGGCCTCTTCGCTGGCTGGATTTCTGAAAATGGCGGTGTTGGCAGTAGCTCAACCATCGACATATCAGGGGTTTCATACGGCCGATACGACATCTACGTGTATGTGAGCCACGACCGCCTCAATAATGGTGCGCGAATCACTATTGGCAGCACAACCTACGACATCTCAGAACATGTGGATGCTTCTAAGATTCAAGCTAGTCCATGGGTATATACTAACGGAGCGGGAGGCTCAGGAAACTACGTAAAGTTTAGTGGTCTCACTGGTAGAGATCAGACAATTTCATTCACTACTCCAGCTGCATCTGGAGATAATGAATCATTCCGCGTCGGTATCGCGGGTTTTCAGATAGTTGAAGTTGTGCCAGAACCATCCTCCACAACTCTACTCGGTCTTGGTGGCCTCGCTCTCATCTTACGTCGACGTAAGTAACATAGAGAGATTTTCTACTCAAAACCGTAGAAGTCATTGCTTCTACGGTTTTTTATGATGATCCGCGAGCACAATAGCGTACAGGCAATCGTCGCGCTTTACCTTTCCTTACTAGAATGTATGCTATCCTATCATGCCTCACAAGATCCTCCTTTTTTCAGTATTGAGCGTCATACTCCCCTTCTGCCTCAACTCCTGCTCCAATCAAATGAAGGCGCGGGAGACGCACTTAAAGCACAATTTCATCTATGGAAAGACAGCTTACATCGGCCCTGACGGCAAAGCTCAAGCCCCTCCGAATGCGCCAAAAAAAGTCCACAAAATGGTGGCAGCTGCCAACCAGCTGATCGGCAAACCTTATGTCTATGGCGGTGGTCACAAAAGCTTCTACTGTAATGGCTACGATTGCTCCGGTGCTGTATCCTATGTTCTCCACAAGGGTGGCAAGTTAGACAAGCCACTGGTGTCCCAACAATTCTTCGAATACGGAAAGAAGGGCTACGGAGACTACGTCACGATCTATATCCGCAAAGGGCATGTCTTCATGGAAATCTGCGGCCTGCGCTTTGACACAGGTGGCACTCGGAACTCCACTGGACCACGCTGGAAACCACAACGCCGCGGACTCAGCGGCTACTACGTACGCCACCCTAAAGGCCTCTAAAAATACTCTCGCTTTTTCTCGCGCACGAAGTCTAAAGCACTATAAAAACCGAACTCTCGCCAGCCTGCCCCCTAGATTTACCATCACTTTCACCTAAGCATGGATCACAGCTGAGAGAGCGCACACATCTGAGCACAAAAAACGACCTCAGAAATTTCCTGAGACCGTCTTTAGAAATGCGTTATCGGAGCAAATTACGCTTCGACTGGAGCAACGTTTACGCGGCGACCAGATTGATCGAAATAAACATTACCGTCCACATATGCATGAACTGTGTGGTCTTTACCGAGATAAACGTTTTTACCTAGAGTCCATTTTGTGCCGCGCTGACGAATAATGATATTACCAGCAGTTACTGCTTCGCCACCAAACTTCTTAACGCCGAGGCGCTTGCTGCGTGAATCGCGACCGTTCTTTACAGAACCCTGTCCTTTCTTATGAGCCATAGTAAGTAAGTAAATTAAGTGTTATAAATTAAGCAACGCTTACGATCTCAAGCTTAGTGAGATGACGGCGGTAGCCCTTTGTCTTGTGGTAACCTTGACGACGCTTGAACTTAAATGCGATGCCCTTCGCGCCGCGGAACTGATCCACAATCTTAGCCTTGACTGTCGCACCTTCAACTACTGGCGCTCCTACTGTTGTAGTGCTACCGTCGTTGACGAGAAGTACTTCGTCAAAAGAAATTTCAGAATCAATATCGGCGACGAGCTTCTCGACGTCGATTTGATCACCTGCTTGAACGCGGTACTGCTTACCGCCTGTTTTGAAAACTGCGTATGCCATGGTCTGACAAAGTTAATGGTTCAATGGTTAGCCCACCACAAGTGTGTGCTAGACTAAGCTCAAAATTGACCACAAATCCCCCATATCGGCAAGATTTTTTTTGAACTTATCTCAAAGAAGTTCAAAAACTTTGCTATGCAACAGCTTTTCCCTGTCGAAATTAACTCACCTAAGGCCATGAAAGCCTTTGGCCACAACATTACCAAGCACTTAACTAGCAGCAACATTCTCGCACTCATTGGCGACCTCGGTGCAGGCAAAACCCACCTCACCCAAGGAATCGCCTCGGCACTCGGCCGCCAAGACGCCGTCACCAGCCCGACTTTCGCATTAGTTAACGAATACACAGATTGCTCCCCTGAGGTAATCCACTTCGATTGGTACCGCATGGAAAGTCCCGAAGAATTACTCTCGATCGGTTGGGAA
Source organism: Rubritalea sp. (assembly GCA_965204255.1). Lineage (GTDB taxonomy): Bacteria > Verrucomicrobiota > Verrucomicrobiia > Verrucomicrobiales > Akkermansiaceae > Rubritalea. The sequence continues at coordinate 27,329 of CBDBEG010000014.1, forward strand.
GACTACCTCGAACGCGATGCCATCCTCGTCATCGAATGGTCTGACCGCTTCCCAGAAATGATCCCTGAAGGCTCCCACTGTATCCACATCGAACACATCGATGGCGGACGCCGCCTCAGCTACGCAGTCGCTTAAATAAAACCACACCTTAGCGACACCATTCCAAGTCTGGGTGCAAACACGACTGATGCGCATACTCAAATCTTGATGCCATAGCACTGGCCAGTTGGTAGACAGCGTCTTATCAAACAAAATGCTTCGTACTAATAAATAATCAGTAGGCATAAATTCCCTCAGGATGTTAAAATCGGCTAGCCGACACTATCAGCTTGCATCCCCGCCTAAGATTCATACAATGAGCCGCAGACAGGGGAGCCGATGAGACTGAGAATCCGCACGCTCATAAATCGCGGATGACCCTTCGAACCTGCCACGGCTAATACCGGCGAAGGGAGTCACATTTCACAAAGAGTAGAAATCAGCCTGTCCGCCACCCAAGCCGACAGGCTTTTTGATTTTCACAGCGCCACTCAACTAGACCACTACCAACTGATAACTTATTCATGATCTCACCAGACAATCAAACACTAGATAACAGCACCCAGCGCGGTGACTACACTGGCCAATTCACCGAGGATATTGACAACTCCGTAGAGCTTGCAGCGCTCGAGAAAGATCCGACAATCTTCCCTAATTCCACACGTGTTTACGTGCCGGGCTTCCTTCACCCATCTATTTCCGTGCCGATGCGTGAAATCCGCCTTTCCGACACTGAGCATCCGAATGGTCGTGTTGAGAAGAACGCACCAATTCGTGTGTACGACTGTTCTGGTCCATGGGGTGATCCAGAATTCAAAGGTGATCCACGCGAAGGTCTCCCAGCACTCCGCCGCGACTGGATCCTCGAACGTGGCGACGTAGAAGAATACGAAGGTCGCGAAGTCACAGCGGCTGACAATGGTTACCTTTCTGAAAAGCACGCTAAAAAATACAACGAAGGCAAAGCTGCGAAGAACAAGCTCAAGGTCTACCCAGGCCTCAAGCGCAAGACGCTTAAAGCATCTGCTGGTCAACCAGTGACACAGAAGTGGTATGCTGACCAAGGCATCATCACTCCCGAAATGGAATTCATCGCAATCCGCGAAAACAACGGCCGCATTGAAGAATTTAAAACCGTCCACGACCGCTACCCGACACTCGACGAGCTTCCTGACGACGCATCCGATGCGATCAAAGAGCTCATCAAGAGCAAGTCACACACACCGGACGGCTACAAGATGCCGCGCCCGTCTGACATCGATCCATTCAAACAGGTATCCCGCAATCGTATGGACCACCAGCACCCAGGTCAGTCCTTTGGCGCTGAGATTCCAAAGCTCATCACACCTGAGTTCGTGCGCTCCGAGGTCGCTCGTGGTCGCGCAATCATCCCAGCGAACATCAACCACCCAGAGAGCGAACCAATGATCATTGGCCGCAATTTCCTCATCAAGATCAACGCGAACATCGGTAACTCTGCTGTGGCATCTACGATCGATGAAGAAGTGGAGAAAATGCGCTGGGCAACTAAGTGGGGTGCAGACACCGTGATGGATCTTTCCACAGGAAAGAACATCCACGCGACTCGCGAGTGGATCCTCCGCAACTCACCAGTTCCAATAGGCACAGTGCCCATCTATCAAGCGCTTGAGAAAGTGAACGGGAAGATCGAAGACCTCACATGGGAGCTCTTCCGCGATACACTTATTGAGCAAGCTGAGCAGGGTGTAGACTACTTCACTATCCACGCAGCTGTGCTGCTCCGCTTCGTGCCACACACAGCACGCCGCATGACAGGTATCGTTTCCCGTGGTGGCTCGATCATGGCGAAGTGGACGCTCGCGCACCAGAAGGAGAACTTCCTCTACACTCACTGGGATGACATTTGTGACATCTGTGCTGCTTACGACGTTTCCTTCTCTATCGGTGACGGTCTCCGTCCAGGTTCCATCGCTGATGCCAACGACTACGCACAGCTTGCTGAGCTAGAAATCCAAGGCGAGCTTACAACGCGCGCATGGGCGAAAGGTTGTCAGGTCATGAACGAAGGCCCTGGTCACGTGCCACTCCATCTCATTAAGGAAAACATGGAGAAGCAGATCGAGTGGTGCCACGAGGCTCCATTTTACACGCTTGGACCACTCACAACTGACATCGCACCAGGTTATGATCACATTACTTCTGGCATCGGTGCGGCTAACATCGGCTGGTATGGTTGTGCGATGCTTTGCTACGTGACTCCGAAAGAACATCTCGGTCTACCTAACCGTGACGATGTGCGCGAAGGTGTGATCACTTACAAGCTCGCAGCTCATGCTGGTGACCTTGCAAAAGGCCACCCAGCAGCACAGGAGCGCGACAACGCACTCTCCAAGGCGCGCTTCGAATTTCGCTGGCGCGACCAGTTCGCACTCGGCCTCGATCCAGCGCGTGCGATCGATTTCCACGACGAAACACTTCCTGCTGAAGGCGCCAAGACGGCCCACTTCTGCTCGATGTGTGGTCCAACATTCTGCTCGATGAAGATCACCGCAGACGTTCGCAAATATGCTGAAGACAACGGTTTCACCGAAGAAGCGATCGAAGAAAAAGGCCTCGAGCAAGCAACAGCTGAGCTCACCGGCCAAGAGGCGTAATCGACTGAGCTACTAATCTTTCAAACACCAGGTGTTTTTATAAGTCCTATGAAGAGTCTGGTGAACGCTTCTCTAAAATCGATTACTCTCCAACAATCGAAACAGAAGACGCCCCATTTGAGACACACAAAGCGCCATACCAAGTCTAGTATGATGACAATGGCAACATATCAGACGTAGCAACGACCAAAACACTCGTCGAAACCGCCCACATGAGAAGCACCTTTGCTAAAAGATTCAAAAAAGAAAGAGCCATCATCGACGCTGGCGGATCTATCATCTGCTAGGCTCAGGCTCTACACCTTCTTTGCGTTGCGCCCTTCGTCGATCAATTTCCAAAAGTGTTTCGAATTACTGAGAGCTTCATCTTCACTCACAGGCATTTTCGAACGGAAAAGAAAATCAGAGAAGGTGTTCTTGTGTAGTACGCGGTGTACGATCACATCCTTAGCCTTCACCCCGAAATAAATGCGGTATTCCTTCGTGCGGAAGCGATAGAGCACTTTACCATCGCGCTCAAACTTCGCATACTCACCGCCATCGAGGTTCTCTAGCTTCTCTTCAGTCACCTGAAAAGCATCTAACAAGTCGAGCTGAGCAAGCGTATCGAGCTGAGCAATCTCAGCGGCACTAATTTCATTAAAAACTATCTGGAGCACGGCTTGAGCATAAACATTGCCCACACGAGGTACGAAGCTTTTTCCTATAAAAAACCATACTCTACGCAATATTAGCCATTCAGCTTCTTCGCAGTTTTGGCATCGATCACGAAATTTGCGCTACCAAATGGCTTCACAGCATCGCCTTCGTTAATCTGATACTCAAATACTTTGATCGGCTTGGTCTCAGGTACTGTAGAAAGCAAATACACGCGAATACTCAACGCCTCTTTGCCCGTACTCCCCTCCAAGCTCTTTGTTGCGAACTGCACTTCATTGAGACCATCAATACCACCGCCGATCACGATCTCGGCTGCTTTGGTGTCTTGAAAACGATGATCTGAAATTTTGTTCACTTTCATCTTCACCTCGCGACCTGGGCAGAAGGCGTAGACTTTCGCAATATACTTAGCAGGAGCTACGGCGATCGGCATAAGCGGCACCACTCCGCTCGCTTGAAAGTCCTTCTGCTTGACATAGCTGAGATCGCCACCCTGCAATTTTTTTCTCACATCTGGTAGAGCCTGTAGGCTGATGAAGTCTGCTGTATCATATTTCCAAGCACCAGATTCATTGATAAAGTGGAGCAAGAGCACATTGTCAGCAAGGTTACTACCGATCCCAAAATTGACTTTTCCAAAGTACACAGCCGAAGCAGTTGCTCCCTTTTTATGCGCACTCAGAGACTTCAATCCATTCAAACTTGGTGGCGCAGCAGGAAGCTGAAACACTGCCTGTGGGAAAGCGCGACGCTCAGAATACACGCGATTCCGAATGAAGATTTGGCGACTTTTCGCCGTGGTCTGAGCCCACTGTTGCGCATCTTTATTTACCATCGCTGTACGCCATTTACTGTAGACCTTACTGAGTTCACTCTGTAATTGCGGGTTATTCCCTTGGGCCATAGCAACATTACAGTTCAGCACGACAAACAGCATGCTCAGTATTAAAAAAAATCGCTTTTGGATCATGCAAAGCATTGCACAATGAATCCGCCTAGAGGTAAAACTAAATCCTCTACAATCACTCACTCTATGGAACCCTCCGAAAAAGCCACTACCTCCATCGCTATCCTACGCGATGAAGAATTGCTCAAGGATGCGGAATCCATTATCTACAAACACACTGACGAAGGAAAACTCACGCTCCACTGTTTTTACCCCGAAGGTCACAGTGAGGAAGATCGCCGTAGCGCCGTCGTCCTTTTCCATGGCGGACTCTGGGACCAGTCAATGATCACCCAATTTGTCCCCCAAGCTCTCAACTTTGTCGCACTCGGTGCCGTAGGGATTGTCGCCGAATACCGCACGTCACAAAAGCACAAAGCCACCCCTATAGAAGCGATTGCTGATGCGCAGACCGCACTGCTCTGGATCAGAAAAAACAACCGCTATCTCGGCGTGGATCCTGAAAAAATCGCAGCTGGTGGAGCGGGCTCCGGAGCACACATCGCCCTCTGTGCAGCTATGCACAAAAAAGTAGAGAACGACGGGTTCTTTTCAAGTGCCCCCAATGCCCTCGTGCTCTGGAGTGCCATCGTCGACACAAGCAAGCGCGGAGTCGGAATGGAAAAATTTGAACACAGGCGCGATGCCCGCCGTACAAACCCGAGCAAGAACATCCGCCGCAAACTCCCCCCTATGCTCTTTTTCCACGGGAATGAGGACTCAGTCGTCCCTGTCGCCACAGTTGAAAAATTCTGCCAACGCCTCAACGGAAAGCGCAATGTCGCCCGTTTTGTCCCATTCAACCGAGCCATCCACTCCTTCTTTAACTTCAATGTCAACCAACACTACTTTGTGCAAACTCTGGAGTCTGCAGAAGGATTCTTGGTGGATCAAGGATTTCTAACAGAAACCAACAGCTAATAGGGCGCACGAAAAAACCAACTCGCACCAGACAAGTTGGTCTTTTTTTAATTTTTAAAACTTACTTACTGAGGTGCTCACAGAGCTGAAGGATGTCTTGGCTGAGTTCTACCTTCATAGAGTTCACAGCTTCGATATCCTCAGTACCCATTGTACCATCCTTATAAGTCATAATCTTGTTCGTGTTTCCTGCGAGTAAGGAATCCACAGCACATACCGCAAACTTGTAGGCCATGATGCGGTCTTTTACAGTCGGGGAGCCACCACGCTGCACGTGACCGAGCACTGTAAGACGCGCTTCCATGTCGAGATTCACCTTCATCCAACGAGTAAGGTACTCAGCCATGTTGGTGCCCTCAGCAACGATTGCTAGAATGTATCCGCGGCCATTTTTGATGTCTTCACGAAGACGCTCACCGATAGAATCGAGGTCGTACTCGAACTCAGGTACAATACAGATTTCTGCACCACTAGAAAGGGCACTAACCATTGCAAGGTAACCACAGTGGCGACCCATTGTTTCGATCACAAATGCGCGGCTGAAGGAAGTCGCCGTGTCGCGGATAGAGTCAATGCTCTCACGGATCATGTTGAGCGCAGTATCCACACCGAGACAGTAGTCTGTACCAGGAATGTCATTATCGATCGTCGCAGGGATACCTACAAATGGGACACCGAAATCTGCGTAAAAACGATTGAGTGCAGCAAATGAGCCGTCACCACCAATCACAATCAACTTATTGATGCCCAATTTCTGGAGATTCTCATACGCCTGCTTACGATACTTATATTCAAAAAAGCGCTTAGAGCGAGAAGAGCGAAGTACTGTACCACCACGGTAAAGAATGCCTGACACGTCTTCGCAAGTTGCCTCTGCAATGTCACCATCGATCATGCCACGCAGGCCATTGCGAATAAGGAATGGCTTAAGGCCTTTTTGAAGAGCGTAGTCTACAGCACTTTTTATTGCTGGGTTCATACCGGCTGCGTCGCCGCCGGATGTCATCATTGCGAGACCTTCCATGAGTGTATTGGTGAGTAAGTGAGTGTTGATCAGATTGATCTGAAATTAACGTACTAAGCTTTCAAAAGAAAAGCAAGTAGCGCGAGAAGGGATTTTCCGTCAATTTATAAACAAATACCCGACACTCCCATCCAAACGATTGGATAAATTTCTAGCTATTTCCCATAGCGATAGTGACCAACGATTTCGTGATCAAGCAAGGAATCCACCCACTCCACGCCTTCACCTTTGTTATGAACGACCCAGCGCTCTTCGTGGCGCGTCCCAGGTCCCGGCACCACCACTGCCACATGCGTTTCACCATCCGGCAAGCGCCAAGCAACGAGGTCACCAAATACGTAATCCGATGGCACTCGGCTCACTGGTATTTCCTGACCATTGCGCGCAAAGAACCTCAACAAGTTTGGCACTCGACGATGATCGATATTCGTGTCAGTTTTTTTCAAGCCCCACAATTGAGGATAAAACCTGAAGTTCTCTTCCATGTCTTCGTGGACCAATTGCTGTAAATCTATTCCAAGTGTACGATAGCTGCGCACTAACACATCGGCGCCCACTCCTCTTCCCTCCGGCACATCTCCCATCGGATAGCCAATCGAGTAATAGGCCCCATCATAAGAGACGGAACTCTGAGTTCGCTGCAAGGCTGCCCCTGCTAGACGCATTCCAAAAGCTTCATCAGCCAACAGGCGATCTATCGCCAAGCTAGCTTTATCCACCGTCGCGACATCTTGCTGAGTTTTTACATAATCCGCAAAAGTCGGCCAAGCAAAGTAAGACACAAAGAGCCCAGACATCAGAAGAATCACCCAACCGCCAAGTACCGGCTTGCATTTCTTTTTTTGGGGGAGCGGACCAATGTATTCAATCGGTGTCATTAAATGACTTTTCTAGGTGTTTAAATCTAATCAACTGCCCACCATAGGCGAGTTACTTATTAATAAAGATACGTCATTAAAAACTCAATCTTTTTCATCTAACACAATTTATTTTTCCCTTCCCTACCATCCCCCTCTGAGTCTAACTTTTTACTGTATTAAAATTGGGTCTTAAGTAGATTATCATTAATAACTATGCATAATTTACTTAAACACAGTGAAAAACAAATACATAAAAGGCGCGCACTTTTCAGAGCGTAAATTCAGAGAGCTTTTGCAGCTTTTCTGTGAAGATATTTCTACTCTAACAGCCTCGAGGTTATTGGGCTTATCAGTAAAAACTGTACAGCGAATTTACACTCTATTAAGAGAGAGAATTCTTTCTTTAGCATCTGAGGAAAATAAACCTTTTATTGGGGAGGTTGAAGTAGATGAAAGTTATTTCGGAGCAAGAAGAGTAAGAGGCAAACAAGGTCGAGGGGCTTCTGGTAAAACTCCAGTTATTGGATTGCTCAAGCGAGATGGGAGAGTTTTTGCAAAAGTTGTCCATGATTGTAGCCGCAAGGAATTGCTGCCTATTATTAAGGGACAAATACTAGAAGATGCCACCGTTTACACAGATGGCTGGAAAGCTTACGATAGCCTTCTTAGAGAAGGTTACAAGCACCATCGAGTACACCATCATAAAGATGAATTTGCTAGAGGCAAAAACCATGTTAATGGCATTGAAAGCTTCTGGAGCTATGTCAAATTTCGCATGACAAAACTCAGAGGAGTAAAGAAAGAAAAGTTCGTCATCCACCTTATGGAAAGCGCTTGGAGATACAATCACAGAAACGACAATTTATACCTTCTTTTACTCAAAGAATTAAGACAAAAACCTCTCTAATCTACTTAAGACCCTAAAATTTTATCCTTTAAAGCTTCTACGAGTTCGACCTCTATCAATCGTCAATTTTGCAAATTATGCAGCTTCTCTCGTCGAGGGAGCCACAGTTACCAAGCTCGATTTACGCCAATACAAACTTCCGCTTTACTCCTTAGATGAAGAAAATAATCATAATAGTAGACCAGCTGGAGCAAACAGCTTAAGCCAGACCTGCACGCATTAGCAATGGAGTGAGCTCTGGGTCACGCCCCATGAATGCACGGTAGGATTCATCGACTGGGCGTGAATTTCCTCGTGCCAGAATTTCATTTCTGAAGCTCATGCCTGTTTCCGTATTGAGGATGCCTTCTTCTTGGAAACGAGTGAAAGCATCAGCATCTAGCACCTCAGCCCACTTGTAAGAATAATACCCAGAAGCGTAAGCCACTGGACCTGAAAATAGATGAGAAAATCTGCGAACCATCGTTGGCGATTCTGTCGCCAATGGTGCCTTATAGTCTTCCAAAATTTCTTTATCCACCACATCTAGCTCACGCCCTTTATATTTAGCGTAGTTTTGATGTAACTCAAGGTCGAGCTTCCCCAGTGAAAGCTGACGCATAAAGCTCGTAGCGCTCATGTAATTCTTTGCTGCGATCATTTTCTGAAAAAGCTCTTCAGGGATCACTTCGCCAGTCTTGTAATGACGCGCAAACATATCGAGCGATTCACGATCCCAACAATAATTCTCCATAATCTGAGATGGAAGTTCCACAAAGTCCCACGGGACATTCGTTCCGGAGAGTGACTTCACCTCCACATCACTTAACAAATGATGCAATAAGTGACCAAATTCATGGAAGATCGTTTCCACTTCGCGGTGATCTAACAATGCAGGCTTATCTCCTACAGGCTTAGTCATATTACCGATCATCAGACCGACATGCGCTTCGCGCTCAGAACCACTACCTGTCGGCCCACCAGTCTTCAAGGAATTCATCCATGCTCCGCCACGCTTAGTTGGCCGCGGATGCCAATCGGCATAAAATGAGCCTAACAACTCATCCGTCGCAGAATCAAAAACATCATAATATTTACATTCCTCGTGCCATACCTGTACCTTACCCTCTTCATTTTTTCCGTAAACAGCAGTGCGTTCGGCAATTTTGATTCCAAAGATTTTAGCAGTAATAGAAAACATGCCGTTCATTACTGAGTCGACCGGTAAATATGGGCGTAGAGCCTCGTCATCGAAATCATATTGCTCCTTACGGCACCTCTCAGCCCAATAGCTCACTTCCCAAGGCTCGAGCGGCTGTGACTCACTGCCTGTTTTCTCAGCCTTATAGTCTTGAAGTTCTTGAGTCTCAGCAAGGAATTGCTGCTTGATACGACCATGCAGATCTTCGGTGAAATCGAGAGCTGCTTGACCATTTTTTGCCATGCGCCGCTGTAGAATCAAATCTGGGAATGTCTCTACACCTAACAATGCTGCTTTTTTTTGGCGAAGCTCTAGCACATCCCAAATCAGCTGGGTGTTGTCAAACTTCCCACCTTTACCGACGGTACAGTTCGCCTCCCAAATTTCCTTCCGCAAGCTGTCATCTTCAACATACTGCATCACAGGAGACATGGAGGGGTGCTGCAGTGTAAATCTCCATTTTGGTTCATCCTCAGAACCATGCCCATTCCGTAGAGCATCGAGACGTGCTGCTTCTTTCGCCATTTCTGGCAAACCCCTAAGACGAGCCTCATCATGAACAACCGTCTCCCAAGCATTAGTAGAATCCAGCACGTTCTCAGAGAACTTCTTCGTCTTCTGTGAGAGTTCCGCGTCAATATCTGCGACTGCCGCCTTTTTGTCATCTGCTAGATTTGCTCCAGACTGCATAAAGTCAGTGCAAGTTTCCTCGATAAAGCGTTGCTTCACAACACTCAGCTCCTTGACTGCCAAACTCTCTGAAAATGCTTTCAGCGACGCCCAAATCTCAGTATCGAGGCAGATTTGCGAATAAAAAGCAGACACTTGCGGTAACATCGTATTCATCGCCGCACGTTGTTTAGGGTTGTCATCGACACTATCCAAGTGACTCAAACGCCCCCAACCTCGCTCTAATTCTTCCGCTGCAGTCTCCAGAGCGCCAAAAGTATTTTCATAAGTCACCTCATCGGCAGAAAGCTTGCGAATCCCCTCTAGGCGTTGCTCTGCCAGCTCAAGCGCATGCTTAATATCAACCTCAATATGCTCTGGAGTCAAAGTCGACCAGCGAATATGGTAGTCATCGGAAAGAAATGGATAATTCATAGCTAAAATGTATTTGAGCCACTAAAGACGCTTCACTTCATTTGTCACCTAGGAAAAATGTCAAAGCTGTGCGCAAGTCCGCCTGCTGGACACTCTTATAATAATCGATAAATCTCCCTACTCATAGATAAAAAATTCGATAGCAAGCTTCTACTTGATGCCGACTTCTATAAGGTGATAACTACGACACCAATCTAATAACTTCGTCACCTCATCTCAATTGAGGTGTGTTGTTATTTGGAATCCTTCAAAGATTCCTGTGGATCGCGGCCGAGTTTTTTATCGATCGCCTCGATATATTTCCACGGGCAACGCTTGCGTTGGTACTTACGAAAAAGTACTTCACGTAGCTTCTCCCAATGTTCTGTAGTCACCTCTATAATGTCTTCCCACTCAGGGCGTGCACGACGCGACCCTTTCATTGCTGTAGCAAAACGCCACTCTCGAGCAAAAAGTACCGCCTTATAGATGCGTGTACCTTCCTCTGTATCTTCCCTCCATTCGTGCCTTTCTTTGCCGTACATGCGACCAATATCTAAGAATTTGTAGCAAAATCAATCACGTTTAGAACGTGTCGCATAAAGCATTGTCCCAAGCCCATCAAGCCTTCACATTCAAACCTAACGAAACTATCCTGAGATTTACACCTACCCATTCCCGATGCAAACATGCTCAAAGTAGGTGATGAATACGAAGACTATCTTTTCTACAGAGGGATTGGCAACTTCAACTTCTCCGCGACCTTCAGCGTCGATCAAGACGAAACCCTCCAAATACAAAACCACAGCATAGAAGCCATCCCATTCGCCTTTAAAAATATTAGAGGGAAATTCCGCTACAAAACGATCATCTTAACTGCTAGAGTCAAAACTGTCTTTCTTAATATCATCATAATCATAAGCGGTACGAACGGGGTATTTTATTCCCATTTGCTCATTTAAATGCCAAAAAAAGTTCCATGAGCTCCACCACATCTATTCTCATTGCTACCGAGAATTCCCATAAAACAGAAGAGATTGCAGCTATTCTAGGGGACACATTCTCCGTCACTAACCTCAATGGAAAAAAATTTCCAAAAGTCGCTGAAACTGGCACCACCTTCCTCGAAAATGCGACACTCAAAGCTGTAGAAATTAGCAAACTTACCGACCAATGGGTGCTTTCAGATGACTCAGGGCTCGAAGTCGACGCACTCAATGGTGATCCAGGCGTTTACTCATCACGCTATGCTGGTGAAGACGGCAATGACTCGGTCAATAATGCAAAACTCCTCAGTGAGCTTGCCAAATTACCAGCCGACACCGTGCGCACTGCCCACTTCTACTGCGTCATCGTGATCGCTAAAAATGGCGAAAGACTCGCCCACTTCTCTGGAGCTGTTAAAGGAAAAATTATTGATACTCTCACTGGCAACGCAGGCTTTGGCTATGATCCACTCTTCATCCCGAATGGTTACGATGAAACCTTTGCTCAACTTCCTGCGGCTGTAAAAAACCAACTCAGCCATCGCTCGCGCGCTCTTGATGAAGCGCTACCTTGGATCAAAAACAATATCTAACAAAAACTAACAATCTTAGTTGATTCATTACCCTCTTCTATGAGTAGATAACGTGTCCATCGTTAGCACGCTTTTTATGGATGAATCAAGATATAAGATCACACACCTGCTAAGCAAGGGGCGCACGGGTGGAACTTACGCAGCCATCGACGGCAAACTCCAGCGCAAGGTCATCGTTCAGCGTTTCTTCTCTGCCTCTGGTACATATCTGCAGCTCGCTGGAAAGATGAATTCCACTGTGTCACGCAGAACATCAACAAGCTAGGGCACACCTCAGCCGGCCTCACGAGCCGACGCACAAACACGGCATTTCACTCAATGCCCTCATAATAAAATAGCTCCCCTCACACCGTGAGCTTAGCTTTCTACCGTGCGGTAGTGCTTATAGAGAGCTTCCACTTTGTTTCGCGCCCATTGCGTTTTCCTCAGAAACTTCAGGCTCGATTTGATACTCGGGTCCTTCGCGAAACAATTGAGCTGAATCCTGCACGCCATGTCGTCCCAACCATAAAATTCGACTAATTCTGTGAGCATTTTCTCTAGGGTTACTCCATGCAGGGGATCGTTCGGGTGCTCACGTTTCTCGCTCATCCCTTCCAGCATCCACAGTCCACGCCCACTGTCACTACCTATCGCTTTGTAAAATCCTAAATCTCGTGTAGCGTGCCACTGTGGATTCAATCACCCAAACAGCACTCGGAGGACTCTGTGGCGAACTCCTCCTGCGCAAACAGCTCGGGTGGAAAAGCGCGGCGTGGGGGATTTTCTTTGGCACACTGCCAGATCTCGACATCGCGATCGCTCCATTTGTCGACTCAATGGATTGGCTGCATACCCATCGCAGCCTCTCGCACTCACTCTTCCTCATGCTGCTAATCAGCCCACTCTTTGGCTGGCTCTTGAGTAAATTACATGAAAATGTCAGCTACGCTCGCGCCGCTAGCTTTGTACTCCTCGCTTGGGCTACACATATACTCATCGATTGCTTCAACAACTACGGAACACAGGTCTTCGAACCCTTTAGCAACTATCGAGTGGCGCTCAATAACATGTCCATTATCGACCCACTATTCACTATCCCAATTGGCATGAGAGCATTTGGCCGTGGGAATAATTTCTAGTTTCCAGAGTCCAACATTTTCTGTATGCTCCACCGTTGCTATGTTTTGCTTTTTCCAAGTCTGCTAGCCACACTTGACACTTGAAAATTTAAGCATCCACTACGACACTCTGCGGTATGAGCAACCGCATCGATACCACTTTCCAAGAGTTGGCCGAAACCAACACTCCTGCCTTCATCGCTTATGTTGCAGCGGGCGATCCAAACTTGGAAAAGTCCCTTGAAATTATCCGTAGCCTCGCAGATGCGGGTGCCGATGTCGTCGAGCTTGGCGTTCCTTTCTCTGATCCACTTGCTGACGGTGTGGTCAACCAACTCGCAGCCGACCGCGCACTCAATGCTGGCACCACATTTCCGAAGGTACTCAATCTTATTCGCAGCTTCCGCGAAACCCACGAGACGCCAATCGTGCTCTTCACCTACCTCAACCCTATTTACACCTACGGCTTTGATAAATTCCACACCGCCGCAGCTACAGCAGGTGCTGATGGTGTGCTCCTACTCGACCTTCCACCAGATGAGGTGAAACATAATGCTGAGCTTGCGGTCCACAACGGACTCAAGCACATCACGCTCATTGCCCCGACCTCACTGGACGAGCGCATTGCCGCTCTTGCCAAACAATCCGAAGGCTTCATCTACGCCCTCTCCCGCACAGGCGTCACTGGCGCACAGGCTGCCCCATCTACAGCTGTCGGAGCTACCGTTGAGAAGATCAAGCAATACACCGACACACCAGTTTGTATCGGCTTTGGCATCAACACACCTGAACAAGCCAAGATGGTAGGCGAACTTGCCGACGGCGTGGTTGTCGGTTCCTGCATCGTCAACCAAGTCGCTGAAAATGCCGACTGCACAGATGTCGCTGCTAAGGTCGCAACATTCACCACTCCACTCATCAAGGCAGCCAAAAGGCTCTAGTCGGGATAGCCCTGGCAATGAAGAATTAGAAATTTAAAATGAGGAATAGGAATTACTTACTAACCTCTCATTCTACAGAATATGATGCTCAATTTTACTAAAATGAATGGCGCGGGCAACGACTTCGTTGTCATCGACAATCGCAACCTCAAGACCAATCTCACCACGGAACAGATCGCTCTTCTCTGTGATCGCCACCGTGGTATCGGTGCTGATGGACTACTCGCTGTAGAGCCTGCTGAAAATGGCGCGGACTGCAAATTCCGATACTATAATGCCGACGGTGGTGAAGCGGAAATGTGCGGCAATGGCGCACGTTGCTTCGGTGCCTACACTTCTCAGCTTTCCTCACCAGCCAAAGAAACGGTGACCTTCGAAACAATCGCAGGCAAGCTCAGCGCTGAAATGATCGGCAACAATATCCGTATCGCGATGTCCGACCCATTCGATCTCGAAATGAACCTAGACATCAAGATCGAAGACCTCAACGAGGTGCACTTCGTCAATACAGGCGTACCACACGCTGTGGCTTTCGTCTCTGACCTTCCTGCGCTCGATGTAGTTAAGAATGGTGCGACGATCCGCTACCACGATCGTTTCGCTCCAAATGGCACCAATGCCAACTTCGCAGCAGTCGTCGCCGACAATCACATCGCAATCCGCACCTACGAACGTGGTGTCGAAGGTGAGACCCTCGCTTGCGGCACTGGCATGTGTGCTTGCGCACTCTTCCACCATATCCTTACAGGAGCAACTTCTCCAGTGAAGGTCGACGTGGCTGGTGGTGACACTCTTGAAATCGGCTTCAAACCACGCGGCGACAACACCTTCTCAGACGTCACACTCACTGGTCCAGCAAACTTCGTCTTCACTGGCCAGATCGACCTTGTCTAAAAGGTTCACAAGAAACTCTTTACAACAAAAATACCTAGTTTTACGTGATGCAGGCTGGGCGTTTTTATGCTCACTGTATGGCATTTACCTCATCAAAAGATGCCTTTGACAGAGACACCTTGCTTTCAGTAACGACCTTTTACTACCTCCCGAAATGGCTCTTTTACACAGGCGGCATAGTCTTACAAGCGCCCTTACCACTAGTGTTTTGGTTCCTCTCGACACAAGAGATCATCTAACCAACACAGAGAGCCGCAGTGCTAGCTGAAATTGATCTTCACTCCACGCTTACGCCAGCCTTTAGTGATATCCGCTTCGAGTTCATCAAACGTACGCCCAGCACGAAGTGCCTCAATTGCTTCAAGCCCCTTCTTTCCCTCCTTCAGAGCACGGAGGAAGTCCTTCATATTCTTCGCATCCCCTTTGCCATCGTAGTGGTTGAAATAGGTCACGAGCAATGCTCCCAGACCGTAGTTGAAATTAGAATCCGCTATAAATTCACGATAGCTGATCATCATAAACTCCTCTAGATCTGGCGCATTAATTTCAGTACCTAGATCGCGACCTCTACCATCTTTCGCAGAATGAGTCACATATTGCTTGATCGCAGATTGCACCTTATTCACCGTAAATTTTCCACTGCGATACGGAGTAACTGCGACGTATTCCGCAATCCCCTCACTGAACCAGCCAAGCGCCCCAAGAGCAAAGTACTCGCGATCCATCAATTGGTGGGTAATCTCGTGTGGCAAGGTCTTGTTCGTTTTGTCATAATCGACTGCCCAACTCGAAGAACGCTTCACTAGCCCTAAACTCTCGAATGGAACCATGATAACATCTTTGGACAAAATGTAAACGCCAGCTGACCCCTCAAGTCCTCCAGCACGACGATAGGATTCATCTGTCTCAAAAAGCATGATCTTGTGACGCGCTCCTTCTTTGTGCGCTTTCAAACTAGCATAAGGAATTTGCTGCACATAGATGCGGGTAGCTTCAAATAAAACAGCAAAACGCTTCACTACAGACTTCTTGAGCTTCACATCAGAAATGAATTCGTAATTTGGGCTGCGATAGACGTAGCTACTACTCATTCCCGCTGCTTCCTCGACATCCATACTCACATCTACAGAAACCAAACGGGGCCATGGCATGTTAAAGTACTCTTCAATTTCAGCATCATTCACCTTGCCGCTCTTCTTCTCGGGGGACGCTACCTCTGGCTCCCATTCAGCCACGAAGTCTTGATCTGCTTGTGAGAGCTCACTCAGAGGAATTTCAATTTCCTTCCCCTTGCGCAGTGCCTTAATAGAGTCCTCAGTTTTAGAAACAATCTCAGCTTCGATCTTACGACCTTTGACATCTGTCCAAGTCCGAGCTTCGAGCAAACTGAAAGAAGCAAGTAAAAGTCCAGAACACAAAGAGAGAGAGCTTATTGGGAATTTCATAGAACGTAGATTTGTAAAAAACTACCGCACGGCGCTCTTTTGTAAACACCCCATTCCGCTAAGCTCTCTAACTTTCGCGACTTGCAAAATCCGCTTCCTCAGTTAGACTCGATTCCATCTATGAAAAAATTACTTATTCTCTCTGCCGTATCTCCTCTCCTCTTCGCGTCCTGCGCACAGCAGTCCCTCACAGGCGACACCTACTCACGCGCTGAGGCTGGCCGTGCTCAGTCCGTCACACGCGGCACAATCACTTCCATCCGTAACGTAAAGATCGAAGGCAATACGCAAGCTGGCTCCGTCCTCGGGGGTGTAGCAGGTGGTTTCCTCGGTAAGGAAATCGGTAGCGGCAGCACAGCAAGCGCAGCAGGTGCTATCGGTGGCGCACTTGTAGGATCTGCGATCGGCTCACACGCTCAAAAAGCAATGGGCTCCCGTGCGGGTCTCGAAATCACTGTCAAATTCGACAACGGCCGCTCCATTTCAGCGGTACAGGAAGTCAACCCACGTGAAGCATTCAACGTAGGTGATAAAGTGCGCGTCCTCAACAACGATGGCAAAACGCGCGTTACACACTAACGCACACCCAACTAACAATTTAGCTAGCGCGCTTACCAACTTTTAGGGAAACGCGCTTTTTTTGGCTCTTCATCAAAGATTGGAGACATAAAGCAAACTACCCATCGACATTCACCCGCCTTCGCTAAAGCTCTGGCGGACAAATCGGTGATTGGCTTACTGGCAAGCCTCACACTCTTCACCATTCATCATGGCTTCGAGGGAACATGCTTGGACCTCAGCGGCGGTGTATTGCTTTTTTAGAACGGCAGCTCCAGCTGTAGCGGCTGCGGCAATACCGCAGGTTTGCTTCTTCACATCGACCGTTGCTTTTTCAATATTAGATGCGCCGAGTGTACGGAGGTAGTAGGTGGTCTTGAGACCCGTGCTCCACGCACGGCGGTACATGTGAGAGAGTATCTTGATGTCTGGAGTCGCAAGAAAGAGGTTGACTGACTGTGACTGGTCGATCCACTTCTGGCGGCGTGCTGCGGCATCGATGACAGCCTGGTAGGGCACGCCAAAGACGGTGCGGTGCTTCTGCTTGATATATTCTGGGATCTCAGCGATTTCGTCGAGCTCACCATCGAAGTATTTGAGCTGATCGAGCATTTCGCGGTTCCATAGGCCTTCCTTCTTGAGGTCGTTCACGAGCTGGCGATTGAGTACGAGAAAGTCCCCTGAGAGATTGGACTTCACGAAGAGGTTCTTATAGTTTGGCTCGATGCATGGAGTAGTGCCCATGATGTTAGAGATGGTCGCTGTAGGAGCAATGGCTAGCACGTTAGAGTTACGCATGCCTTGCTTGGCGATCTTCTCACGCACTGGTGTCCAGTCCATCTTATTGCCACGTGGCACGTCTATTTTCACGCCACGCTCGTCTTCGAGAAGGTCGACAGTGTCCTGCGGCATGAGACCACGATCCCACTTGGAACCTTTGTAGGTGGAGTAGGTGCCGCGCTCACCTGCGATATCACTGGATGCGGAGTAGGCGTAGTAAGCGATCGCTTCCATGAACTCGTCGTTGAACTCGACTGCAGCGTCAGACGCGAAAGCGAGGTTCTTCTTGTAGAGTGCATTCTGGAGACCCATGACCCCCATACCGATAGGACGATGGCGGGAGTTTGCTGTCTTGGCTGCTTCTGTTGGATAAAAGTTGATGTCGATCACGTTGTCGAGCGCGCGGATCGCCACGGTGATGGTCTCCTTGAGCATGTCGTGGTCGAGGGAGCCGTCTTCGCGGATGTGATTGTCGAGCACCACGGAACCGAGGTTACAGACCGCTGTTTCTTCATCGGATGTGTTGAGAGTAATCTCAGTACAGAGGTTCGAGGAGTAGATGACACCTGCGTGATCTTGTGGCGAACGAAGATTACATGGATCCTTGAAGGTGATCCATGGGTGACCCGTTTCAAAGATCATTTTAAGCATCTTCTTCCACATTTCGATGGCTGGCATTTTCTGGCTCCAGATTTTGCCTTCTTCCGCCATTGCTTCGTATTCAGTGTAGCGCTGCTCGAATGCCTTGCCGTAGAGGTCGTGAAGATCAAGAGTTTCGTTGGCGCGGAAGAGCGTCCAGTCTTGGCGGGCTTCCATGCGCTTCATGAAGAGATCTGGAATCCAGTTCGCGGTGTTCATGTCGTGACAGCGCCGACGCTCATCACCAGTGTTCTTACGCAGCTCGAGGAAGTCCTCTATATCGTTGTGCCAAGTCTCGAGGTAGGCACAGCCGGAACCGCGACGCTTACCACCTTGGTTCACTGCAACGAGCTGATCGTTGTGGAGCTTGAGGAATGGGATCACGCCCTGAGACTCACCATTGGTGCCTTGGATGTAGCCGCCAGTACCGCGCACTGCTGTCCAAGAACCACCGAGACCGCCCGCCCACTTGGAGAGGTAGGCATTATCTGCGATACCACGCTGCATGATGGACTCGATAGAGTCGTCAACCTTGTAGAGGTAGCAGGATGAAAGCTGGCTGTGGAGTGTACCGGAGTTAAAGAGTGTTGGAGTGGAGGAACAGAAGCGGCGGCCTTTGTAGAGGTTGTAGAGACGTACACACCAATCTTGCTTATTCTCACCATCTTCTTTGAAGAGGCCCATGGAAACACGCATCCAGAAGAACTGTGGTACTTCGAGGCGGCGCTGCTTGTCCCTAGTCTTGTCGACCACAAGGTAGCGATCGTAAAGGGTCTGAATGCCGAGAAAGTCGAAGTCGAGGTCGGCTGTTGGGTCGAGCGCTTCGGCTAGAGCGTTGATGTCGTAACGGCCATCGATGAACTCTGGGCTATAGCGCTTAATGTCAACACCGTGCTTGAGGTTCTTTTTGAAGGCTTCGACGTGTGCCGTCTTGAGGCCTTCGATGCCGTGCACGAGAATGTTCCAGTCGAGCACTTCCTCGTAGATGTAGGAAAGAAGGATACGGCCGGCGAAGAGTGCGAAGTCCGCGTCCTGCTCAATCAATGTCTTAGCGTTGAGAATGATGGTTTTCTGAAGGCCTTCTGCGGTGATTTCAGTGCCGATGGAACGACGAAGTTCACGCTCAATGTCCGCTTCAGAAATGCAAAGATCGAGACCGATGGAGGCAAACTGGATACGCTTCTTCAGCTCAGTGCCATCCCAGAAAATGGAAGAACCATCTTCGATAGTAACAACCACCATGGAGTCCTGCTGTGAGTCTTCCACTAGAAAAGAATCTTCTTCCACGCGATTCGCTGCACGCTCGGCACGGTAGAGAACGTAGTGGGCGGCAATCTTAAAGTGACCCTGACGCATGAGTTCTTCTTGGACGATGTCCTGGACGTCCTCGATGTGGATGAATGATTTTCCCTCTGTGCGCACGCGCTCAGTCACGGCGTGTGCCACCGCTGCAGCTGGAGCAGCATCTTCCTTCATGGTGAGGAAGGCCTGACGTACAGCATTCTCGATCTTAGTTTCTGACCAAGGCACTACGTTGCCATTGCGACGGATGAGTCTGACAGTGAAGGGCTCGTTAGAAATGGCTGCCACTTCGATAGAGCCCTTGTCGGCAAGCGAGCGGTTGAATACGAGCGACTTCGCAACGTCGTGTGCGTCGTTCTCAATCAATGCCTTTTCGATGAGAAGGAAGAGGTCGTTCTTGGTGAGCTTGAGCTGGCCACCATCAGTCACCTGCTCAATGAGAGATCCTGCCACATTGTGCGCCACGTTGGACACAAAATGACGGTTCTCTTCGTTGAAAATCTTATCTTCCTCAGCCTGACGCGCGAGAAGAAGGTCAGTGAGTGCGCCACCGATGGTGTCTGCTACGTCTTCGAGAGAAAGCTCAGACTCGTTCGTACCATTGACCACAATCACTTGCGGCACGCTCTTGCTAGATGTTGTTAGCTGATCGCGCCAAGCGAAGTCAGGCTTTTCAGAACGTGGGCGGGTCACAACGTTTTTCAACGCGACATCTTCTTCTAGTGTTAAGTTGCGGTACATAGGTGTTATGTCTTAGGTTTTGAGTAATATAGAATGGTTTGAGGGAAGGCGGATAAAAGACTGGGAGTTTTCAGACTGCTTGATTTAATGAAACCTGTGCTTAATTCGTTTTTGGATGTAAGCTGGAATTTCTGGGAGCGTGTTAGCGCCCGTTTCTTGTTTAACCCATTGTTTCAACTGCTTTAATTGAAGCATTGGCTCGTTGTTGTTAAATCGCCACTCACACTCTTTCGAAAAATTGCAAAGTGTGCAACTTTTTTGACTCGTTGAAAACGGCACGCCACTCACACTTTTTCAAATACAGGTGAAAGCGAGCCAACCACTAGTCCTTAGCTACTTCAGCCCCTCGATACATTTGCGACCGAGTGCTGAGTGACATTTATGCGTTGAACGAAGTTGACCACGCTGAGTTTAATAACGTTCTGGATCTTTTTGAAGAACAGAAGGAGCAGTTTTTAAAGTTTAATAAGGGGCAAATCGTCTTGGAACATGACTCCAGTGGATCATTTCTTGATCACTTGATCCACGAAAGGTGTAAACTTCCCATCAGCAAAGCAGTTGATATTTCAGATGCTCTAGCCACTTTCTCAATTAAAAAGCACTACCGAAAGTTTGTGCGTGGAAAGTACATTCTTTGGTTCGTTATTGAGTTTTGTAAGAGCATTCACAATTGCTCATCACAATTGTTTTCTGCTCTTGATGAGAAGCCGAAAGCTCTCTATAATCTTGCTGGTGCGCAGGGTGTTGTAATCCTCAGCTCGTGGAGTGCCCCGCCTGCCGCTTTGACCAATTTTATGCATTTGAATTATGTAACTTACATTAAGTGGCATAAAAGTCGATACCAGTGAACTAGCAAGCTCGCCCCTATGTTTTTTGACTCTAGGATGCGGAAAAATGAAACTCAATTCGCCTTGCTATGTAGAGGTAGGCTGAAGAAATTATTATTTGAAAGTGAGAGATTACTTGAAGTGTTTCCTATTAGACTGAACGGTATGATCCAAGAATAGTATTCGGTTAGTATATTTTTTCCATTCACCATGACTCAATCAACAGAACTTGCAGCAGGAGAAGGTTTTGACTTCGAGGATGCCGTAGCTGCATTCTACCTCACAAAACTACTCGCTAAAGAATCAGCTCCAGGTATCGATGGAAAGGATGTCACAAGGGTTTCTGTTCAACAGCGCGATTTTGGAGAACCTCTTGATGATGTTATTGTGGACTTCAAAGTTTCTTTGGGCGCAGAATCTCGCCTCAGTTTGCAGGTTAAGCAGTCACTGACAATCAGTAGTGCTTCATCAAACAAGGACTTCCGAAAAGTCATTAGAGACTCATGGAAGACATTCAAAAAACCAGATTTCCGCAACTCGCTTAACCGTTATGGCGTTGCTACCGAAAAAGTTGCCGAAGGGAAATTTCACGCTCTCAAGTCTCTTTGTGAATCTGCCCGGGCAAGTAACGATCTCCAACATTTTGAAAGCCGTTTTAAAGACGAAGGAAGCGCGAATCAAGAAATTCAACAAATCAGGAAATCAATAGAAAAAATCCTATCGGAGGAAATTGGTGAACCAGTAACGCAAGAGGACTTACATCAATTTCTCTCTCATTTTGTAATCATCCGACTTGATCTGCTTCGTGAAGGGGCTTCAGACAAATCCGACGCTATCAACACCATCAAAAGGTGCTTAGCGGATGGGGATACTCCAACAGCCGCTCTTGTCTGGAGTCATTTGATAAAGCTTGCTGGTGAGAAAGGTAGCAAAGCTGGCCAAATCAGTCACAGTTCTCTTTTGAGAGCCATTCCAGAAGTAAAGTTAAAAAGGACACCGTCTATCCAGTCTGATGCAGAAAAAATCAGAACTTTATCCCAGAACACTATTTCTCAAATTCAGGATGGGATCGGTGATGTTTACCTTGAACGGGACACTCTTGCCCAGAAACTTGCAGATGCTCTACAGAATAACCGATTTATTCAAATTCGCGGACTCCCTGGTAGTGGAAAGTCAGTATGTCTTCGTAGACTTGCTCAAAAATCGCTAGCAAAGGGTTTTGCATTTTTCCTTAAATCAGAAAGCATTCAGCACTCAAGTTGGATACAATTTACCCAAGCCTTGGGAATAGAAACAACCAACCTTGAAGAGTTCATGTTAAAATTCGAAGCAATAGCAGATCCCATATTTTACTTGGATGCCATCGACCGCTTGGAAGTCATCTACCAACCTTTCATCAGAGAAATTCTCGATACTATAAGCTCTAGTGAAATCCTTAAAGATTGGAAGGTTGTTGTCTCTCTTCGAGACACGGGAATTGAAACTCTCCATCTTTGGCTTGGCGACATTTTAAATAACAATCGCTTTACCACAGTCGAAGTAGGCCCTCTCTCTGATGCTGAATCCGAGGAATTGTCGAAGGCAAAAGAACACCTTAGACCTCTTCTTTTCGGAACACCGGAAATCCGACAAATCGTCCGTCGCCCTTTCTTCGCTAAAATTTTGGAGCAAGGTGTTTTTTCGAAACAAATTGATTCTACTGAGCATCCAAAATCAGAAGTTGAATTACTACAACAATGGTGGAAAAGAGGTGGTTATAACGAATCTCTCTCCGTCGCTCTTCCCCGACAGAGGGCTCTTATTCAGCTAGCTTCGGCACGAAGCGCAAATCCCAGCAAACCAATTTCATTAAACGGCCTCGTCTCATTGGACGAAGTTAATGGGCTACTTTCAGATGGAATTCTGATTTATGCTGTACCTGGGGTGTCAGTCAGGTTTTCTCACGATATTTTCTTTGAATGGGCATTTCTTTATGCGCTTCACGATGCCGACAATGGCTGGATTTCCCATATCAAAGAATGCGGAGAACCTCCTGTGGCAGCACGATCCGTAGAGTTACTATCACACCAAAAATTTAGCGGTAATGATTCGTGGGAGAAGGATCTTCAAAATTGCGATGATACAAACCTCAGGTCTCAATGGCTACGTGCATGGCTTTTCGGCCCATTCCATACTCCGCATCTCACAAACAAACACCAACAATTTGAATCGATTCTTCTTCAGAATGATTCTCATTATCTTCTCAAGATTCTTGTTTGGTTCCAAGCAGAGAAAACAATTCCTAATCCAAATATTCTTGAGTCAAACCTGCCTTCGGATGCCGCTCAACTTGCCGCTTATGAATACAGTTGGCCATCAGATTTTCATCTTTGGAAAAGGGTAATCCCATATTTACTTCGCCTTCTTCCGAAAACTTCCCCAGAAGTTTACCCAGCGGCCTTAAGTACCTTTGAAGTCTGGCAAAATGCCTGTTCTGATTTTAAAAACGATGTCTCACAAGAGCTTCTTGTAATCTGCGCTGAGTGGCTTGGTGAAATGGACTCAGAAAAGCCTGATTCAAATTATTTCAGCCAAGACTCCAAGTGGAGTAAAATCAAAGGAATCAAAAGTTTCAGAAAAGATTTAATCAGCCTGATCCTCAATGCATCACTTGCTTACCCAGAACATGCGAAAGCCTACCTACGCAGATTAATGGCTGCTGATAATCTTAGGGGTGATAGGGCTTCTCATGTTTTTGCAAACTGCCAGCAGCTAGCGCAAAGCCTTCCATCTTTGCTTGTCGACTTCACGTTGTCTGCATTGCATAGAGAACTGCCAGAAGAAACGAAGCGACGTTGGGTTGAAGAGAGGGAATTCATAACTCCCCCCTCCTTTAGTTGGGATAATCTTTCAATCGAAAATGATCACCAAAGTTTTTACCCAGAGTCTCCGCTTTGTGAACCTTTCAAATCTCTGTTTATCTCTTGTCCAGAAGAAGCACTCCGATTAGTCAGAGAGTTATGTAATCACGCTATGACAGCATGGTGCCAGCTATATCGATTGGACCACAGTAATAAAGGGACACCTATTCCCTTAAAATTAGAGTTTCCTTGGGCAACCGAACTCTTCTGGGGAGGGCGGCATGAGTATCTCTACTTCCGCGGCATTTTGGGACCAAAAGCCATCTCCTGTGGACTGATGGCCGCAGAAAAATGGGCATTTGATGAAGTTGAAGCAAAAAAAGATCCTAATAAGATTATCCGCCAAATCGTTGAAGGAAACCAATGTATATCGATTCTTGGGGTTGCCGCAATGGTTGCAATGAAAGCAGAATTGATTTCATTTACCACTCTGCCTATTTTCACATCTCAACGCTTAATTGAATATGATTTAGAACGAAAAGTCGAAGATCAAACCTCCCGAGAGCTTAATCAACTCCCCGTGCGGAGTAAGCAACTGCAAGACTTTATTCCCGATTTTGTCTTTGGTGAAGAAAGTCTCAGTAAGCAAGCTTGCCATCTACTCACTAACCTCAAAACTAATCTGCCTTTTGAATTTGAGGAACATAAAGAAATTGATTCGGAGAAGGAATCGTTGATGCAGTATGCAGAACTTTTAGGCGAAATGGCCAACCGTGAAAATTACAAGTGTTACCGAGTGAAAGAGGACTCTAAGCAAATCGCTATTGTTCACGAAAGCCCCACCGCTGCAAAACCAGAAAATATCGCTAAAGCTGAAGAAATAAATACAAAACGATTACAAATCTCCTTAACGTCTTGGGCTTTAGACTCTTTCGAAAAAAATGAACTGAATGATACATTTTCTATCGAGAGCGCAATTTCTCTTACTAAAGAGGCTATCGCCGATGGACGACGCATTGCACGAAAAAGCCAAGAGCAAGATGAGTCACTTGTAGACATCCATATTAGTGGGATTGCAGGTGTAGCTGCTGTAGTATTGCATTTCCGAAATAACCTCTTGGACGATGACCTAATATGGGCTCGCCGAACAATTGTTCAAATATTCAGCCTTCCAGAAGCATGGGGGGCTTTTACATTCCCTGAGTCAATCGACCGAACTCATAGAAATCACTTCATAGCTCGTGCTCTTGCCGCCGACATTAGGTATGGCACGGCTACTGAAACGTCACAACTTGACCTACTTCGCCTTTGTGCTTACCCCCTTGAATGTGTAGCTGAGACAGCTCTGCACGAATGTTTAAAGTTGTGGACGAATGATCCACATCTCGCATGGGCAGCTCTTTATCTCTTTCTTGATCTTTGTCATATTCATCCTGAAGAAGATAACAAAACCCGAAATCCCAATGCCCCAACACATAGCGATAACCGACTTAATAGAGCTGTAGATCAGGCATCTAATCTCTACTTTGAAAAGTCCTTCTCTCCTCTTCCCAAACCACCTCCAGCTTGGGTAAAAAGAAAGAAAGGCTGTTCCCCTCAAAGGTTGAAACGGACAGGAAGAGCTTCCAAAAAAGAACTGGAATGGAGGAAACCTGAAGTTTTTTGGAATTCAAAAAAAGCCGCAACCGCATTAGAAAAAATCCCTCTCGAAAAGCTGATTAATAGCGATTCTCAAAAAGAAATTATCACATTCATTCTCTTGCTCATCAATTGGACGAAAGAGAAAAATGCTCCACCTTGGAAAGAAGCTTATGAGCGAGATCAAGTTCCTGCTGAGATGATCCAATGGAATAATTCTTTAGGTTGGCTGCTAGGAAACATGGCTGGGGTCTTACCCTTTGATAAAGTTGAGACTAAAATCATTCAGCCACTAGCAGAGCTCAAAGGAGAGATTTGCTGGTCTCTCCTATCACCTTTCGTCACCCACTTTATCTATATGTATGTATTAGATTCTGCAAAAATTCATAAAAATGCGAAGCCGCTTCTCGAAGCTTGCCTATCGATATTTCTCAAAGCACCTGAGTTTCAGGATTCCAACAAAGAGCAAGACATTCGAGGTTTTGATGATACCTTGTTAGTTCACAGTTTCTTTTTTGTTAGCATCAATGAAGCAGAACTTTCTGCACGTTTCGCCAACGGTGACTGGCGAGACATCGAAGAGTTTCTTCCTCTTGTTGATAAACTAATCACCGAAGGCGCTCATATCATGCTTGTCGTAGAATCCTTCCTCAACTTATGCCAACGTTCGAAAGAGCACTACCCTGCCAAACTATTTGCCAAGCAAGTTCTTACTATTTTTTCAAAGATTAATGATAATGGCAGAAATCTCAAAAAACGTCTTTTGACCTCGCAAATCGCTGAGCTTACTCAATATTTCTCGCAACGAGAAACTCCTATGCAGAATTCTCTCGCACAAAAATTTCTGAGCATTCTCGATCAATTAGTAGATTTCGGC
>CBDBEG010000015.1:0-31094 GCA_965204255.1 Rubritalea sp.
CCATACACACAACCGGCTCCACTTGGGACCTTGCCTTTCCAATCCAAAAGCTCTTCCCCAAAGTACCCAACTATTCATTGTTAAACCAGCTTCCATTATTGGAAGGTCTGGAGAGAACATATCAACTACTACCTTCATGTGTGATCTCCTCTGCACTTCTCTTCATTGCTTCAATAATAACTTCCAGCGTAATTCCTACAGACTTGAGCACAGGTTTATCATTTTCTACAAATGTCCGAAACTGCCAATCCTTCCTCAATTTACCTACCATCCCCATATACAAGTCTGGATGGTGTACCATAGCTCTTTTGTCCGCTTCATTGAAACGCAACATATGATAAGCCCACCCCAACAACCATAAGTGTTCCTGCACCGCACACTTATTCATCCATGAAGCCGTCTTGCATTCCATTCCACACATAAGATCTACTTGGTTTGCATAAGCATTAGCCATCACCAGTTCCCCTATTTCAGTCTTGATCACACTCTTCATTCTGTTCTCCAATCATGTGTTCTCTCAGTGCTTCGGCAAAACTATTACAGTCTCCTTCTTCAGGAGAATCGTCCGGCAACAAAGAGGCCGCTTCAAGTATTCCAGTTAAATCCACTACCAACTTTGGCAAAGGAAATAACTTTGTATCCTTCATTTCTCAACTCCTCCGCTATGGTTGCAGCTCTCTTCATGTGACCTCTGATAGTCAACAAGTTCGTCAACTTTCTCGTGCAGGTTGCCTAAGTTAATTCTCGCCTTCCTAATAAGATTGACCAAACCCTCATACTTTTTCTCTATCAAACTTGACTGCTCTACATGCAGAGTTTCCTGTCTATCACGATTTCCTTCCAGCACTTTCAGTTTGTTGATAATTTGTTCTCCTATTTTCAGTCGGTCCATTAATTGGGTGTTTTCACACCTCCTGATTCTGTCATCAATTTCCCACCTAGTTTTGTTGACCCACCTGCCGACAACCACAAGCAGAATACAGGTCTGTAT
Organism: Rubritalea sp.; assembly: GCA_965204255.1. Taxonomy (GTDB): domain Bacteria; phylum Verrucomicrobiota; class Verrucomicrobiia; order Verrucomicrobiales; family Akkermansiaceae; genus Rubritalea. The sequence goes on from CBDBEG010000015.1 coordinate 992, forward strand.
CGCAAAAAATACAAGTAATGTGACAATCATTTTGTTCCTCCCAACGGTATCTCTCTGGTTTTGGGTTCTGTAATAGTAGCTTTGATGTCAGATAAATTATTCAGTATGTCGAACATCGCTCGTTCTGCTTCCTGACTGGTCTTGAACCGATACATAGCAATCCAGGGAGGTGGTGAATAAGACGACCCGAACACAGGCACTATGCCCCACATACCGTGCGTGTCCTGTTTTATGTCTATAGACGTAAGTTTATAGTTTTCTTTTGCCATCTTTCCTCCTAGTGCTTCACTTCCTCCGGCTTTCCCTCCTCTTCCTCTCCCAACAACGCCCTCACCTGTTCCCTAGCCTGTTGTTCCATTATGATAAAATGTTCCAGCACTACTTCCTGCCTCCCTTTAGACCTGCCGTACAAGTACCCCACAATTATCCCCAGAAACAACAGACCGCCACCTGCAAACATCCACTGACTCATATCACCTTTTCCTCTTTCTCTGTAACGTACTCCCATTCCGCTCTCGGAAATCTGAGAAAACCCAATCCAGTTTTCTCTCCGTTCGTGCTTCACGGACAGTCGCGGCCGCAATTGACCGTCTTACACCGTCTCCACACGCTATCCCCGGGAAGCTCCCGGTTGTTTCATGCTTTTTCACTTCAACTCACCTCATCCAATAAACCTTTACCCAACGCTTCCAGTTGTCTCGCAGAAGCGAAGTACTCTATTGACTTCGCTTCCTCTCTGGACTTGACTTCATCCTCATAGTTGCAGTCGTAAAACCCATGCCTGTTCAACAATTCCTTGACCTCATAAGGAACAGGCATATCTTCAGACAACGCCATATACTCCCCACAATCCTCCTTCAATCCACAGTATTTATTTATTCCTTTATACCAAACTATTGAAATGGAAACCCCACTGGTCTTATGCTGGAAATAATCACCAGGCAACAAGTCATCCATATACTCCGACCAATCCCTCAGCATTACACAATATCCCAATCCAATCATCTCTTCCCGCACTCTCTCATAACTCCGACCGTTTCTCTCAATTCTACGCATCCCCTCAGTAAGGATGCCATCTTGCATTTTCTCATGTTTGTTCATCATAGTTCTGGGGCCACCTCCGTAGCTACATACCCTCGTTCGGTCTGCTTGCCGACAAACTCCACCCTGTCTCCCTCGTTCATCTGCTTACGTCCTGTATTGTCCTTATAGTGTTCCGACAATTGAGTATAGTGTACAAACACATCCTTGCCCCCATTCACAGACCCGTCATCCGGCACTATGAAACCATACCCCTTCTCTCGGTTAAACCACTTCACACTTCCTAGACTCATGTGCCTTCCTCCTCATTAGAATAATAAAAACAACCTGGATAGTACTCATTCAACATGCGCTGTACTTCCGTCAGTATAATTACCTTCTCTTCCTCTCTGGACTTGCCGAACACTGTTTCACTCATGGTGTTTCACCTCTCCTAATTGAACACTATCCATCTTGGGTTTCCTGTCAGAGATGTGTATTTGCGTGCAAGCTATAATACGACCAAACGCATATGCTTTATAGGTATTGTCACTCATTCAGAACAATCTTATAACCGCTTCATCACGGTTGTCAAGGAAAAAAGACACAAGAAATTTTCACCTTTTCACCAACGTCAAAGAATCATCTACTACAACTTGGTCTTTATAGTTATGGAAACCAGAGCCGAAATACTTCATCCTGCTTCTGATATTTTTAGCGGCCTGTTCTGCCGAGGTTAGAGTTCTGTAAAGTTTCGCTTGATGCTCATAGCCCCACTTCTTATGTCCTAGAGACCCGCCTCGAAACCAGCAACAGTTTCCTCCTCTGAATGGTCGGTCTTCTATTAATCTTATTCTGTATATTTTCATCCTATCCAGTGCCACATACCTATTGCGACAGCAGACCCAACAGCAACTTTAACAGCGGTTCTCAGCATCATCCCCAAAATGCCTCCTATGATCTCAACACCAGTCGGTTGCTTCCTCAACTTCTCCATTTCTTCCAGTATTCTTTTCATCACATGTATATTGATGTCATATTATACTATTTTCAGAATCCCTCATCTCCAAAACCGTGAAATCTATTGTGGCAACAGGCGGTTCTTTACAGAGGTCAGCAGGGATCGTCAACGGCATTTTTTCAACAAACGACTTAAAGAAAACAACAACCGGAGATGCCTTAAAAATAACTGAAATCTCCATCCTGTAATTCTGCCTAAAAGAGCGGAGAAAAAACGCAGCGTATCGGTCACGCCCGGTGTGATCCGGCTTAAGGAGGAGTTCCAGCGAAGTCTTCCATCCGGACCAGCGATTAAAATATGTGAGGAAGTTAACGACGCGCGTATCAGGGATTTCGATTGACGGTAGAACGACAGGTGTGGCAAACAACATTGGTTGTTCGTTTATGCCAACTACCTGAACGTCAATTCTTTTAATGTGTTTATTCATTGAAACACAAACCTCTTTCTCGGCCATTGTATAAGTTTCCACTTACCTTCTTTGCGTCGCTTCCGAGGTCTCTCCATCCTCCCCTCTCTGATCAACGCTCTTCGATGTACCCATCTTTCTCTACGCGCCGCATTCCTCGGCCCTATTTTCTTTTCTATGTAATACGGGTCTTGAAAACTATGAGCCTCTAATCGAGTTTCTTTGGACATATGGTATCTTCCGAACAGTGTTGGCATTTTGTCTTTCCCCAGTCCTAGCATTAACTATAAAAAGGGCACCCACCCCGTTGAGGGGAGGAACACTTGCAGAGTGTTGGAACCTTCACCGGGTTTCAGTATGTGACTCACAGTATCGAGAGCCCTGCCAGTGTCTGCAATAGCCGCTCTTACCGCCTTTTCCCACTGTATGTCACCCAAATCCCGGCTTCATCCGTACCCTCATATGGTTTCGGTCTGTTCTTATTATACTAATTCAGAGTGGGAAAAGCACACTTTTTCCAGTCGCACTCCAGCGTCTTTGCTCAAATCCGACTTCATCCTTTCCCGTCTTGGTCTGATATATTATACCAGCAACAGGCATTTACTTACGCACTTCTTCTTACGCTTGCCGCCGACCCATGACCCGCACTGTTCCTTGCCCTTACCCAAAAATACCGTGCGTTTTGCGGTTGCTGAAAATCAAAGTATCGGTCTGCTTGGTATCGTGTGGCTTCCCCTGCATTTATCCAACTGGTTGGGGCGGAAGAAGTAACGGTTGCTGCCACATCGTAAGAACTTACAGCTCCCCCCGTGGTCGGAGGCCTCCAATATAAGCGATACGCATTTGTAGTTCCAGCATACACCCGAACCGACAACCTTGTACATACTCCCGGCACTTGAGAAACAGGCGGAGCGGTGGCTCCTGTAACGGTAAATGTAACTCGCGCTTGAGTCCCTGTCTGTCCTGCCTGATTTATAAGTCGGAGGTCAAATATGTAACTCCCGGCAACAAACAAAGAAGCCGCTAGAGTTTGCTGATGGGACAAACTTGTTCTCCTCCACGAACTCCAAGGGCCTCGTGTGGATACCCTGTAATATCTCACTTCCCAAGCAGTGAAAGTTGCCGGTCTTGTAAACCCAACGGTAACGCTTCCGTTGGCGTTGTTGGTTATGGTAATTCCCGACGGGGCAAGCAAGTCGGAAAGAGTGGTTGCCGAAGCCGTGTTGGACGCAGCCCCGAAAGCAGAACCCGCCCTCGCCCTCACCTGAAAATCGTAAGCAGTTCCCGGCGTGAGCAAAGACACAACCCCGCTCGCGTTCACGGGCGTTGCTCCCGGTATGGGATTCCAACCTCCCCATGTTGTGGCTCTGGTTTGTTTCACCCTGTATTGCCACTCTCTGACTAGGTATGTGGGAATAATTCTAGTCCAAGACAATCTGACGGAATACTGATCCCTCACCGTCGCAGTCAGTCCGGTCGTTGCAGGCAAAGTTTGGAACCTTGTATCCAATCCTGAAACTCCCGCCTCGCTTGTCAGGCTCAACTGCACGTCCCCTTCAATCGCATGGATAACGTTTATAACTCTCCACACTCCCGTCACTCCGTTCTTTACCAGATTCAAGGTGACGTTGTCGTATGCCTTTATGTCGGTAACGTCCGAGTGATGCACTACCAAGCCGATATTTCTACCGTGCCGTCGCCTGGCAAGCTCCTCAATCAGTATCCTGTTGGCATGGCTCTGAGAGGTTATGAAGTTGAGGCCTCCCAAGTCCAGCATGAATTTCACATTCCCGTCCTCTGAATACGCCCCTGGGTCGTCAATCTCGGCCGTGCTCTGCCTAGTCCATTCCTTGTCCTTGTCTATAATCTCCGCCCTGATGTGGTTATACCGCTCCCTCCAGGCAATACTGTGTTGTATCTCCGGTTCCTCAATCAACATGTCCTCCGTGATAGTGAACCGTGAGGCAGGGTTGTCGAGTCCCTTGAGATAGAATTTGCCGCTGTCCTGAACCAACGCCCCCTCACATGTCTGGAGTATCCAACCAATAGCTTCATATTCCTGGCCTGCCCGCATGATACCGTCACAGCTATAATTACGAGTATTGCATACCGTGGCCGTAGAAGTAAAACTGGCGGAATCAATGCGCGCGTCCGCCAAACCCATTTCATTTTTCAAGTGCTGTTTCAAAACCTCGGCAGGGTTGCTTTTCGTTTTGCCGGTCAACAGAGCTTTCACTCGGAACCTTACCGTCTGGGCGGACACTCGTTTCTCCCGGAACTGTTCAAGTGCGCTGTCCCCCGTGCCGAAAGTAACCACAGCCCAGATTAAACCCTCTCCCGTCCATCCGCTATCGTCAAAATCCTGCCCGAACTGTATTGTGTCCCTCACGGTTTCAGTGGCAGCTCCGTAACCGGCCACCACATCCAGGATGTGGGAACCATCATAATCCGACTGGGCATACGGTTTCAGAAACTGGAAATCGGAAGACAACGCCGTCCCCGTCCCGTTCGCACCCATCACTCTTGTATCACCCGCCGGAGCCTGTTTCAGGGTCTCGGCCGTTGCCTGCAACCATTCTCCGCCCACTTCCACGTCCACAACTTCATAGGTGAATCCCTCTTTCTTGTCACAGATTGCATACCGACACACATAACTTTTATAATGTCTGTAACTTACATTCGGGATCTCCTGTATGTCCGCCAGCAAACCTCCCACCACAACCTCACCGTAGATTGTTTTGGCAGGTTCGTTCGTTCCCGTCACCGACTGGCTTGTGTCAGGCAAGTCAAGGTTGGGTCTGCGTCCCGCAAAGGCAGACAAGACAAGCGAAGAACCAAAGACGAACAACGCCTTCCAGGATTTTATCGCACCGAAAAAAGTGAGAGGGTTGCCTATTGCCAAACTGGCGGCAAACAGCACCGTGGCGAACACCGCCCCAAGCGCCTTCTTGAGAAACCCAAACGGACCCCAGCCCATTATGCCTCCTCAACTATTGTTATCGGGTGAGCTCGGGCAGTGATTCCACCCTTGTGGTATTCTATTGCAGGGGCTTTCGCATCCAAAATTCTAGCTTGTATATACAGAGGCACAAGGCGTTTGTCGTTGTTGAACCTGACATGCATGGCATTCCGTTGGGTATTGCTCAATCCCTTTATCCTCTCGGGCAGATTCGCAACCCTTACCATATTCCCGACGACATCCGTAAACTTCAAAACATACCGGTCAACCTGCATCAAATCCCCTACTTTGGCAAACGATGTAATAGTGTTGTCACGGAACGTGATTGTTCCCTTCCCCGCCACTCCGTAGGAATAAGCACTCACCAAACCTCCCCACGTTCCCAACACGGCCTCCCTGTTTACGTCCCGCTTGCTTTCCAAATACAATCCCCAGTCAGCGGACACTAACGCCACCTCTTCAATCTGTGCCACGATTCTCTCTATTACTGCCACCTCGTTAATTCCCCAGTCAAGCGTCCCGTTCCAGAGGGGTCTGTCCCCGAACGTTACGGGATCCGTCAAACTCCCTCCGTAAACCCTCCTGCTCTGATACAGGGTTCTCCTGGGTTCCATGGTTGAGTTCTGCGGCCAGTCGGGAACGGCAAGGTCGGCAAACTGGTAACTCACCCGCACGGCGTTCGTTCTCAAATCCACCACGCCGTCCAGCTGGGAATCGTCTATCTCAAGGGACAAGTCGGACAGGGAAAACAAAGCTCCGCCGTAAGCAAGGGTCACAGAGGCTTCCGTCTTGGATACCCGAGTAACCGAAGCCACGGTCGTCCCGGGAGGAGCTCCCTGTAACCTGAACTGTCCCTTGTCTAACGCCATTTCAGCCCTCCATGATGTAGATTCCCAGAAGCATGCCCAGGGTTACAAGGACAAGCATTAGTGTGGCAAATACGTATGTCAGTTTGTCGTAAGGGTTCATGATTGGTCTCCTTACTGGCTTTTGTAGTTGCTGGGCGGAGAATTTCCCGCGGCGTTCACCGCCCGGATTCTAAACCTGGACCCCGCGCCCAAACCGGTATTTCCAGAAGTGCTGGTCGCAGAATCTCCACCGCTTACAAAGTCCGTCCACGGACCGTCGTTGTTGCTGAACTGATACTTGGTGATGCTGGAATTGTTCGGATTCCGCCAGGTCAGGTCAACCTGTAAGGTGCCGAAATTGAAGGCCACCGTTAACAGAACCGGAGCCGCCGGAACCTGCAAGGCCAAAGGAGTCGCCGTCCTTTCTACGCTTGCAGGCGAACCTGAAGTCCCTGCCAAACTTCTGACCTGGAATGCATAGCTCGTTCCGTTTGTCAGACCTGTCACCGTGTATGCTCTCGTAGATGTTCCGCTCCCGCTTATGTCCGTCCATGCCCCGTAAGCTCCGCTCCCCGCCTTTTGTCTATACTGCCATCCTGTAATCTGACTGTCTGAAGCCGCCGTCCAGGTTAAAGCCACCTGGGCGTTCCCCGCCGTAGCGGTCAGGTTGGTTGGTCTTGCAGGCGTGTAAGCCACCGGAGTTGCACTTGCCGAATCAGACGCCGGGGAATTTCTGTCCGCCGAAACGCTCCGCACCTTAAACGAATAACTCGTTCCGTTTGTCAGCCCTGTCACCGTATAGGTTCGGGTTTCTGAATCAGAAGGGACTATATCCGTCCACGCTCCAGTTCCCACCTGATACTGCCATTTTGTAATCCTCGAATCCGTATTAGCCTGCCAATTCAAAGTCACCTGCAAGTTGCCCGCCGTGGCCGTCAAACTCGTAGGTTTGACAGGGACGTGAGGAGACAAAATCGTAGCCGTCTTCGGGTCACTCTCCGGCGAATACACGGATCGTATTTTGCTCTGCACCCTGAAAGTATATGCAGACCCGTTAGTTAAACTCTCCACCCTGTAGGTTCTTGTCCCCGCCACACTGCCGGGAACGGCAACCCAGTCGTTGCTTCCCTGCTTGTATTCCCACCCTGTAATTTCGCCATTGACCGGTGCCGTCCATGTCAATACCGCTCTGCCAACTTCAGGGGTAACCGTCAAAACCGGCTTGGCCGGAGCGTTCGCAATGAAAGTGTCCCCGCTGAGAGTCACCGTAAGCACGGCACCGTTCAAATTGTTCTGCGTCAATCGGGCAGGGTTAGTCGAACTTATAAATGCGTCAGCCATCTACGTCCTCGTCCATATGTTCATTCTCGCACCTTCCGTTCTCAAATCCTCCAGGTTGTCAAAAAACCCGTCGTTCGGGTATCGGCTCCTGTAATCCTCCCTGCTCCACCTCGGCCTCTCAACCTTCGTGAACCTCTCAAGGGGAGGCAGGGTTCTAATCTCAATGTCGTTTGCCGGCCCCGTGACCTCGTCAATCAGTCCCCAGAAACCTCCTATCTTTTCCCAACCAGAATCAGTCCATCTACACACATGGATTTCAAACTCGTCACCGCTCTGCACATCAGTTTTTAGCGTTGGAACATCCCCAATAGACAACGACAGTCCCGGCGCAGCCGATGCCCTCAAACTCTGACCGGCAGCAACCTCGTCCGACAATATGATTCCAGGTTTGTAGGTCTTCGTTTCCCAAACAAGGTCAACCGTTCCGCTCCAAACGTTGACCGTTCCAAGGTTGGCAAAGACCGCTCTGCGTTCAATTGCCATGTTTGTCTCCTTTGGGTTCCGGTATCGGTGGCAGCTTTACCCAGATGTTCTCCGCAACCATCCTGTGCAAATTCAGGTGAGCGCCCTTCTTGCTTCCCTTCGCCTTCTCAATCAGGTCACCCAGCAGTATCTCAAGCAGGGCAACCTCAACCGGCGTGAGCATAATTGGTTTCTTATCCGTTGTCATCGTTTCGTTTCCTCGCGGCTTCGGCGTCCTCAATTGTCCACCTTAACTGCTTGATGTCATCCTCCGTCCGTCCGGTCATGTAGAAACAGTCGCCGTTCTCTATACGCTCGGCCAGGCTAAAGAGGTTATGGAGAGTCTCAAGCTCGTTGGGCGTAAGTCTTATTGTCAATCTGTTATCCATTACATTCACCTCCAGAACGCTATCCCCGGGAAGCTCCCGGTTGTTTTGTCCTTGACTCGCCTGTGCTTTCACAACGCTTTACCCTCTTGTCATTTCGTAACAGGCATAGATGTATATACCCATGGACACGCTTAAAACTATTGTCATAATAACGTCAAGAGTTGTCATTACAGTCTCCCATTGTAGTGCTCGGACGTAATTTGTGCCTGCGCTCTTCTTATGTCGTCACTCGACTGCGCCCTGCTGACAGCATCAATCTCCACAGCTTCACGTCTGGTAATATCTGAATAGTAATTGTTAACTATAGTGGTCCCCGTATCCCTCGTGACCTGGGCCACAGGTTGCCCCATGTTCATCCTTTCCAACTCTGCTCTATACTGTCTAGTAGCCTTCGCATTCACCACGAACTCAGGGCCTTGTTCTCCCACCTGATACAACCCACGATATACCATCCCTCCAGACGCCGCAGTACCTACTGGAGCTGGAGGAGTCCCATTCCCAGTAGGCGGACCAGCAGCGTTCCCACCACCTCCGAAACCGAACAACGCTCCGAAAGTTTTACTGAGAGATCCCCCCCACGCTCTGGCGAAACTGTTTACTATAGAATTAGCTAAGAATTGAGCCCACAACTCCCTCAAAGTGCCTAAAAAGGACTCAAACACTTTAGATGCAGAGTCGAGTTCACCTTTAAACAAGGCAGAAAAATTACCCGCTATCGTGTTCCTCATACCATTCAAAAAATCATTCGTGAAGTTTATCCCCAACTGCTTAGGTTCTACTCCGAACAAAGCCTCTACTCCCTCCTTGGTCCAACTAGAACCTGAAGTGTCCTCCATATGTCTCCAATATGCCGACCCCTCCACTTCTCTCTCTGACAGCGGACGGTATCCCTTCATGGTTCCATACAGATTGTAATAACGCTCCTGATTATCCGCCCTTACTCTATCTTTATATTCTCTACGATATAACGGGTCATGCCTCCATCGCCTGTCTCCTAACAACCCTCCACTCTCCACCCGAGGGTCATCCCATCCAAATGTCCTGTACAACGCAGACTGCCTGACGTTCCGCATATCCCTGTCAGTCAACAGAGGAACCTTCCGTGGACCCTGCATAAACTCATTTAACGAACTACCCTGCTTCTTCAGTTCTTTGTCCACCAACTCATATCCTTTAGATACCTGCTTGAACTCCTCCACCATTTCATTGTATCTCTTGCTCCCGGGAACACTGACGCCCGTCAACCGTCCTTGCAACTCCTGCACCTGCTCATCACTAATAGAAGGTGTAACTTTCCGCCTTATCCATGAATACGCATCCCGTTTCATCTTGCCATACTGCAAAAAACTCTGCACAGGTTTATGCCACCACGGCAGTCGCTCCCTGGGTTGGTCAGCAAAACTGTCTGTTATAGAAGGCAAACCCTCAGCTCCCCCAAACAAATAATCTTCATCGGCAGCTACCGCACTCCCCCCCATGAACAATCCACCTGCCCCCGCTCCTACTACCCCCGCACCTACGCCAAACCCAGTACGTGTGCCTCCCCTTCTCGGCAACTTGCCCCTCCACTTCTCCCAATTACGTACATTTAACATCTTTCTGGTCTCTGTTATGGAAAACTCTCTCTGGTTTCCTTCTAGGTCCCCCCTACGTCTTGCAATCTCCTCTATCACCTCCTCGGATTTTTTCAACAACTCCCTGTATTCCTCATTATCATTTAATCTGCCCCTATAAATCTGTTCCATATACAACTTGTCCTCATGTCCTAACTCATCATACACTTCATCATACAACCTATCGGCAACTGCTTCCATGCGGTCATCAAGATCATCCTTTATATCCCATAGACGGTTATATCTTACTGTGTGTCCTACCAACTTATCTACTCTATTATTGGCTTCTCTATAAGCTACTATGAGACTTTCCGGTTTTGCCACACCGCCATATGTAACATCCATCTCATACTGCAACGACATCCGTTGCCTCAAAGCATCTATCTCCTCCACCTCTCGTTTTAAGCGACCAGCACTAGACTGGGTTATATTTCCCCCAGCATTCAACCTGTTCTCCGTTTTCAGCATCAAAGATTGCAACTTATTACGTCTGGCTCTCACCTTATCTATTCCAAACTCTATCGCTTTACGACTGAGCTGGTAAGTTCCAGCATGTGCTTCAGGAAACGCCCAATTCCAAGCTCTTCTCAATCCTCCCCCTATACCGGATACTGCTCTGTTCCCCCAAGACCTGTCAGCATTCCTGGGTATGTCAGGAGTGACCTGAGAGGAATACCCAGACCCGAACCACGGGTCTATTCCTCCCATACCTTCCCTTCGGTCATAACGCACTCCTCCCGAATACATCATAGCTCCAGTAGCTATTGCGGCAGGCCCTCCTATCAACGGGTTAAATCCAGCCCCCAATGCTACCAACCCAGGCACTCCAGCCAACTCCATCACCTGCCCTCTCCAGTTATCGGCATCCTTGTAATTTGACAGAGCAGCCTCCTCAAACGACTTCAAGTCAGTAGTCTGTCTCCCCAGCGGATTAGCAAACGTCTCCTCCGCCATATACCAGATGTTAGCTGTCTCCTGCTGCGCCCTGGACTGAGCAACTCCTATAGGAACCACTGCACCAAACCCTGTACGGGTAGTTCTCAACTTGCTCCCAGTCTTAGGCAAATACTTCTCATGACCCCTGATCGGCAGTCCCAAGTCCGGGATAATGCCAGCTCTTCTAGCATGATTCCAATATGAATCGGGGGAATGATCCCACCCCTTAGGAACAGTTCTTGTCGCCATGCTCCACACATCATCATTATATCTCTGGGTCATCTTATTGAACTGGCTAGACACAAGCAACATCAGGTCATCCTTGTCCTGATGAGAGGAACCTATTAAATCATCTAACTGTTTCTCCTTCTTAACCATCTCTAATTTTATTTTTTTGTTCAAAACCCCCCGTAACGTTCTGCTTGGACTGTCTATGCCAAAATCGGTAAACAACTTTTCCCTGACATTATCTATTATCGCATCGTTTTTATAGTACAAATCATCTGTTCCCCGCCTACTGTAATACCCCTGCTCCACGCCAAATCTCAAATCATGGTTCTGCAAAAAACTAAAGGCGTACTTCTTCAGAAGGTTTACTTTTTCCACTTCCCTTCTCAATCTCTCCTGACTGGCCTGAGTAGGCAACTTGCCAGTCCTCATAGCTCTGCTCTCAGCTCTGTCTATCAACGCATCCAACTTTTTGCTTCTGGGACGCACGTACTCATCAGCTTTGCTTGCTATCCCTCTCATTGTTTTAGGACTTATAGCTTGAGCATCATTATTGCCCCATAACATAGACCCTCCAAAAACCCCAGTGCCAATAGCCAACGGAGCAACCGCCTTGTTAACCATGTTGTACCAACCCATAAAAAACGGAGCCAAATCCCCCTTGCCTTCATTTAATCGCACTGCCCACTCGTCAGCCAACAATTCATCTATATGATGTGGGTTGTATATAGGATGAACTCTGGTCAATGCCCCATGCCCATATATCCCCGGCAACCTCAACTTTTCCAGCCCCCTAGATTCTGTGCTCATCTTTTGAGGATCAATCCCACTGGCACGGTTCAAAAAGTGCCCGTACTCATGTCCCAAAATCGCATCTATCTGATGCTGTGGAACCTGCCTGAATACTTCTTCCGTCATTAATATCTTGTTCTCCGCCAATGACGCTTGAGCTACTATCCCAGTATCATCCACCTGAGCCACAGGAGGGTTTGTCAGCAAACCTTCTGATCGCTGGTCGAACTCATATATTTTCCGTTGCATATGCCTTAACCAGCCCTTCCCATCCTTCCCTATAGGCACCAAGTCATCCATATAATTAAATGGGTTTGTAAGAGTCTCAGACAAGCTCAAAATCCTGTTTACTCTCATCATGTCACTAGGATGCATCCGCTGCACATCATACGATCTGGGACGGGTCAACTGGTCGGCCACGGACTGCCTGCTAATAGTTCTGCGTACTTCCTCCAAACCAGCAGGTCTGTCCTTGCCCATTCTCCACCACTGCTCCGTAGATGCGTCTAGCCATCCTTGAGTCAAATTATCAACAACCATTTCACTGTACCGTTGTGACCCTACATTCTCATACGCATCGAAAGGAAGCCGTGACTCGTTAATTTTCCATCTGTACCAATCCACAGAGTCCTGCAAAAACTCATCGGACACATCTACCCATCCAACCCCCCTATCAGCCAACCTTATTGACGGAGCATTTAAAAACCCACTGGGCGGTTTGCCTCTCAAAACTCCTCCCAGCACCATTTCCGAAGCTGTAGAAGGGGATACTGTTCTCCCCGCCGTTCTTATCTCATCTGCTTTCCCTGACTTTATTATCCCGTCAATAACATTGTCCACCCAACCTACAGGCACAGCTCCAGCCTCGGGAACCAGAAAATTGCCGACTCTCTTCCCCAACCTCTTCCACCACGGAGGTTTCTCTTGACCCCCCGGTTGAGTAGAGAAAAAACCACTCCCAAGACCGAAAGGCAACACTCCACTCATACCCCTTTTTTTCTTTAACCTGTCCACAATCTCCAACACTGCTTTCTTGGATTTTACATCTATAGCTGGGTACCTAACCCACTCCTGAGTTTTTATATTAAAATGATCCTTTCCCTTCGGATGGTCAGAGAATCTATACTCCCCAAAACTTTCCCCCGTGGAATCGTCAAGAATTTCCAAGTATTTACTGTTAGTGTATTTAGCTTGGGACAAGTAGGTTTCCAGTCCCGGGATTTTCTCAACCTCTTCCTTCATCATGTTTCTCAACATGTCATTCTTAACCAGTCTGGCCGCATGTCTCCTCTTTGCAACAACCTCTCTCTCCGCCTTCCCCTGCATCCCAGCAAACAGGTAATCCTCCACAACTTTTTTCTGGGTTTTCGGAAACCACATACCATAAATCACTCTATTTCTACCACTACCAGACTCATTAATAGCACTGGGAACCCCCTTGAAATAATCAGTAGAATACATTCCCGCCGCCCGTACTCTATTAAAAGGCACATAATGAGCTATCTCCTTCATAATCGCCATTTCCACATCCCCGCCCCTGTTTCCTTTAATCTCCCCATCCTTCCGAAAAACCGAACTGTACCCCCTATCCAGATCCTTCACTACTCTGGCAGCTCCAGCTTTCGACAAATTACTATGGCGGGCTATGTTTCCTATCGAGTCATATTGTCTCTCCTTCATGCCCTCAAAATACCTCGCCACCGTTCCCATCTTGGCAAGTTTAGACACCGGTACCGCATGAGCTTGAGGAAGCAGCCAATTACCAGCGCTTCTCCATGCCTTGGTCAACCACCCCTCATTTCCCCCTGCCACTGGAGTCACATGATCTCCTGCTACCATCCTCACATACCTTACGGGATCAGCACTAGATACTCCGTAGCGCTCCTGGGTCTGTCTCTCCGCATTATGCCAAATCTGCTTCAAAGTCCCCAGTATAGAATCCAAATCCCTTTGAGCTGTCTGTATCTCTCCAGGCGGCACAAATCTCACAGGTCCTATATGCCCTATTTCACTTCTGACTCTCACCACCGTACTAGCCAACTTATCCATCTCTCGATTGGTCTCTTTGATTTTCTCTACACTCTGGTCTGGGATAAACGACACAGAACCTGCCCCTTGCCACTTTTCAGATGCTGACGCCAACGCTCTGTCGAGGCTATACACAGCATCCTCAGTTCTGCTCATATCACCTGCCACGCTCCTGGATGTTCTTGTCCCCCCTTCCCTAAAATCACGGAAGAAGTCATCTACTTTCGACTTATACGCTACCAATCCACCTAACGCCACTGTAGCTCCTACTATAACTCCAGTCAACGCTAATCCTTTCACAGTTACAGCTGCCAGTGCTGTAGCCACCAACCCTAGCCCCAACGCCAACGGACCCAACGTAGCCGTAAATGCAGTGCTATAAAAAATCAACTTCTTAGTGCCATCTTCTAAACCTGAAAACCATCGAATACCTCTCCTCACAATAGGCACTATGTCATTCTGCACCATACCTATGAACTCTCTGAAGGTAGGCAGTAATTCATTGCCGAAATCAACTACTAGCTGACGCATATTGTTTCTCAACAACTGGAACTGTTTTGATGCTGTGTCATAAAACCTCTGCACCTCTCTCTCTAGTGCAACATTCTCCCTCCACGCTCTATTGGATGAACGTATAGCTCTTTCCACATCGTCTATAGATTGGGTCATGACTGCAATAACTTGTCGCACTCTGACTCCAGTCAAACCCAGTTTGTCTAATACATATCCTAAATCTACACCAGCTGTCTGAGCTGCCCGTAAACTCTTCAGAAACTCTACCAATCCTCTGGTCTGATTCCCTCGGAATATCTTGGTGAACTCCGCCGACGTACGCCCAGTCAGTGCAGACAATGCTTTCAGGTTGGTTCCGCTCTCCCTCACAATATCCTGCAACTGTGACGCCACCTTAATTATCGCCGTCCCCCCTCTCTCCTCCCGCACCCCCAAAGACGGCAATACTGCCGACAACCCCGCTATTTCTTGAGCTGTAGCTCCAGTAAGAGCACGTAATGCAGACAATCTGGTCATATATCCTGTAATCTCTCTCTCGTTGGCCGCGAACGTATTACCGAGGTGAACTACCGTGCTGGCCAAACGTTCCTGGTCTGCTATAGACACTTTCACCACGTTGGAAAATCTAGCCAATGCCAAACCTGCCTCCTCCGCATTCAAAACTGTAGCATCCGCCAACTTTGCATTTATCTCTGTAAATCTGGCAAGGTCCTTAGCTACTATTCCCAACCTGGCGCCAGCTGCCGCAAGTTCAAACAACTCATTAGTCGCAGTAGCTACCTTGGTAGTAGCCAACTTCTCTATCTCAGTACGCAGTTCTCTAGCTTCTTTCTTGGTAATAGGCAACAACTTGGATACTGTGGTGAATGCCAGTTCGGCATCAGAAGAAAATTTCAGAGCAGCTCCGCCAGCAATACTAAGAGGTAACGTCACACTGGTAGTGATAGCTCTACCTACCGATGTTAATTTTCTGCCAACATTCCTCGACACGTCACTCATACGTCTTTCAAAGCGGGTCGCAGCCATCTCCCCTCTGCGAAAGGAATCCTCCGCACTGTGCCCGAATGTCCGGACGTGTCCCGTAGCAGTCCTCAGATGAGTCGTGTCCACCCGCAAGTCAGCTACCAATGACCCGAGGTCCACTATCCCCCTCCTCTATTGCTAAATGCAGCTATCGCCATTTCTCGCACTAACCGCGCCCGCTCTTCAAACGGAAGATCCTCCAGCTTGGTGTCATCACTAACTTCCTCAGTCCTGAATCTCTTCATATCCTCAGACAGCCACCTGAAATGACTACCAGGTTCTTGGAACTCTACAGATGCTGGAGTTTTAGAATGTGTTGTTTCATAGACGTACTTAAGCCAAGAACACACCATGCCGATTCTAGTGTCGGCACGGTGTTCCCCAATCGGTTCGTAATAATTATACGTCAGCCATTCAGCATACTGCCGTGGCGTTAAAATCTCAGCCAGATGGTCTGGATGGGGTATGCCCAGTGCCAGACACAATCGAAACCCGAATCTTACTTCCGGGTCTTCTCCAACTTTTTTTCCAGCTTCCTCCTGTCTTCTTGAGACATGGAGTTCAATCGCTGCGCCACATTAATAATCTTCTCCAAATCATACACGCCCATAGAATCTCCCAATTGCTCAGCTTGGGCATCCGTGAACATGTTCTCCCCTTTTTCATTGCATAATACAGAGACTGCAAACTTGGCGCGAAAATTCTCTACAGATGTCCTGCGTATGCCAGTCTCAGGATCTTCTTCCATCAGAGACCCCTCAAACGCATCCCGCTCATTCCCATACAATTCCCTCACGTACACATATCCCTCAGACAGATCTACACGCTCCACCCTCAACTTCTGCTTGCTCAACATCTGCTCTGGAGTCAACATCTTCTTCACTCCCAGGGTTGCCCCCGTACTATTATTACTAGTGTCCATATCTAAAACCTCCTTGTGTTTTTTCCATTAACCAAAAGACCCGTCAGTGTTCTTCGCCTGCCCCGGCACATCAGCGGCCGCATATGTAGGATCCCCAGGACTGCCCTGCTTCCTCTGAGGGCCTGTTCCCAAATACACATCTGGCACAAACCCATTCAGGGGTTCTCCTGTCAATCGCAGCGTAGCTGTTTGTGTGATCTTGTCAGCCAACGGTATATTCATAGGTAACGACAATACCGAAGACCTAAACCACAAACAAAACCTGTTTGTCCCTTGGGCTCCAGATGGGTCATCGTTAAGAGTCAATGCCCAATTTCTCAAACCCGCAGTACCCGCCAACTTATATAGACGAGACATAAGTCCATAACTGTCTCGGGTGAAGTTCATCTCCATAGTAGCCTGTCCCGCATCCTTCAGAGTAGTTATAAATTCTCTGAACCCTCCTACGGAATCCAAAGTTGTAATATCAACTTCTTCCTTACTGAAACTCGGACCTTGGAAACCATTAACCTCTGCAATACGAACAAACCCAGTAGCACCAGTCACCACTCTCACCGACTCAGTACCTACTACTTTGGCAGCACCTAGTACTATTTTGGGAGACGCCCCAGGAGTAACTCCAGCAAAATAGAACACACCATCTACTTGATTAGGAAACACTCTGAAACTAGCAGCATTAGTTCCCGATATGGCCCCTGTATTATCATCAATAGTAACAGATACAGCACTGGAAGCAGATGCCGCCAAACCTGTCAGTCCTTCCAAATCCACCGTGCCCGCATTCACCCCTCCAATCACGGCAGAAATCAGACGTTTGCCGTTCGCCAGCTCAGGTTGATCTACGCCAGGGGAACCTCCTAACAGATGTGTTGTTTTTGCAGTATTTCCAAACGGGATTGTCAAAGCACCCCCCGCCACAGGAAACAACACTTTTGACCCTGAGTCATCTCCCGGCAACGCAAACATTTCAATAAAAGTTCCAATTCCTATGATCGCCATCTTATTCCACCTCCGTGTTAATTTTGTCTTCCTTCCTGGTTAATCTCCGCAAGGCTTGCTTGCGTGTCTCCTTTCGCTCTTTCTTCTTCCTGCGTTTTCTCCGCTGTCTTCTCTGCGCTCTCATTGCAAAAAGGGGGATTGCGTTACTCCGTGGCCAGCGGCGCTCACCCCCGTACATTCCTCTCTTATAGGAAAAACACTTCTCCTGAATCTGCCACGTCATACAGACTCTTCGGGTCATTGCTCGGCTTGACCTCTCCGTCGGACTGAGGTTCTATGATGATAGGTTCCAACATAGTTTCTCCATTACCATCTTTGCCCGTATGGACAATAGCCAAAATAAAACTGTGATGGGCTCCGAAATCTCCGACTATCCCAAGTGTGCCTCCTAATCCAAAATTATCATCAGGGTCAGCAAGCATTGTATCCACTATGCCCGAACATCTCTTTGCGAAATGGTTGCAGTCTCCATATTCAACTATGTATTTTACACGTGCAGTACCCGCCAGCCTCACAGCTTCCAACACATCTTCCTTCAACCCCACGTAAAACTTGGAATCCCACTCCTGTATCAGCCACCGGGACTTCCACATCTTGGCCCAATTCTCAAACGTGCTCTTCAACTGTGCGGCAGTTACCTCCTGAGCATTCTCTCTCACCTTACGCCTCAACGCCACTACCGCCGGCAGGTTCCTGATAACCTCAGTGACAGTGACGGGAGCTTGCACCGTCTCCTTCAAACTGCCTATCCGGTCATACACGAAATCATCATCCATAGCCACCGGCCAATACCACCTGCCTCCTCCCTGACTCCCAATATACGAAGAGCAGTAACTTCTGGCTTCAGACCAAGATCCTGTCCATATGCCAGTCAGAGTGTCTTGAGGTTTGTCAGGGTCAGGTCTGCCGTCCACTCCTCGTGCTAAAAATGGCTGGCTTCCTATCTTCTCTGGAGTTTCAGTAGCAATAGCATAAAACACCTTGGATGGGTCGGGGTCAGCCACATACGGCCTATGGAGAGGTAACGGACTCCCAACCAAACCCAAATTCTCCGGCGGGCTTACCATCTCCATTTGGGAACCGTCAAAATTCCCAGCCATGATCTCCAAATCCTCCCCGGTGCGTAACATAGCGGGGTTCGGCACCTTCTCTCCATTGGACAAGACTACAGTGTCCATCTTCTTGCCGTCCGAACGTCTGAAATGCACTGCGTACGTCTGTCCACAATTACTTTTAACATTAACACTTCCCATATCTAATGCCTCCTTTACTCAAGATTTCACAATTTCACACTTTTATCAACAGGCCGTCTCCAACCTACCGTGATCGTTCACTCATTCTTCCGTAGCAGTTAATTGCCACGTAGCCGTAACTGTCTTGTCAGCATCCATAGTTACCGAACAACTAAGTAGAGAATTATGCTCATCAGGCGTAGTAGATGCATCAGAACACGTAGAACCCCATACTAATGTATGTGTCCCCGCCTCTGGAGAGGACCCAGCAAATACCGTGACCTCAGTTCCCTGGGGTATCCCATACTCACACGATGCCTTCCGACACGTCCACTGTCTGTTTCCTCCATAATGGACGGACATATTGTGGAACGTTCCACTCACAGTGAGAGTGTAATTAGTTGTTACAGCTGCACGTATAGAACTCATCAGAAACACCTTGCCAGAATACATTATAGGTATCTCAAAAGCTCCCTCATATGTTTCAAGATGCGCCTGTCCATTCAAATAGGTCTGCACAGCTGTGACTCTAGCAGAGGAAGGCACATAAGATTTACTGACCTTCCAAAAACTCCCTGCTGACCTAGCAGGAGGCAATAGTTGCCAATCAAGCACATACGCAGCTATTTCCTTAGTTGTCGGGTTCTTGTAAAAATGCATTCCACTACCCAACAATCCTCCATACACTGTATTCCCATAAGAAGTTAAGGAACTGTCAGGGTTAGTGTCTCTATACTCTATCTCAGATTCGGCAACGAACGTTATATTTGTATCGTTCACCGCCACATCAGACTCCAAAACACTCTTGTCCATCACTCGTATAAACCAATGAGTGTTGTGAGCATACGACCACTCAGCCAAACACAACACCAACATCATGACAATTATAAATCTCATAATTTCCTCCTACACTCTTTTCATCTCTTCTTGCCATGCCAGTCTTATCCTCCCACACACAACTGACCGGTCCTCGTCACTGCTCACTCTTCCCTTGATTCTATCCACTACAGGCGTTCCAGGACTCCAATAATCCCAATCACCCCATCCAGCATTGCCATACCGTTGCATCACCGCTCCAAGATTCACATCCCATACCCCCACATCGTAGTACTTGACCTCTTCTCCTTCTAGCCTATCCGTTACCTCTACAGGAGAGAACCAGAGGTCTAAATGCTTCTTATCTGGTGACGGTTCCCCAACCTCTGCACCCCATGCCTTTTCAAGAGCGGCCTCAAACTCGTTAAGCGTCGTTATTTGATGTTCTCCAAACAAGTGAGTTCTAACATTCTCACCCAACTGGCAAGCCGCCTGAAAATCCCAAAACGCAGGATTGCCGCTGTGCGGATAAATATGCCCAAGCAACGGGGACTCCTCCCCATAAGGGCGAACCTCCGTTTTCTTGTTTACGTCCATTCCTGAAGTCCATAATCTCATTGTCACGTCCTCACCGTTACGTTTTTTGTCACCGTCCCTGCACTGTTCGTTAACTTCATTCTTGCCGTCAAATTCTGGCCCGGGGCGTAAGTGTGAACCACATTTCTTATCGTGCCCCCGGTGGTTCCGCTTATATGCCTGCTGTTAATCGCCGTAAATCCTCCCCCCTCACCGTAATCTATTTCAAAAGTGGGTCTTGGCCACCCTGCCCACTCTGCCGAGAAGTAAGCGTTAGTCGAGGATTGGGTCCCGGTTGGCACAACATACCGGACTCCCAAATTCGTAAGCGTGGGTTGTGCGTTTTTTGTCACCGTCACAGTCCTGCTCACCGCACCCGCAGCGTTACTGCAAGTCAACACATAGTCATAACTTCCGACTCCAGGGTCGGCAATTACGGCTGTGGTGTCCGTCGTCAGCGGCACGTTTTGCCCGTTATGGGTAATCACGTTGTGAGTCGAATTTGCGGACACCTGGAAAGTCAGCGTCACAAAACCGTTACTGGGCGCCGAAGCCGTAAAGCTCGTTATGGTCGGAGCTCCGGCAGCGTTACGGCTCCATACAAGGTCGGTGCCTTTATACACCTTGTCAAACTGTCTGGAGCCCTTGTAGATATTCATGACTGCTCCGTAAACTGGATGCAAAATCTGGCTCACTTTTTATTCCTCCTCCCCCCGCTTGAACAGGTATTCAGGAATGCTTATCCGCGCTTCGTTATGGACAGTGAAATGTATGACGGCCGTGGCGAGAAAAGCCAGAGCGGTAATCGTCAGAGCTATAAATATCATCATCATTGACTACTGTTGTCCTTTATTCCGCCTGTTTCTGTCCGGCACGCCGTAAATGTCCGCATAACCCTCGGCAACCGTCGGGTCATCGTAGGGGTATCCCAAAACCGTGAACCCGTCAACGTGGTGAAAACTTGAACGCATTTGCTGCCGCACGAAACAAAGCTCCTCGTAGGACATTAACGCCGGCACGTCCCCAAAATGCAGTCTGGTCATAACATGCGGCATACGGTCATGTCCGTATTCAAGCCTCACGTCACTCACAAACTTTCCGTCGGGTTGGCCCTCCTGTGGCTCGTCAATCACAATCTCCAGGCAATACCTGGCAGTCAGCGGTTTGTATTGCCTTTCAACTCCCTGTCTTGTTTCGTTTGTCATAACGTCCTCCTAGGCTCCCACAAAATAGAGAGTCTTGTCATCCTTTGTCCCAAGCCCGTTATACTGCGCCTGCGTTCCAAACCAAGCCCTGTCAAAACCCAACGCCTCTCTGGCCTCCTCACGTATTTCAGCGTCACTTTTTCCTCTCTCGTCTCTTATCCATCTATGCGTCCGGGCGTCCCAGGAAAGCGTTGCTCCCGCACTGATTGTCTTGTCGGGGAACATCTTGACGCCGGCAGCGGTCTCCACATTCACTGAATACTCCGTCCCAGCTTTCATGACTCCTGCGTAAGTTGTGGCTACGGTTCCGAAACTGTTGGACAAACCGGACACGGCGGTCAAAACATATTCAACGGAGTTGATTATCACCTTTGCCGGCACATATGTTTTTCCGCTTGGGCGGGTAAATACAACTTTCCCCCTAACCGCCGCCCTCGGAGCAAAATTGTTAAACACAGCCAGTTCCGCCAAGTCAGCGTTCGTCGGAGTAATGCTTCCTATTTGGTGACCTCCGTTACTGCTGGCCTCAAGATAACCTACACCTATCTCCCTGTTGGTTCCGTCCTGTTCACTTCCGGCCGTCAGTATTGCAGGGTCAGGAACATCCAGGTCGGACAACAAGAATATCTTTTGACCGTCATAAGGGTCAGAAGGCAAAGCATGGACGTTTTCAACTGCACTCAACGGCGGATAAAATTTCACCTTACCGCTGTCAATCTCGAAAGCGGCATGCCGTTGTATTCTCTGGACGGCACTGGCAGGTTTGTCCGGCACCTGAACCGTGTAATAGGTATAAACACCCCGCTCTCCCAAACTCTCCCAATCACTTGACGGAATACTCGTGAAATCATCCACAACGTCCGGGTCACCTATTCCATAACGCAGATGGCTTAAATCGGAGACAAGGATTGTCGGGACTCGTATTATGTCATATTCATTTGTGAATCTTGGCCCCCGCTCCGCCTGCCATGAATAATCAACCCCTGGAGCGGTGGCAGCCGTAATATCGGGTTTTGCCGTCAGCATGTTTTCGTCCGGATCTAATACCCAGGCATCTTCAGTGGCAACCTCCCCTTCGTCTTTCCAACCGCCGTCCGTTGTGGCATCAAAGAAGTCCTCCGCTTTCCGTGACAACCCTGCGTCCGGTATTCTGCTCGTCCTTACATACCATCTCTTGTCGAGTTCGCTTAACGGGACTTCCTTAAGCTGACTCCCCTGTCCGCTTGCCACACTCGCGTCATCAATCAAAAACGCGTCCCTCGGTTGCAGCATGGAATTAAGAACCAAAGGAGTATCATGGAGATGTTCCTGGTCAATGGCGGCGTGAAGTCTCACAAATTCATCCGGCCCAATCACACCGGTGGTGGATCCGGACGCCAGAGGTAACTTGTCCGCAGGTATCTTGTCAGCGTTGCTTTTCCTTGCCCAGGGTGACAAGTCAACTGAATCGTGATCTATGCTTACGGAATACGTCCCCACCGAATCAGCGGAGAAAAGGAAGTGTCCGTTCCTTCCCTTCGCAATGAAAAATTCCACGTTACCGTCGTCCGAATCCCAGGTCAACGCATTGGAGCTCGTCAACTGGGTTGCCTGGTCAACGCCTGCCAAATCGTTCAACGTTTTCATTTTGAACTTGTATTCGCTGGCAGGGTTTGCCGTCTTGATTATAATGTCACGGTCGTCGTCGGAACCAAGCAAATCCTGCCTGGCGTCGTAAGCCGCGTTGGAAAGGGCCACCTGTATGGATTCCGACAAAAGCAAACGCTCACGAGTGCGCAGGGCTGCCTCGAAATTCTCAAGCGCCTCCAGAGGCAAAACCCGCAGCTCCAAACCAGTTTCGTCCGTCTTGACAAACGGGACTTTGTCCTTCTGACCGGTGTAGGATCCTGGAGTGTCCGTAAGACCCGTCCAAGTGGCAGAACCTTGCCCCTGTCCGCCCCCCGCTGGTATGTCACGCAACTCGTAACCGGTGCCGTCCGTCTTGCTGGTCATCATTTTGTCACCGACAATGCTTTGGGGCATGTCCGCCAAGTCGGTTGAGTTAGCCGGTATTGTTGGTTTATTTAGTATTGTGGCGTCGCCCGTTGTCGCGTTCCAGTCCGACGGAACATTTACCTCAGCTCCATCAGCTATACCTGCCAGTTTGTTTGTCTGGTCCTGAGTTATGGTCGGAGGTTTGTTTAGGATCTCTGCGTCGCCTCCCGCAGCGTTCCAGTCCGCATTTACGTTTCTCTCGGCACCCGATTCTATACCTGCCAGTTTGTTTGTCTGGTCCTGAGTTATGGTCGGAGGTTTGTTTTTTATAAAATCAGACTGGGTTGTATCCTCCTGACCCCAATCCGCCTGCACGTTGGCTTCCCCTGCATCAGCAGGCATGGCCTCCAGGAAGCTCAAGGTGACTTCAGTTTCCAGGTCCGGGCGGGTGTAGTCAGGGGTTATGGTCAAGCGAGTCCAGTTGGAATCACTCCCCAAGTTCAAATCCCCGCTAACAGCCGTGATTTTATGCCAAGATGTTGTGGACGCATTAAAAACTCCCACAACCGACCCGACCTTCAGGGAGTTCAAATAGTCACCGTCTATACTGTCGTGCTCGACCAAAAGCTGGTTGCCGGTCGTGGCAAGGACATTGTTATTTCTGACGGAGATGTCCGCCCTGGAGTTTGCTGTAATAACATCCACCACCGTCCTCTTCATTTCAGGGACGCCGGTTGACGCTATACGGGGCTTGTGTTTGATAAATCCGTCCGCCTGGTTGTCCGTTTCGTTCCAGTCGCTTTGCACGTTCCTTTCAGCGCCGTCTTCTATACCCGCCAGTTTGTCAGACTGTTCAGTGGTAAGCCCCTGACCGTCCCCTCTCGCACCGCCCATGAGAATAACTTCTACCAACTCTCCAACAATAGTCTCTACTTTATACCTCTCCCCATCTTCCACAAACTGTATTCTCACGTTCTCATCAGCGCCAATGCCAAACACATCTCCCGCTATCACCGCTCGTTTCACCTCTCTAGGAGTAAACGCAGAAGAAATATGAAACACATCAGCTCCAGATTGATATTGCGCATGAACCACTATGCCGGGGTGATTATCCCACCCATCAGGGAACGACACTACTCCATGCTCTGGCGTAACTAATACTTCAGATATGTGTCCGTTCACCCAGTCACCCCCCAAGATAGGTTTTCTGAATATCGCAAACGACACCACCCACCGACTACTGCCATCTTCCTGCCAATCCAGTAACGCAGGTTGCAATGTACACCGCACCGCCATGTAAAGAGAATTGTTGACTTGCCCAAAATACGCATCCAAAACTCTGACAATCTCAGATGCTGTGCGTGCCGCAGCTTCTTGGTCTGTGTTCTTGATTCTGACCTGCACATTGTGCCTTTCATATCGCTCGGCATCACTTCCTGCATAATCCATAGGTTTCGTTGCAGGGGCTCCCGACGCATCAAATACAGTGAGGGAAGATTCCACATCTCCCGGTTCCCTGCCCACGAACATAGTCTCCGCAAACACCGGACGGGCAAATTCTCCATCACTGTTCTCACAATAGACATTCCTTGACTCCAGAATATCCTTGATGTCCCAAGCCACACTCCGGCTCATATTCCATCACCAACTCCTCCAAAGTCCCCTCTCCCATCTAAATGCACTTCCTTCCGCAATTCCTTGAGCACTGTCCCTCTTTCTTTAGCTCTCTCCAACGCCACCAAAAAAAATCTAGGCCCTGATTCCGGCCGTTTCCAATTCGTTCCCGCCCCCATCATCTCATGCACCTGAAACGCATAGTTAGCAGAAAATCCCATCTGAATCTTTATCTCGTTATTGTCACCTTCATCACGTCTCATAAACCAACTAGCTCTCAACACTCCAGTATCCACAGGAATCTTTGGAGCTTCTTTATCCATGCTACGTCTGATTTCTATAGCCGCATTAGTCAGTCCCACCACGGCCTTCTTCTCCACCTCACGCACTGCCCCATTCAAATTATTAATTACGTTGCTTATCCCCCGTAACTTAAACGATGCCATCAGACATACACCACCGTTACAAAGTTCTCTGTGGACCGAAACTCCGGACTCCTCTCTACTCTCATTATCTCGGGCACCTTGGCACGCACAGGATTATCAGGAGCATCCCCCAATGACCCCAACCAGATTCTCCACCCTAACATCAAATGTTCCGTTACCAATATCTTAGCACTGCTCAGCACTTCTTCTCCCTTCTGATTGACTACATTCTCTACTATATCATCCCACCTCACTTTAACGCCTCTAGGAGGTCTGTACTTTCTATTACCCTGTCCGTCATATCCATCCGACTCCCACACCACAGCATCTTGCACACATACCGACCTCACAAATGTTTGTATGGGAGACCCCATTCAAGTAGCCTCGTCACGCATCTTGTCAACAGACATATCCTTGTAATTTCTTGCTTGCTGTCCTATGGAATTTATGCCGGACAACACGTGGGATCCTATGTGGGAAGTTCCTATGATTCCCAGGCAAGCCTTAACTGTCCAGTCCAGCCATTCCACGTATTCTTTAGGCCATGTCTTGACTGCCTGCAATGCTTCGTCCACTCTCATGGCCTTGTCTTCCCAGCCGAACATTATGCAGGTAAAACTCACTATCCACGGCAGGAACACCACCACTACCACAAATCTCGTAGCCCATGACTGGATGAGCAACTTTACCGTAGCCAAATACCTCTGTTGCTTGTTGGCCTGCTCTACATCTTCATGATGTCCCAACCATGCAAATACTCCCTTAATCGCTCCCCACATCATGTACCTCCAACAGCATGGAATACTATAGGTCGTGTGCCTAGAGAGGCATCTTTGAGCAATCCAGTAGGGTCAAGTGATATAGCAGTTTGTCCATAATGGGTAGATTCAAATCCCATACCTGTTTTGCCCTGAGCTCTGAACTCTACAGGACCAGCTTTCGCTTCCTGAAGTTGTTGTGTCCTGGTAGATGCAACAAAGTGAGCACATATCCACTTTTCCAGTTCGGTGAGTAAAGAATCATCTAATCCTGCAGCACTAAATAAATTGTCCACAAACACAGATGCCGAAGTCACGTATGCAACTAAATCGTCATCCGAAACCTCGGTCTCCAATATCTGCCTGATCGCCAACACATCAGTTCGTGGCATGATCCTGAGGCGTTCCTTCTCCGCCTTCCTGAGGCGTTCCTTCTCCGCCTTCCTGAGGCGTTCCTTCTCCGCCTTCCTGAGGCGTTCCTTCTCCGCCTTCCTGAGGCGTTCCTTCTCCGCCTTCCTGAGGCGTTCCTTCTCCGCCTTCCTGAGGCGTTCCTTCTCCGCCTTCCTGAGGTTGTTCCAAAACAACCTCAGGTTCCAACACTCCTTCAACCTGCCTTACTTGGTCACGGAACGGTTCTGGGATCTCGTCAGGGAACGCCTCAAACCTGTCGTTCGGCTGATTATGTCCCGGTTTTGCAGACCCAGCACAGTACGTGACTCTGCCAGTTTGCTCCATCCTATGAAACTTCCCACTTATCACTTCCCATACTGCTTTGCGTGCCATATTCAGCCTCCTTACCCCGTATAGGTAATATGCAGAATCCCACAGTGTCCACTACCATCGGTTCTCAATCTGAGCACCTGTATAGTTGCCACCTTGTAGTCAGTCACCCAACCACCTTTGTTATCCCACTCAAAATTAGTGATAGGCATCCCTCTCACCAGCTCCACAACATTTGATGTCATCTGAATCACTAGTATCTGATGGTCAGCCAACTGAGGAGCAACTTTTATAGCCTGCACTCCTTCTATCCCCTCTACTCCTCCACCCCCCAGAATACGCTGACGTATAGTATGCGTACCTTTGTTGTCACTATAATCCTCATCTAATTTAGAAGCGTACTTTAACGGGACATATATCAAATATGGTCCCCTCATCAGGTTCTCACGCAGAATCTCAGTGAAATGAATCACATCTCTTACAATCTTCTCACCAGTAGCCGCCGGTTTGTTCCACTGTCCCGCAGACCCCACCACACTTACTTTCTCCGCAGCATTCCCATCATCAGAGGTGGATGTGGCCACAGTCCCATCATTAGCCGCTCCGAGAGACAATGTGTTCCTGCCAGGGAAGTTCACATAGCTCCAAGAGGAACCTCCTCCATAATAATAGGTGTCAACGGTAAACAACGACTTTTCAACAAATTCCCCTACAGCTCTACCAGCTACCCTGCCCATTTCAGTATTCAATGGGTCTCCCTTCTTCCTGCTGATCTCAAGTTCCCTGAGTTTAATATCGTAGTCAGCATGGATTATAGGCAACGGCAATGCGTGGGGCTGATAAATCGGCCTGTCGGATTCCCCCCGAGTTAGGCCATCCATACTTCTTTGCGCCACCAACTTGCTCTTGATACTCTCATGTACCAACACAGTGTTCATCATCCCGTTGATGTCGAAAGTCAGCCCCCTAGAGACCAAATCATCAACACCAACCAACTCCTCCTGCGCAGCTCTTACTATCGCATCGTCGAAGTACTTCCACTCATCACGTCTAAGCGTAGAGTTTGCAATCATCGGATGTACGTTTTGAACACGAATTGTAGAGTAATTGTTCATGTCACTCCGGTCACCATCACCTCTCCCCGAGTACACATTACAAAAGACCCCTTCCAACATCTGTGCCCCTGTGTACTGATTGTACAGAGGCCATCCCTCATTGTCCGTAGCTACCTCGGCAAACGGACGCAATGAATGAATGTCGAAGTTCACCATCGCCATCATCCCTCCGACTTGAGTGTCAATCGGAGCTCCCGGCGACATCATTTCTGTATTAACTCCACTAAATTCAGGCATTGTTCCTACCCTCCTAATTCCGGTTTTATATAAAAGTCACTTTCGCAAGTACTGCCCCTGTCTCCACTGTGGTTGCAATTGGCTCCATCAACTGAGCCACCAATTGCATTCCTCCCTTTATAGCGTCAGTTCCGGCTATAGCCTCCAATGACCCGTCTCCCTTAGACACCAACGAAACATCCTGTGCCACACCAGTACCTTTAGTGGTATGCACTAGTACATTTCCAATATCACCAGCTTGAGGTCTCCACACCTGCACAGGGTCAGATACTGTCTTACCTTCGACAGTAAGATTCGCTTTGTACTCGTCCTTCACTTCTCTGCCCTGCAAAGCATCTTCTACAGCCACTCTCACTGCGAATGTTTTTCCTACTCCTGACTGGGTCAGTTTCTTCACAGTAGTAGTCCCACCAGTTGTTTCCAACTCCAAGAACGACCCGGGCAACAAGTTCTCATGAGCTATCCACTCCTCGTTGATTTTTGAATCGTCTTTGAGTCTAATTGTTTGGTTATCTGCCATCTTTTCTCCCTCCAATTAACTGCCAGTGTTCTGGTCATTTCGTCTGGTCTCCTCAGGCATCTTCGCGCCCGGGAACGCCAACGGTCGAATGTTATTAGTATCCCCTCTCTGAGGACCTCCAGTCATAGCTCTGCCGACATATGACGGACGCTCAGGTTCGTGTATTTTGAAGGCATTCCCAAACCGCCTCAATTCCTGAATCGGCATTGCCTTCAACTCATCTTCCGTGAACTCAGTCTGCTTGTCCTTTAAAGCAGACACCAGCTTGTTCTTTTCTTCACTCATACTATACAAACCGTCCATCAGAAAATTTCTCACATCCTCAGGGGCTTGGTGCAGATAATCATTCACTTGGTCTTCCACACTGCTAGTAGCAACAGTTTGAGCACCAGTATTCTGATTCTCCTCCACCCGCTCATACTGAGTCTGTGACGTTCCTCCGCTCTGACTGTTCGCCTGCTGACTGGTCTCCTGAGTAGTAGTCTGGGAAGTACTTCCACCTGTACCACTCCTCCGTGTGTTAACCAACAGATTATCCAACTTGTCCTCACTCAGCGCCTTCAAAATACCCCTGTCAGTATCGTTGTCTTCCCAACCGACCCCAGCACTGATAAGTGCCTTAATCTTGGCCTCCTTTTCCGGGCAATCACATCCAGTTCCAGTATTAGCCATCTCACTACCTCCCGTTGTTTGTTCTCCTTCCTGGTTGCTCACCGGTGACTCCTCGTAAGTCACATTCTTGTAAACTCTCACTGGGTCCCCAGTAAGTTGTATTCTTTCATTACCACTATCAGAGTTATAATTCTGTCGGTACAACTCTACAGATACCATATCGTTATTTTGTATCACTCCACGATATACAATATGGTCATTCCACATCTCCTCCAAATAATATGTGCTGGTAGGTCCGTCCATTGAGTTTACAGCAGACCAAGCCCATTCAATCAGTTCACGGTACCCAGCATTTGCCACCACATAAGACATTACGACATCGTCTCCCAACGTCTTACGATGTGCATATAATGCTCTGCCATCCCCCATAGAGTTCATGCGTATCCCACACCCATCCCTCCAAGAGCAAGCTCCAGCAATACCAGGCAATAACGCCAAATGGTCAGGAATAAACGCCCCAGCAGTTCTGCCTACGTACTGCTCTCCTTCCCACTCTCCTTCTTCGGACACGCACTGGAACAACCCGCTGGTAGATACGTCCATAGGGGCCTTGGTTACCAGGTTTTGATAGGCTTCAGGGGACAATGACTGTATGCTGTCCTCATTGACCCAAACCTCCCCTGACAGACGTCCTCCATCCGCCTCAAACGACACATTGTACACACGACCTACCACCAACCTTGACTGTCCTGGGGAATTAACGGAATCAGGCATCCCGTCAGGTGTGACTGGATGCATT
>CBDBEG010000016.1:0-37074 GCA_965204255.1 Rubritalea sp.
CAAGTGTAACTGGACCAGATGGAACTACAACCCCAACAGTAGGCAAAGACGACATATTTAACCTAACATATAAACCTAAGACAACCGCTAAGGAGCCCACGCCCGGAACTATTGCCGAAATAAAGCTAATGAAAGTACCTAAACAAACTGGTGCTGTGGGTGGCGAGCAAGGCGAGTTTATTGTTACATCAGCTACTAATGAGATAAACCAACTTACTGGTAAAGCACAGTTAGTAGGCGGCGAAGGGAAGCGCTACAAAACTTTACGTGGTGCACTTAATTCATTTAAGAAGCAGGTGGGTGACAAAGCTAAAATACCGACTGCAGACGAAATTAAAATGGGGCCCAAGAGAGGGGCTGAAAAGATACAAGAACTTACAGAGGAATTGACAAAGTCAATTAAACAATTGGGAGACTGTCGTGGCGGCAAATCTATGCAATCTGAAGTTTCTGGACCAAATGCGGCGGGTACTGGTGTCCCTGGAAAAGGAACATCAGGAACTGATTAAGCAAGCACTTCGTGAAGGTGGGGAAGCACTTACCGAAACGGAAGAGCTGTGGCTTAAGAAGACATCCGCGGAACTAATCCAAGACTTACAGAAGAAGATATTATTGGGGGACCTAGATGACCTAGGGCCCGAGGCTGTGGTCGAGTTGCAAGACGCAACGCGAGAAGCATTTTTCAAGGTATACGACCAACTAGCTAAGGTCAAGCAAGCGCAGAATTATGTGATTCAGAATAAAGCGCAGCTAGGCACTAAGGGTGGCGTGCGAGGCTTGATTAAAACCTGGCTTAACCGTATATCGATTAACCAAGAACAGGCCGTTAACTCCAGCAACAAGATGTGGGGAGATGCCTTTGATAAGGTAGCCACCAGTGGTGGTACAGAAATTAACCCGGACGAAGTTGCACTAGCACAGAAGCTGCTGCTTAACGAAGTTCAGGGTGGGGATGCACTGAGACATTACCTAGCTAAGGTAGCTAACGTGCAAGATGTAGAGCGACAAGTGGCGCTAGCCATGATACAGGGACACCACACTAACCCCGTACTTAACTACATAGGTAAAGCGGCTGTGTTACAAGCTGATATGGCTGAGCAGTGGGCTCACACAATAAGACCGGGCTTCTCGTTCTCTGCTAACATAGCCTCTAGTATACGCATGAGTGCCCGAAAGCTTAATGAGATGGGTCTTGACGGTTTTAAGTCAACCATGCGGGAACTTGACTTGGTTAAACAGCTCCGGGGCTATCAACGCATGGCGGAGAACCCCAAGTATAAAGATACAGGTGTACCGGAAGAGAAAGTAGAACGCTTACTTAACGATCTTTACTTAGATGCAGCCCAGACGGGTAAGCTTAAGCCGAGAGATAAATACAACACCCCTATGATAGCGCGCGAGTCTGAGTGGTTTGGGTTTGCAGACGCAGAAGCGGAGTGGCACTTTATATCACAGTTTGGTGACCTAGACGGTGGTGTTGCTGGGGGTATATTCACCACACGACAGCAGCGCATGGCAAAATTATCAACAGATGTGTTGCTTGGCAACGACTGGGGTCACACACTGCAGCGGTTTAGTAGAGCAATAGCCGAGAATACCAGAGCAGATACTTTTGAAGGCATTGAGCGCTATGTGCATAACCGAGCTGGGTTTCTTAACGGTATTCTAGAAGGTGGAAAGTACGACGAAGTGTATGACCATCTTATAAGCGGTATAAACAGTTTTATTAGCGGTACCTTTACCGGTGCCGCATCTCTGAGAAACGTAGTAAACGATAACACAATGTACACAGCCCTGGTGCGTAACTCTTTCGACAGATCGAGCGTGCTGTGGGGTTACATGTCAAATATGTATAAGGTACTTCGCGGTGCCTTTATGCAGGGTCGCACTAATGAACTGGCAGAGCTTGTAGAACTACAGGGCGTTGCTACCACTATGTCGCAGAAACAGATAGTGGAAGGCGTCGCCAATAACATTGTCAACATGAGTCGCAAAGGGCCGGACTGGTCACGTAAGTTTGCTTACGGCATGAACCGCTTCTCAGATGGTATATCTAAGTGGGGCGGAGCCGATGCTGTCAACAAAGCGGCGCGTGTTAACGGGGCAATACAAGTTGGCCATATGCTGCGAACAGCGCTGCGGCAGGGCAACTTTCACACGATTCCGAAGGGCTTTAAAGACGCACTGTTAAAGGCTGGCATAGGCGAGAAAGAGTTTGAGGTTATTAAGAATCTTGACTGGGTGCGGGACCCCCGAACAGGTCAGCAGCTATTGCCTAACGTGCAGGGTATATTGGACGATAACTTTAGAGTTAAAGTAATGCGCGGCCCCAATGAAACGAGTGAACAAGCTCGCGGAAGACTTAGAAACTCAATGGTGGCTTTCTTAGAAGAGACTACTTCGGAGCTAATACCTAAGGTGCAGTCTTCTGATATAATTGGGCATGATAAGTTTGCTAACCCGCTGTCGAAGTTAGCCACATCGAGCATTTACCGATTTGCGCCAATTACCTTGCGGCAATACCACGGGCTAGTACGGGCCTTCAGACGGATGAGTGGACTAGCAGATGCTAACGTAAATGTTGGGGAGCTAGCCTACCAAGCAACACAACACCCGATTGCTTTTGGTAAACTACTTGGCTTGATGACTACCTCCGGACTGGCTACTCTTTGGGCATATGACATCAAGAACGGCAAGACCCCCAGAGAGATGAGCAAACAAACTGTTATGGAAGCACTTAACTTTTCGGGTGCAACAGGTGCTCTGGGTATTATATATATGTCACTGCAATATAACCAAGCCTTGATGAGCTCGCCCCTTAACTCCGTGGGTATGTCGCTCCATGACTTTGTAGAGGTTATGGCTAATATAAACAAGCCCGGTGGAGAAGAACGGGCTAAACGACAGTTTAAACGACTAATCATCCGTATGGGTGGTTACACTAATTTATGGTATACTAAAGCCGTCACAGATAAGCTTATCAGTGAAGGCCTTAATTTACAGGTTTCACAAGGTGAAATGAGACGACTTCGTGAAAGAGGTCAGGAGAAGTGGTTAGACTAATGTTTCAACAAAGATGGGAAGGTAGTTTAAATCTAAGCAGCACAGTAAGACTGGCTGCTGCACCCACTCGCATATATGCGGTGGATACGCACAATAACATCTTGCGTCTGGTAGAGGTTTATCCAAACGGGATAGGCCACCGCGTTATTGGTAACCTATTTACTAGCGCAGGAGCCACGTGTCAAGGCTTGGCCTGGGATGACCAAGCCGGCGTGCTGAAGGCGCTTATCCGCAGGGGTACCGCGCAGTACATCTATCAGGTTAGCACCAGCGACGGACACGCTGCGGCTCCGCAAACTATGCCTTCCGGCACATCTCTGCTATACGGTCTTGCCATACGCAGCAGCACTTTATACAGCTTCGATTCTGCTGGCGCTGTTATTCAGATTACATCTACGGGCACGGCTTTAAACGTGAATAGGTTAACTGGTAAAAGCTTGTCTGGCGTAACAACCCTTGTGCAAGATATACACACTGGTGATGGCGACAACTTCTTGGTAGCGTTCGGCCGCTCCGTGCATAATTATAAACTATCCAACAACACAACAACTGCTGTAACACTCCCGACTTTCTCGGCAGGTACAATAAACGGCGTAACTATTTTTGGTAACAATCTGTACGCTGCCAACGACGCCGCTGTTAGGTTTGTGCGAGCCAATACAGTCACAGCGATAGGTAGTCGAATAAGACAATCTACTAGCGCCAATCCCGTACCTATGGTGCGTAAAAACGACGCCATTGTATACATGCTAGACGGCCTTGGTGCTTCACAAGCCTTATATCGTATAAACGTAGATGGCACAAGGTCCCGCGTAGGTTTGCTGGGACAATCCAGCACGTCGACAGCTCTGGTGTGGAGTTCGTACACGAGTAAACTGTATGGGTTAGTAAACCAAGGCAGCCGGGGCGTGCGCGTCTTCGAAATAAACGAGACAACGGGCGCTGCCACAGCTGTTCGCGATCTAAATGGCTATCTTTTACGCCCCAACGGTACTTATGAAAACGGTACTTTAGATTGGGGTTTTGCAATAAGCGCCACTCGCCTTATCTGTATTGCAAACGGTAGAGCATACCATGTTTATCTGAACACTAGTAATCTTAGCTCAACTACTTTTTTACAAACGAACAACAACTACGCTCACTCCGCTGGTTTTTACTACAATGGCACGTACTACGACACGGATCACAACGCTGTGGTGTCGCGCACATCATCCACAACACCTATAAATACAGTTCTATCAGCGCGTGTAGCTGCAGACTCTTCGTTTCAGATAAACGGCCGTTGGTACTTTCTACGAACTACACGAGATGAAACAGACAACACAAAGTTCAATTTACAACTGTATCACGTAGACGCGTTGTTTCCCGAGTTTTACACGCGTGGCACACCACTAGCCCAGCTGTATGTAGACAAACCCGCCGACATCCGCAAACTTAAAGCCGACGCTTCAGTCACTGAAATTTTACCAGCCGCCCATGGGGGCAAAGGACCATACACTTATGCCGTTAGATATAATAATTCAGCAACCCTCCCGCTCGGGATCACTTACAATTCCGCTTCCCGCGGACTTACTGTTGACCCTGCAACTGCTAATGTCGGCGAGTATATACTAGAGTACAAAGTCACCGACAGCGAGACTCCTGCTCGTTCTGTATCGCAATCGTTTCTAGTCAGAATTGGCCCAGCACAAGGTGTTAACATTGGTACGCTTACCGTACCATCTCCTGAAGACGTTACTATTACGCAGGGTGACTCTCGCGTTATCGTAATGCCTCGGGCTACGCAGGCCAATGGAAACATAGGCTACGATGTAGACAGTATCGACACCGGTTACGAAGAGGATCAATTACCTCCTGGATTCACATATGATGAGGCTACAAATTCACTACAAGTGAGCAGCAGCGCAGAGGTAGGGGTTCACCGCTTCCGCTACGAAGTAGAGGATGGGTTCACAACTAGCTCAGACGCGTTCACTGTTACAATTCAAGCTCCGATAGGGTTAGCGAACATACCTGATGTTACTGTTTACGATGATCAGAATTATAGTGCTACGTTACCAGCTTCTACAGGGGGTAGCGGTGCTAGAAGTTATGCGTTGAATACACTAGTACCTGCGCAGAAAGGTGCGGCGGTGCCTGGTGAGTTCACGATAACTCCCGCAGCAGCAGCTGGTACTACACTACAAGGTGGGTCGTACGTGGGCTGGGGCCAAGATGCAACCAGCGGAGATACGTTTTTTGGCACAAATACAGCGGGTTCGCACATACCAACTGATATATTAGGTATTGTATATCAATCAAGCGGTCGCAATCTATTTATTATATTTAAACAAACTGCGGCTTCCAGCAATGTTCCTACGCACATACGCGTAGGCGGGACGTCGTATCGGCTAGGCTCTCTCACACCCACAGACTGGCGTTGGCGTAGCGGGGGTAGCTTCGTGCAAGTAAACGTTTACTACGCACAGGTGCGGTTACCTGCAATAAACTGGACCAACATGCAGATTAGGACAAGTAGCGGCACAATACCAATGCCAAGCACCGGTCCGGATATCCCAGAGTCCTTAGACCCCCTTCCTGCAGGTATAGCCTTTAATAGCACCTCACGACAACTAACCGTCGCAGACACAACAGCTGTTGGCGAGCACGAACTGCGTTACACAGCTACAGTCGGTGCAGCCAGCAAAACGGAAGACTTTAGTGTTACGGTTGAAGATGACGATTTGCTTACCTTGCAAAGCACATCCTTTATTGTGCACAAGGGCGCAGACAGGACTGTTACACTTCCGGCTGCTGCTGGGGGTGATAGCGCTAACTACGCTTACGAGATAGTCGAAGACCCAGAGAATCCAAACTTCGCAGCCCGACTGGACAGCAGCACACGTGTGTTGACTATCGATGACAGCGAGACAAGTGTGGGGCGCTATACCTTAAGATACACAGTGACAGATGGCACTCAGACAGCCACTGCAACAATAATCATAAACGTACTAGCCGCTGTTGTGCAGTTATCTCTGCCTACTCCGGCTAACATCACTCTTTACAAAGACGAACCTAATCAATCACACAGTTTACCAGCAGCTAGTGGTGGTACGGCTCCGTATACCTACTCGCTAAATCAGGAGAACGGTGATCCGCTGCCGACTGGTATAACTTTTACACCAAGTACTCGTGCCCTGTCGTTACTATCCTCCCAAGTGGCGGCAGGGACTTATTCTCTTGATTACCAAGTAACAGATTCGTCTAACCCGCAGGGTGCAGAAGATGCGGACTTTACAGTAACCGTATTGGCTAGCAGACCGACGCCTTTGGCCTTGCCCGACATTCCGGATCAAACATTCAAGCGAAGTACGCTTCCGCAGACGGTGACTTTGCCAGCAGCTAGTGGTGGCGCAGGAAGCTATAGCTATCTTATCAGTAGCGCAGACGAAGGTGTTGACGTGTTGCTTAACGGCAATACTCGCGTGCTTACCGTGCGCGATATGGCGCCCGGGACATATGCTATTAACTACACAGCCATAGATGCGGACGATAGCCGCCTTGTTAAAGGCTTTATTATAACGATTCAAGAAGACTTAGCTCTACCTCAACCTGATAATATAACAATACATGTGGGTGACGTTGGCGGAGTTGATTTACCGCTTGCCACCGGGGCTACCTCAAATGTTAGATATGCAGTTACGGGTTTACCCACAGGGTTAAGTTTCGTAGCACTAGGTTCGCGTAACCGAATTCAGTGGATTGCAGGTACAACTGCAGGTACACACACTCTTACTTACACAGCTACGGATGGCTCTGCTAGCGCATCTAGAACGTTTACTTTGACTATTAGGGCCGCGGCTGTTGTGGTGCCTGTAGAGGGTGAGGGGCCATACGTTGATCCACCGCCTGGTGTGCACAGCAATCTTGATACTAATCCGGCCGGAACAGAAGGAACCGGCAGCGGCGATGACGACTTGACCACCGGCTGCGAGATGGGTGTAACACCCAGCATTGTTGGTAACTTCGCTGGTATATCGATAGCTGATGACAAAATTGTCGTTGGCGACGAAGCAGCTTGCGGACAGCACACTATAACTATTAAGTGCGGTGCAGATACACCCGAAGTACCCGGTACACCCGGCACAAATGCGCGGATAACTTTGTCAGGCGGGAGGCTACAAGACGGCCCCATTACCACGTTTCCACCTAATACACAACGAAGCTCTACACGTCCTGATCAATATATATCAGCTAGGCAGGATAGGTGGATTGGGTTAGCACAATTTGAAAATCAGGCAGTACAATGTGACTCACGTACACAGGGTCGCGCAGTACTTACGCGATATGAGCGATTTCAAGGTAGCAGTACTTTTTCACCAGCCTATGTTATTACAAGTTTTTGTTACCCCGCACAGGGTGGTAGTGTCCGCGAACTAAGTACGCATCGTTGTCCCACAACTAACCCAGCACTGCGCTGTACTCCTGGTCGACCCCCTACACCTGGCACACCAGCTGTGTTAGCCCCGCGTGTAAGTAAAACTTTCCGAAAGGCTTGTCCTGTAGAGTGCCCCGGCACTACTGAGTTTGAGCTGGATCAGTGCGAACTCTGGGAGATGGCGAACAACAACGAAGAGATATTTAATATACCAACACCTGAAACTAGAGATGGCTCGGGTGTAACAACTACTATAACCGGACTACCGGATGGGCTGACCGAGGTTGACGGGTCATTTGGCCTGGCACCAACTAACTTCCAAGCCTTTATGGCTTTCATGGTTAAGAACGGCAGACGCGTTACCTTTACCATGCAGTACACCACCGATAGTGGTGAAACTACGGAATGTCCTATTAGTTTGCACGTCCCGGATAAGCAGTGCAGCGATTCAGTTCCGTGCATACCTGAAGAATTAGGCGATGGCGAATACCTTAAAGATAGCGGTATCCACCGAATAGAATTAAGCGATTTAGACGATAACGATGTGACTGCGGAAAACCTTCCGGCTGGTGTGACACTAGAGCAGAAAGGTGCGGGGGATCATCCGACACTTACCGTAGACACTAGTGTGGCTAGCGGGACTAGCTCGATTAGAGCCTGCGAGCCGATGATACCCGGGGTTCCGCAGGTAAATGCAAAACTGTCAACCACATCAATATCTAATGGCCAACGCATAGACACCCCAAGCGCAGCTTCTGGTACAGTCACAGCCTGGTCTGTCGGTTCAGCTTTTAGTAACCAAACGCGTCGCTTTTTTGACAACAGTAGTCGTTGCGGTAGCTTAGTGGTATCTGAGTGGCAAACTCGGCTTAATAATGCGCAGACTAACAATCCTGGACGACAAATACTTCTTGTTGTACACGGCAGATGGAGTCGTAACATAGACGACACTATATGCGAAGGTGGCTTTGTCAATGCTACTATTTCAAACGGTGGAAACCTGCTTCTTGCCTCGGTTAGTGCCAACATATATGTTTTACCCACAAGCGGTGAACTTTCTAGCATAGCTTGTCCGTCTTATCTACCAACCGGTGTTACATGTACACCCGGTACAGCTGCCGTTCCAGGCAGAGACGGCATATGCCAATCTCTCGACGTTACGATTAAAGACTCGCTTCGTACTTGTGATGACGTTACAGGTGCTGGCCCCGGCAGACCGCCCGTACCCATACAGCCCGAAGGTACACGTCCCTCACACGACCTCGACATTCAGGGCCGTGACTTACTGGGCGTGCTGGGTTGTGGCAATGTGCACATACCCCTCCCCGTAGCAAACGGAGGTTCCGGGAACTATACCTACACATTATATGACCTACCTACCGGTGTGCTCTACGACAACGAGCTACACGCGCTTGTTGGCTCTGCAGATGAACCGCTTGAAGTCCTTATAACTATGCGAGCCTTCGACGGCACAGGAGCTGTTACTGACGAGCAGATGACCCTTCGCTTCGTTGAGCGGGCAAATGCAGACAACCCGCTGTTCACTATCGTGCAGTACAACCAGAGCAACATCCAGGAGATAGTGGACAGAACACTAGCCTTAAAGATCGATATATCGCACATGCGCGTCTACAAGCAAGAAGCCACTGTTAAAGTATTCTTCGACGATGCGCGGTTGGGCCGACAGATTATATTAGACACTACCGGCATTGAGCGGGGCAAGTTCTCTATACTGAAAGAAGGCACTCGAACTTACATCTTTATCGCTCCGGAGGTTATCCGCAGCATGTACAATCAGTTGCAGACACAAGCAGCGGGGTGCTGGTACATCGAAATACGCTCTTCTTTGGAGCCGCTTAAGCACCGCGCTGACTTCGGCAGCACGGACATAACGGAGCGTGCACTAGAGGAAGAATTTAAGCGTTTAGACATACAGGATCAAACTAAGATCGTCGAGAGAAGCGCTGTGCCCCCAGAACCGGCCGAAAATAGCGTAGAAAGCCCGCATATTAAGCCAGATTCGGTACTTACTAACCACCTTAATGACGGTGTAGTCGAACAGAAGGCAATACGAGCTGGCTCGGTGACGGAAGATAAGCTCCGTGACGGCGCAGTCACCACACCAAAGGTGAAGAACTTAGCCGTTTCTGCGAATAAGATTGAACAAAATGTAGTTGACACTAAGCACATAAAAGACAACGCTGTTACACAGGCTAAGCTAGCCGATCCGACTAAGTTGTTAGCCTCTCCTGTGCAGACAGAAGGGAAGATTGAAGACGCTGCCGTGACCACGGCTAAGCTGAAAGACGGAGCTGTAGATACGCGTAACCTTGGTGGTGGGGCAGTTACCACGTCCAAGATCAAGGATCGCTCCGTAACCGCGGACAAGATAGCACAAGCTTCGCTTACCACGGGTAACGTCAAAGACGGAAGCTTCTTCCGACCTCTGGCAGACCGAGAAGTAAACACAGAGAACATTGTTAACAAGCAGGTGGGTAGACGCGAACTCGACTACCGCAACCTTTACAAATACATGCAGAACGAGATGGCAATCTTCGACCTGCCGGTACTTAACCCAGAACAAATAGGCGTAGGCCAGCCTTGCGGCTTCCATGTGTTACCCGGTGATACTAAACCGACGGCTTTCCCTCTTGAAGGATTTTATGAATACGTTCCGGAAGAGGTAGAGCAAGACCCGCGTGACATAAGCGTTTACGGTGGATTCCCTGTCGGGGGTGTGCAACCTGAACGCGACACCAGCACGGTGCGTGTGAAGCAGCTAAAGTTCGGTACTACGGTTCTTACCGATCCGACTAAAGGGGTGCACTGTCTCAACCGAATCCGAATAGGCGACATAGAGTACATAGGCTACCTTGTGCAGGGTGCTTACTTGCACACATCGTCTAAGGTATATCAGGCCGGGCGGACCAGTGTGCCAGCAGCTGTTTCGGGGGCTAGCCACGACACAGCGGCTGCTAACTTCAAGCGCCGACTTAACTTTGTACTAGAGCGCCGCACAAACTTAGAAGACCCCGACACAACTACGCACTTTTACATGAACACAGTTATATGGAATAGCGCGCTTGACTTTGATACAGATAAACTTACGCAATACTCTACTGTTGAACTAGATGCACTTACCGGACGTGAAAATGTAGGTGGGTTGTTTGCTGGCGTGCACGTTAGTGTAGCCGGAACAGACGAACAGCTGTCGGCTAAGAAGCTGGGCACCACGTGGACTGCACCGGC
This sequence comes from Rubritalea sp., assembly GCA_965204255.1. Taxonomy (GTDB): domain Bacteria; phylum Verrucomicrobiota; class Verrucomicrobiia; order Verrucomicrobiales; family Akkermansiaceae; genus Rubritalea. The sequence continues at coordinate 10,730 of CBDBEG010000016.1, forward strand.
TTCCGCGGGTACACCCAACAACTTACCCCCTATACGCACACAAGTCTACTCGTTTAGCGCACTGTCGGGAAGCATGAGTAACGCTAAGTCGGGTGCAAACGCTTGGGATCAAGCTATATTAGATGCGCCCAAGCTAAACAACACGGCACAGAACTATACCACGAATGCTAGCCGCGCTAACCTAACAGTAGACCAAGCTACAACATTATACAACGAAAGTATAACTAGACTGCCGGGATTTGGTATGTCTATGGTGGCCGAATCTAGCCGAGATGCAAACGCGCGAAGACAGCAGTCTCAGTTTGCCGCGTCGCCCGAGGCACACCTTGTTCATGTGTGCATACCTGCGCAGGGGCTAGGGTACAGAGTCGAAAAAGGCTTCTTTGGCCGATTGTTTGGCCCGAACTACACATACTACCGCAATTTACCTATACTGAAGTACGCATTTGGATTTAAGTCAAACACAGTTAACAAGTGGGCTGTGTCTCATTGGTCCGTGTACACGGATTCGGAAACACCCGAAGAAAATAGGGTCACGCCGGAAGGCAACCCCCTTCCTGTAGATATAGATCAAAGAGCTGCGTATAATACACATGTGCATAGCATAGATGATTTAGACAGCAATCCGGTAGGGCTGCGTTTAGTGGGCTATGTATCAGACGGCTTTTCAGTTGCTGATGACAATGTGGCCTCTACTACTGCTCCAACAGTAGTACCGCTTTACGAACGTGACATAACACGGAGCGGGTCTGAACGCACCGGTACGAGTATACCATCCGATCTAAAACCTAAATCTACATATGTGTTTGCACCTACTGCGGATAACCTAGCGCCTCGCAATATAAACGCGAGATCGCTAGCCTGGATGGCGCAGGTAACAACCTCGTTATCAGCAATAACGCGCAGCCTTCGTAAGAATCGAGCCTTCGTAGCAGCGGGTGAGCAGCTAGAGTACGTCGATCGCTTCCCTGTTAACGCCGTTGCAGGTACACAGGTACACGTCCAGTCAGTGTACTCAACCTCAGGAATATACCGTTACTCTTACACATCCGCAGTGGGAGCTGACGAAGTCACAATAAAACGCGGACTAAGAAAGTACAACCCCGAAGGTGGGACAGAGGATCAATAATGGAATTAACCACACAACTCATTTCTAGTCAGACTACCCTCGACGAAGCTACTGTTGAGCGGGTCTTTGGTCGCGTGTTACAGCGAGGGCTATCCCTGACTATACCTGAACTAGAACCGCTAGAAGGGCCTGACGGACAATGGAAGACTGTTCAAACATACGGCCGTGTTGCTGGTATTGGTTACCGAACGGGGGTTACGTTGGACATAGGCTCACCCGATGACATCGAGGAACTGTGGGTGTCGCTGCCTCTTCAGGTAGGAGCTACGGTTTCTAGCCAACAGGAGTTGGTGCTAACCGAACGAGGCGGCCTGTTGCTGCGCATCCGCGAGTTTGAGCCGGTGACAGTGTCTATGAGCCGGGACGCGCGAGCTACAACCGTGCTGCGCTTCAATCCGCAGAAAGAGGCCCTGACACAGTTTCAGGCCTACGATGTCAGCCAATTCCAAGCCACTGTCAACGGCGAACTAGTTGGCGGCTGGGGTGTGGCTGGTGTAAAGTATACCGACCCAAACGAAGTGGCTGGTACAGTTGATGATCAGATAATAGGTTGGGATGTACAACCAGATTTAACACCCGGGGCTGTAACGCATATCGCAACTTTAGCGCGGGGAGTACTTATTATTGATATATATGGAGAGGGTCGTGATTAAAGCAATACTTAGATTATATAACGATGAGTGCGGACTGTTGTTCGGGTTCAGGGATGACTTTGAGTTTCAAGACACCTCAGCGTTGAACTTTTACACATGGGGTGGCAAGACGCAATCCGTGCGTCCGGCCGAGATTGATGACGGTACTATACAAGAATACAGCGAACTAAAGAGTCTACACCAACGGATGGTTATGGAGAGCACCATACCCAGTAACCAACGCAGCAATTACCGGTATCTCGTACGCAGCGCGTGGTTACCTGAAGCCAAAAACAATGCGCATGGCGGTTCCCTCGACAACGGCTTGTGGATTTCCTTACGCACTAGATTTCAAACGGCTTCTTATAGAACTAAGGACGGCACAGCTCAACACGAGGCGCAGGTTATTCAACGATTTGCTATACGGGACCGAAGCAACTCTGGGCGTTGCCGAAACAATTGTACCGGAGGTACGGCTTTAGTTTATGACCATGAGAATTACCACCGAAGAATACGCGTACAGCAGCATGTTATTGTAGCCATTCCAAAATCTTCTGGAATAACACAAGCAAGCGACTTTAAAATAAAAGTTAAAACAATAGCAGAGGTAACCGGTGGTTCCCTTGCAAGAGGAACGTCGCAAAACTACAGACTCAAAGGTGAAGTAGGTATACTCTGGGAGTTTGGAACATTTACACCGCAGACTACGCCGCCGCCCAGCCCACCGGTGCGAGATGGCGATCCCTGCGCGGGTGTTACTGTATCAGGAACCATAAGCGGGGATGGTACGTCAACCAACCCATATCAACTAGGAACACTGTCATCCACAGACCTTATTAACAACAGTTTAGTACAAACAAATCTGCGAATAGCAACAGCGGTTTCAGGTGTTGAGGATGCTAACATCGAAATAAGAGCGGCATCGAACGGAACTATAGCACTATTTAACAACAAAACAGACGAATGGTTACTTAGCCGCGATCGGTCCACGCTCGAAAGCGGACAGCTCCGTGTTGATACCAGTGGTTTGACCGAAAGTGCGGAACAGAGTTTTACAATACGCGCAACATACACAGGTCAAACACTGGGTAGGGCAGACCGCCCCTGCTTTTTATATTTTTCGGTAACCATTAGATACGATAAACCAGAACCAGAACCGTGCCCAACAGGTCAAGTAAGACAAGCCGACGGAAGCTGCGCATGCCCCGGGCGTCGCGTGTGGGATGCAGCCACGCAGATGTGCGTGTGTCCGACACCACCCACCAACCGAGAGTTTGTACCCAACACTAAAACGTGCGCCACGAGGGTTCGCTGTGTCACTCCGTTTATTCGCAACGAAGAGACCGACACATGCGAGTGTCCAGCAATACCAGACGGCTTTGAGAGAACACCGGGCAGTACCCGCTGCGGAACCAGACGCATCTGCACTTTTGGGTGGAAAGAAGATAAATACAACGAAGCAAACGTCGTGCATGACTTTCACGTTGCTGCAGGGGCTCAAGCGATTGATGGACCATTGGCTATCAACTGCTACGACGAGAAGATACTGCAATACCGCTTGGCTAGCGTGTCACCCGCTAACGGCGTGCGGATAACCACGGATGACACATTCGGCGTTACTCGCAGCCCAACATATAAAATGCGCACTAACCTCGGCTTTGGTGAAACCATCACCGGCACACTTATTGCCAGCGATGGTACCAACGAGATATCACTTAAATTCCGTTTACTAGCTGCGGGTGTAACCTGCGGGCCGGGCCAAGTGTGCGCCGAGTTCTCCTCGAGCCAGTCCGGTGTGTGCATAGCCTGCGGATGCGGGCCGCTTCCGGACGGTCACGAGTGGGTGCAACTACCCAACGGTTTGCCGAGCTGTCGCAGCCGACCGATTCCCACGCGCTTGCGTTGGAAGAGTGGTCAAACCCCGGGCTCTACGATTCTAGTAAATGTCGCTTCAGATCAAACAAGTTTTACTCTTCCGGAAGCAGTAGCGGAAGACATATATACGATAACCTACAGGGGGCGTTTCAACAACCACCCGTACCGGCGTAACGGCAGAGTGTTAAGTTGGGATGCAAGCTTAAACGACGGAACTACTAGAACCATACAGTGGTACGCATCAGCTGGTGGCAGTACGATTAGTCTTAACATTCGTTTGTCTTCACCTAGTCGCCTAGAGTGGCGCGGGTGTCACAAAGATGGTGGGCGACAAGCTGTTCGCATGAGCAACGCTCACTCTATGCAGCTGCGAGTTCCTTTGGCGACTGGTGCTAACGGCCCGATCTCTTATCTAGCACAGCTACAGCAGAGTCGAAACGTTACCGTGCGCTTTGTTAACCAAGTCAACAACCCGCACATACTTATTGAACCTACCAAGAACTTTGTCCGGCGCAGTAGCGGCGACCCAGTCTACGCATTTGATAACATAGAACAGCGTAACTTTACTGTTGCACTTAAAGCGACGGACGGTTACCGAACTATTACTCTGTACTACGACATAACTAATGACATGGATAAGAACCTGGGCTACAGCAATGGTTATGCTGGTATAGCAGAAGGCTATAATCCCGGGGAGACATTTTTCTTTGATGAGGCTAGAAGCAGCAACTTTGCACTTCCTAAAGAGGGTGGCAGGATTGCTCTTATGGCACCAGTCAACGATGCTGACGGAGATACCGAAGGCATAACGCTAAGCATGGTATCGACGGCACCTGCGAGTTTATGGACTGGTGTGTCTAGAATTGTGGGTACGGCTACGGGTGTGCTACAACGCCCCGCAGTTGTTACCCGGTACGCATTCCCGCCTTTGGCACAGGCCAGCGGCAAAATTGCTGATCTTAGTATCTTTGACCCGACGTTGCAAAACAGAGACCGGCTTGTCCGCTCTGCAGCAGGCTACGAACTGGATGTAAACGGTTTGCCTCCGGGCGATTATGTGTTCACGTATAGCGCGACCAAGGGCGACCAAACTCTTTCGCACACGCTTAACCTAACTATCGTGGACTGCGATGTTACGGTTCCGCCACCCAAGCCACCGCCTAATGTTGTGGATGCCTTGACGTGGGCAGATGAGTGTTACAACAACGGGCAGCCGTTGACATACAACATCAGTCCGGCCTTTACTCGAATAACACTGCCGGAAGCGACGGGCGGAACTGATCGGATCACCTACGAGGTGGTAGCACACTCTGGGTTTGACTTTACATACCTGCCATACGAGCATCAGATGGTTATATCGCCAGTTGTAGGCACACAGCGCTACACGCTGATAGCCATGTCGGGTGATAAGTTTATCACGGCAGAACTTACTGTCAATATAATCAGCGAATACGAGGATGCTAGCCCCGATCCGATTCAGCAGTGCGATCCCGCGGGCCCCAATAAGACAGAGCTAGTGCCTAACCCAGCGGGGAAGCCTAGCATGTATATTGCAACGCACTTCGCTGGCATTATGCGAGATAAGAACGTTGTCACACGCATTCCGGGCGCGGTAGTGTCCGGCTACAACAAGCTTGTGCCCGGTCGCTTCTACGGTGTTGACGAGAACGGAGAACTGGCAGCTATATCTATAGACCCGCAAACCGGACAGACACCACATGCCTACTTCTTAAGAGCGCTATCGCGCTACGAACTGGTTATCATGCCGACCATTAACGGCACTGTTATTATTGACACTGAACAATTAGGAGGGCGAATATCGTGATAAGAAAGAAATTTACGTTATTTGTAGCGGACCTCCGCAATCAGCTTCTGCAAGACCTGGCGCTTAACGTGTCGGATATGCAGTTCTACAAGTTGCGTGCGCGAGTATTTTTTGAGTTGCAAACGCCAGAGCAGGAAGTGATACCTGACTCTTATGGGCAGCTCGTGGTTGGTGACTTTACGGTCACTCAAACTGGACAGGTGAAAGAATTCCTGCTCCACAACTCAGGAAAGCAAACGCTTCTGGACCTAGCTGATAGGTTCTCGAACGAGTTTACCCTTGACAGGGTGATACTGACTGTTGATGCGTCTATTGTGCCTAACGTACTTGAGGACCCGCTACCTGAAGGCGTTACCAAGCAAGCGCTAGAGTCCGCTTTCCGCAAGCGTGACTTGCAGGATATGAGTATTCTTGAGTCGACGGAACTGCCCACAGACTCGGTTGGTTCCTCGCAGCTGCAGAACGGAGCCGTAACACGAGGCAAACTAGCCGACGGATCGGTCACAGAGGCCAAGCTATCTAACATGTCGGTAACGACTGAGAAGCTAGCCGACGGAGCCGTAGCTGAAGCCAAGCTGGCCGATCAAGCGGTCACAGATGCCAAGCTGGGCGAGATGTCCGTAGGCACGGAGCAACTGAAAGATAAGTCTATAACTGGGGATAAGTTTGCAGAACTGGACATCCCTGCCTCCAGATGGAATCCGGAGCCAGACGAAAAGGTGGCTCAGAAGTGGAGTGGGACTGGCCAGATTGCCGCTAACCTAGCTGCCGACCACCAAGACCACAAGATTTACTCTGTTATGGAGCAGGGCACAGGTGTGGCTAGCTCAGCCCTGTACGAGGTTAGCCCCGAAACAGGGGCGCGAACCAAGATTGGAACGAACCTATCTATTCCGGTAGGCCTTGTGGGGCAGGTTATTCCTTACCTAACGCATGACGATAAAGAGGATAGACTGACTGCTATGTCTTGGCCAACCCCAGGCTCGCGTGTGCAGCAGTGCCATCTGTTCGATATTGACGAACGCACAGGTACTGTTATTCGCACATCGTTGCGCCGCCTGCAAGTAGGCGGAAGGGATATCAACGACGTGGACGGTTTAGCCATCTACGAGGATCAGTTCCTTATTAAGCGTGAAAACAGTAATATATTGTACAACCTACTAAACACTACCTTTCGTGCCCATGCTGCTGCCGGTTCAGCCGTTCAGCTGCAAGACTCGGGTTTGCGACTTGACGCAGTCACGAATGCACCCGGCTTCACCTGTATCGGCATGACCGTGCATGAGGCGCGCCTGTTATACGCCCGTCAATCCGATGGTAAAACATTCTCTCTGGACTTGCGAACACCGGGCAATACGGTAAACAACGCGGTGTTTAACCCAACGCTGCCGGCAGATGTGGCGGCTAACACCGGTGCTGTGTGGGGCCTAACGCATCTATATGGCGATCTGTTCACCACGCACACCACAAATATCGATCCAACCAAGGCGCCTCCCGGGCGTTATGCTAACACCGAATCAGACTTAATTGATTACCACCGAGCCGAGCACGTACAGCCCAACACAGTGCTAGCTGAAGGACAGGTCAGCACGGATAAGCTTGCTGATGGGGCCGTAACCTCGCACAAGATAGCTGATGGGGCCGTAACCGAGTCCAAACTAGCCGATGACGCTGTGACCACGCCCAAGCTAGCCGACCAGTCGGTTACAGCGGCTAAGGTAGCCCTCGGCGCCCTTACAGAGGAGCACTTTAGGATCGTTCCGCAGCTCCGCATCGGGGTTAACAGCATTACAGCGGACAAGATCGCTCCCCGGGCAGTAACCCGGGAAAAGATTGCGGATGGAGTGCTATTCGAGCCCACCATTCAGGATTTACAGAATATCAGTGATTTGGATTTAACCGTCAAGAATCCGGACGGAATCGGCGTAGGAAAGCCTGTATCGACTTATTTTGATAGGGGTGAGCTGACTGCCCGTCGGGTGGATTTGCGCGTCCTAGCGCGATATATACGCGTTACAAACGCACTCACGCCACTAGTATATTTCCACGGCGTAGTTAGGTCTGTCAACCTCGATGCAGGTACAGCTCAGGTAGCTGCCATACCTGGTTCTATTGTGGGTCGAGATGAGGACGGACATCGTGTCACGGACTACCAAGGTAATGCCCTGGTACCGGGACAAAAATATGCTATTAGTAATACGGGGGAGTGGATACCGTCGCTAGAAGAGGCGATCGGTGTTGCGGCATCAGAACATGCCATGAGAATTGCTTTGGTGCCAAACTATCGTGTGGTAGACCAGCGCCCTGTACCTACAGATAACCTGACTCTACCGGCTATACCTCAACTATTGGTTGAGAAGCCTGTGTCTGGCAGGGTTTATGCCCACGTTACCACGCAGGCTAGCGGGGGTACAGCGCCGTACACGTACCGGGTTGACCAACGTGGAACGGCTTTACCTGCCGGGGTTATTTGGGATGCAGCCAACTCTAGGCTAGCCATTACATCGCAGGCGAGTGTAGCTACGCTAAACCTGCGGCTAACAGTTACCGATTCAGCGGCTAGCCCGGCTACTGCCACGCGAGATTTCGTGTTGAAGATTAACGCAGCATCAGCTGCACCCACGCTTGTTGGTGTGAGCAACCAAAGCATGACGGCTGGTGGTAGTAAGGTACTTCCTTACACAATCCACGGCGGTACAGCCCCGGTTGAGGTACAGTTATTCACAGATGACGGGGGTGTTAGAGCCCGCGTACCAGCCGGCGATCGCTCACCAGCTAACGGCTTAGCCTTTAACGAATCAACTAAAACAGTTTATGCGTCCAGCTTCACCGGCACATTCCTGTGTGTCTTGCGAGTGCAGGACAGCCACAGCCCTAGTCGGTCAGCGGAATACTCGTTTCAACTTGAAGTGGTCTAGGATCAATCCCAGTAGCCATTTTGACTCTTTCTGCAAAGCTATCCTTATCTTGCTTGGGTTCAGCTTTAGGATAAGCTAAAGTATGTAAACAGGATGCGTAGTTTATCATATCGAGTAAACTATCCGCATTCTGTTCCATTTGTGGCCCGTTGCACCAGCGCTGTAATTTAAGCACAAGCATGGTCACCAAGAACCGCTGCGCGCTGGGCAGCTTGTCAATCCCTAGCATGTCATGCATTTTTCCATAGTTACGCACTACATCTTGAAACCCGCCGTAGGCCTTCTGGCGTTCTAGCATGGTTTCCCGTGCTGCTGCCAGTACTTCTGGCGGGCTATCGAACCTTTGAACATTTGCTTTCGCATCTAGTTTCATAATTATGTACCTCTACTACGCCATCGCGTTTATCTTGTAACCCATTGTATCCATTAAGCATCATCATAGTAACCAAAAACATTATAATGATTTCCATTTCATTAACCTCGCATTACGTCTAATGTCGTCCATATCTTTAATCCAATAGTCCCAGTCTTCCTTTTTTTGTCCTGCTAATAGCATCAAGTTAACTGGAAAACGCTCACTATCCGTACACTTACGGAAGTCATCCCTGAACAGGAATATCGGCTTGCCTTTAGCAGCGGCATAACCAATTTCAACAGCCACGCCGACATCTGGCGGTTCACCGTTAATAACGGCGAACACTCCGTCGCAGTCGTCGATGCCTTTTAAGTCAGCCTCCATAACAGCGTACGGGTCGACCTTCGCATTCTTTTGGCAAGCCTGTTCAAATGGGTCGAATACATCGAAGCCTCCGCATATGAGTTCGCCTTTTATCTGCCACTTCAAGAGCTCCCACATTTTAGAAAAGCCGTACGGGCTTGCTAAATAGAGTCGTTTTTTAGGTTTGTCCATGGTAATCCTCCTGTGTTAATAATTTTATACCGCTTAGCTCTGCGGCGATCCAGCGTTACATCCTTGCCTGCAAGTAATTTATTCTTGAGTGTCTTGGGCAGTTTTGTATCCGCCAGGGTTTCGTTAAATAGCTTAAGATCATCCAGCTCCAGGCCAGGTATCTCTTCCTTTAAGTCTTCAGAGCGAAAACGCTTGTTGTCCGGCTCTATGTATCCCCGATGTATAGTAAACTCGCACATGTCAGTACCGTATCGGTAGTCGCCCATCATATAAATATCCAGCGCAGCTGAGCTTACATCCCCGCAGTTAAGTGTGTGTATGGGGGCGCCGCCAGCCATATGCCGAATAAGATCGCGTATTGCATAGCCCGCGGTTATATCGCCCCCCTCGCTGTTTATCCCTACGATGACATGGTCGGGTTTGTCGCATTTCTGCGCTTCGTTGAATACCGAACCCACAGAGGTTGCATCCAAATCACCAAAAACATCAATATATAGTATGTTCATAATCCCTTGTGCCTGTGTGTTAAGTGTGCTATGTAGCGTGCTTTGGCCACCTTGGCACCCAACCTATCCAAATAATGGATAAACTCGGTTGGGTGCATATCCTGCTTGGCAGCATTGCAATATCTACATAACACAGCTCTGTTAAACTTTGCCGGTATGCGCTCGTTCTTGTTGCGGCATGGTATGTGGTGGTCAAGTTGTAAATTCTCGTAAGTACCACACACCATGCACTCTAAGCTGATTGCAGCTATGGCAGTAAACCGTATGCGCTGGCGTTTTTTAGACTTATCGCTTGCCATCTTGCTTTTTCTTCTTTATCTTACCGGCAGCAATAAGCTCATCCATAGCTTCCAAGTGTGCTACAAGCATGTGCTTTTGCTCCTTGTTATATGCCTCTAGGTACGGCGTGATTTCTTTGCGAACCTTGCTGCAGAATTTTGCAAACCCGTCGATGGCTTGCGCGGGCCCTTCAAAGTTAGAAATAGCCATATCAAACTCATGCAGATTCTGCTCTACCGTACCCGTGGATTTAAACAAATGTATTTTATCTTTTAGCAAGTTATATATTGCCTGATAGCTTATCAAGCGATCTTGCATCCACCCTTGCTCATAGATAGTACTAAGCTCAGCAGCAGCAAGTGCTCGCGCCGTCACTGCTATGTTCTCTCTCTGAAGCTCGCGTATCTCTGGGTTGTCCAACACAGCAGCGCGTACCTTTTCCTTTATCTCATTTAAGTGATGCGTCTTTACATCATACAGCTTATCGATTTCAATAGCTGCTTTTTGCAAGTCATCACTGTTCATTGTTCTTCTCATAACTATAATCCTCCTCATCAAATACAAATGGGTCTACCACCCGCGTGGGCGGAAAATTCCGCGCTCGCTCTAACTCGGCCTCGTAGGCTGCTTGATTTTCGACGGCAGCTACTGTGCCAAAGAAAGTAAACAACACGAAGCCATATATTGCAAAAAACATAACTCCTCCTATTTGTAGTAGCACGGTAACACACTGTGGTCTGATGACAAGTGTAATCCCGGCCACTTCTTTGCTATTTGTTCCTCGCCCGATGCGTCCCAACGCTCCTTTAGCTTGGTATCGCTTTTAGGCACACTAAACACTGCCTCATCGTGCACGGTGGTTATCAGTTTATACTCTGGGTATTTTGCCATTCCGGCTAGCTTAATCAAGAAGATGTCTCGCGCCTCGGCTTGAACGATGTTTTGATAGATCGTTCCGCCCCAAAGTTTTTTGTAACTGATACCGTTCCAATAGGCATATGTGTTGTCCGTTTTACCACCTGGGTAACGGATTTCCCGCTTTTTGACTTTTCCGTAGTCTAGGATTCGTCCTGAGCGCAAAGGCACTCGTATGGGTCTTCCCTGCACAGAGGCCATGAGCATATCTTTGTCGTGTTTGTGCCAGAGTTCTTTGAGTCCCGGGTTGATTTTCCTAAAACCCGCAACGATGTCTTCGGCCTGTTTTTCAGTAATTCGTGTACCGTTGCTCGTAAGGAGATAATCTCTGAACTGGCGCGCGCCAGAGCCGTATTGTAACGAGAGCACCGCGATTTTGCAAATCGCTCTCTCTTCAGAATCCTTTCTAAGTGCTGGATTCTTGTATAGTTCCTGAGCAAAGTGTAGATAGACATCACCGCCCTCCTTTAAAAGTTTATTGTAAGCCTCATGCTTACTGTGCCAGACGGATAATCGTAGTTCAATTTGACTAAGGTCGACGGAGTGTAAGTCTTCGCCTTTTTCTGGCAAGATAAGAGTGCGTATGGCGCCCGCAAGCTTATCAGGTCCTTTTTTGTCAGCGATGACAGCTGCTCCGGACAAGTCTTTAAGAAACTTACGGCAATCGTCGAGGCTTTGGACTGGTCGTGGTAGGTTTTGAGGTTGAAACCCCCGTCCAGACCATCGACCCGTAGTGGCAGCGCCCGCAAATACCAAAGTGTCATGCAACCTTCCTTTGTGAATAGTGTCCGCTAGCTTTGGGAGCTTTCGGAGTGAACTTTTGTTGAGTCTGTTGAGCTCTTTGAGGTCTGTGATGAGGGGATGATCCGGGTCTGAAACCTCTGCTCGCGCCACATCTGGTGCACCCGTGCCCGCAATTTCCAGACCTTCCGCATTGCAGAAGCGTTTAATCGCAGTAGCTTGCCTAGAAGTAGCTCCAAACTTTGCCATAGCATGATCATCAGCCGCTGCCTCCAAGACTTTGGACGCATCCACCATTTTGGCAAGCACCTCCGTGTCCATTCGCATTCCCCGTGCATTAGCAGCCAAAGTCTGCTCAACAGCGGTTTCTTCGCATTTTCTAAATTCTGCATCTCCTAAATTCTCCCATAATTCCACTAACTTGTAGTACAAATCCCGACAAGCCAAAACGTCTTGGTCACAGTATGTCTGCATAAGCTCGTCGATAGTCTCGCCTGCTTTTTGCCAATAACCTTCCGGTGTTTTAACCCAAGTGTACGGCGTTTTGAGTACGGTACCAGTCTTCTTGCTTGGCTCTTCGGCCTGCAATTGACATACCTTTTTCATTAACGCCGAACCGTCGTCGTCTTTGGCAGCTCCCTTAAAGAACTTGGCAGCCTTCTTTAGGTCGCCGGGTCCTCTGTGTTGTCGTGCCATAATAGATGTACAAAGCCACTTAAGATTCAGCGGGTGCGGGTCTTTAACATTCTTGCTCTCTGCCCGCCACTGTATAAAATGCTCAAACACGGCCTTATCAAAAGGGGCGTTGTGAGCTATAATTTTTACTGGTCTGCAGCGGTGCAAGTCTTCGACTATATCCTCAACATGGTCGAGTGGATACTTATCGCCATCCCTAAGACAGGCCATGTATGTTATGCGCGTGGAGGGATGCGCAAGGTAGTTTTTAAGTCCTACCTTGCGCAAGTCCGCTTCACTTGCAGTCTCAAAATCCAAGTAATATATGTTAGGCTGCATTCTCATCTTCCTCTTGTAACACTTCCACTTTCTTGATCAACATATTGACAAACTTCTTTTCAGGTTCCTTCTTGCTGGGGTTTACCTTTATGTTGTACTCAAGGTAGCAGTTGTTGCCGACAACCTCTTGCTCATTGCCCTTTGTCCACTTTTCGTGGATGGCCATGAACGCAATGTTCTCACCCTGAACTACAGTACCGTCCTGATCCTTGGACTCTTTAAAGGCTTCTTTGACCAACTTAAGGTCATCACCACTAAATTTCTTGTCCAAAAACTGCGGAGGATTAGTCTTTACCATAACGCGTTTGTAACCAAACTTGTTATACCCTTCTTCCGCCCATAAAATTGCTCCCTCAGTTTCAAACCGGGGGAGTCTTTTCTTTACTTGTGCCATATTAAGCACCTCCTTTTTCTAGCATATCCAGCTCTTCCGGTGTAATCTTGTGCGATCCTAGCGCATCGATTTCATCGGTAAGCCTTAATATACTTCTCACAACAGTTTCTACATTACCTAACTGCTGTTCCTTGTATGCTGCCAACTCATCTTTATCCATGATGTTATTTGGCGCATCCAACAAGTTGTACTGCAATTGCAGCACCTCCTCGGCTTGCTGCCGAATCGCATGCGTATGCGAGTGCAGCTGTTCATTTTTACTTAGCATAAATCCTCCTTTATTTATTTATACTTTCTCCTTGCCGTTCATGTATATACCGGGCTGGGCAGAACCGCGTGTCGCAATGTTCACCCAACCACTTTTCAGGTTCGTCTTTAGCGTGGTCCACGACCTCGATAATATGTTCGATTTGCTGACGGACTCGGGCAAACTCTTCCCTTGTGTAAGTAGCTTCGCGTCTTTGACCTCTTTGCCAAATGACAGTGTGTATACTTTTGGGGTCGAGTCCTTTGGCAATACAGATAAGCAAGGCATATGCTTGTAGCTGTCTGTTCCCAACCGCCTCCACTTTCCATCGTCCATTTTTATAATCGATGACAATGAGGTGTCGTTTTTGCTCATCGTACGCCCAGAAGTCAACTGTTCCGCCGAAACCCGCATGTATTTGAGGAGCTGCAAGGCAGTCTTCCACTCCATGCATTCCCAGCCGGTCTTTGAGTTGTCTAGCTTCCTCGACATACCCTTGAATTGTATTATCGAGGATGGGTGCGATAGCAATCCCCTTATTTCTAATAAGCCGTTCTGCGGCTTCATGGTGTAGCGTCCCAATAGTTGCCGCACCGTTGGGCGTGTCGTCTTCTGCGACTTTAAAGTATTTTGATCCAGGGCACACCTCCAGTCTGGCAAGCGAGCTAGGGCTTATTTCAAACCGCTTTTCTCGCTTGAGTGAATCTAAGTATTTCCGTTTGAGCGAAGTTAACAAAGGTCGCTCGCCTTCTAATGCAAAGTATGTTACCTGCAGCGTTGTGCGCTTGCCCAGTCGCAAACAGCGTCGCATACTCTGTCTATCCGTCATGAACGAGTACGAGCTTTCGACGAAGTAGACTTGGTCGCATTCGTTGAGGTCGTAACTTGAGTTTGTAAGCCCAATTGTGGTGACGATGTAGTCGCGATGTCCTGCTCTAAAGTCCTCAATGTGTTTGCGTACAGTTGCGGGTGTGAGCGCTGGATTAGTTCCAAGCTTTTTTGCCACGATTTCAGCGCATCCGTGAAAGTGAGTGAGGATGAGTGCTCGTCTACCTGCACTGCGGATATAATCGACAGCATTTGACGACTTAAGTAAACCAGCGTCGACTCGAGCTCTTGTTTCTCCCGTAATGTCTTTTGGCACCCGGAACTCGCCGGGCAGCATTTTGATTTCGATAGCAGCTGGCGGCATATCTCTATCTGCTTGCTCTTGGGTAATGTCATAGGACACCTTGAGCATGTGAGCGGCAAAGTCCTCTTTGTTTTGGAAGGCTCCGAACTCGAGAAAGTCGCCGAATTTGGAAGGCTTTGCGTCAAAGTATCTTTGATACCACGCTGTCGTCGAGATATCGCCATACACGCCCGTTTTGCGTAAGATATAGACGAAATCTTTTGGGCTTCGGATAGCGGGCGTGGCTGTAGTAAACAAGAAGCGCTTACCGTGCGTGGTAATACGGACAAAGCGTTGCGTCCAAGAAGCGCTATAATTCCGCAACATGTGTGCCTCATCAAATATAAAAAAGTTCGTGAGACGAAGTTGTTTGGCTGGTATTTTATCAATGTTGCCAAAGCCATGATAGCTAACAAACTCAATAGTATTGTCTGGGTCATATGCATCCACCTTTTTCTTTACATCCTTCAAGCTGCCTGCCGGACCAATCCACATCGCGCGTTTGCCTTTAGCAAGCTCGGCAGCCATATATGTTTTGCCAAGGCCCTCATCTGCGCGCAGTATTGCGCCTTTGTAGTCTTTTAACATCTGGGCAAGTGCGTACACTGCGGTCTTCTGAAATTTGTATAATTGCATTCCTTCTCCTCTTCTGATCCTCCAGTATGCACTCGCGTAGACCATCCGGCATATCTGGGTGATTGAGTAAGTACTCGTGGGGCGGCATTTTATCCCCGTGGTTTAAGCGCATCCAAATCCAAGCATTCATACTTTTTTAACTCCAATATAGTATATGCCCTTTGTCTTAAACTTATGTAAACCATAACTAACGCCCTCTTTGTCTAGCTTCCACACCTTTATCTTGTGTGCTTCTTGCATATACTCTGCTGCTACAGTGCGTTCCAGGGCATAATATATAGTACCGTTGTTATCTGCCACTAGTTCCCCATCCTCTTCAAGCTTTTGCTTCATGTCTCCAAATGCCAGCGCAGTAGTTTCATCGGCAGAAGTTTTATCGACCTTTTCTCCAACATATTTCTCATCCAAGTCCTGAGGGAGTCCGTCCTCGTATCCAATACATCGACTGATACCCACCCGTCGTGAGAGGGTTCCAACATGCGTAGGTTCAATGGTGAAGAATAATCCGCCATTAAAATTTCCTTTAGAATTCTTTTGTTTGAGTAGAATACTAACACTTCCTTGCTCGTCGTTCCCACCATCACTTCGGTATGTACCGTTGGTCCTTTGCATAATAAGCGCCATACGAGCTTTTGCAATCCAGCCGAGTGACCCACTAGTTCGCTCCAAGAGGCTTCTGCTTCGTGCACCTTTGGGCGTGTGCATAATCCCAATAATCGATACCCCGGTCTCTTGCGCGACTTTATTAAGTCCTTCCAGCCTTTCCGTAATGTCAATAAGCGAGTGGTCATTCTTTACTCCTCTGGCCATGTCGTATAATGGGTCAAGTATCACCATGCTTATATCTCCGCTACGCATCCAGCTTTGCAGCTGCTCTACGCAACGGGGGTTACCCATGCTAAAACCAGTACCCGCGGGACGGTACACTAACTTGTCTGCCCCGAAGTGCCTCACGATAGGCGCCACAACTGTAGAATCGTCGTTCTCCGGGCCCCAGAACAGGACAGGCTTCCCCGAAGGTTCTTGTTCCTTCGGGTAACAACTCAGGCGTTTCCCTAGAGCCTGGGTTACGGCGATAGTTAACGCCGCACGGGTCTTGCCCACACCGGGCTCGCCAGTTAGCAGGGTAAGCTCGCCCACAGGTAGCACATCTTCTAAAATCCATTTCGCATCCTTTATTTCAACATCTTCGTAAGTCTTTAGCGTCCATGTAGGCAGGTTAAAATCTCCGCCCAACAGTCGCCAGCATTCGTCCGTGCCCCAGTTAGCTAAACCCTCATAGCGCCCTACAAACTCGTTGTATTCCTCGTGCCCTTGATGATTTGTACCTGCGCTATACCTGCTCCAAGCGTACGCTACAGCCAGCCCATCTTTTCCAAGTACCCCCCGAATGGCTGTAACAATAGGGAGCCATTTATCGCGAGCACAATCTGGGGAGAGCGCACGCAACAGTTTATTGCATCGGGCGGCTTTTTTGCTAAGTACACTTTTGAGTGATGCAGGCAATGCCACCAGTGCGCGGGGCGGCGGACCGTAGATTTTAATATAGGAGCCGCTGCCCGTCTTAATATCCACTCCGCGGGCTCCAGCAGGATCGGCCGTCCGTTTAACCTCGTCCTCATAGCTAAAAATTCGGTGTACGCCATTTTTAGTTGCCTGTTCGTGACCAGCTCCACCATGCGCTGGAATCCAGCCTTCGTCATAATCTTTTTTGCCTTTGTCATAATCTATCACCGTTATTTTGTCGCACCGCACGGCCCAATCTTCCGCACGATAATCCGTGTGGCAGAGGCTGTCGTCCCTCCACTTGACACGCGGTTGTTTACCACCCGCACGCAAAGGAAAGACGACATGCCCCGCTTTCTCCCATTCAACTGCCCACTTTTTCATATACCGTATATCCTAGCCGCCTATAATCCTCGGCATCTTTCTTTAGCTCTTCTATCGCGTCATCCACATTGCCGTGCATGCCGAACCAATCCTCAAGTGTACCATAGTCTGCTTTGCCATTCTTTGTTACATAATACCAAGTACCGCCCCAGTCATGCACCCAACCAATGGCTAGCTTCATTGTCTTTTTCATTATAGCGGATGTCCTATTCTTTTGCCACCTTTCAGCATAATATGCAAATAGATGGGCAAGCCCTCTTTTTTAAGTTTCCTAAATGCTGCAACTTGCGTAGGCTGCTTGCGTTTCCACATGCTTAAGGCCTCGCGTCGGGTAGCACAGCTTAAATAGCGTTTACACTCTACACCCGTTGCTGCACCCATAAACACAACCAAAAAGTCAGGCTTTTTGTTTTTATAATCAAAGCGCGTAACCAAGAAACCGTCTCGTTTATACTCTTGGTAAACCTTCTGCTCAAATGCTTTAGCTGTCATCATCAGACTCCTCCTTTTGCACCAACATGGGGCAATGCTTAATTATTTGATCGTACAAACTTTGGCGCAACCCTTTAAAATACTGCACATGCTCTGGTGCAAGGTCACCGAGCTCTGCAAGCTCTGCGTGTATCTGGTCGGCTAATGCGACAACGCCGTTTGCAGTGTGTATGCCTAGTCTGCACTCATACTCTGTAACTGGTCCAGTAGGTTCTTTAAGTTTCAAGTCTTCAACATACTCTACACCTTTGGTCTGTATTGCACCAATTAGCGCAAGTGTGCACGCAACCATAACAAGCTCGGTTTTTAAAGTGTATATAATCTCTAGAACCGTGTCAATTGCCAATCCTAAATAACCTAAAATTAGGTTAAAAGGCCCTTTTTTATTTACTTTTCTTCGTGGCATAGCCACCTCCTTATTAAATCTCATCCTTTAACCACATAAACTTTTTCCAGCTGCACCTCGGGCAGATGCGCCAGTGCCTACTAGCAATAGCTACATCAACATTTTGGGTCGGGCTAAAGCGTGTAACCAACGACTTGTCTTTAGCCTCCATGTCCTCAAGCTCCCTGTACATTTTGTCGTACTCTATGTCGCTTATTTTTGGCTCAGCCATCTCGTAGTACAGCCAAGCGTGAAAAGCGATAATACAGCTCAGTCGTTTATGTGTCATAGGTCTAGCGGTCTCCGCTTATGCTGCCCTTCTTTGACACGCTGGATACGCTGCAAGCGCTCTAGCTTAAGCTGGTACGCCTGTAGCTGCCTAACCAGCGCGTTACGCTGCACACGGGCCGCATCACGGTTCAGGTGCAGCTGGTGCTTTAATAGCTTAGCGCGTGACAGCAGCCGCTTCACCTCTTTATCTCGCACCTTGTCGATGCGTTCCGCGGACGACTGCAAAGCGTTAATTACAAGCGACACCTTGTATAACGCGTCTTGCACCTTGTCCATGGCTTTATCGCTCTTGTTTAAGCGTTTTTCGGTGTCAACGATAAGCGTATGCACAAGCTTTGAATGCTCGCCATGCAGCTTTTGCCACTCAATTATCCGCTCTTGGTTATTGTTGAAGTGTCCCACAACTAATATGGTCACAACAGCAATACTGAGCATAGGCATGTTTTTAAGGAACCATGCAACCGCGTTTAATAATACTTTATACATTTTTACTTCTCCTTTTGTTTGTCCTCTATATACTTTTCACCGGCACTACCCACAATGTACAAAACTAAGCCAAAGAACATTATTGCCGCTCCTACTTCTAAACAAGTCATATTACCTCCGTTTTTCATAGCGCCGCAATTGCTTTGCTAATTTACCACAAGCTCGTTTATTTTCTGCACAGTACATGCGCATAAAAGCTACAAGCTTTTTAAAATCATCCACAGTCATTGCCATCCATGCTTTTTGACTTTTAAGCCGCGCATTATATGTGTGCGGCTTACCGTCATAGTTAAAAACATTTTTGCAATACAACTGCGCAGGGAATTGTGTATCAATCAAACACACATCAAACTGCGGCAGTGTTAATGTTGGATGTAAAAACTTCTTTTGTGCAGCCGAACAACTGCACAATAGAAACACCAATAATATCAGTACTTTACGCATCATCTCTCCTTTTCTTAATTCGGTCGAGGCTGTTCTCATAACTGCGCTCAATCGCTTTACTCTTGTCATAATAAGTTTTGTGTTTCTTACGAAGCTGTCTCACCTTGTCAAGGTATTCCCAAGTAACCCATTCCTTATTTTCCTCATCATAAACTAATTCGCTCATAAGTCTCTCGTTCATAGACAACCTTTTCTGGGCATCTACTTGTATCTTCTCATGGTTTTGCATGTTTGTCAACTCCTTTTTTAAAATTCACAAGCCTCAAGTGTTTGCTCAGGGTTATAATGTGAATAAAATATACAATCCGTGTCCTCGCTGTGCATTAAGCTTCCACCAAAATAAAAATGCAGCAGTTCATGTACAAGCACTCCGTGTTTTCTTTTTAATCCGCTGGGATTCGGGTCTTGTAAAACATTTACATGTAGACGCGCGGTACCTTCGCTGTAATTAGCTTGCCCTAATATGCGCCAATTTTTAAAAGTGTTTGGAAGGGCGTCCACTTGTATATTTGCCACGGCACAGCTAGCCATTGTAAACACGCGTTTGTTTAGGTGGTTATTTATGGCTTGTATGGCCGTCGTTACCACGGTTTCGTCTATTAGTGTGGTACAATTGCCTACCGTTGTGGGATGCGCATCGTCATACAAGCCCCAGCCCGCTTTTACGCGCGTTGGTGTTTCCGCCACGGGTGGAAACTTAGGCACGGGTGGTTTTGGTGGTGCTGGCTGCTCTGCTACACGCTCGGGTGTTTCTGCAGGTTCTCGCTTTGGCGGCTGCGGCGGTATATTGTGTGGCCTTATTCGCTCAGGCACATATGCTGTGTCGGGTGCATCGTAGGGCTCACCCTCTGTATTACAGCCCAGCAGGCTTGCAAACACTAATAAAACAAATACTTTTTTCATATGCCTCTCCTTACTAGTCTACCCGCGGTATTTAATGCGCGGTTTTCAAAACCATTTAGTGTATGTATTACACCGCGTTTAATGCACAATACTGCTGTGCGTCCATTTTCTAAAATGTATGTACAAATCATATTACCTCCCACAGTAATTTAACTCCTAAACAAACTCCCATCAGGCTAAGTGCCAAAAAACTTGACATTGCCCAAACTTTAAACACTTCCCATCGTTCATGTCTTATATAACATTTAGTGGTTTTCACAATTGTGCCCCTCCTCTTCTTTGTCCTCTTTAAAGAAGCCAAGCGCTGCAAGTTGGTTAAGCGTAGCTCGCCCTATCACCTGCCCCTTTAGTGCTGTAGGGTACATAATGTCCGCAGGGTCGCGCGTATGTTTTAGCCACAACACATGCCCCAGCTCATGTATCATAACGCTCAAATGCCCCTCATAGCTGCGAGCATACGGCAGAACATTTGGCATCCACACTGTTTGGCTTATTGGTGTAGCCATGCCAGCAATTAAATTATCACCGCCATATTTTCTGCGGCACTGCTGCAGTTCTTTGTAGCTCATGTAAACAATTGTGCGGGCCCACGATTGGCACGGGTCCTTTAACGGCTTGTTAACCCTGCGCCCCAATTTAAACACAGTGTAGCCCATTGTGTGGTTCCATATTTGCATCGCAAACTTAATGTCCTGTAATTGACTTTTGCTTGCCCCTGCCACGCGCAGCTTTACTGGCCCGTGTAGCACAGGGTTCCAGTGCCGCTCTTTTAATGTGCTGGCATGTGTTCCAATGGCCATGCCTACCAATATACTAAAAATTGTAACCATAATTCGCCTCCCGCGTTTGGTTTTAATTACACTTCTCTTAACTTTATACAACATAGCTACCTCGTCTTAGCTTCTTGCTCAAACTCCCATAATGCCCCTTCGTCATTATCAGCTACACTGTGCAACTCGCGAGCTATTGTGCGCGCGTTTATAGCGTGCATATGCCCTTCCTCTTTGAGTTGTCTTATATATAGCTCGATGTCCTCAATAAGCTCATCGCGCTGCGGGTCATTTGATGTCTCGTACATAATGGCTAGCGCTTGTGCCGCGTGGTCATGCACGACACTGTCTGGCTTGCCTGCTTCCAACGCCTTGGCCGCATCGTACATACTGTCCGCCGCATCCCTTAGTAATTCATTACATGTTTTCATTGCCTGCCTCCTTTGCTGCTCTTTTCCATAACTTAAGAGCTTGCTCCATAAATTTAGTTATGTTTTCTGATGTGGTATCGGGTATCCTTACGCTTTTAAGCGCATACGATAGCTTTTCCGCGTGTATCGATAACCCGCTCTTGGCGTCTTCCTCGGACAACTCTTCCAAGCCATCCGCGGCGTGCGCCAAGCTAGCACCCACAACATAAAACGAATCGCCTAGGTTTCGCGATGCCCTGCAATTCGACAAATGCAGGTAGGCATCGTAAAACTTCTCCGCTCTTTCCTCTTTTTTGGTCATAAACCCTCCTTTTTGGCCCCTGGCCTGTTGCGGTATTGTTCTATAAACAACTTATGTTCTGCGCAGTAATGCTCTAGCATCTTATGCAGTTCTTTATAGTGCGCGTTTGTTGTCTCGTCATCGTGCGGATACATTATCAACAGCGCTGTCTCTAACAAATTTGCTACCTTTCTCTTATCCTCGATTGGCATCATAAACCCTCCTTACTTTTTTCCTAAATACTCTTCCTCGGTGTCATAGTGATGCGGGTCAATGGGCTCGTCAACACTCGCCTGATGCCCGTTCCGCTCAAAATAATCAGCCCAATACCGCGCGGAATCGAGGGCGTCCTCGTACTCCTCGTAAATTGTGGGCGATAGCTCGCCTTCCTCTAACAGGGGCTGGCCATCCCAGTGCACGGCAAAGCCGTCTTTCAGCCGTTCAGCCGAAAATGTCGCATGCACAGGCCGCCGAATTGTTAAACTTAACGAAAAGCCCTTGTCTTTTTTTGCCATAATTCCTCCTTGTGTCTAAACTTTAGACACTTTCAATGATATTAGCAGCTTACACACCAAAAGTGTGTTTTTGCGTTTTTTTACTTATAGGCTCAATACTGACTCTCTCTCTTTTTTAGCTAAAAACGAGAGAGTCTAGGTATAGCCCCCCTTAAAAAATAAAAACGGCGACGCATTGTTGAAGCTATACGCTAGTCGGTACGCCACTGTCTAATTTTTAGACACTTTAAGTGAATCATCGGGGGCTATACCTGCACGCATGCGCACGAGTTTGCACGCACGCATGTACGCTTCAACCTCGCCCTGTTCGAGGCCCACGCTGCCGCTATGGCGCCCGCCATGGCAGACCAACCAATGGCGGCACACGCCATCACAAGACCAAAAATACCTAACTTGGCTCATTGTACGCCCCCTCTTCGCTTTGGTACCCACCTAATAGGTCAAGTATGCGCTCGCCCTCTTCGCTAACCGTATAGGCTAGGTTTTGGTCGTACCCATGCGCTTCTATTTGTAAGCCTAGCTTTTTAAGGCTCTTACCTATGCCTCTAAGCTCTTTTATCACTTCAGGCGCCATATTTGCCCCCTTTTGCTAATTCAGCGTTACGCGCGGCATCGTCTGCCGCCCGCGCTTCGCTTATTCTACGCAATAACCGACCCGCGCTTGTGGCTAAGTCTGCCACATAGTCACCGCACGAACGCAAGTCGCCCTCACGCGCCCGATGTTGCGCATTATTGATGTTTGTTGCTAGATAAAGCAACTCTCGCTCTATTTGCCTATTATTCATATTACCTCGCTTTGTGTGTTCGTAACACGGTTAAAAGTTTATTGTTTACAAACACCATCAAGCGCTTGTAGTTATCTGGCCGTGCGTCAATAAAACGCACGCTAAAGAGCACGCCAAAAATAACGCGCCTGTAGACTTCTTTACCCATTGCGCACCGCCTTTGTTTCTTTATTACTGAACCCGTTAACATTAAAGCCCGCCTCTTCGTAATGGTCATCGATAAGATACTGTATGGCGTCAAGAGCGGCCGCCTCTAGGTCGGCCTCGCTCTTTATGCTTTCTTTGTAACGCCGTTTGGCTTGCAAGCGCACTAGTGCCTTGCATTGCTTTACCGCGTGTACAACGCTTTGGTTATTGATAAGGGCAAGCGTCAAGCCCTCGTTAGTGTAAAACTTCTCTTGCATAAAACACCTCTCTTGTTAAATAAACCCGTAATGTTTAACTTTAGTCGCGGGCTCTTTTGGTGCCCACGCCTCAAGCATTGCCTTGTAAAGCCCATAAACGGTGCGCTCTTGCACTAAGCTACCCACTTCTTTAAGCACAAGCCTAAAAGTGTTATCATTCATTTGCTCGTCACCAATAAACAAAGCGCTACCTTTGTAGGCATTGCCTTGCCAACCCGCCCGCTCACTAATGAGCTGGCCCTTAAACGGCCCTTTGACCGCTATAAAGCTATAAAGTTCGTACATATACACCTCACTTGTTAATAGTATTCAACAAATGCCCACGCATGGGCAAATGTTCAATACTATGCCGCGTCTATGTTGTAAAGCTCGTAATGCGCGCTAATGTTTGCGTAAAATTCGTCACACATAGCCGCGCGTACACTTTCTAAAGCTTGCTCGTCGTTGCCCTCGTCACTTATGCGCTTGCCGGCCATCGTGCAAAGCGTATGCCACGCTTGCGCTGGCGTCGGCCCCGCCATATGGTGGGCTTTACGCCGTTCAACGTGGTATCGGCAACCGTCTAGCTCTTCAAGTACGCTTGTTAGTATATTCATACACGCACCTATAGCATCACGCACACCATCTTTGTGATGCGTTGCGTTTGCATCGGCTAGCGCTCGCAAAGCTGCGGCCACTAGGCTCTTTTGGTCTTTCGTCATATACACCTACCTTGTTATTAAAGAGCACCATTGCCCTTTATTTTAATTATACTACAGAAACCAAGACTAAGTCAAGGCTTTATATTCGTCACTTGCATTGCGTTGCACGACTTCACGCGGCGGCGCGTCGCTTTTTATTTTATAATACTTATCACTTGGGGCTAAGTAGTCGTAATGACGCCCCTTAGCCTCTTTTATGCCGTTATTGATACACCACGCAACAAAGGCTATTATAGGCCCTTTAAACACTATAGTGTTGTTAGCACAAGTTATGGTCACAATGCGACCTAAGCCTTGACCCTTATCACTTCTAAATAATTGCACAACCTACCTACCTTGTTATAAAGAGCACCATTGCCCTTTATTTTATTATACTATATGAACCTCGACGGCGTCAAGCACCAATAGCACGCATTCTTGACCAAAGTCTGTGCGCAATGTAGCCGCTAAGTCAAACATATAACCCTCGAAGTCATCGACTGTGTTATTATCTAGGTTATAGATAATAACCTCAACGCACGGCTCTTGTTTGCCCTTGTATAGGCCACGCTGCACGCGTGCTGTGGCACCTGTACTGTAGCCACCGCACACCTCTAGTATGCGATGCAAGTCACGCTTGCCTGTATCACCTACTGTAATAGTTGCTCGTCTTGTCATATTCATAATACCCTCACTAATAAAATAAAGGCCTTTTATGGGCTTGCCTAGGCCCTTAGTTGTGTTATGCGCCGCGTTGTGTAGGTGTACGCTCTAGCCACTGACTGCAACAATTCATAAGCTCGTCAAGTATATGTAGCTCGTCTTTACCTAGTTTTGTGCCATTAAAGGCTATAAAGCGCGCGCGGCGCTGAATACTTAAAATTGTCACGCGGTCGTCTTCAATAGCTGCACGCGTGTAGTCTTGTACCATTCTGTATAATACGCTCGGCACGATACTAATAACTTGCATAATAATACCCTCACTTTTAATATAACACGCACACACGCACGCGTCAAGTGTTATTTTAAATTTGCCGCACGCGTACGCACCTAAGCAAGCAAGCCATCGCGCGGCGTCTCACAGCTTGCTCGTGTTAGCCTAAGGGCTAGCTATAGCCTATGTATAGACTATAGCAAGGCCTTAGCCTTAGCCCCGCATCATGCTAGCTTGTAGTACAAGCTCGGCCTGTGTGCGGTCACGACCGTTAAGCTCACTTAAGTCAACCTTAGTCACTAGCTTAGCCTTAGCAAGCTTAGCAACTGTAGTCATTAGCCTTGCAATTGCTGTGCCACTTTCTTTGTTATGATGCGCATTGACCATAACGCCGTTAAGGGCAAACTCAAAGCTACAAGGCCCTGACTCTATCACCTTAATTACCATAATACACCTACCTTTGTTATTATACTAGTGTTGCAATTCACGTGCCAACTTGTAAAGGCCCTATATTAGAGCTGACGCTTATTTTGTGTATAATTATTTGACAATTGTCTATAAATTAGTCGACACTTGCTCTAGTGGCCCTATATTCGCGTTGAGCCTAGTGTCGACTAATTACTTTACACTTGTCAAGTTTTTATACACCTAAAAGGCCTGTACTGGCCCTAGCTTTCAGTACAGACTGGCCCTTGAATTGCAACACTATAATACTATAACAAGGTAGGTGTTTATGGTGACTATTATAGAGGGCAATGGCCAAAACTGGCCCACAATTGAAGCGGTGGGCAAGGCTTATTATACCTTGACCTTTAGGCAATTGGCAGACTACAAACACTGTAGGTCGTTTATGCGGTGCTACTACAAAGGCACATGGCTTAGCCATAAAGGGTAAACTTTTTTAATAACTGGGGCTAATGCCCCAAAGGTAGGTGAATATGCTAAGTGTAGGTATAACATTGCTAATATGGGTTGTGGTGGCTCTTTGTCTACTACTGGGCTAAGGGTATGGCTTGACCATTCGGGCCAATACAGGGCAAATATGGGCCTTGTAGGTGTGTCGACTAATTATTTGACACTTGTCAAGTTTTTATACACCTAAAAGGCCTGTACTAGCCCTAGCTTTGAGTACAAACTGGCCCTTGAATTGCAACACTATAATAGTATAACAAGGTAGGTGTTTATGATACAGTTAGAGTTAAGAGGCAAAGGCGTAAACTTTGCACATTTCTTGCGTTGCTCGAAGCGTGACAGCATCGGGGCAAGGCTTGAGTTCACAGAGTTCTTAGCCTATGAGCGGGCTATCAAGGCCCTTTATAGGCAAGCGGGGCTATTGGTTAATATGTAGCCCCAAAGGTCAATAAAGTTTGAGGGCTATAGTTAAGCTATAGCCCCCTACACCTTTCAACCCAAGGTATAGCCCCCCAAGAGCTCGCAAAGTTTACGGGGCTATACCTTAATTT
>CBDBEG010000017.1:0-8318 GCA_965204255.1 Rubritalea sp.
AGGGGATTTTGATGCTACGAGCGGGTTCCGAATTCGATGTGGAACTTGTGGATATCGACAAAGACTGCGCCCTCAACAACAAGTTGTCTTATGCCCAAAATGCAACAAAAAGCATACTTTACCTGGAGCTAAGGAAGATGATACAGCCGAACTTGGTTATTCTCTGGACAAATACGCCAATTTTAAAGTTTGCGGGTGTGGTTGGACGGATAATCGCGTGCTAAATTTTCCTCCTGTTCTGCTTTCCACAGTTCTTGATGCGTTTGGAGAGTGGGCTGATGCTTCTTCAGACATAGCACATCATCACAAATCAATAGGATGGAAATTGCCATTAAAGGAGTTGCCTCGCGAACATCCAGAAGACAGCCTTATTATACTAAAATGCTTTATGGTGCCATTCAACACACCTTCCAGACCCCTAAACGGCGAAACAGTTAGAATCAGTCCCCAAGCTTTTGATAAATGGTATGAAGAATACAAGAACGGTAAGCGAAGAGTTCGACAAACTTGCGAGCATTCTAAAATGCCCAACTTATCGTGGGCTAGCACACACCCTGTAGAAGGAGAAGGATATTTAGAAATACTTCCACCAGAACCGGATGGTCTCTATTCAGTGGTCTCAGTACCCAACACAGAACACGGACATCACATGCTTGAAAGTGGCTGGTTGTTAGGAAAACGGATTATAGAAGTTTAGAAGGATAATCAAAAAGCAAAAAATTGTATAAGAAACTTACATAAGGTGTCCGGTTTGAAAATATCTTGTATAATACTTCCAGGCATCATTGTTCCAATACCATAGCAACCGTGAAGCTCAAGCTCACTGCTTATCGGAATCATATGGCATCTCGGCGGGAGGGGTCATTGCTCGTCATTGGCTGCTTAGTTCTTGTGAGATGGAACATCTGTATAATGGTGTTAGAGTGGCACAAACAAGCCGTCAGTTCGCTGACGGCAATATGCAAGCTTGGTGGGCTTTTCTGTTTATAAATTTACATATAGTCCCAAATTTACTCTTAAAGCACAAATTCTATTTTCAAGTATGATAAGCTGAAGTAATGGAAACTCAAGACATTACCTACAGAGGTATAGCCGAGGATGGACGACGTCTCGTTGTTGTGGACACGGAAACAAATGGGCTATCTAATACATCTGACATATTGGAAATAGCTATTGTGGTATTGTCCCCAACCTCTCTTCTTCCAATAGATAGCTACAGTTCTCTGGTGCAACCAACGCTATATCCAAATTATGTGGGGCGTACTGATATCCATGGTATTACAGTTCAAATGCTGGAAAATGCACCAACACTGTTGGAACTTCGAAAAGACATGGTTAGATACCTACACGGAAACATTATCGTAGCGCACAATTTGGAATTTGATTCCAAAATTATCACGAACAATATAAATCGCTCTGGTGGTATTTTTAGGCCAGGTATAGGAATATGCACCTACCGAAAAATGACTAACAAAAAGTTAGCACTAGCTGCTCGACATTGTGGTATCAGATATCCCAAGCACCATACTGCACTTGGAGATGCTATGGTAGCAGCTGCACTGTTGCGCAGATACCACAGAACATGGAGTTGGAGAATAAGACACGGAAAAGTTAGAGGTGCTTACTTGCGATGGGAAGACAAAAAATCTACCATTAAAGAATCATATCCAAGATAAATCACATTCAGTGAATGCCTGCAGAGAGACTCTTTTGTTTATCAGAAAGATATAACATTATATGAAGGAAGTTGCCTGAAACTAATGGAAAACCCCAAATTCTTCAATAAATCTAATTTGCTTCATATTGATGTTGCGGCTTAGATACGGATGTGCTATAGTGAGATTATGATTAAGGACAATTTGCTTGAGACTGAGACCTGTTGCGGGCGGTGTCGTCGTGTGTCGCCAGTCGTAATCTTGTGTTTATGGAGCTGTCTGAAATTGGCACTGAGCGACAAAGCGCGGGGCAGTTCTCGTGCCTACTGTATCTTTGGGCGACTGCTGGATGATAGCAACCTGTGTCCTGCGACTAGTTTTGGAGGACTCTGGCTCTTACTGAACCCCCTCAACCTTGGGATTGATTGTCGTGTCTGAATATCCTGAATACGATGAATGGGTTTGCTTCGAATGTGATAAGCAGATAAGCCCTGAACTAGTTCAGCTTCTGCTGGACGGTGAAGCTGATGATGCCGTGTGCCAAAACTGCGGGACCGGGTTCTTGGAACAGCTAAACCACATCAATAAAATTTTGCAGCGACTCATAGATGAACGCTCCACAAAAGACTACGAGTCAGAATCTCATGAACTGGCCTGCCCTGACTGTGGTCAGCAGATAAGCCCTGAACTCGCTCAGCGTCTCGAAGCTGGTGAAATAGATAACGTCGTGTGCCAAAGCTGCGGGTCTGAGTTCTTTAAGCAGTTATAGCTTGAAACTTTTCCACCTTTCATAGATGACGCTGATGAAATGGTGAGCCAAACAGAAGGTAGCAAGTTTGAGTATCCTGTGCTGGTCTGCATGGAGTGCGACTATCTGCTCTCTCCGGAGCTGGTGCTGCGTCTGGTTGATCATGGAGATGAAGTCGTTTGTCAAGGTTGCGGGTCTGAGTGCTTTGCTGAGCTCTCTGCACCACAAGATGAGTCGCTGTCGCCGTCGAGAGTGACGTTGCATGAAGTGGGTTTGGCTTTCGCCATTATTGGCCTTTTCCTCCTTCCCGTTGTTGCGGGTGTTGTCTATTTCTCTGGCGGCTCACTGTCGTCGCCTTTTCTGTTCGGCAGTTTCTTCCTTCCTGTTTTAGCACTCGTTGTCTATTTCTGCACCGACTGACTTTGCCTGAACTCTAAGCACCTGAGCGTGTCGCACCTGCTGCGTTGGTTCACAGCCTGCGGCTTGTCTGAGATCTTTGATGGGCATGTGGACTGGTCTTGTGCAGGGCATTGCTGGGACTGGCTTTTTAGGTGCCCTAGATGCTTCTGCCATCAAGATGCGTCTTTTTGCTTGGGTGCGGTCGAACTTGTTATGAGACGCATGGAAGAGGGCGACATAGCCTGCCTATGCTAGCCTCGGTCATGTAGAACTCTTCCGCCGCCTCAACTCCGAACCCGGCATCGCCCTAGGCCAAGCCATAGCCGAAGCCACAGGCATCCCCATAGGCTCAATCAACACAGCACGCCGAAAACTATTGGCAAAATGAAACTGCTCCTACTGATAAACTGGTATCATGGCATCTGTGGAGACTTCAACCGATCACTCAGCCTCGCCCCCTGCTGAAACCGCACTGCCTCTTGAAGCCCTGAGAGACTGGATGATGAACGGCGGCCGTCTGTCAGAATTCCTAGAGGCCAACCCCGACACATCCCGTGAGCAGATATTTGAGCATCTTGTCTCCAGGCTGCCTGCCAAAGTCATACCCGACTGCGAAGAGCGGTGGTGGCAATGAAGACCCCAATCGAGTCAAGACAAGGCGTATGGGGCGGCATCCCAGTCTTCAACCGCACCCGAGTGCCTGTCTTCTTCTATCTTGATGCCCTAGACCAGGATATGACCATCACTGAATTCTTGGAAGAGTTCGATGTGATAACCAAGGAGCACATAGGCGGCTTTTGGGAACTCTCACTTGCCAGCACGCAAACCTAGCCAACAATGAGCAAGAAGTATCACTGGGCTGGAAAAGGCATCAATGGTGAAGTCGCTCGTCGCTGCTGAGTGTAATGATGTTGTTTGCTATTGTTGATGATTTGGAAGCGTCATGTTCGGTAGTTTGAAGCTCTCCCCTTGTTTTGCTGGCAAATCTCGCGTGGGAGCTCTGGCTGCAACCGTGTTGCTTGCGATGGTACTGTCAGCGTGCGGCGGCCCTGAGAGTGAGCAGCCGCCCAGTGAGTCTCTGCCACCGAGAGAGTCTGAGGTGTCGAGTTTGGTGATTTCGTATAGATTTTGCACCGCTGGCGGCACCCCTCTCAGGATTAGCCATTGCGAGCGCGTGGCTTTGCAGAGCCTGCGGAGATTGTGCGGTGTTCTGTTCGATGATGAGTGCGTTGCACGCGGGCAGCGTATTTTCAATCGTCTGCTTGCTGAAGCCTCGTAGGCTTCTCTCGTAGCTGCCTCATAGCCCGCTGTCTGCAGGTCTCTGTAGTTCGCCTGGCCCGCCCACCTCTCACTGCACCTCTGTGTGCGTGCAGTGTTGTGTATGCCTGCTTCTTCGAGCCTGTCTCCCATGAGTGCCGCCGTCTAACTGAAGACTTCAGCGACGCCCTCCGTCAGATGCTTTGGCTGTTCCGCTTCTTCTCCTTCTTCCTTATGAGCCTAGGCGTTAGCACCGCAGGACTGAAGGGCGAAAGTAGCCCAAACGAGAGGCTAGACCTAACACCTACATATTCTAAAAATAAAGCCGCCAATCAGAGTCAGCCCCGGAGCTTCGCCAAAATCCGGTCAAGGGCGCGATTGAGCTTTGCTAAACAGTCGACTACAGCAGCTCCTGCACAATAATCCACCATCTCTGCCAGAACGCAATTCTTCCAGCCTTCTCTATCGTCTCCGTGTACCGCATTGCATGTATCCATGAAAAACTCCATGACCCCTTCCTCCACCATGCGTGTGGTGGGCGGCCTTGGTGCGGGGCGAGGCGACGGAACAGGCAGCGGAGCCGTCTCTGGCTGCCCTGCCACCGCCTCTGATGTCGGCACGGGCAACGGCTCTTCTTCTGAACATGCCGCTAGGAGTGCTGCACACAGCACCAACACGGCGGTCGTAGCTGTCGCCGTTGCAATGTGTTTGTAAGTCATCACGACCTCCTTTATCTAAGTGTCGGGGCACCCGCGGGCGGGGATATAATACCCAACCGCACCCACAATCGCAGTCTCGGATATGGTACATATGACATCCTCAGCAAGTCACAGCACAAGAACAAGGCACCTCAAATTACATGGGTGGAATTCGGCGTAACATCTGCTAGACTGCACAGCATACAAAGTACCCATACCTACAGTCAGCAGACTTCGATTTGAAAGGAGGACAAGTGAGAAGACAATTCCCAGTTACAGAACTGGTTAGGAGTCCAACGGCAGGTCGGTTGTCTGCGCTTGGCGCAATTGACCGCGAACTTTTCAGGAGTGAGCCGACGAAAGAGGTTTCCCGCTCCCTCTCTTATCATGCTCAAGACATCTCAAAGACACTCTCTGAACACATTGAGATCTCTGGATTTCCTTGCCCATATTGCAAGCATACGATAACTGCTGAATGCTTGCATGCATCTGTCAAGCCAAAAAACAATGCGTACCTTGATGTGTGCATTGCCGTCAAGTGCAAATCCTGCGATAGCCCTTTCTTGCTACTCGCTACTTGGAACATGGAGCCCAGTGACGGGTATTACAAGATTCCGCCTGCAGCTCAAATGAACTGGAGGACCAAGCCTGAATCAACAGATATAGTCTTTGCTGAGCAACAGCAATGGCAGAATGCTGGAGTGCCCCAAGCTGCTATTGGCGATTATATTGAGGGTTTAAAATGTATGTCATTTGACCTCCCCAAAGCAGCCTTTCTAATGTTTGGCTCGGCACTGGAGAGATTATTCTCGGCTGGTAAAGAAGAAGCAGGAAAGCGCCTGAGTGAACTCATATCCAAACATCCTGATTTGCCAGAAGATATCAAGGCATTTGCAAAAAGTGGCTCTGAAGCTCGCAATTTCTATACTCATCGCGTTCAACCGTCGCCACCCGAAGAGCAAGAAGAACATGCTAAGCACATGAGCATACTGATTGAATATCTTACCCACGAAATGTATGTGAGAAAAAGCACAACAGAAAAAGCAGCCGAAGCTCTAAACAAAATGTCAGGCTACAAACCCGAAAATTGTCAGTCAGGTAAATATAATGAAGCATAATTTTCTTGAAGTCGATGAAGATCAGGTATTGCATCTGATGGACAAGACTTGTTTTAGAATGCTAGTTCAAATCTATTATCTAGCAATTGAAAACATTTTCATTGGGTGGCTTTTTGGAGAAGCTGATCGTTCTTCGGGACTTATAACAAATAAGGGCACTATGAGTATAGATGCAATTGTCTCGACATTAGATCGCGCATTAGATGACAAATCAATATTTTCTTCACATTTTGCTGATAGAATCAGGTCTGTGATAGAACAATCAACTTCTACAGGTTGCCACAGAATAGCAATGATGGCTGAAAAGCCTCCACGAGGTAAGGAACGGGGAACTACATTGTGGACAATGCACGAAGAAATGTCCAAGAATGAAAACAAAAGAATAATTGAACGACTAACAGGCAACGCAGATGAAAAATTAGATTCTCTGGAAAGAATGATCAAGAAACTTTATAATACATCTTTGAAAGATTTTCGAGAAGGGCGTAACATTCAACTCCATTTACCAAAATCTATTTTTCAATCAGATTCTCATGTCTGGTTCAAACTCGATAAGGCCGGAAAACAATCTTACGAAGCTATAATCGGAGTGGGTAATATTCTAAACTTTGTTTCAGTTGCGATATTTGGTAAGTCATCTCTACCGACATGGTTGGAATATACGAAGCACAATTGGCATGCCCCAGCTGACCACTTAATTTGGTGTAATGATATAAGTAAGTATCCCATACCTGAGGATATGCTAATTGTTCTAGAAAGAAATGATATACATCTTGAACAGATACCAGGCATCAAATGGGTATAGTTCAAGTCTGCTCAATTTAGTTTAATATAAACTGAGCAGCAAAATATTTATTTGTCCCAAATTATTTATTTTTAGCAGCCTTTGCTGCCACAAATATTGATCAAAGATAGCTTTTCCTGTGGAAATTCTCATGCGATTGATAAATCTTCGACGCACAGCGGATCAAAATCTGTCACAGGATTTTTTCCCAGTCGTCCATTATTGCTCTCAACAGCCTCTCGATTCCGCCAACATTTTCTATTTCATCTGGCGTATATGCTGAAAGACGAAATCTCACCTGATGGCTTTCAGCAAGGCGGACAACAGGACGAAAATGCTCGTATCTATCGACACGCTCATCTGGCAGACCCTCAGATTCTATGAACAAAAATAACTCGTCGCCTCGGCGGATGTCGCCATTGCGGTCGGCCCTCACATACTCCCCGCCCAGATATGCCACTGTCGCCCCGCACTCACGCAGGGGCTCGGCTAAGATGTCGCCTATCTCCTTCACAGACAGCATCTCTTCCTTCTTTGGTATTATCGCTGTAACCATATCCCCATTATACCAGATGCGTGCCTTCCTCTCCAACTTCTCTCAATCTAGCTGGGATCTGACAACGACAGCCGACCTAGCAGAAGCTCGGAAGCAAGTAACCCTAGTCTTTCCTCGCGTTGGCAAGATGATACTGCCCTGCCAGATAAACTGGCATCATGGCATCTGCGGAGACCTCTACCGACAACTCAGCCCCAGCACACCTCGGGTGAACGGCTCTTCATATACTCGCCCTATTCTGGTTGGTGGTGTCTTACTCTGAGAGTTGTTCTCCTTAGCTGTCTCGTGTTTGCGCGGGATGTTGTGTATCGTTAGACTGGCCGTCGCCTCCGTTAGCGTTGTCGTAAGCATTTTGATGTTGTAGCAGCCACCAGTCCATAAACGCGGTCGGGTCTTTCTTTCTGGCTTCGTCCAACTCCACGAGGGCATCCCTGCGCTCGGATGTCATTCTGCCCGTCTCGACTTCGCCGTCCAAAAAGTCGGCCAGCGGTCTGTTTTTCTTGCGCGAGTTGAATCGTCCGATCATCGGATGCATGTTGCCGAAAGTGAGTTCGTTGCCTTCGGACGCGGGGTCTATGTGATCAAGCGTGTGATCGTCGCGAATGTCGAAGCCGTTGATGTCTTTGCCGTTCTGAAGTATCACACGCAGCACGAATGCTGTGGATACTGCGATGTCAACTCTTATCACAACCTCCGCTCTCGGCAGTCTGTCTATTCGGATGTCAGGCAGCGGATAGTCGGGATGCCCTAACATATGCCAGTTGAACTCGCATGCTTTGCGATAGTCGTCGGGGGCTAGAAACGCTGGCAACTCTCTTCTCGCATCCCAATGCAGACAGCTTAGTTCTTCGCCTCCTGCCTCCGCTGTCTCGTCGCCGTCTTCGTCCTGGAACTCCGCCCAGCACTGCCTCAACGCTGTCTCCTGCCCAATCTTCTCTTCTGTCACCAAGCGCAGCCATTCGAGCTGCTGCTCGCGGGGCAATCCGCCCGGAGTGTGGCTGAAGTTTATCTCGCAGTTCTCGAGCGCACCCCACACCTCGGGTACATCTGGCTTTCCGTTTGAAGCCAGTAAATCCAGATTGTTGACAACATAGCAAGCTGGG
>CBDBEG010000018.1:0-35765 GCA_965204255.1 Rubritalea sp.
TCTTGACTGCGTAACCACTCCCTCGCTTGACGCTCTGTCGCCCCTTCCACCTCTTTGGCTAGCCGCCTAGCGCTACCGGTGAACGCCGCCGGTGACGTCGTATCGTGGTAAGCGTTCGCAAACTTGCTGGGGGGTGGCGCTTTTCTTTTCCTCTTCTTCTTCTTGCCCCTCCTCTCTACTTTATATCCTTCCATTCGGGAAACGCGCTCCTTGCGACGTCCAGGTCAGACTCCGCCACTGTGCTCGTGTCCTCTTCTTCCCCTTCACCTTGTGTGTAATATTCCGTGCTCGAGTCGCTAGGGGTGTACCTATCCCACACTTCCCCTCTCCACCGTGGATTTGCATAGGCCGTGGGAGGTAGCTGCTGGCGAGCCATATACCTGGTCACGTGACCGAAACCAATAGGCGGATTACGTCGTCTTCCAGATGATGCGTGGTGCAGGAGCTATGCTAGACTGCCTCCTCTCACAGGTTTCCCCTTTAAATAGATGTTGCCCCTGGCGTCCCACGTCATGCCTTTCTGAGACCACGCGCGCATGAGTTTCTTGGCCTTTGACCTGTACGACACGGGGATTTCAGATAGAAAGCGTTCGTCCTCACTCATGGGCGTTTCACTGCTTGCAGGGGGTGCTGCTGCTACCGGCGGTGCGATAGCCCTGCCGACGTCACGCGCCTTCTTGCTTGTCAGAAACTCGCCTAACTTACGAGCTACAATCATCTGTTTGTCTGGGGGCGGGACCGTGTCACGCTCAATTGCCCGCTCCAGGCTCAAAACTTTATCCGCCACCTGCTTGTCATCGGGTCTATCAAGGTCAATTACTTTCTGATTACGTCTCCACGCATGCACAACCTCCCCAGGCACAAAGAATGCCGAGCACGTGGGCGTGTGGTGGTCCCCGTCCTCCTGATGAGTCATGACCCCGTTGTTTTCTTTTAATTTATCTCAAATTACCGGTAAGTGCGTTTACTGTGGGCCCTACCAAGCCGGCCAGAAGGGGAGCAATGAGTGCACCTATAAAGCCGCCTTTCTGGGCGATCTTAGCCCTTGTCTGATCGCTGGTGTTTTTGTTGGCGACTAGACGTACACACTTTTTATGTTTTTTCAAGCGTGTGAGCTGCTTTGACGTCAGCGGTAGTTTACCCTTCAGCACGTTGTAAGAGATCTCTCTCAGCGCTCTCATTAGCGGCTTCCCCCCTTCACGTAGTATTCTCCTTCTTGACACTGTTTTTTTGCAAGCAAACAGACGAGACAGCAATTTTAGGTCCTCCTTTCTGAGCGCCATAACTGCAAATGAATCAGCTCACGTCGTGTAGCAAGTTATTAAATTAGCATCCCCGTTATTAGCCAGCACCGCACCTTCACCGGGTAAGATGTGTGATCTAAAACGCATAGCCTCGGGCGTCTCGGGATGTAAGTCCAGCACCAGGTAGGAGAACGGCGTGCGTGTGGCGTTTGAGTACGCCTCCATGAGACGTTTCCCCTTGCCCTTTTGACCCGCAAACACTTGTCTGGCAAGCGTTGCGATCTGACCGGCGCCTCTTATGCTTTTGAACAGCACGTAGTACTGGGCGTTTAGAGCAGCGAGTCTGAATGCCCTGGTTTGCAGAAACAAGTTATGAGTCACGTAAAACACGGACGTGTTCAGGTGATGACTGGACACGGAAAACAACTCTCCAATGCTCGCCTCCTCCGACTCGGAGCTGAAATCATCGATGATGAGTAAAGTTCTTGTGTCAGGACACAATGTGTATCCTTTACACCCCTGCACAAGTTGTACGTCAGTTCGACTCAGCAACTTTTCATAAGCGGGCTGAAACTGCTTGAAACAAAGGATGATTCGACTGGGTTCAGGAGTGAAGGCTGTGGATTTGTGCTCAATGAGCGACATCAAAAATGTTGTTTTCCCGGACCCCGAGGGACCTGCCACTACGGCCGTAGCGGGGTGTTTAAAGGTAGCGTGTTGTTTGGCGTAGCATTGAAATGGCTCGTGACGCGTTCGGGCCATGGCACGTTCTTGGTAATTGCCGTCTTCACATTCACGTCTCGAATGCATGGATCGTTAGCGCACAGGGACATTTATTGCTCCCGTGGGACTGATAGGGGACCTGGCCCTCGTGCACGTCGGGAGCTCTTTCTAATTTGCGCCTTGAACGGGTCACTGAAAAAGGTTAGCGTCACAACAACATGGTCAGGTATATAAGAGAGACGCCCGGCATTCTGCACAAAACCTCCTGTGGGACACGGACGCAGACACGGATACGCACAAAACAAAAAAGAAAACATGAGAGTTATGACGACTTCACGGAGAAGGAACTTTCAAACAGAGGCGGATGTAAGTAGATGTCTTTTCATATTTTTTTTGTATAGTTATAATGACGTCACGTCTATGCAAGGCCACATATAAATGATTTTTTTGATTGTGAACTCTGCAACGGCTGTTACGCTTTACTTTTCTTTTAACGGCTCACTGCGATATCTGTTTAAATTTTATTTTATTATTTTTTACAAACCCTCCCTGTCCTCACAGAACAGATTTAAATCCCAGATAAGAAAAGCACCATGAGTCATGAGAAGACGTTCTCTCCTGTTTTTTTTTTTACGCACTCCTCCGAGTACACGCGCCAAACTAAACAGTTTGTTCTAGAAATTAAGTCCGTGTTGACATTGACTGATTGATATGACGTCTTCTCACTTTTGTATAGTTATAATGATGCGTTGTTTTTTTTTTTTTTTTTTTTTTTTTTTCGTCTACGCAAGATGAAATATAAAAGAATGTTTTTTTTTCTTTTGATTGTCGACGTCTGTTGCGCACCACTTTTCTTTTAACGAATCACTGCAATGCCTGTTTAGAAAGAAAGAAAAAAAAACCCCAGCGTCTTGGTTACAACGCCGTGTGCGCGTGCACGGTTTAGTCCCCCACCTTTCCCCTCCCAGATAAGAAAAGTATCGTGAGCTGTGAGAAGCCGTTGTTGTCTTTGTCACAACATATATGTGTGTGTGTGGGGGAGCCTGAGCACACGCCAAACTAAACAGTTTGTTCTAGAAATTAAGCCCGTGTTGACATTGGTCGATTGATACCGGGGGGAGTGAGTGAGACGCAGTGGTATTTAAAAAGAGTTTGTTTTACAATTAGTCACGCGTGCTCACCAGTAAAAGAACGCGCCAAACTAAACAGTTTGTTCTAGAAATTAAGTCCTTGTCGCTACAGGCATTGATTGATTGATGTTGGAGGGAGAGAGGGGGGAGTGTGAGAGACGCGGAGGTATTTAAAAAGATTTGTTTTACGATTAGTCACGCGTGCTCACAGGGTAAAAGCCCACGCCAAAAGTTTGTTCTAGTCACGTGCGCTGTTGACATTGATTAATTAATTGATACGGGGAGAAGAGAGGAGGCATTGAAAACAAAATGTTTTGTTCCATAATT
The DNA here is from genome assembly GCA_965204255.1 of Rubritalea sp. Lineage (GTDB taxonomy): Bacteria > Verrucomicrobiota > Verrucomicrobiia > Verrucomicrobiales > Akkermansiaceae > Rubritalea. Next base: position 3,425 of record CBDBEG010000018.1, read on the forward strand.
TTCTAGTCACATTGCAATTTTTTTTTTTTTTTTTTCAGAAGTTGCAGCAAAGAATGAGCGAAAGAGGGGAAGACCCAGGACGGTGCATGAGGATAGAAAAGACAAACGTAAGTTTTTTTTTGATGTGATTTATTTCTTTAAAAAAAAAAAATAAATAATAATCATAAGCGTGCATATATATTTTTTTTAAAAAAAAGACACAAATTACATCAAACCGTTCTTCTTCTTTTTTTTCTAGGAGACGAGGATCGTGACCATCGAGGACGCGTCGCCCGCCGCCGGGGCCTGCCCCCCCGCCTCCGCCAGCGCCGGCCGCTGCGAGGATACGGCCATACCACGCTCTTTACGAGCCCGAGTCAACAACAGACAGTGAAGATGACGTGGAGGAGGAGGAGCCAAGAAAGAGGATGAGGAGGACGAGTAGTACGGAGACTCAGAGATGTATTTACGACTCAGATGAGGAGGAGGAGGGGGAAAGAAGACGACGGGAGGCCGAGTTGTGGTCGGACGGGAATGAAAGACCCGGTCAGTGCGGATCTCGACCCCCATCGCCGTCTCCATCGCCACCACGCCCACCTCCACCCCCACGAGAAGAAGAAGAAGAAGAAGAAGAAGTAGTGAGCTGCGAGGATGACATCGATGACATAATCGACACCATCGTCCAGACAGCCGTGGATGCGAGCATGGAATTCGCGAAGAGACTATTTCAATCCATGCCACTGGTATCGGCACCTGTTCCGCCGTACGTGGCATCGTATCCCCAGTGCCAATGTTACGATGTCATGACGCCTCCGCCACCTCTCCCATTCCAAGCAGTGCCGCCTCAACAGATTCCTCCTCCTCCTCCTCCTCCTCCTCCACAGACCATCCCAACGCCTGCTGCTCCCCAGGAATATCAGCCTCCACTCCCCTACCACTACAGTGACGTACAACAACAGACTGGTGCATCACTGCCTCCTCCTCCTCCTCCTCCTCCACAGACCATCCCAATGCCTGCTGCTACCCAGGAATATCATCAGCCTCCACATTATAATGGCGTGCAACAGTACAGCACGTACGTGCGTATGGGGGACGGATCCCTTCGTTACATGGGACAGGACAGACCGAATGGATACGACTGAATGAGCGCGTGTGTGTGTGTGTGTGAGTGAAAGAGCTTTTTTTTAATTGCAACGTCTATTTTGTTTGTGTAAAGAGTATGTGCATGCAATAAAAAAAAACACATTTAAAAAATTTGAGGTGGTGTTGTTGGTTTGATGAGAATAAGAAAAAATGATATGTTTCCTCCACCAAAAAAAAAAGAGGTCATAGGAATATGGCAAGATTTGATTGTAACGCTCTGAAGTAAAAGAAAGAAAAAAAAATGACTTCACCATATTCCTTTGACCAGTGTGTGTGTATACCCCTCTCTCTCTCTCTCCAATGCATTCTTACACACACACAGACGCTATGGTTTTGTTTCCTTCAAACCGTATGTTTTTTTTTCTTTTGTGCTCACTACCTGGAAACGCGTGTGCTGGTGGAGAGCTGGTGAGCACATAGAAGCAAGCGGGTGCGTTGTGGCATGTGTGTGAAAGGGGGGGTACGTAGTGGAGGGTCGGGGTTGCGCATATGCGTGTGCATTGTGGGTCATGGAGGCTTGAGTTGTGTGCATTGTGGACCATGGAACAAAAAAAAGAGCACCAAAACAAAACAAAACAGACGATTTCGTTGCGTTTTTTTAAAATTTTATTCACATTTCATTATGACAGACACACATAATCACTCTTTGTAAGCACGTTCTGTCCTAGTAGACGCATCATTCGCCGTTCTGTATGGCGAGGACTTCGTGATACAACACGTGGTATTTTTCGCGCAGGTGTTTCAGTAACAGCTGTAGACCCTCCATTTTATGCGCTAGTTTCTCTCTCTCTCGTCTTTCTCGGTAGAAATCTGCCGTCAGTAGTTCGATTTGCTGCACATACGCCGCTGTCGCTCCATCGTTATTAGCGGCTTTGGCGTTTTCTTCTAGCCGGCGAACTCTCTCTGTCACCATTTCAATGTCGCTGCCCTCTCTATTCTCTGCGTGTTCCATAGCTGGCGGTCACGGGTAGGGTGAATGCCTATTTGTGAAGCCAGTGCGTTTGCCTCTTTCCTTTATAGCACGGGGCGGCGGTTTCTTGTCTTCACCATCAGCGTCCACGATCAATAACGGTTCAAGCTCATCGTCCAACTCCGCGTCTGCTTTGCACAAGTCGTCTATAATCTCTGGTTTGAGGAGTTTGTCGCATACGTCAAACAGATCTGAGGGGGCTGTTTCAAGCATGGCGCGTCGTTCCTTTGCGAGCAGCATCAGCTCGTGTTGAAACGTAAAGACGGAGACGGGCACGTCCTCTCCCAGCCGATGTATCAGCGACCCTCTGCCCACAATACACTCATGATCTGTTTGAGAGGGCCAGTTTTCCTTACAACCGACGCATCGTTCGGGTATGGCCTTTGTGATTGCTTCTGTTAGCAATTTCTTGTACACTTTCTCGGCGAGATGGAGTTCAGAGCCCGGCGGGTTGGACAGCCTGTTGTGCACGGAGAACCATTCCGTCGTATTCAGGGTCACCCCTTGCTTGGACGGGCCGTCACCGACGTACACTCTTATGTTGCAGTATGGCGCCTGCTTGTAACAGTTCAGAGTAAGCTTTGTCATCACTTTTTTCCAAGGTTGACCGCTCACCGTCCCAACGCGTGCCTCGGGCGTGAGCGTCCATGATTGCTCTTCCTCTCTCTGGGACCCCTCGGTCGTACGCTCCATGTAACTGGACACCTTGGAGCTCAGCCTGCACAGCTTCAGCCACTCGACCCTGGACAGCACGATTTGCTGCATCCCCTCGGGACTCTTCCTGGTGATGCTGCAGTAATCCCCGTGGCAATCGAGGTACGCCATGTCGACTGTTGAAGCGGTTGTGAGGCTGACTCTCTTCTGGACCGCCTCTATATATCACCAGCCGTGACGTCATCACCGTCAAGCCATCCCAGGGGGACCGTGCTGACGCCGTCCGGCAGTATGCGTCGCTTGTCGTACACCATCCTGTATGTTTTCTCTTGGGACCTGGTGTACATGCCTCCTAAGCCCACCTGACCCTCTCTGACTATCGCGTGAGGACGTGTTGTCGTGACCGTCTTGTTGCCCACGCCTTCTCACAACATCTCAAGCATGGTGTCGAAATCTATCAACTTGGACGTTTGGTAGTTGAGGGTGAAACCACGCACTTTACACTCGCAAGTGCCGTCTGCAAATCTGATGGCGTAGTTCTTGGCACCCAGTCCTACGTACTGAGTCAACTCCTGGCGGGGGTATTCGTCTTTCAAGTCCCCCAAGAAGTCGCCAGTGTCCGGATTCCACTCTCCTCGCTTGTGGACGTAGATGATGCTGTCCGTGTCTGTGTAGAGCACCCTTCGATCCAACCGCTCCATCGCATTATACAAGCGCAGTCTGGCGTTTGCCGTGGTGTACGCAGCCAGCACGCAGTTGGTACGCGCGGAGCCGGGGTCGCTCTCCTCCCCTTTCACCTTGGAGTAGACCGCCACAGACTCTTCATTGGCGTACACCACGTCTTGAACTTGGATGTGCGGATCGTGCATCAGCTTGACGTAATCCGACACGTCGGCGGTGTAGACGACCTTGGACTTGTCTGATCGCTGCCCGAATTTACCCCAGTGGCTGTTCGCCAACAGTTTGGCCAGAGACCTGAGACCCGGGTTGTGTGATATTTTCCCCGGCTCCAACTCAATGCCTTCTCTCCGTTTCCACGCTGCCACGTACTCGGCCCTCTCTTCTGGCGCGTCACACCCTTTGGGGTAACCCGATGCTTCCTGCTTCAACTTGACCCACTTGTTGATGAACGCCGCCCATATCCCCCCTGTGCGCGTCTCTGGGTCGTATTGCGAGGTGTTGGGATAGTGCCAGGCTTCGATCCTCTGCAAGATCTTGTATCCGCACTCCACCGCCTTGGATAGCTCTGGCGACGTCCAGGTGCCTATGAGGACCCTGTCTTCGGGTGACGTGTGCGTGCGTCTGACCACTCTCACCGCACGACCTGCAGAGAGGGAACAGCAACTTGCCCTCGCCATTCCTCCACGGCAGCACGGGGAGAAACAGCTTAGTAGGAGGTAGCACTAAACACTTGACCAGTCCTTCCACCTCTTCGGGTATGTCCTCACCTCTGACGACCACGGGGTGTTTCACGGGATACCTGGCATACTTGTTTATGAAAGGATACAAGCTGTTGAAGTCCACGTACTTCAGCCACTCCCCCTTTTCGGGTGCTGCCTCTCTGTACAAACCTATGGCCTCCGTTCGACCGCCGTAGAACGCGTCTCTGGGCTTTATCGGGTCGTAGGCGGAAAGTAGACGCATCAACCGCTGGTGGTGTGAAGTCATTTCAGCCCTGAAGTTGCACTCCCACTGGACGTGTAGAGAGCGACCACTGCTTCTGAGAGCGTGTTCGAATGCTAGCGTCTGCCCATAGTTCTCTCTGTGCGTCACGTCTTTCTTCACGGGGTGTTCCGCCTCCCTGTTTGGAAAGCATCTGGGGCACGAGTGACGGAAACAGCCGTGAAACAAGTAGACGTCCCCCTCATCGTCCACCCCATCCACCGCTCTCCCAGCCACGACCTGGGCGTCGTCATTCCCCGCGTGTTTGATTCGGCGACCCGTCTGACGCTCCATGTGCATTAGCCAGCATAACCCTATTGAGGACAGTCCACTTTCAAATGAACCGGTGGATGGGATGACGCCTATCGTGGCCGGTGCCAGGAAACTCATCCTGTAGACCCGGTTGCAGGCCCCGGCTATCGTAAACGTCTTCGTGAACGGTTCCAACCCCGTGTTTTCGACAAAGAGGTTTCTGAAGACCCCACAGCATCGTTGCAAGATGTCCACGTCCGAAATACAGTACTTCTCCAGCTCTCGTTGAAGGTCAAAGGTGACATCTCGCTGCTCGTCGTACCACTCGTAAAACGACGCACGCTTTGTCTGGTGCATCTGATCAGGGCCGTAAAACGACGCGTCGGGTACCGTGCCCACGTAGTTTTGATTTTCTAGCGTGTTCCAGAGATGGGGGAAGTACCCTTTGGTCAGCTCTTCCAGCCCAAAAGCCTCGGGCAACTTGGAGAGCGCCATGGGGAAGAAGTTGAGACTATCTATGAACGTCACGCCCTCCGCTTCCAACCGCAATATCTTGTGTCCGGTCGTGATGACAGACGGTTTGATGACCTTCCGGTGAACAAAGTCCAACACGAAGTGACTGTCGTAGCCGCTGGAGTTGTGAGCAATGCATATGCCACCTTTGAGTCTACCGGCAAACAGGTAAGCCCCAAACTGTTCCAGCGTATCCTCCCCCTTAAAGATCCTTCTTTCCCTACCGCAGTCGCACGCGACACCCTCCTCCATCGGCAAATCCATGCAGCGAGTGCACACTCTGTGTACGACGCATAAGTTGGGCTGGTGACGTCCATCCTCCAGCATCATGCTTTCGAAATCGTAAAACACGTACGGGCGGCTCTTGAATTCGTCCTTGCACGTCTTCGCCGGTTGCATGTAACACTCGTGTCCCTTGGGCATCCTGGCGTGACACACGGGGCAGTAGTCGTGTCCACACGTGTGCACGCCTTCCGCACCGCTGGCCAACTTTTTCTTGTACCACTTGCCACACGTCGGGCATGCGACTCTGACATCGCATATACCGCGTGCCACATGACCCACTAGACACGTCGCATTGCGGAAAGTAATTCCACAAGCCGAGCAGAACTCTCCATCACCCTCCCACCCACACGTCGACTTCCCTCCGCAAAATTCACAGCTCAATTTACACCTGTGGTGAGCCGCACTCCTGCTCCGACCAAAGCAATGGCCACACACGTAACGAGCTCCCAGGAAAGCCGGCAGTCTGGTGATGACGCTGTAGTGGTTGTCTGCCAGATACAAACAGACCAACTTTCTGTCCCCGCCATGATAGACCACGGTGTTGAAACTATCCCTGGACACGACCACGAGAGAAAAGTTCTTCTTGCTCAACACCGACTGAAACTTTTCCCATTCGGGTAGCCCATACGGCTCGTCTGCACCTATCCCCGCCTCAGCCAACAACTCTTTCGCCAAACGCACTTGAACAGACGCGTATCTACGTACTTTTTCGTGCCACGGCGTCCTCTTTCTCTTGGCAGGTGCACGATTCAGTTGCGCCACGGCAACCACTATCGCTCGAGCGCAACACATGTCGTGCTCATCTCTAGGTATTTGAATAATCGATTTTTTCCTGCCCAACATCTCTACCCAACTAGACGACAGCTGGCGTGTAGAAACCCCCAGTCGACCATTACCCACGGGAAGAGCTGCGTGTACAAAAGTCACTCTCATTGTTCCGGCGAAGAGCCATTTCTTATCACTTTGCAGCACACGTTCAATGCTAATCAGGACTCTCTCCACACTCATATCATCCGGCGGAATGAAAGGTATCCATATCTCGTGGTGCAGTCCAGGACTCATGATGCTCAATCTGACTCGGTGGTGATTAGGATATCTGGGCGCGTCATTCTCGTACAACAGGTCTCTCAAGATACCTTCAAGGGGAGAAGGGGAAGGGATAGAGAAAGCACATTTAAAAAAATTTATAGGAAAAAAAGCACCACGCACGCACACACAACAACCCGTAGGCCTACTTACGTGCGAAGACATCGTGCACCATAGCGTTGACGACGTTGAAAGGCAGATCATTTTGCTGGATAGCCGGAATGGATAAAGTGTACTGCGTGCCTTCCACATTAAACTTTGGAATACGTCTCTTGACCGTAGCCACGAGGTTGTATGGTAACAGGGGGTTTGCCATCACGCATATGGGATCACCACACCACTGAGAGAAACATTTATAGGTCGTGACAGAACAACAACGCTATCTTTTTTTTATTTTATTTTATTATTATTTTTTTTTTTTTTTACATCCTCGCATTAAGGTCTATTTTTTATTTCAAACAACCAATTGTCTGTAGCGTCCAGAGCCAGAGCGTCGTTCTTCCACTTTTCACCAGCATCGCCACCAGCAAGCACCCACGATTGAGAAAGAACATCCTGAGCAACATCTTGACTACCGGCACACGGTTCTTGTTGCTCCTGTGACTGCGAGAGACTCAAAACATCCCGGTGTGACGGGCAAACTTTGCTGTGAGACGGTGGCACCCGTTTCATTGTCTTTTTTCTTTCTCTTGGCGTTTTTTGTCACATTAGACTGCTGTTTGAGCGACGCTACAGTCTGTAACATCCATGACACGTCTTTTTCTAAACTATCCAGCTTATCGTCTAACTTTCTAGTCATGTAATTCTTCACCAACGCACTCCAACTAGTCATGAACGCCGCTTTTTGAATGGCAAACGACAGGGCAGCCATCGTGTTTGTTATCCTAGCACAATTCGATATCCAGAGAAGGTCAACAACGTTCTGCTCACTTTTTTTATACTCCCACCCACAGTCTACGATGCAAAACGTTCCAGGCGTCGTCCATCACAACTGACAGGTCAGTAATTACCACCAGGTAGAAGTCAGCACGGAATCACGTCTGGTCTCACTGACCCCTGACCACCTGTGTGAAGGCGCAGCGTTTTTCCAGACGTCATTCATCACAACCAGTTCCTCCCCTGGGAGATGGACGCGTGGAACAGCTATGTTTCACTCAGTTGCGGTGACTCATAGACCTTTTCAGTCTCCAACGCCTTCGTCATGGCACTCTCCAAGTTGCCCGCGGCAAATGCTGTAGAACTGTTTCGTTCCAACACGCTCCAGACACCATTCATCACGACCGACAGCTCACTAGATTGAATTTGCAACACAACAGGCCTCCGTGGACGACGACGTGGAACAGTCGTGTTTTTTTTTTTCATTCGTTACAGTCTCCAACACCTTCGATCAGATACAACTCCTGCACGGACGACGACATGGAACAGGCTCCAACACCTCTTCGTCCAGGCTCACTCAAGGATGGGGCGGAATCGTTTTGTTTTCACACCAACACACAACAACTTCACACCACCTCCCATATAAAAGGCCTCCCCACAGAGAACTGAGCTCGTGACCGTGCTGGCTACAAGCTGCGACAACACCTCCTCCTCCACCACACACAGCAGCCTGCGAGCTGCGACACCCATCCTAGACACTCAACTCAGCGTTATAGGATGTCACATTATAGGATGGCACGAATCGAGCTGCGACAATGCTTTATAGGATGAAATCGGGTTGCGACAAATCCTCCTATACGGGCACAAAGAACTACTCATAATGAACTCACAGCTGATTTATTTTGTGCTGATACATGTCTGCTACAAGCTTGCGTTTTTGTGAAATATTAAATACTTAGATGCTGTCTACCACTGATTGTATATTTTTGTGGAGGTATTTGAGTGCTAATAACCCACATAAGATTGTAATTGATTTTTTTATTGATAGTTAAAGCCAGTTTTATCATTTTTTTCCCCTGTGACTGCAGATCTGTTAACTGTGTCAACAATGGTGGGAAAATAAATGATATTTTACACTTTTCTTCAGGTATGTAATTAATTAGCACTCTAGATCACTGGTTAATAGTGTTGTGTCATTGAGGAAATATTGTTACATGTAATGATTAATTCTAAAGGTGATGCTTTCACGTTTAGTTGTAGAATTTTGATGTTTATTGTGTATTTTTCCAAGTATTCCAAGTATTCCAGTATTTTTCCAAGCTGTCATTTTGACAAGTCATGATCAGAGTTCTTGTAAGAAATTGGATCAAAACCCTACACAAATTAATGAGCCATGTTTATATTTGTTTGTGTACAACTGTATGTTGAAATTACATTGAGATCTGTTAACTGTGTCAACAATGGTGGGAAAATAAATGATATTTTACACTTTTCTTCAGCCGTTGTTCCCTGTCCCACAGTTCAGGTCTCGGGCACACACATCTCACTACACACACATTGGACTTGGTGCTACATTTGGGGGCTCGTCCGGGATGTCCGTGTGGATTCCATCCATGTTCTGGAATCTCCTGAGCTTGTGTGAACCTGCCTCTTCATCCGTCATCATCCGTCATCACGTGGTTCCTGAGCTTGTGTGAGCTTACCTCGTTACCGTCATCACCTCATCGCATATGTCTGGCGTCCTTGCGTGTTCGTCGTATCCTGCCTGGCCAGCTCGATAGATGTCCAAACCCGGAAATCGCTGAAGGACTTGAACATAAACCCACTCTCGTTCATCATCACACATTGTTACATTTCATCGTCGATGTTGGATCGTGTTGGAGTTGAGTGTGATAGATGAATTGCCATACATGCTGTTCATCGTTGTGTACATACTGTTCATCGTTGGGTAACTCGCCTGTGTGATGTACTGTCCGCTCGTTCGGACGTGTGCTGTGTTCGCGTGGAACATTGCGTTATCGTCTGCAGTGACATTCATTTTGCGCAGTATGGATCGTAGTGAGTCTGTGCATCCTCGTGTTGTGCTACTGGTAGTGTGACACCTATATCTTCAACGTGAATGAGACATTGACTGTGTTGTATCCTTTAAAATGTGTGCTGCATGACATGTTGATTTACATGCTGCAATGGTTATGCTTTTGAAGGAATTTGTGTACTGGAATTGATATACTGTGAGTTGTGTTGAGTACGAACATTAACAGTCACAGGTTACTGCATGGAGTATTGACTGTTTTTACTTATTTGTGTGTTCATGAAACACTAAGGGTATACACCACTGTGCGTGAATCTATGACAATAACTGTATTCTCTGTGTCGTCATACAAAGTTGGGTGTAAATAACTCTCTAGTGGTCGAAAAACTGTATGCCTGTTGACAACAAATGTGTTTCATGGGTGTCCTGGTTATAGTGAAAATGAGTTAATCAAATGGTGACACAACTGTTACAATTTTGTACCAGTGAAACATAAGCTCTAAATTCATACCTATAACCATTTATACACTATTTTAGTATCATATTTTTAACAGTAATTATTTCACAGTGCAACACCGCAGCAACATTCCGCTGTCTTATTGCTTTAAACTTGTGTACTGTATTCTCTGACAGAACCTCTTGCATTTTTTGGCTTGGCACTTTGTGGTCTCTTTCCTTGTCCCTAGGGACCATGGCTGAGTTGACTCTTCGAGCAGATGCATCTGAGGCAGAGATTGATGATCTCTGGGAAAGGCTCAAGGCCTTCAGTGATGCTGACCGGCGTGAAACTCTCAGTGCATGGGGGAAACAGGTAAGTGGGGTAAGTAAGGTCAGTTCTAGCACAGTGAGTAGTGAGGGGAGCGTGGCCAGTACTGTTAGTGTTAGTGCCAGTACTGCAGGTGCTGGTGTGAGTCATACAAGCACTGTTGCTACTTCTCCGGTGCAGAACACCTACTACACAGTCGACACCACTCCTCGGAAGATAAAACCCTTTCTGGGGCTTCCAAGGTAGGAGGTGGTGAAGTCGATTATGCTCACTGGCGTCGAGCAGCTAATCGGATTATAGAAGATGGAGAAATATCCGAGGGTCGCAAGAGGAACATCCTGTTGCAGAGCTTATCTGGTGTAGCTGAGGATGCCATTGACATGTACCGTGACCGATCATGTCAGACTATTGATGAAATCCTTGACCAGATTTTCGGATCGACATTGGACGGGCATGACCTCTTGGCAGATTTCTACCCGATAATCCAGTTGCCAAATCAGACCACCTCTGAATATCTTACACAGCTATACACAAGACTGTGTGAAGTGGTCAAACAAGAAGGCATATTGATGCGGGAAGTACCGGAAATGCTGCTCAGTTTTTACGTGGCACCACTGACGAGGAAATGCTCACGAAGTTGAGGCTTGAAGTAGACCGACCTCTGGACTTTCCGGCTTTTATTGCCAAAGTGAGACGAGAGGAGGCTCGACGGACTGAACGTCGGTTAAGGCTCCGTAAGGTGGTCCATAGTAATGTGTCGACAGCATCACATTCTCCCACCCAGTGTACCATGGTTACTTCCCCAAGAGTCACAACGTCCCCTGACAATGACAATGATGAGGTTGCTCAGCTCAGAAAGCGAATTACCATGCTTGAAGCAAGCAATGCTGAAGTTAACCTCCTTGCACAGAAGGTACAGGATTTGCAAACCAAAGTCAAATCTGGCGTCTTCTGTTACCGCTGTGGTCAAGATAGTCATGTGGCATATGACTGCGATAATCCACCAAACAAGTCTCTTGTTGAAGAGAAGTACGCAACAAGACGTGGACGCAGACGACCCATGACGGGAAACTTGAATCCGCCCCGACAGGAGGCCACTGCCGGAGGCAAGAGATAAGTACGGCCACCTTATTTAACGATATGGTAGGAGGGTCACCAGAAATAGATGTAAAAATTCAAAACACACAATGCACAGCTCTTTTGGACACTGGTTCACAAATTACTACAGTCTCAAAATCATTTCACCAAAACAATCTTTCACATATTTCTCTTCAAAATTGCCAAAACTTACTACGGATAGAAGGCGTGGGTGGAGATGTACTTCCATATCTTGGATTCATAGTGTGTGAACTGACAATTCCTCTCACAGATACCACCTCATTCTCAACCACCATTCCCATGTCAGTAGTTCCTGATACAAAATACAATATTTCCACACCTTGTCTTATTGGTACAATTGTCTTATCAAAAATTCCATCAGATCAACAACCCCTATCATCTCTTGTCCCTCATTTAAGATCAGCCATAAACATCCTACAACAAAGATCAAACCACCTCGAGCAGTCTTATGGGGTGTATAGTTTGTTACTGCTCATACTGACATATACATACCACCATACAGTACAGTTCCCAGCACTGGGGAAACTCTGATCACCGTACCCATACGACAACAGGTGGCACTACTGCAGAGTACCAGTACCATACCTACAGTGCCGGGTATAATAAATGTGACAGAAGGTAAAAACATCACACCCTTCGAGATAGCTAACTACACTGACCGACCTATCAACATCCAGAAGGGTCAGGAAGTAGCAAACCTTCAACAGGCGACAATCATGCCCACCAATTCAGTTCCATCCGAAGAGTCCGACTCGGACAAGTTTTTCAAGAGCTTCGATTTCAGCCACTTGACCGAAGATGAGGCACTTGAACTCAAGAACTTCCTCTGTGCAAATCGAGATGTATTTGCCATGAGTAGCAAGGAAATGGGCTGCACTAACAAAGTGACACATACCATTGAATTGCTGGACGACACACCATTCAAGGAGAGATGTAGACCCATTCCGCCCTCAGCTTACGATGAACTTCCTGATCATCTTGCTGAGCTCACAAGTGCTGGAATAATCAAGAAATCCAAAAGTCCATTTTGTTCCAACATTGTGATGGCTCGGAAAAAAGATGGGAGTCTACGCCTCTGTGTTGATTACAGAAGGCTGAACAACAAGACAAAGAAAGATGCTTACAACATCCCACGCACCGATGCTTTGATAGATTGTTTACAAGGTGCCAGATACTTTGCCAGTCTCGATCTCTTTAGTGGGTACCACCAAGTGGCAGTGAAGCCAGAAGACCAAGAGCGCACTGCATTCTCTGTTGGGCCACTTGGCTTCTACCAGTATACCCGGATGCCATTTGGACTTTGCAATAGTCCATCTACATTTCAGAGGTTGATGGAGCAAGTCCTAGATGGACTAACGATGATAAAATGTGCTGTATACATTGATGATATCATCGTGTTTGCAAAAACTCGAGACGAACTGTATGCAAGGTTATCTGAAGTCTTTCACCGATTACGCCACGCCAATCTAACACTGAAACCGAAGAAATGTAGCTTTTTCCAGACCAGTGTGGACTTCCTTGGGCACACTGTGTCCAAAGATGGTGTGAGATGTAGTAACAAGCACCTGGAAACGGTCAGCACTTGGCCTAAACCATCTAATGTCTCAGAGCTACAGACATTCCTTGGCTTTACAGGATTCTACCGAAGGTTTATTCCGGGATACTCAACCTTGGCTTATCCCATGTTAAAGCTTCTGAAGGGTAGTGAAAAAGCCAAGAAAAAGTTTCAAAGTCCTGGACGTAAGAGAAAGGCGAAGACCGATTATGTACCCTGGGAATGGGGAAGAGAGCAACATGAAGCTTTCGAGAAGCTCAAGGCTCGCCTCACCTCTGCATCCATACTCGTGTATCCCGATTATGAGAAACCGTTCACCTTACATGTGGATGCCAGCCGTAAAGGTCTAGGTGCGGTTCTTTACCAAGAACAAGAGGGTAAACTACATGTGATAGCCTATGCCAGTAGATCTTTGGCTGGCTCAGAGAAGAATTATACAGTGCATAAGCTAGAATTTCTTGCACTTAAGTGGGCTATAACATCAAAGTTCCATCAATATCTCTACGGCAAGAAATTTACTGTTTTGACTGACCACAATCCTCTTGTGTATGTGACGTCAACTGCAAGGCTAGATGCTAATGGCCATCGCTGGTTGGAAGCTTTAGCTGGGTACGACTTCACGATACGCTATAAACCTGGCAAGACTCACTCTGATGCTGATGGGTTGTCGAGGCGACCACATCCTGAGACTGAGGAGAAGCTATCTTCCAAAGTGATCTCCCCTGAAGTCTTTAAGGAGATTTGTGATTTGATCTCTGGAGACCAGGAGTTTGCAGGTGTTGCAGAATCCTTGGGGTTACCGTCCAATGTGGTATGTAACAGTACCCATGTCTCTCATCCAGTGTTTGTGGATTGGGCCACAGAGCAGGATCGAGACCCTGACATTGCAAGAATGAAACACCTAGTCACCCAGGGCATAAGACCAAGTAACAGACAAAGAAAAGCTAAATCACCAATAGCCTTACGCCTCTTGTCATACTGGGACAGTCTCTGTCAAAAATGGCGTACTTATTAGATCTGGCAAAATAGGTGATGATTAAGTTCAACGAGTGGTGATTCCTGCACACAAGCAGCAAGAATGTCTATGTCTCATCCACGATGACATGGGACATCTTGGCAGAGACAAGACCTTGAGTGTTGCCCAAGAGAGATTCTTTTGGATTGGCTTGACCAGGGACGCAGACAATAAAGTCAGAACTTTTAAGCGATGCATTTGTGCAAAGGCTCCAAATCTGCCTGAAAAAGCACCACTCGTCAGTATCACAACATCCAGACCAATGGAACTGGTTTGTATGGACTTTATGAGTCTTGAGACCGCAGTAGGTGGATAAAACAGCATACTAGTGTTGACAGATCACTTTACTCGATATGCTTGTGCATTCCCAACTAGAAATCAAGAGGCAAGAACCGTCGCAAAGATTCTCGTTGACAAGTTCTTTGTCCACTATGGCATACCAGAAAGGCTTCACAGTGACCAAGGTGCCAATTTCCAAAGCAAGATTGTTGCACACTTATGTAAAATGCTGGGTATAAAGAAGTCACGCACCACACCCTATCATCCGCAAGGGGATGGTATGACTAAACGGTTTAATAAAACGCTGATTTCCATGCTAAAAACTCTGGACCCCATACAGAAGCCACGCTGGAAGGAGTATGTTACAGCTCTTGTCCATGCCTATAACTGCACCAAGCATGAGTCGACTCAGTACAGTCCGTTTTACCTGATGTTTGGGCGGCAGCCTCGCCTACCAATTGATATTTTCCTGGGTCTAGATCCTGACTACACATCATCGGTTGAGTCGGTGAAAAAGAGGCTCGAGGCAGCATACAAGGCAGCATCTGAGGCAGCAAACAAGGCAGCCAAGAGAGAAGCGTACAATTATGACCGAAAGGCTAGGGGGCCGAGTATACAGCCAGGGGATATGGTGTTATTGAAGAATGTGGGGTTAAAGGGTAAGCACAAGATTGCTGATAAGTGGCAACAGGAGCCCTTTACTGTGCTGGAGAGACCCAACCCTGACATACCTGTGTATAGGATCAAGCGTGTGGCAGAGGTCAAAGTGGTTCACCGGAATCTGCTATTGCCGGTTACACTCCCTTTTGTCTTCCAGCGTGTTGAATCCTCCTCTTTACGTCCTCCTGTTGTTTTCCATGATGACAGCATGCATGATCGGTTTGAGTCAGATCCAGAACTGGATGATGATGATGATCTCCAGTTATCGGTTGTTACACATGAGTTACCTGCTCCAGCTGAAATAGACTTGCGCGAGGTTTATGATGTTCAGCAGGGTCCAGACTCGCCGATGCATGATGCTGTTGAACCTGTAGTGCCTGTTGATGAAGCCCCGGAGGTCCTTCTTCCTGTAGGGGGTGAGGTGGTTGAAGATTCAATTTTGTCTCCTTTGGGTGATGATCCTTTTCTTCTTTCTTCACCAGTGGGTGAAGATTTTCCTTCTTCCTCCGTGTTTGGAAATCCACTTCTTGCGCCTATGGTGGTTGAAGACCCACCTCCTCCTAGCAATGAACGTTTAGGGCTTAGACGTTCTCAACGGGAGCGAAGACCTCCTGACCGGTATGGGACTGTTGCGAATCAACAAGTAGTTGTCCAATCTGATTGGAGAGATCGAATCTCTATTCTGTTGTCTCATCTGAATGTCTTTCCCGGTCAGCAGGCAGAAATTTTTTCCGTAATGATGCACGTGATGAAGGGTTGATTTTTCTATTTAGACGCTATGTGGATACGTGAATATTTGTGGCTGTGTTGCAATTTATCATCACCTGGTGTTATAACCTTATGTTTCACTGGTATGAAGCAAACATTAAAGGTTAAAGTGATGAAGTCATTTAGTATCACTAGTGTAAGAAAATCCAGTTCGGTTATTTTCTAAACAATGGTACCCTGTTATAATAAGGTGATTGGACATAATAGCAATGACTGAAAATTGTTCATTTCATCTGTGATATCTGTGATTAAAGGATGTGGTATGGAGATCTTGATAATTTCATGCTGACGATGCTACAAGGGCATAGGTTTATGCAGACCCACAAACTGTAGGTAGGGTTGTACCGGTAATGTTATATACCCAGGATAAGTTTTCCCTTGTCTACTTAGCAACTCTTCTACAGTGTCTTATCTTGTATAGTGTATATTATGTTGAGACATGGGTTTATTTCATGTCAAGTGTGACAGCAAAGTATTTTGTCATGTGTCAAGTAGCATGTGAGATGTTAGGACTAACAGAGTCACTGAGTGATGTATGTTAGGTTCTTAAGAGAAATGCCAGGAGTCATTTTTTTTGTTAGGGAGGACAGATGTAACAGTGCTCCACTTCACTGAGACATAATGCACCCACATTGAGCATGGCAGGCTTTCATCACTGTGTTGACAAGACATAATAGTAGTTCTTTGTGCCCGTATAGGAGGATTTGTCGCAACCCGATTTCATCCTATAAAGCATTGTCGCAGCTCGATTCGTGCCATCCTATAATGTGACATCCTATAACGCTGAGTTGAGTGTCTAGGATGGGTGTCGCAGCTCGCAGGTTGTTGTGAGTGAAAGGTACTGGGATGTTGTGTGGATGGGGGTGGTGGTGGTGAAAAGACACCACGACGAATAAAAACCGCGTTTGTGACATGGAGAGAGAGAGAGGAGGGAAAAGTGCATCAGTAACAACACAACGCATAGTTTTGGTTTTCATTTTATTGGGAACATCCGGAGGAAAAGATTACACACGAGTCTGTCGTTGAAATCTAAATTGTCACTAAAGATGTCCAGTTTGTACAGTTCTGGGTTGGCCAGACACAGGATGTAGTAAGCACAGTAGAATCCGCATGTGTGTCGAAGACCTTGGATTCGTCTTGTGACGACGTGCTGTAACGTCTTCTCGGAGAAAGTGCCGCTGCTTCGAAGTCAGTCGGGTAGATGTTTGGCTATGGGGGCTCCCATGGGATCGAAGGAGACAACGTGGCTGCTCGTGAAGTGTAGTACGACCCAGTGTTGTCCGGGTAAGTAGTGCGGATCTGTGTTGACGACGTACGATCCCTGTTGATTCGCTGATGTTGGCAGCCGATCGGCTGCTACGACGGTTTAGAGGTTTAGAACAGTTTAGAGGTCAGTTGATTGGTTCGAAGTGCGTGCTCTAGTTGACCCGTGTTCATGTTGTGGCATAGTCAACTAGCACGTTTCTGTTTCCATCAATCCGTAGCGTGTTGTCGTATTCGGCGTAGCAGATGACATTTATGGGACGGGTTAGATCCGTTCCGAAGTGAGCTTTCAGTTTCAAAGCGCCGTGTTTTATGGGGTCGGTGTGCGCTCCTTCGCACATGTCGGTGGTCAGATCGAATCCGTAGAGGGTGTATCCTCGAGCGTAGTTGTCATAGTTGATGACCAATCCTCTGTTGCTGTTGTGCACGTTCACGGCTTGGTACAGCAGGCTCAAGACTTCTGCATATCTGCACCCGTCTCGAAAGTATGGGGTAAGGGGTGCTTCATGGGGGAAGGTTTGATCGTTGGAGGACAGGGCCAGGTAGTTGAGGCTAAAGTGTTGGAAGTTGAACGGGTTTTCTCTACCGCTGCCGTTGAAAGTGCTGTTGGTGACCAGTCCCACGAAAACTCTTCGGGGCAGTTGCCCGATGATGAGGTTTTCTCTGTTGAAGGACCGAGTGCCTGCTGGGACGACAAAAGTCGTGACGACGCCCCGCCTCAGAGGATATGTGGCAGGGATGTCTTTCTGAAGCTCTTCGATGTGTGCCAGGCTCACGTCGGGGTTGACTTTGACGTTTCTTACGAGTAACAGGGCACCGATGATTTCGACTTGTACTCTTCTGAGGACGGTTCCTCCTAGTAGGTGGAACCGTGTTGGGGATTTTGTGAATTTCAGATCGATGTCGACGCCTGGCAGTAGATATTTGTCCTGCATGAAAATGTCCACGTGGGGTCGCCCGGTCAGCTGGAAGATTCTGCTTTCCTTGATACGTTCGTTTCTTTTCTTTATCCCGGGTTGAGCGTTTCTGGCCGTGGGATCGTAGTTGTCGTTGCAAGGGTCGTCCTCTTCGTACAGTTCAGCTTGTAGCCAACTCTTCGAGCTGGCACTCCCGTGGGACAGGATTGTCTCCAAGTAGGCTTTGTAAGGGTAGGTGTCTACGTTGGCTGTCACCAGCGTCCCGTTTAGTTTGCAGTCGACCCGGGAGAAGAGGGTGTGCAGGAGCAGGTTAGCCGTGGTCACTCTTGCGTCCTGACCGAGCGCCTCTCCTGACCTTTTGGCGATTCGCAGAGTCAACTGTAACTTTGTGCGACCTAGGTCGATGTATTCATCGGGAGATGCTTGCACGTGAAATTCCAGGGGAGTTGAGTGGGAGATTTGGGCCAGGGGTTTGTGAACGGCGTAGTCCCCTCTTTCCATAGACACGTTGTGGGGTGGGATGGTAAATAGTTTGAGCTCGGACTTGGAACATCCCTCGGCCGTCAACATCTCTAACTCGTGGTCCCCTTGCGCTTAAAGTGTAGTTTCACTGTGACAATGCCCCTCCGAAAGGGAATATTTATACCCAGGTGGTCGACTAGCTGTATTTCGACCATCTCAAACGAGCCACGTTCTACACCGCCGTAGTGTATGTTGTCGAACGTCTCGGTGATTAGATCGCCCCGTACACCGGTTCGTGTCGGTAAGGTCCTTAACAACTGCACGTAGCTGTCGCCCACTTGTTGACGCTCTATCAGGTCGCAGTAGACGTAAATCACGGGTATCAGCCTGTCCACGTTGACGGGGTGATGGGCTCTGACGTCCACGGTGCCTTCACTTCTCTGGATCTCTTTGGGGATGCGAATACCGCCGCTACCGTCCGCTTTTTCGTATGGAACGCCGTCCTCCTCTCGAAAGCCAAGAGCGTGGGCCAGAGGGTGAGAGAGTTTGAGAACGTGGTCGGACCCGTCAAAGGAAAACGTGGCTCTCTCTGAGATTTTGTCGTAGGCGAGCCTGATCTTTCTTTGACCTCGGTAGTACGAATGGTCGGGGTGGGATATGAAAGCCTTTAGCCAGTCGTTGATCAGGTCCTGGGGGGTGATGTAATGCTTGGCCCTCACGGCGCACCTGCTCCGACGGACGGCATCGGGCTTGTCGGGGACGTGGTATTCGGCAGTAAACTCACCGACCGGAATGTTGTCATAGGTGGCGGGGTAGGTGATTTCGGCAAGACCCACCATCCACTCGCCGGGGTCGAGCCGTACGCCCCCATGTAACTTTGTGAAGTAGTGAGATGCGTCTTGCTTGTCAAAGTAAGCCTTGCTGGAATCGCTCGGCAGGGTCAGGTAGAACTCGTCCTGGCCAGGACCTCCCTCTATCATGATTTTTGCGCCGCCGTTGACCCTTGTCTAGGCGTCTTGAACGTGGGATGGGGTAGGATGTACCCAATGCAGGAGGAGAGGAGTGAAATCCACAGGGCACTCTTGCTTTCGGCCAGGGGCGGATAAGAGAGGTTCACAATGGCCGCTATCACCACCGCGTACAGTAGAATGATTTGGCCGAAAAACACGATCTCGTTTTTGGGATAAGAGGACCCAAAACACTGCCAGAGTTTTACGCTTCTGACTGAATGAGAGTCGTCAGACTGTTTGGGTGACCTCTCCATCTGACGTACGCGCCTCTGGGGGTTCTCTTGACAACTCTTTGAATCTGCCGTCGCTGCTCTGTCACTTTTTGTAGCTCCTCTTTTTGAAAGGTTCCGATTAGAGGTTCACCAGACAGATCCTCGAGGAGATACTTGTAGCGACCTGCTGCGGTGAGAATGACTTTGGAAATGATAAACCGCTCGGACGTCCAGTTTGTTAAATATGCTTTCTCGAAGGCCCCCTTCTCTTTGGCGATTCTCACGAGGTCACCGACCTCGAATTGGGCCTTGGACGGTGGCGTCACCCATCTCGCCTTACGTCTGTGCAACAGATGGCCAAACATCCTTTTCCACACCACGTGCTGATTAAGAGCGTTCACGTCCGCGGGTTTCATTTTCGTGGTGGTGTGGACGGTGTGATTGTAGCCTCGTACCAAGTCCTCCAACACGGGTAGGTATCTGTGCGCGTTGGTGGCCGTGAAATAACGAGAAAGCTTCCCCCTCAGCGTGCGATTGAACTGTTCCGACAGAGAGGCCTTGGTGGAGTGTTGCGCCGTAAAAAACACCACTCCCCGTCTGCTCAGCATTTTTTGCACAGGCTGTCCTAGAAATTCGGTTCCTTTGTCTGTTCTTAAGCGCCGAGGTTGCCGCCCTGAGGACACGAACACGTCCTCCAACGCTATGGCCACAGTTGCCGCAGACTTGTTCATCAGGGGTCTAACCCAGGCGTGTTTCGACAGACCGTCAATGACCGTCAGCAGGTACCTGACCCCGTCGTTCTCATGGGCGTGTGCTTGGACGTCTAGCAAATCGGCCGACCATTGGTAGTCCAGGCCCTCCAGGTAGATGGACTCGTGGGAGAACCGCCGTCTGGCCTGCTTGTGCAGCGTGTACGTGTCTTGACCGCGTAACCACTCCCTCGCTTGACGCTCTGTCGCCCCTTCCACCTCTTTGGCTAGCCGCCTAGCGCTACCGGTGAACGCCGCCGGTGACGTCGTATCGTAGTAAGCGTTCGCAAACTTGCTGGGGGGTGGCGCTTTTCTTTTCCTCTTCTTCTTCTTGCCCCTCCTCTCTACTTTATATCCTTCCATTCGGGAAACGCGCTCCTTGCGACGTCCAGGTCAGACTCCGCCACTGTGCTCGTGTCCTCTTCTTCCCCTTCACCTTGTGTGTAATATTCCGTGCTCGAGTCGCTAGGGGTGTACCTATCCCACACTTCCCCTCTCCACCGTGGATTTGCATAGGCCGTGGGAGGTAGCTGCTGGCGAGCCATATACCTGGTCACGTGACCGAAACCAATAGGCGGATTACGTCGTCTTCCAGATGATGCGTGGTGCAGGAGCTCTGCTAGACTGCCTCCTCTCACAGGTTTCCCCTTTAAATAGATGTTGCCCCTGGCGTCCCACGTCATGCCTTTCTGAGACCACGCGCGCATGAGTTTCTTGGCCTTTGACCTGTACGACACGGGGATTTCAGATAGAAAGCGTTCGTCCTCACTCATGGGCGTTTCACTGCTTGCAGGGGGTGCTGCTGCTACCGGCGGTGCGATAGCCCTGCCGACGTCACGCGCCTTCTTGCTTGTCAGAAACTCGCCTAACTTACGAGCTACAATCATCTGTTTGTCTGGGGGCGGGACCGTGTCACGCTCAATTGCCCGCTCCAGGCTCAAAACTTTATCCGCCACCTGCTTGTCATCGGGTCTATCAAGGTCAATTACTTTCTGATTACGTCTCCACGCATGCACAACCTCCCCAGGCACAAAGAATGCCGAGCACGTGGGCGTGTGGTGGTCCCCGTCCTCCTGATGAGTCATGACCCCGTTGTTTTCTTTTAATTTATCTCAAATTACCGGTAAGTGCGTTTACTGTGGGCCCTACCAAGCCGGCCAGAAGGGGAGCAATGAGTGCACCTATAAAGCCGCCTTTCTGGGCGATCTTAGCCCTTGTCTGATCGCTGGTGTTTTTGTTGGCGACTAGACGTACACACTTTTTATGTTTTTTCAAGCGTGTGAGCTGCTTTGACGTCAGCGGTAGTTTACCCTTCAGCACGTTGTAAGAGATCTCTCTCAGCGCTCTCATTAGCGGCTTCCCCCCTTCACGTAGTATTCTCCTTCTTGACACTGTTTTTTTGCAAGCAAACAGACGAGACAGCAATTTTAGGTCCTCCTTTCTGAGCGCCATAACTGCAAATGAATCAGCTCACGTCGTGTAGCAAGTTATTAAATTAGCATCCCCGTTACTAGCCAGCACCGCACCTTCACCGGGTAAGATGTGTGATCTAAAACGCATAGCCTCGGGCGTCTCGGGATGTAAGTCCAGCACCAGGTAGGAGAACGGCGTGCGTGTGGCGTTTGAGTACGCCTCCATGAGACGTTTCCCCTTGCCCTTTTGACCCGCAAACACTTGTCTGGCGAGCGTTGCGATCTGACCGGCGCCTCTTATGCTTTTGAACAGCACGTAGTACTGGGCGTTTAGAGCAGCGAGTCTGAACGCCCTGGTTTGCAGAAACAAGTTATGAGTCACGTAAAACACGGACGTGTTCAGGTGATGACTGGACACGGAAAACAACTCTCCAATGCTCGCCTCCTCCGACTCGGAGCTGAAATCATCGATGATGAGTAAAGTTCTTGTGTCAGGACACAATGTGTATCCTTTACACCCCTGCACAAGTTGTACGTCAGTTCGACTCAGCAACTTTTCATAAGCGGGCTGAAACTGCTTGTAACAAAGGATGATTCGACTGGGTTCAGGAGTGAAGGCTGTGGATTTGTGCTCAATGAGCGACATCAAAAATGTTGTTTTCCCGGACCCCGAGGGACCTGCCACTACGGCCGTAGCGGGGTGTTTAAAGGTAGCGTGTTGTTTGGCGTAGCATTGAAATGGCTCGTGACGCGTTTGGGCCATGGCACGTTCTTGGTAATTGCCGTCTTCACATTCACGTCTCGAATGCATGGATCGTTAGCGCACAGGGACATTTATTGCTCCCGTGGGACTGATAGGGGACCTGGCCCTCGTGCACGTCGGGAGCTCTTTCTAATTTGCGCCTTGAACGGGTCACTGAAAAAGGTTAGCGTCACAACAACATGGTCAGGTATATAAGAGAGACGCCCGGCATTCTGCACAAAACCTCCTGTGAGACACGGACGCAGACACGGATACGCACAAAACAAAAAAGAAAACATGAGAGTTATGACGACTTCACGGAGAAGGAACTTTCAAACAGAGGCGGATGTAAGTAGATGTCTTTTCATATTTTTTTTTGTATAGTTATAATGACGTCACGTCTATGCAAGGCCACATATAAATGATTTTTTTGATTGTGAACTCTGCAACGGCTGTTACGCTTTACTTTTCTTTTAACGGCTCACTGCGATATCTGTTTAAATTTTATTTTATTATTTTTTACAAACCCTCCCTGTCCTCACAAAACAGATTTAAATCCCAGATAAGAAAAGCACCATGAGTCGTGAGAAGACGTTCTCTCCTGTTTTTTTTTTTACGCACTCCTCCGAGTACACGCGCCAAACTAAACAGTTTGTTCTAGAAATTAAGTCCGTGTTGACATTGACTGATTGATATGACGTCTTCTCACTTTTGTATAGTTATAATGATGTGTTGTTTTTTTTTTTTTTTCGTCTACGCAAGATGAAATATAAAAGAATGTTTTTTTTTCTTTTGATTGTCGACGTCTGTTGCGCACCACTTTTCTTTTAACGAATCACTGCAATGCCTGTTTAGAAAGAAAGAAAAAAAACCCCAGCGTCTTGGTTACAACGCCGTGTGCGCGTGCACGGTTTAGTCCCCCACCTTTCCCCTCCCAGATAAGAAAAGTATCGTGAGCTGTGAGAAGCCGTTGTTGTCTTTGTCACAACATATATGTGTGTGTGGGGGAGCCTGAGCACACGCCAAACTAAACAGTTTGTTCTAGAAATTAAGCCCGTGTTGACATTGGTCGATTGATACCAGGGGGGAGTGAGTGAGACGCAGTGGTATTTAAAAAGAGTTTGTTTTACAATTAGTCACGCGTGCTCACCAGTAAAAGAACGCGCCAAACTAAACAGTTTGTTCTAGAAATTAAGTCCTTGTCGCTACAGGCATTGATTGATTGATGTTGGAGGGAGAGAGGGGGGAGTGTGAGAGACGCGGAGGTATTTAAAAAGATTTGTTTTACGATTAGTCACGCGTGCTCACGGGGTAAAAGCCCACGCCAAAAGTTTGTTCTAGTCACGTGCGCTGTTGACATTGATTAATTAATTGATACGGGGAGAAGAGAGGAGGCATTGAAAACAAAATGTTTTGTTCCATAATTTTCTAGTCACATTGCAATTTTTTTTTTCTTTTCAGAAGTTGCAGCAAAGAATGAGCGAAAGAGGGGAAGACCCAGGACGGTGCATGAGGATAGAAAAGACAAACGTAAGTTTTTTTTTGATGTGATTTATTTCTTTAAAAAAAAAAATAAAATAATAATCATAAGCGTGCATATATATTTTTTTTAAAAAAAGACACAAATTACATCAAACCGTTCTTCTTTTTTTTTTCTAGGAGACGAGGATCGTGACCATCGAGGACGCGTCGCCCGCCGCCGGGGCCTGCCCCCCGCCTCCGCCAGCGCCGGCCGCTGCGAGGATACGGCCATACCACGCTCTTTACGAGCCCGAGTCAACAACAGACAGTGAAGATGACGTGGAGGAGGAGGAGCCAAGAAAGAGGATGAGGAGGACGAGTAGTACGGAGACTCAGAGATGTATTTACGACTCAGATGAGGAGGAGGAGGGGGAAAGAAGACGACGGGAGGCCGAGTTGTGGTCGGACGGGAATGAAAGACCCGGTCAGTGCGGATCTCGACCCCCATCGCCGTCTCCATCGCCACCACGCCCACCTCCACCCCCACGAGAAGAAGAAGAAGAAGAAGTGAGCTGCGAGGATGACATCGATGACATAATCGACACCATCGTCCAGACAGCCGTGGATGCGAGCATGGAATTCGCGAAGAGACTATTTCAATCCATGCCACTGGTATCGGCACCCGTTCCGCCGTACGTGGCATCGTATCCCCAGTGCCAATGTTACGATGTCATGACGCCTCCGCCACCTCTCCCATTCCAAGCAATGCCGCCTCAACAGATTCCTCCTCCTCCTCCTCCTCCTCCTCCTCCTCCACAGACCATCCCAACGCCTGCTGCTCCCCAGGAATATCAGCCTCCACTCCCCTACCACTACAGTGACGTACAACAACAGACTGGTGCATCACTGCCTCCTCCTCCTCCTCCTCCTCCACAGACCATCCCAATGCCTGCTGCTACCCAGGAATATCATCAGCCTCCACATTACAATGGCGTGCAACAGTACAGCACGTACGTGCGTATGGGGGACGGATCCCTTCGTTACATGGGACAGGACAGACCGAATGGATACGACTGAATGAGCGCGTGTGTGTGTGTGTGTGTGAGTGAAAGAGCTTTTTTTAATTGCAACGTCTATTTTGTTTGTGTAAAGAGTATGTGCATGCAATAAAAAAAAACACATTTAAAAAATTTGAGGTGGTGTTGTTGGTTTGATGAGAATAAGAAAAAATGATATGTTTCCTCCACCAAAAAAAAAAGAGGTCATAGGAATATGGCAAGATTTGATTGTAACGCTCTGAAGTAAAAGAAAGAAAAAAAAATGACTTCACCATATTCCTTTGACCAGTGTGTGTGTATACCCCCTCTCTCTCTCTCCAATGCATTCTTACACACACACACACACACAGACGCTATGGTTTTGTTTCCTTCAAACCGTATGTTTTTTTTCTTTTGTGCTCACTACCTGGAAACGCGTGTGCTGGTGGAGAGTTGGTGAGCACATAGAAGCAAGCGGGTGCGTTGTGGCATGTGTGTGAACGGGGGGTACGTAGTGGAGGGTCGGGGTTGCGCATATGCGTGTGCATTGTGGGTCATGGAGGCTTGAGTTGTGTGCATTGTGGACCATGGAACAAAAAAAGAGCACCAAAACAAAACAAAACAGACGATTTCGTTGCGTTTTTTAAAAATTTTATTCACATTTCATTATGACAGACACACATAATCACTCTTTGTAAGCACGTTCTGTCCTAGTAGACGCATCACTCGCCGTTCTGTATGGCGAGGACTTCGTGGTACAACACGTGGTATTTTTCGCGCAGGTGTTTCAGTAACAGCTGTAGACCCTCCATTTTATGCGCTAGTTTCTCTCTCTCTCGTCTTTCTCGGTAGAAATCTGCCGTCAGTAGTTCGATTTGCTGCACATACGCCGCTGTCGCTCCATCGTTGTTAGCGGCTTTGGCGTTTTCTTCTAGCCGGCGAACTCTCTCTGTCACCATTTCAATGTCGCTGCCCTCTCTATTCTCTGCGTGTTCCATAGCTGGCGGTCACGGGTAGGGTGAATGCCTATTTGTGAAGCCAGTGCGTTTGCCTCTTTCCTTTATAGCACGGGGCGGCGGTTTCTTGTCTTCACCATCAGCGTCCACGATCAATAACGGTTCAAGCTCATCGTCCAACTCCGCGTCTGCTTTGCACAAGTCATCTATAATCTCTGGTTTGAGGAGTTTGTCGCATACGTCAAACAGATCTGAGGGGGCTGTTTCAAGCATGGCGCGTCGTTCCTTTGCGAGCAGCATCAGCTCGTGTTGAAACGTAAAGACGGAGACGGACACGTCCTCTCCCAGCCGATGTATCAGCGACCCTCTGCCCACGATACACTCATGATCTGTTTGAGAGGGCCAGTTTTCCTTACAACCGACGCATCGTTCGGGTATGGCCTTTGTGATTGCTTCTGTTAGCAATTTCTTGTACACTTTCTCGGCGAGATGGAGTTCAGAGCCCGGCGGGTTGGACAGCCTGTTGCGCACGGAGAACCATTCCGTCGTATTCAGGGTCACCCCTTGCTTGGACGGGCCGTCACCGACGTACACTCTTATGTTGCAGTATGGCGCCTGCTTGTAACAGTTCAGAGTAAGCTTTGTCATCACTTTTTTCCAAGGTTGACCGCTCACCGTCCCAACGCGTGCCTCGGGCGTGAGCGTCCATGATTGCTCTTCCTCTCTCTGGGACCCCTCGGTCGTACGCTCCATGTAACTGGACACCTTGGAGCTCAGCCTGCACAGCTTCAGCCACTCGACCCTGGACAGCACGATTTGCTGCATCCCCTCGGGACTCTTCCTGGTGATGCTGCAGTAATCCCCGTGGCAATCGAGGTACGCCATGTCGACTGTTGAAGCGGTTGTGAGGCTGAGTCTCTTCTGGACCGCCTCTATATATCACCAGCCGTGACGTCATCACCGTCAAGCCATCCCAGGGGGACCGTGCTGACGCCGTCCGGCAGTATGCGTCGCTTGTCGTACACCATCCTGTATGTTTTCTCTTGGGACCTGGTGTACATGCCTCCTAAGCCCACCTGACCCTCTCTGACTATCGCGTGAGGACGTGTTGTCGTGACCGTCTTGTTGCCCACGCCTTCTCGCAACATCTCAAGCATGGTGTCGAAATCTATCAACTTGGACGTTTGGTAGTTGAGGGTGAAACCACGCACTTTACACTCGCAAGTGCCGTCTGCAAATCTGATGGCGTAGTTCTTGGCACCCAGTCCTACGTACTGAGTCAACTCCTGGCGGGGGTATTCGTCTTTCAAGTCCCCCAAGAAGTCGCCAGTGTCCGGATTCCACTCTCCTCGCTTGTGGACGTAGATGATGCTGTCCGTGTCTGTGTAGAGCACCCTTCGATCCAACCGCTCCATCGCATTATACAAGCGCAGTCTGGCGTTTGCCGTGGTGTACGCAGCCAGCACGCAGTTGGTACGCGCGGAGCCGGGGTCGCTCTCCTCCCCTTTCACCTTGGAGTAGACCGCCACAGACTCTTCATTGGCGTACACCACGTCTTGAACTTGGATGTGCGGATCGTGCATCAGCTTGACGTAATCCGACACGTCGGCGGTGTAGACGACCTTGGACTTGTCTGATCGCTGCCCGAATTTACCCCAGTGGCTGTTCGCCAACAGTTTGGCCAGAGACCTGAGACCCGGGTTGTGTGATATTTTCCCCGGCTCCAACTCAATGCCTTCTCTCCGTTTCCACGCTGCCACGTACTCGGCCCTCTCTTCTGGCGCGTCACACCCTTTGGGGTAACCCGATGCTTCCTGCTTCAACTTGACCCACTTGTTGATGAACGCCGCCCATATCCCCCCTGTGCGCGTCTCTGGGTCGTATTGCGAGGTGTTGGGATAGTGCCAGGCTTCGATCCTCTGCAAGATCTTGTATCCGCACTCCACCGCCTTGGATAGCTCTGGCGACGTCCAGGTGCCTATGAGGACCCTGTCTTCGGGTGACGTGTGCGTGCAAGCGTGCGTCTGACCACTCTCACCGCACGACCTGCAGAGAGGGAACAGCAACTTGCCCTCGCCATTCCTCCACGGCAGCACGGGGAGAAACAGCTTAGTAGGAGGTAGCACTAAACACTTGACCAGTCCTTCCACCTCTTCGGGTATGTCCTCACCTCTGACGACCACGGGGTGTTTCACGGGATACCTGGCATACTTGTTTATGAAAGGATACAAGCTGTTGAAGTCCACGTACTTCAGCCACTCCCCCTTTTCGGGTGCTGCCTCTCTGTACAAACCTATGGCCTCCGTTCGACCGCCGTAGAACGCGTCTCTGGGCTTTATCGGGTCGTAGGCGGAAAGTAGACGCATCAACCGCCGGTGGTGTGAAGTCATTTCAGCCCTGAAGTTGCACTCCCACTGGACGTGTAGAGAGCGACCACTGCTTCTGAGAGCGTGTTCGAACGCTAGCGTCTGCCCATGGTTCTCTCTGTGCGTCACGTCTTTCTTCACGGGGTGTTCCGCCTCCCTGTTTGGAAAGCATCTGGGGCACGAGTGACGGAAACAGCCGTGAAACAAGTAGACGTCCCCCTCATCGTCCACCCCATCCACCGCTCTCCCAGCCACGACCTGGGCGTCGTCATTCCCCGCGTGTTTGATTCGGCGACCCGTCTGACGCTCCATGTGCATTAGCCAGCATAACCCTATTGAGGACAGTCCACCTTCAAATGAACCGGTGGATGGGATGACGCCTATCGTGGCCGGTGCCAGGAAACTCGTCCTGTAGACCCGGTTGCAGGCCCCGGCTATCGTAAACGTCTTCGTGAACGGTTCCAACCCCGTGTTTTCGACAAAGAGGTTTCTGAAGACCCCGCAGCATCGTTGCAAGATGTCCACGTCCGAAATACAGTACTTCTCCAGCTCTCGTTGAAGGTCAAAGGTGACATCTCGCTGCTCGTCGTACCACTCGTAAAACGACGCACGCTTTGTCTGGTGCATCTGATCAGGGCCGTAAAACGACGCGTCGGGTACCGTGCCCACGTAGTTTTGATTTTCTAGCGTGTTCCAGAGATGGGGGAAGTACCCTTTGGTCAGCTCTTCCAGCCCAAAAGCCTCGGGCAACTTGGAGAGCGCCATGGGGAAGAAGTTGAGACTATCTATGAACGTCACGCCCTCCGCTTCCAACCGCAATATCTTGTGTCCGGTCGTGATGACAGACGGTTTGATGACCTTCCGGTGAACAAAGTCCAACACGAAGTGACTGTCGTAGCCGCTGGAGTTGTGAGCAATGCATATGCCACCTTTGAGTCTACCGGCAAACAGGTAAGCCCCAAACTGTTCCAGCGTATCCTCCCCCTTAAAGATCCTTCTTTCCCTACCGCAGTCGCACGCGACACCCTCCTCCATCGGCAAATCCATGCAGCGAGTGCACACTCTGTGTACGACGCATAAGTTGGGCTGGTGACGTCCATCCTCCAGCATCATGCTTTCGAAATCGTAAAACACGTACGGGCGGCTCTTGAATTCGTCCTTGCACGTCTTCGCCGGTTGCATGTAACACTCGTGTCCCTTGGGCATCCTGGCGTGACACACGGGGCAGTAGTCGTGTCCACACGTGTGCACGCCTTCCGCACCGCTGGCCAACTTTTTCTTGTACCACTTGCCACACGTCGGGCATGCGACTCTGACATCGCATATACCGCGTGCCACATGACCCACTAGACACGTCGCATTGCGGAAAGTAATTCCACAAGCCGAGCAGAACTCTCCATCACCCTCCCACCCACACGTCGACTTCCCTCCGCAAAATTCACAGCTCAATTTACACCTGTGGTGAGCCGCACTCCTGCTCCGACCAAAGCAATGGCCACACACGTAACGAGCTCCCAGGAAAGCCGGCAGTCTGGTGATGACGCTGTAGTGGTTGTCTGCCAGATACAAACAGACCAACTTTCTGTCCCCGCCATGATAGACCACGGTGTTGAAACTATCCCTGGACACGACCACGAGAGAAAAGTTCTTCTTGCTCAACACCGACTGAAACTTTTCCCATTCGGGTAGCCCATACGGCTCGTCTGCACCTATCCCCGCCTCAGCCAACAACTCTTTCGCCAAACGCACTTGAACAGACGCGTATCTACGTACTTTTTCGTGCCACGGCGTCCTCTTTCTCTTGGCAGGTGCACGATTCAGTTGCGCCACGGCAACCACTATCGCTCGAGCGCAACACATGTCGTGCTCATCTCTAGGTATTTGAATAATCGATTTTTTCCTGCCCAACATCTCTACCCAACTAGACGACAGCTGGCGTGTAGAAACCCCCAGTCGACCATTACCCACGGGAAGAGCTGCGTGTACAAAAGTCACTCTCATCGTTCCGGCGAAGAGCCATTTCTTATCACTTTGCAGCACACGTTCAATGCTAATCAGGACTCTCTCCACACTCATATCATCCGGCGGAATGAAAGGTATCCATATCTCGTGGTGCAGTCCAGGACTCATGATGCTCAATCTGACTCGGTGGTGATTAGGATATCTGGGCGCGTCATTCTCGTACAACAGGTCTCTCAAGATACCTTCAAGGGGAGAAGGGGAAGGGATAGAGAAAGCACATTTAAAAAAATTTATAGGAAAAAAAGCACCACGCACGCACACACAACAACACGTAGGCCTACTTACGTGCGAAGACATCGTGCACCATAGCGTTGACGACGTTGAAAGGCAGATCATTTTGCTGGATAGCCGGAATGGATAAAGTGTACTGCGTGCCTTCCACATTAAACTTTGGAATACGTCTCTTGACCGTAGCCACGAGGTTGTATGGTAACAGGGGGTTTGCCATCACGCATATGGGATCACCACACCACTGAGAGAAACATTTATAGGTCGTGACAGAACAACAACGCTATCTTTTTTTTATTTTATTTTATTATTATTTTTTTTTTTTTTTACATCCTCGCATTAAGGTCTATTTTTTATTTCAAACAACCAATTGTCTGTAGCGTCCAGAGCCAGAGCGTCGTTCTTCCACTTTTCACCAGCATCGCCACCAGCAAGCACCCACGATTGAGAAAGAACATCCTGAGCAACATCTTGACTACCGGCACACGGTTCTTGTTGCTCCTGTGACTGCGAGAGACTCAAAACATCCCGGTGTGACGGCAAACTTTGCTGTGAGACGGTGGCACCCGTTTCATTGTCTTTTTTCTTTCTCTTGGCGTTTTTTGTCACATTAGACTGCTGTTTGAGCGACGCTACAGTCTGTAACATCCATGACACGTCTTTTTCTAAACTATCCAGCTTATCGTCTAACTTTCTAGTCATGTAATTCTTCACCAACGCACTCCAACTAGTCATGAACGCCGCTTTTTGAATGGCAAACGACAGGGCAGCCATCGTGTTTGTTATCCTAGCACAATTCGATATCCAGAGAAGGTCAACAACGTTCTGCTCACTTTTTTTATACTCCCACCCACAGTCTACGATGCAAAACGTTCCAGGCGTCGTCCATCACAACTGACAGGTCAGTAATTACCACCAGGTAGAAGTCAGCACGGAATCACGTCTGGTCTCACTGACCCCTGACCACCTGTGTGAAGGCGCAGCGTTTTTCCAGACGTCATTCATCACAACCAGTTCCTCCCCTGGGAGATGGACGCGTGGAACAGCTATGTTTCACTCAGTTGCGGTGACTCATAGACCTTTTCAGTCTCCAACGCCTTCGTCATGGCACTCTCCAAGTTGCCCGCGGCAAATGCTGTAGAACTGTTTCGTTCCAACACGCTCCAGACACCATTCATCACGACCGACAGCTCACTAGATTGAATTTGCAACACAACAGGCCTCCGTGGACGACGACGTGGAACAGTCGTGTGTTTTTTTTTTCATTCGTTACAGTCTCCAACACCTTCGATCAGATACAACTCCTGCACGGACGACGACATGGAACAGGCTCCAACACCTCTTCGTCCAGGCTCACTCAAGGATGGGGCGGAATCGTTTTGTTTTCACACCAACACACAACAACTTCACACCACCTCCCATATAAAAGGCCTCCCCACAGAGAACTGAGCTCGTGACCGTGCTGGCTACAAGCTGCGACAACACCTCCTCCTCCACCACACACAGCAGCCTGCGAGCTGCGACACCCATCCTAGACACTCAACTCAGCGTTATAGGATGTCACATTATAGGATGGCACGAATCGAGCTGCGACAATGCTTTATAGGATGAAATCGGGTTGCGACAAATCCTCCTATACGGGCACAAAGAACTACTCATAATGAACTCACAGCTGATTTATTTTGTGCTGATACATATGTCTGCTACAAGCTTGCGTTTTTGTGAAATATTAAATACTTAGATGCTGTCTACCACTGATTGTATATTTTTGTGGAGGTATTTGAGTGCTAATAACCCACATAAGATTGTAATTGATTTTTTTATTGATAGTTAAAGCCAGTTTTATCATTTTTTTCCATGTGACTGCAGATCTGTTAACTGTGTCAACAA
>CBDBEG010000019.1:0-11239 GCA_965204255.1 Rubritalea sp.
CTGACTATAGAGAGTGGGAGAATACTGTAAATCAACAAATTTTGGCGTGCTATTATATTTGGCGAATTTGGCGAATTGCGTGTCTTCGCAAATATTTGTCGCCGCCAATATATACGTCGATCGTACACTGCATAAACGGGCGGCGCAGAGACGCCAAATTTAATAGCCGCCAATTTACCGCCAAATCACTTTATTTTGAGAAACGCCAAATTTTATAGCCGCCAAAATTTGTTGATTTACAGTACTTTGTATTACTACGTCTAAGGTGTACAAAAAATCATTCTGGATCTAGATCCAGATTAGCATTAAAAAATTCCTCTCTCTCTAACTTTGTCGTTTCTGCACGTAGAAGGAAGTGTAATACCTTTATGCAAAGCTCTGATCAAGGGCTTTATTTCTTTTTCTTACACCAAGGAGCTTTGAGCAGTTTATGAGGACGTTATGACGGAAAAACTTAAAATTTCACAGATTATGGCAAACAATTGCTTTTAGTTTGCACCACAAGCAAAAGCTCATGAATTCAGTTCCATGTTAGCACTACCACCCCCCCCCCCCCACTCCCACCCCCACCACCTGTAAAAAGAGATCTAGTTTATATTATTTTTATACTGTTTTTATGCTATTTAATATTTTTATTATATACTGCTTGTATAATTTAAACATATTGCATACACCAAAATATGATGTATCAAATTGTAATTACATGCATGAACAACTGCAAAAATAGCATTTGTACGCAGGGCTGTGTGATTACTTATAGCTAATATAACATATACACATGTACTATATTTAAACACTGCAAGAAATACGTACTGTTTGGTCAGTGCAAAGGTGACAAAGATATTACTAAAATATACCATTTTAGTGGTATTTTATGAAATAAAGCATATCAATATGTGCCCATAATTTTATAATGTCCATGACAATACACAATACTATATGGTCCTAATGTTCAAAATTGTATGCGTGTGACGACATAGTATTTCCACAGTTGACATATATATGTTGCTTGTTCGCATTAATAGTACGGGCACAATGTTTGCACTGATAAAATGTCATGTTTACAAAGCCAGATATTTCATATGTTATGAAAATATTCTAACCTGTTGCACAATATGTCCTGAATTGTGATAATGATAATCACGATTTGCATACTTTCACATTTTGACAGGATAATAAAAAGAGTATTAATGCGAAACAGCTTTGGAATATATAATATTGTGGAACTCTTGTTTAGCAATTTACTAGTGACATTATACGTGTATAAGCTTATAGTAATTTTACTCAGGAGCAAGTTTCATAACGAATGGTGATAGGAACAACATATTGTTAGTTGCTGCATTTACTTAGTGATTAAATATGCTGTCTGTATAATGATGGTTGTATTATTATTGCATCTTTATTCAAACGATTAATTCAACATACATTGCATAATTTTGCAAGTTCGATATCACAATAAACCATAACCGACATTTCTAAATATAGAGTTCAAACATCAAATGTGGACCTACTAATAGACACAGTGACAAGGTCATGCTATTAATACATGTCATGGCTGGCAAGGCTGACCACAACCATAACCTTTCATCAGGTATGTAATCAGTGATTACGTCTGGTGACTGTCCTCGTCTCTGACCCTCTTTGAGACAGGATGATGTTAGACCATCAATATTTCACAATCTAATCACACTTAAATGTTGCTGCACCAGTGCCACTGTTGGTGTATGGCTTATTCCTTGCAATGTATTGCACATGTGGCAGTCATAGATTGCCTTGAAGGCGAGGTTTTGGGTGTTTATGAACATTTGCTTACGCGAATAACGTGCTGTCCAGATACAGGTTCATGTGAGACTGAAGCAGAGAACAATATACCTTTGGCTATGAGAATAATATTCATAGGCAAAAATTTCAGTCGATTATCTTACAAAATATACAGAGATTATAGAATGCAAGAGCAAAAACAAAATCTATGGTCCTGATGTATCATTGGGGCTGATATTAAAATGATCTTCCACACGTCTGCATTGATGATTGTTCTAATCCCTGCTGCCGGAGCACCATCTACTCAGCTTGTCCTCATATTAATACAAGAAACAAATATTTGACGGATAAACTCGTTTCATAGATGTTTGCTCAATACACAAGTGGACTTCCCTTCAGTACTAACACATGGGCTTCATCAAAAGTACCACATCTTGTACAATAGATGCTCACTGGGATGGAAGAATGCATTGCAGACAACAATGCCTGGCTATCCACCACTCCTGATGTTCATTAACTCACTTTGTACGAGTTCATTGTTCAGCTGCTGTTGTTCATGCCAAGCAACTAAATTCCGTTGGAATGTTCATCCTTGATAACTGGGCTATATATAGATCATATTTCTTCATTATCTGCCTGAGTTGTTTGAATAGTAGGTTGTCAAATAAAGACACGCAAATTCGTGAAGCGTTCCATGTTTAAAAAAAAAAAAAAAAAAAAGGTCATCAAATAAAGACAATTCGTTCTGCTACTTGTAAAGTTATTGCGCAATCATCCTCTGTCATATAATGGAACACAGTAACAAATAGAGCCACTGTTCTCTTTACTAATGTTCTCCATGCAAAAAGGTGCAACCGTTACCTAAATAACGTCAGAAGGTTTCCTTAATAATGGATAAAGTCAAAGCTTTTATCAGGATTTACTTTTTAATATCCCATTACGTCTCTCCTATCTCCCTTCGTAAACATCTCCTAATGCAAATGGACCCCTATTCCCAATTGCGTGCGCACGTGCACACACACACACACACACACACACACACACACACACACACACACCCTCACACACACACACACACACACACACACACACACACACACCACACACACACACACACACACACACACACTCACTCTCTCTGTCTCTTTCATTAGACAACACAAACAAAACAAAACAAAACCATCAGTTTGGTGAGAGAACTTATGTCGTCGTTTATTTTCCAATCAAGTGTTACAGCCTGCCAAGGTTTCACGTCAAGGTTTCACGGCAAAGGTCATGATTTATCAATAAATTAACACAACTGTTGCCTCAGCTGAACTTGGACAGGAGATAACTTTGCCATTGGTAGAGTGATGTTTGGCACATCAATTTCAATAGAGATATATAGGCCTACCACTATATTCAAATCTATTGCCAGGTATTAAAAGCATGACCTAGAAGATTATGGTTAAAATTAATTAATGAAACAATAGTACACGAAATACTAAATGCATTGTAAGTCTACCTATATAATGTAACTATATAGCTATATAATGTAGCTATATAATGTAGACAAAAGTTTAAATTAGAATGATGTTCAATGAAAAAATATATATGTAATTGTGATGACTACAGGAGTGATAATAGTGTAACACGGGCGTGGGAGGGGTCTTTCTGCCTATATCAAAAGCAATAGCGATTCTCTCCAGTGAACAACTCCAGGGATGCAGTCTTCTGAGTCTTTTATTTCTTTCACGTGAACCTTATTTGCATTTACAAGTGAGTGCTACAACCTTGTCCAACGAGCGCCCAGTCAACACTGAGCCAAAATCCAGCAAACAAACACTGACGTGCATCAATTTATCCAATCACAGCACACTTTTCGGACACACCTCTTTTCTAGCCAATCAGCTTCT
Source organism: Rubritalea sp. (assembly GCA_965204255.1). GTDB lineage: Bacteria > Verrucomicrobiota > Verrucomicrobiia > Verrucomicrobiales > Akkermansiaceae > Rubritalea. Next base: position 3,657 of record CBDBEG010000019.1, read on the forward strand.
TAGACGTCATCTTGTGATGATCATGCGGTAATTTCCACCATTCACAGCTCTTTAGTGGCTTATGTAACAACTACTGTCATTGTACACAAATAGAGGTGTCTTCCAATGAGAGAGCCCGTTCTAAGTGCATTTCGGGGTCCGTGCGCCACGTACGGAGCGTGTCCCATGAAGCGTCCGTCCTGCCCTTCGTGTCGTGCAAGACGTAACGCTGCGATCGTACGTGCACGCTCCGCCTTGGCGCCGAAGTCCCATAGAAGTGTAGAGCTAACTCTCTGTACATAGAACATTTTTGGTTGCATTTTCCCCTCCTTAGACTGATGTCGTCCCGACATCTAAATTAAATACAACTTTCACTCAATATTTCAATACAACAAGCAAAAATTATCAACAATTTCTCCAAATACACAAATGTTTAATCAATTTGTATCCAGTAGCACAAGAGAGCAACGTACAAGGAAAATAACAGAGTTCATGGTAAGTCCCAAACCCTTCCCTACAGTCCTATCCCTCGCCCTGGAGTCAGTCGGAGTCCCCTCCTCGGTCCGACCGGTAGCAGTCCAGCACCGTCTGTAGCTCCTCCCGCAGGGTGTCGTAGGTAGGGTGCGAGCTCTGTCGTGCCCTTCGTAACTGTCGTGCGTCTACTCCCATAAGCCCACACGCTGACTTGCTGTTCCATCCTCGGGGAATGGCCACTGCGCACAGAACGGCTGGCGCCAAGAGCATCATATCCTGCTGGCTTGACCAAGGCAAAATGTCTCCTATGGTCCCCGTGAGCATCACAAGCTGCTGTTTTGGCCAGCGGTCTCCCAGCGGCTTCTGCTCTGTCTTACGCGCCTTGCTGTTGCTTTCGCCCACGTTTCCATGGTCGTCAGCTTCCGTGGCTTCAGACGCTTCTCTCTTGGTTCCTTTCCTCACAGCATGCACTCGCTGTACATGCCTGAGTAGGTGGAGTCGCTTGTTAAATTCTTTCTCGCACTGTTCACACACATACATTTTTGTTGATCTCCAACAATTCCCCGTCCTACGCGTGAGGACGTGGCAACGCGCCGCGCAACGTCCCACGCTACGGCCCGTGCCCTGGACGTAGCGTGCTACTGCAGGCCCGTCTCCCGCGTCACCGTGGCCTGGGGTCCCCGATCCGCAGGCCCATGACGACCGCCTTCCCCTTGGGATGGCTCAGTCCCCGTGTACCACGAGGTGTCTACCGGCCCTGTCACCAGTTTCAGTCTGTCTACGTGTACAACTCTGGGTTTATGGCGCCGGCCCTTTTGTATCTTCATCACCACATCATTAACCTTTTCGATAATGATGTATGGATCCTCTTCCCAGAAGATCGTCAGCTTTGGGCTCTTGCCCACTTGTTTGGTGGGATTAAATAACCACACAGCTTTTCCCACACTCCACTCTTTCGTATGAGCCCCACGGTCATACTCTTTCTTCTGATGTACGTGACTCTTTTTCAGCTGCTCACGCGCCAGCTCATGGGCTTCGTGCAATTGTTTCTCTAGCCTAGCCACAAAAGTCAAGTCCGTGCTATCCTGACTTTTGTCTGGCTCGGGTGTTTCCACTAACAGATGGGAGGGCATGGGCAGTTCTCTCCCTAACATCATTCGGTTAGGGGTCTGGCCAGTGGACTCGTGGACGGTCGACCTGTACGCCATCGTGGCCAGGTCTATGTGCTCGTCCCAGTCCCGCTGGTGCTTACTGGTCATCTGTCGCAGCATAGCACCCAGGGTCCTGTTGAAGTTCTCCACTAGCCCATTGCTACAGGGTCTCCACGGGGTAGTCCGGGTTTTATCTACCTGGAGCAACTCGCACATCTCCTGGAACAATCTGGCCTCAAACTCCCTGCCTTGATCCGAATGGATCTGCTGTGGAATTCCGAACCGAGAGATAAACTGATATACCAGAACGGAGGCTACCGTGGACGCTGTATGGTCCGGGATGGGATAGGCTTCCATCCACTTAGTCCAGTAATCGCCGATTACCAGAACGAATCGGTTCCCCTTATCAGTCTCTGGCAAGGGCCCCATGACATCAATTCCTACTCGCTCCAAGGTGACCCCTGCCCCTACGGACTGCATGGGCGCCTTCACCTTGCGGTTGGGAGCTTTAGTCCTGGCGCACACTGCACATTCCTTACACCAGTCTTCTACAGTCGTTCTCATCTTTGGCCAGAAGTAAGGCGACTGTCTGAGCCGACTCAGTGTCTTCTCCAGGCCAAAGTGCCCTGCTATTCGACTGTCGTGGTGCTCTCTTAGAATGCTAGCTCTTCCGACCGGGGGAACTATGGCTTTCCACTGTCCATCTCCTACAGCCTCTCTCCACTGGTAGTACCAGATGCCTCCCTCCTTCTTCAACTGGTTCCATTTCGACCAGTAATATTTGATTTCAGCCCTCTCCCGGGCTATCTCTCCCCAACTGGGCCGTTGTGCCCAGGTTTCTAGCACCTGAAGGTCTGGGTCGGCCTCTTGCCACTGTTTGATCTCGACCATCCACTCATTGGGGATGGCCATGGTTGCCGCCTTCTGCCTTCGTTGCCTCTCCGTCCTGCCTCGGGTCCTCCGGGTGGCCGTCCGTACGGCTCGAACTATCCCAGGGGTCTTCTTGACAGTCTCTTCCTCCACGGCCATCTCGTGGCCCTTCAAGCAATTTTTACAGTGGCCCTCACACGGTACTCTTGATAGGCCGTCACTGTTGCCGTGCTTGACTCCTGGCCGGTGTTCGATATCAAAATCGAATCTGGCTAATCTCTCTAACCACCTGGCCATCTGTCCCTCAGGCTCCTTAAATCGAAAGAGCCATCGAAGGGACCCATGATCCGTCCGGAGCAGGAACTTCTTACCGATCAGGTAGTGTTTAAAATGTTCCGTGAACCATACAATGGCCAGTAACTCCTGTCGGGTGACACAATAGTTCCTCTCGCTTTTAGTTAGTCTCCGGCTCCCGTAGGCTATCACTACCTCCTTCCCATCCTGTACCTGGGACAACACAGCCCCTATAGCGCATTTGCTGGCGTCCGTGTCCAGGATGAACGCCTCTTTCGTGTCGGGATAGCCTAGGATGGGGGCCGTCACCAACTTGTCCTTCAGGGCATCGAAGGCCCTTTGCTCCTCATCTCCCCACTTAAAGGTTACAGCTTTCTGCGTCAGGGCGATGAGAGGGGAGGCCACAGCAGCATAGTCCTTCACGAACCTTCGGTAGTAGCCCGTGAGACCCAGGAATGACCGTACAGCCTTGACGGACTTCGGGACGGGCCACTCCTTGACTGCTTTGACTTTATCCTCCTCGGTGGTCACTCCCTCTCCGCTCACCCTGTGTCCCAGGAAGCTGACTTCCTTACAAAACAGGTGGCACTTCTTCGGCTTCAGTTGCAGGTTGGCCTTCCGTAGGCGTTCAAACACCAACCGCAGCCGATCCAACTGCTGTTCCACCGTGGAGGAGAAGACAATGACATCATCGAGATACAGCAAGGCTATTTTCCACTGAAGTCCTACAAGGACCTTCTCCATCAGGCGCTCAAAGGTGCTTGGAGCATTGCAGAGGCCGAATGGCATGACCCTCCATTGATACAGCCCATACCGGGTACAGAAAGCTGTCTTTCCTGCATCCTCAGGGTCCATCTCGACCTGCCAGTAGCCCGAGGTCAGGTCAAGGGTGGAAAATACTTTCGCCCCTGCCAAGGCGTCCAGATTGTCGTCCACACGGGGTAGGGGGTAGGCATCCTTCTCAGTGATGTCATTGAGCCGCCTATAGTCCACACAGAACCGTACGCTCCCATCCTTTTTCTTCACCAGGACCACTGGAGAAGCCCATGCAGAACTGGAGGACTCAATCACCCCTTGCAGGAGCATCTTCTCAAGTTCCTCCTGGACTACAGACTCCTGGCCCAGAGGTGCCCGTCGTGGTGGTTGTCGGATGGCTCGATGGTCCCCTGTGTGGATGGTGTGTTTCACTACGCCCGTCCGGCCCAGAGGTTTGCCCTCGGAAGAGAAAATGTCGCTGAACTCCTCGAGGAGGGACCTGAGTCTTCCCTTGTCAGAGTGACTAAGCTCCTCTGTCCCTCTCTCATACAGGTCCTCCAATTCGGGGGTCAAGGGTGCTGATCCCTCCCGGGTTCGGACCGCCCTCCCCTTCATGGACTCCCGTGGCTCCAGGACCTCCACGGCCTGATAGGAGGCCAGGGCATCTCCAATGACCACTGTTCTCTTCCTGGAACTCGGGTTGAGGACTCGAACAGGCACTATCCTGCCCCGTCTCCGGGCTAAAATAGCGGCAACTCCCAGTTGTCGCTTTCCCATAAACCTAGGCAGGCCAGTGAGCATCCCTGTTGATAGAGTCCTCGTCCCTTCTCCAAGCTGGCCTTCGATAACCATCTCAGTCCGGGCAGGGATGACGTAGGTCTTCACAGCCCTTACTTCCTCAGTAGGGATATCGTGGAGTAGGGGTACTCTGCATCTGATCTCTTGCCCATCGATCTCGAGGACGTTATGCTCCCAATTCCACTGGCATCTATTTGCCCTAAGGAAGTCCCGTCCGAGCACACCCTCGTCCCCAATCTCAGCAACAATGAAGTCATGCTTGTACCTCCTTCCGTTAAGGATGATCACCAAGGTGCAGGCCCCCATGACAGGAACCCGACTTCCGTTGATGGCAGTCATTGGTACGTGGACGGGACGCAGGGGAATATGGCTCAACGCCCTCCGGTAGGTGCTAGCAGAGAGGATGGATCTGGTTGCTCCGGTGTCCACGAGCCACCGGACCTCAGGAGAGTGCTGTCCTCCAGGGAGAGACTGGACTCGTCCCACCACTTCTACTTCTACGTCATTTTTGTCAGAACGTAGTACCCTCCCCATGAACTCTTCCTTACCTACGTTGCTCTCTTGTTCAATGTGATCCACGTCCCTATCATCGTCCAAAGTGACGTCTACACCGATAGAGTGGTTCCCCCAGTCAGTGCTAGCCGCCTTTTGTGGACTCTCAGAGAGGTCCCCATTTGGGGCATTGCACCGACCAGCAGTCCCACATCTCCCGGTGCAGGCAGCCACTCCGTCCGACGGTACAATTTCCTCTACATGTGAATACATTTTAACATCATAACTGTTTGAACAAGAATTGTCTTTTAGTTCCCTAGCTCCCAGCTCTGCCTGTTCATTAACAGTCCTTCTCGGCAGGCTGGGCTTCCTGGGCGAGGAGTTATTAGTGCTGCTGCTTGAGGGGACGGAAGGGAAGAGTCCCTTGGTCCCTGGGATTGACTCCTCACCGCCAGCCGTCGGATGCCGTGGAAGACCAGCTCGACTGGGGGAGGTGATCCATGGTGCCGTACAGGAACGTTCAGCTTCGCTTTTACTCACAACAGAGACTGCCTTTTGTGGACTCTCACTAAAGAGGTCCCCAGTTGGAGTGCTCTGCCGCTCGTGGTCGCTACTTGTGCTGTTGTCCCCGCCGGTCGACCGACCACCTTCACCACCTGTCGATCTATGGCTTCCCAAGCACCCCCCTAGCGGGTGAGTGGCCAACCCTACCTCGTTGGATCCCCACCTAGCTAAGAGTAGTCTCCCCAGGAGGTCCCCAAATCCTGGACAGAGTTCCCCGCAACCCCTTGTTGCTCCAAACATGTTCATGACCATAGCTCTCCAGGGACAACACCCTGGTGGTGCCTGGTGAAGTAGGCAACCAGGATGACCACTTCCCGTGGAACAGCAACCTTGGTTGCCCCCTAGTAGTCCCTGAACGTGGCACGGAGTGATGCACCCAATGCATCCTGCTCCTCCATGCCCCTGTCCACTACCTTCCTGGGGAAGACTTCCCTCACCTAAGGACCCAAATAAAGTACCACAAGGTGGCTTACCCACAGTCGTTGATGACGCCCTTCCGTCCTCCTCAGCAGCACTACGGGCGCCTAGTGCTGCCCTTGCCCGTTTCCCGACGATGACTTCTTCTGTTCCTCGGCCTTACGTTTCTTACAGTCTCTTTGAAAGTGTCCTTGTCGCTGGCAATAAAAACACCGTGGTCCAGACGAGTTCCCTTGAGTTGGTGTAGGTTCCTGGGCTGTCATCTTGGTCAGGAACGTCTCCAGCATGGTGCCCAACGTGGCTACGAGATCAGGTTCTTGGCTATGGGATCCCGTCCTCACGGCTCTAGCGGCGTCCTGGTGCTCTTCCTCCTCGTCCTGCTCAGCAGCGGCCCGTAGTCGGTGAGAGGGGGTAGAACGTCTTGCCTCTGACACCTGCCAGGACTCCATATCCAACGCTGCCTTTACCGCTTGGTCCAGGGTCCGGGCCTTACTTTGATATACAGCTATGCGTTGATGGTGATCAGGCAGCGCTTCTCGGAACTTCTCAATGACCAGCTCCTCAAGTCCCGGCCGGCCAATGTCTGGGTAGGCCTTCTGCACTAGCTTCCGGATGTCTTGAGCCAGGGCTAGGAGAGACTCTCCTTTCTGGCGATGGCGGCCCCTCAGTTCTGATTTATACACTTCTGCCAGGTGTTGGTCGCCGAATCTTTCCTCCAGCGCATGGACCAGGCGGTCGTAGGTGGCTGTCTGTTCGGCCGTCAGGCTTTCCACGTAGGTGAGCGCCTCGCCCGTCAGATGCACCCATAGCAAGTCGAGCTTCTGTACACTGGTCCACCCATTCAAGCGGCTTATTCTTTCAAACTGGCCGACGTACTCACGCCAGGTGACTGTCCCATCGTACACCCGAGGTTTGATCTTCTCTCGTGGACAAGGTGGTATCGGTCCCATGAAGCTGGGACTGATGGCTGGGGTTTCTGGTTCGTCCACCTCTGGCTGGCTGCTTCCAGGGCGACTCATCTCTTCGTTCTCACTGGTCATCTTGGATCCCACTTCTGACACCAATCTGTAACACGGGCGTGGGAGGGGTCTTTCTGCCTATATCAAAAGCAATAGCGATTCTCTCCAGTGAACAACTCCAGGGATGCAGTCTTCTGAGTCTTTTATTTCTTTCACGTGAACCTTATTTGCATTTACAAGTGAGTGCTACAACCTTGTCCAACGAGCGCCCAGTCAACACTGAGCCAAAATCCAGCAAACAAACACTGACGTGCATCAATTTATCCAATCACAGCACACTTTTCGGACACACCTCTTTTCTAGCCAATCAGCTTCTTAGACGTCATCTTGTGATGATCATGCGGTAATTTCCACCATTCACAGCTCTTTAGTGGCTTATGTAACAACTACTGTCATTGTACACAAATAGAGGTGTCTTCCAATGAGAGAGCCCGTTCTAAGTGCATTTCGGGGTCCGTGCGCCACGTACGGAGCGTGTCCCATGAAGCGTCCGTCCTGCCCTTCGTGTCGTGCAAGACGTAACGCTGCGATCGTACGTGCACGCTCCGCCTTGGCGCCGAAGTCCCATAGAAGTGTAGAGCTAACTCTCTGTACATAGAACATTTTTGGTTGCAATAGTCATAGAGATAGTGGCATGTTTTTGGCACATTTACAATGTTCAAATGCAGAATGTAAATGTATTAATTTAAAAGAAACAATAACTTAGAATTACCATGTACTGGCCAGGTATACGGAGATTCCAAGTTTCATTTGCGTCATTATTTCTTGT
>CBDBEG010000020.1:0-13763 GCA_965204255.1 Rubritalea sp.
CTAGTCCACTGTATTTTCCCAGGATGCATCGGTGGGAGGGGTAGGCAAATGAAGAAACCGGGCTTCTCTGAAAGTCTCTTATTGTGCACCAGTCAATATTTTGTGCTATGTATCAGCAAGTTTAATTTCATTCTGGTTAGTAATCAGCACAGATTTGCAAAACTCCACAAACAAAAAAAAAACACCCTTAGTACGTTAATCATTACAACAAAAAAGGACCAAAACTACAAATAGTTATGCCAAGTGTAATTTTTTATTTCCACAAGGAGGGGGAATCAGTACACCGTGGTTCAGATTAACGCTCCATTTGACAGCGGCGTCGTGAAACTGTGCCTATTAGTGGTTCTGATTCTAAATTCCATGGGAAAAGAGGCTGGCGTGGTATCTCTATGGTTCATGAGTCACCAGTACCAGTCATGTTTCTGACTTTGTTGCACTCAGTGACCACACTTCATAATCATCCTTGTGGTCATCACTATATGCTACATCAATTGTAATTAACTATTTTGCAGATGCTTTAATTGACCAAAATACACAGATCAGTGATTGTTTCTAAAACTCTCTCTCTCTCTCTCTCTCTTTACATATATATCTAAATATCATACGTTTGATTATATTAACTTTGATAGTCAGATAATTAAGAGATTAATGTTACTGATCATGTTCCATTTAAGCCTGTATCCTCCCACCTGAGCAGTCATTAATGTGTTTTATCGCCCTCCTAGCTGTATTGTCCAGTAGATATTTCACACAAGGTGTAAGAACATGTGTAATAGCACTACGAAGGGGACAGTGTATGATGATGATATAATAATGCTATTATAACACAACAAAAAATACCCAGATTCTTGTTCTCACAAAACACCGTGGGAACACAACTTAGCTGAGCGATAAGAATTTAAATTGGACATTGTAATTTCATTATGTTGGGTTTAGTGAATATGGTTGTTTTAATTTTAGTTCTCCCTATCATGCTGGAATTTTATCCCTCCTCCAAATTGGAATTTTTAGCCTCTTGTGGACATCAATATATAAGGTGAGTGATTTATTGCCTTATCACTGTCATCTAACATTTGTTTATTATATTTATCTATTTATCTATTTCTCCAATACCAACATGATGGTTGTAATTTATTTAGTTCTTGGTGTGGCAATAGTTTGTCAATTCTTTCATGGGTCAGTTGCTTCCGAGCCAAGCTGCAACATGGATGCCACACAAACACAGGAATGTGCAGAAAAAGTCTGGCGAATTGCAAAGTCTGTTCATGAAAGGGCAGAAAATCTTACGGAATACTTGGTAAGTGATTAATGTTTGTATAATGTATAGTTTAATGCCAGTCAAAGTTCTGGGCATCCTTGTAGAACAAGGCTGGGAAAAACATCAACTATTTAGCATTGATAAATTTATGAAAAGGAACACTACGAAACGGTTACGAATAGGTAGTGAGAGGTGACAACTTTGCCTGGCAGTTTGCAGTGGAGTCCATAAATGAGGGTTTGGAGTCTTAACCTGGTTGCAGCAGTTTCTGTGTTTTCATTTTGTCAATTTGTAGATGTACTTCTGGCCTCAAGTGACTTTTTGCAAAATTGTGGTGGCCATTTCGAAAAAATGCCCGTAAGTAGTTCTTTGTGCCCGTATAGGAGGATTTGTCGCAACCCGATTTCATCCTATAAAGCATTGTCGCAGCTCGATTCGTGCCATCCTATAATGTGACATCCTATAACGCTGAGTTGAGCGTCTAGGATGAGTGTCGCAGCTCGCAGGTTGTTGTGTGGATGGGGTGGTGGTGGTGGTGAAAAGACACCACGACGAATAAAAACTGTGTTTGTGACATGGAGAGAGAGAGAGGAGGGAAAAGTGCATCAGTAACAACACAACGCATAGTTTTGGTTTTCATTTTATTGGGAACATCCGGAGGAAAAGATTACACACGAGTCTGTCGTTGAAATCTAAATTGTCGCTAAAGATGTCCAGTTTGTACAGTTCTGGGTTGGCCAGACACAGGATGTAGTAAGCGCAGTAGAATCCGCATGTGTGTCGAAGACCTTGGATTCGTCTTGTGACGACGTGCTGTAACGTCTTCTCGGAGAAAGTGCCGCTGCTTCGAAGTCGGTCGAGTAGATGTTTGGCTATGGGGGCTCCCATGGGATCGAAGTAGACGACGTGGCTGCTCGTGAAGTGTAGTACGACCCAGTGTTGTCCGGGTAAGTAGTGCGGATCTGTGTTGACGACGTACGACCCCTGTTGATTCGCTGATGTTGGCAGCCGATCGGCTGCTACGACGGCTCTGAACAGTTTAGAGGTCAGTTGATTGGTTCGAAGTGCGTGCTCTAGTTGACCCGTGTTCATGTTGTGGCATAGTCAACTAGCACGTTTCTGTTTCCATCAATCCGTAACGTGTTGTCGTATTCGGCGTAGCAGATGACATTTATGGGACGGGTTAGATCCGTTCCGAAGTGAGCTTTCAGTTTCAAAGCGCCGTGTTTTATGGGGTCGGTGTGCGCTCCTTCGCACATGTCGGTGGTCAGATCGAATCCGTAGAGGGTGTATCCTCGAGCGTAGTTGTCATAGTTGATGACCAATCCTCTGTTGCTGTTGTGCACGTTCACGGCTTGGTACAGCAGGCTCAAAACTTCTGCATATCTGCACCCGTCTCAAAAGTATGGGGTAAGGGGTGCTTCATGGGGGAAGGTTTGATCGTTGGAGGACAGGGCCAGGTAGTTGAGGCTAAAGTGCTGGAAGTTGAATGGGTTTTCTCTACCACTGCCGTTGAAAGTGCTGTTGGTGACCAGTCCCAAGAAAACTCTCCGGGGCAGTTGCCCGATGATGAAGTTTTCTCTGTTGAAGGACCGAGTGCCTGCTGGGACGACAAAAGTCGTGACGACGCCCCGCCTCAGAGGATATGTGGCAGGGATGCCTTTCTGAAGCTCTTCGATGTGTGCCAGGCTCACGTCGGGGTTGACTTTGACGTTTCTTACGAGTAACAGGGCGCCGATGATTTCGACTTGTACTCTTCTGAGGACGGTTCCTCCTAGTAGGTGGAACCGTGTTGGGGATTTTGTGAATTTCAGATCGATGTCGACGCCTGGCAGTAGATATTTGTCCTGCATGAAAATGTCCACGTGGGGTCGCCCGGTCAGCTGGAAGATTCTGCTTTCCTTGATACGTTCGTTTCTTTTCTTTATCCCGGGTTGAGCGTTTCTGGCCGTGGGATCGTAGTTGTCGTTGCAAGGGTCGTCCTCTTCGTACAGTTCAGCTTGTAGCCAACTCTTCGAGCTGGCACTCCCGTGGGACAGGATTGTCTCCAAGTAGGCTTTGTAAGGGTAGGTGTCTACGTTGGCTGTCACCAGCGTCCCGTTTAGTTTGCAGTCGACCCGGGAGAAGAGGGTGTGCAGGAGCAGGTTAGCCGTGGTCACTCTTGCGCCCTGACCGAGCGCCTCTCCTGACCTTTTGGCGATTCGCAGAGTCAGCTGTAACTTTGTGCGACCTAGGTCGATGTATTCATCGGGAGATGCTTGCACGTGAAATTCCAGGGGAGTTGAGTGGGAGATTTGGGCCAGGGGTTTGTGAACGGCGTAGTCCCCTCTTTCCATAGACACGTTGTGGGGTGGGATGGTAAATAGTTCGAGCTCGGACTTGGAACATCCCTCGGCCGTCAACATCTCTAACTCGTGGTCCCCTTGCGCTTAAAGTGTAGTTTCACTGTGACAATGCCCCTCCGAAAGGGAATATTATACCCAGGTGGTCGACTAGCTGTATTTCGACCATCTCAAACGAGCCATGTTCTACACCGCCGTAGTGTATGTTGTCGAACGTCTCGGTGATTAGATCGCCCCGTACGCCGGTTCGTGTCGGTAAGGTCCTTAACAGCTGCACGTAGCTGTCGCCCACTTGTTGACGCTCTATCAGGTCGCAGTAGACGTAAATCACGGGTATCAGCCTGTCCACGTTGACGGGGTGATGGGCTCTGACGTCCACGGTGCCTTCACTTCTCTGGATCTCTTTGGGGATGCGAATACCGCCGCTACCGTCCGTTTGTTCGTATGGAACGCCGTCCTCCTCTCGAAAGCCAAGAGCGTGGGCCAGAGGGTGAGAGAGTTTGAGAACGTGGTCGGACCCGTCAAAGGAAAACGTGGCTCTCTCTGAGATTTTGTCGTAGGCGAGCCTGATCTTTCTTTGACCTCGGTAGTACGAATGGTCGGGGTGGGATATGAAAGCCTTTAGCCAGTCGTTGATCAGGTCCTGGGGGGTGATGTAATGCTTGGCCCTCACGGCGCACCTGCTCCGACGGACGGCATCGGGCTTGTCGGGGACGTGGTATTCGGCAGTAAACTCACTGACCGGAATGTTGTCATAGGTGGCGGGGTAGGTGATTTCGGCAAGACCCACCATCCACTCGCCGGGGTCGAGCCGTACGCCCCCATGTAACTTTGTGAAGTAGTGAGACGCGTCTTGCTTGTCAAAGTAAGCCTTGCTGGAATCGCTCGGCAGGGTCAGGTAGAACTCGTCCTGGCCAGGACCTCCCTCTATCATGATTTTTGCGCCGCCGTTGAGCCTTGTCTAGGCGTCTTGAACGTGGGATGGGGTAGGATGTACCCAATGCAGGAGGAGAGGAGTGAAATCCACAGGGCACTCTTGCTTTCGGCCAGGGGCGGATAAGAGAGGTTCACAATGGCCGCTATCACCACCGCGTACAGTAGAATGATTTGGCCGAAAAACACGATCTCGTTTTTGGGATAAGAGGACCCAAAACACTGCCAGAGTTTTACGCTTCTGACTGAATGAGAGTCGTCAGACTGTTTGGGTGACCTCTCCATCTGACGTACGCGCCTCTGGGGGTTCTCTTGACAACTCTTTGAATCTGCCGTCGCTGCTCTGTCACTTTTTGTAGCTCCTCTTTTTGAAAGGTTCCGATTAGAGGTTCACCAGACAGATCCTCGAGGAGATACTTGTAGCGACCTGCTGCGGTGAGAATGACTTTGGAAATGATAAACCGCTCGGACGTCCAGTTTGTTAAATACGCTTTCTCGAAGGCCCCCTTCTCTTTGGCGATTCTCACGAGGTCACCGACCTCGAATTGGGCCTTGGACGGTGGCGTCACCCATCTCGCCTTACGTCTGTGCAACAGATGGCCAAACATCCTTTTCCACACCACGTGCTGATTAAGAGCGTTCACGTCCGCGGGTTTCATTTTCGTGGTGGTGTGGACGGTGTGATTGTAGCCTCGTACCAAGTCCTCCAACACGGGTAGGTATCTGTGCGCGTTGGTGGCCGTGAAATAACGAGAAAGCTTCCCCCTCAGCGTGCGATTGAACCGTTCCGACAGAGAGGCCTTGGTGGAGTGTTGCGCCGTAAAAAACACCACTCCCCGTCTGCTCAGCATTTTTTGCACAGGCTGTCCTAGAAATTCGGTTCCTTTGTCTGTTCTTAAGCGCCGAGGTTGCCGCCCTGAGGACACGAACACGTCCTCCAACGCTATGGCCACGGTTGCCGCAGACTTGTTCATCAGGGGTCTAACCCAGGCGTGTTTCGACAGACCGTCAATGACCGTCAGCAGGTACCTAACCCCGTCGTTCTCATGGGCGTGTGCTTGGACGTCTAGCAAATCGGCCGACCATTGGTAGTCCAGGCCCTCCAGGTAGATGGACTCGTGGGAGAACCGCCGTCTGGCCTGCTTGTGCAGCGTGTACGTGTCTTGACCGCGTAACCACTCCCTCGCTTGACGCTCTGTCGCCCCTTCCACCTCTTTGGCTAGCCGCCTAGCGCTACCGGTGAACGCCGCCGGTGACGTCGTATCGTAGTAAGCGTTCGCAAACTTGCTGGGGGGTGGCGCTTTTCTTTTCCTCTTCTTCTTCTTCTTGCCCCTCCTCTCTACTTTATATCCTTCCATTCGGGAAACGCGCTCCTTGCGACGTCCAGGTCAGACTCCGCCACTGTGCTCGTGTCCTCTTCTTCCCCTTCACCCTGTGTGTAATATTCCGTGCTCGAGTCGCTAGGGGTGTACCTATCCCACACTTCCCCTCTCCACCGTGGATTTGCATAGGCCGTGGGAGGTAGCTGCTGGCGAGCCATATACCTGGTCACGTGACCGAAACCAATAGGCGGATTACGTCGTCTTCCAGATGATGCGTGGTGCAGGAGCTCTGCTAGACTGCCTCCTCTCACAGGTTTCCCCTTTAAATAGATGTTGCCCCTGCCGTCCCACGTCATGCCTTTCTGAGACCACGCACGCATGAGTTTCTTGGCCTTTGACCTGTACGACACGGGGATTTCAGATAGAAAGCGTTCGTCCTCACTCATGGGCGTTTCACTGCTTGCAGGGGGTGCTGCTGCTACCTGCGGTGCGATAGCCCTGCCGACGTCACGCGCCTTCTTGCTTGTCAGAAACTCGCCTAACTTACGAGCTACAATCATCTGTTTGTCTGGGGGCGGGACTGTGTCACGCTCAATTGCCCGCTCCAGGCTCAAAACTTTATCCGCCACCTGCTTGTCATCGGGTCTATCAAGGTCAATTACTTTCTGATTACGTCTCCACGCATGCACAACCTCCCCAGGCACAAAGAATGCCGAGCACGTGGGCGTGTGGCGGTCCCCGTCCTCCTGATGAGCCATGACCCCGTTGTTTTCTTTTAATTTATCTCAAATTACCGGTAAGCGCGTTTACTGTGGGCCCTACCAAGCCGGCCAGAAGGGGGGCAATGAGTGCCCCTATAAAGCCGCCTTTCTGGGCGATCTTAGCCCTTGTCTGATCGCTGGTGTTTTTGTTGGCGACTAGACGTACGCACTTTTTATGCTTTTTCAAGCGTGTGAGCTGCTTTGACGTCAGCGGTAGTTTACCCTTCAGCACGTTGTAAGAGATCTCTCTCAGCGCTCTCATTAGCGGCTTCCCCCCTTCACGTAGTATTCTCCTTCTTGACACTGTTTTTTTGCAAGCAAACAGACGAGACAGCAATTTTAGGTCCTCCTTTCTGAGCGCCATAACTGCAAATGAATCAACTCACGTCGCGTAGCAAGTTATTAAATTAGCATCCCCGTTACTAGCCAGCACCGCACCTTCACCGGGTAAGATGTGTGATCTAAAACGCATAGCCTCGGGCGTCTCGGGATGTAAGTCCAGCACCAGGTAGGAGAACGGCGTGCGTGTGGCGTTTGAGTACGCCTCCATGAGGCGTTTCCCCTTGCCCTTTTGACCCGCAAACACTTGTCTGGCGAGCGTTGCGATCTGACCGGCACCTCTTATGCTTTTGAACAGCACGTAGTACTGGGCGTTTAGAGCAGCGAGTCTGAACGCCCTGGTTTGCAGAAACAAGTTATGAGTCACGTAAAACACGGACGTGTTCAGGTGATGACTGGACACGGAAAACAACTCTCCAATGCTCGCCTCCTCCGACTCGGAGCTGAAATCATCGATGATGAGTAAAGTTCTTGTGTCAGGACACAATGTGTATCCTTTACACCCCTGCACAAGTTGTACGTCAGTTCGACTCAGCAGCTTTTCATAAGCGGGCTGAAACTGCTTGTAACAAAGGATGATTCGACTGGGTTCAGGAGTGAAGGCTGTGGATTTGTGCTCAATGAGCGACATCAAAAATGTTGTTTTCCCGGACCCCGAGGGACCTGCCACTACGGCCGTAGCGGGGTGTTTAAAGGTAGCGTGTTGTTTGGCATAGCATTGAAATGGTTCGTGACGCGTTTGGGCCATGGCACGTTCTTGGTAATTGCCGTCTTCACATTCACGTCTCGAATGCATGGATCGTTAGCGCACAGGGACATTTATTGCTCCCGTGGGACTGATAGGGGACCTGGCCCTCGTGCACGTCGGGAGCTCTTTCTAATTTGCGCCTTGAACGGGTCACTGAAAAAGGTTAGCGTCACAACAACATGGTCAGGTATATAAGAGAGACGCCCGGCATTCTGCACAAAACTTCCTGTGAGACACGGACGCAGACACGGATACGCACAAAGCAAAAAAGAAAACATGAGAGTTATGACGACTTCACGGAGAAGGAACTTTCAAACAGAGGCGGATGTAAGTAGATGTCTTTTCATATTTTTTTGTATAGTTATAATGACGTCACGTCTATGCAAGGCCACATATAAATGATTTTTTTTTTTGATTGTGAACTCTGCAACGGCTGTTACGCTTTACTTTTCTTTTAACGGCTCACTGCGATATCTGTTTAAATTTTATTTTATTATTTTTTACAAACCCTCCCTGTCCTCACAAAACAGATTTAAATCCCAGATAAGAAAAGCACCATGAGTCGTGAGAAGACGTTCTCTCCTGTTTTTTTTTTTTACGTACTCCTCCGAGTACACGCGCCAAACTAAACAGTTTGTTCTAGAAATTAAGTCCGTGTTGACATTGACTGATTGATATGACGTCTTCTCACTTTTGTATAGTTATAATGATGCATTGTTTTGTTTTGTTTTGTTTTTGTTTTTTTTCGTCTACGCAAGATGAAATATAAAAGAATGGTTTTTTTTCTTTTGATTGTCGACGTCTGTTGCGCACCACTTTTCTTTTAACGAATCACTGCAATGCCTGTGCGTCTTGGTTACAACGCCGTGTGCGCGTGCACGGTTTAGTCCCCCACCTTTCCCCCTCCCAGATAAGAAAAGTATCGTGAGCTGTGAGAAGCCGTTGTTGTCTTTGTCACAACATATATATGTGGGTGTGTGGGGGGGAGCCTGAGCACACGCCAAACTAAACAGTTTGTTCTAGAAATTAAGCCCGTGTTGACATTGGTCAATTGATACCAGGGGGGAGTGAGTGAGACGCAGTGGTATTTAAAAAGAGTTTGTTTTACAATTAGTCACGCGTGCTCACCAGTAAAAGAACGCGCCAAACTAAACAGTTTGTTCTAGAAATTAAGTCCTTGTCCCTGCAGGCATTGATTGATTGATGTTGGAGGGAGAGAGGGGGGAGTGTGAGAGACGCGGAGGTATTTAAAAAGATTTGTTTTACGATTAGTCACGCGTGCTCACGGGGTAAAAGCCCACGCCAAAAGTTTGTTCTAGTCACGTGCGCTGTTGACATTGATTAATTAATTGATACAGGGGGAGAAGAGAGGAGGCATTGAAAACAAAATGTTTTGTTCCATAATTTTCTAGTCACATTGCAATTTTTCTTTTTCTTTTCAGAAGTTGCAGCAAAGAATGAGCGAAAGAGGGGAAGACCCAGGACGGAGCATGAGGATAGAAAAGACAAACGTAAGTTTTTTTTTGATGTGATTTATTTCTTTAAAAAAAAAAAATAAATAAATAATAATCATAAGCGTGCATATATATATATTTTTTTTAAAAAAAAGACACAAATTACATCAAACCGTTCTTCTTCTTTTTTTTTCTAGGAGACGAGGATCGTGACGATCGAGGACGCGTCGCCCGCCGCCGGGGCCTGCCCCCCGCCTCCGCCAGCGCCGGCCGCTGCGAGGATACGGCCATACCACGCTCTTTACGAGCCAGAGTCCACGACGGACAGTGAAGATGACGTGGAGGAGGAGGAGCCAAGAAAGAGGGTGAGGAGAACGAGTAGTACGGAGAGATGCATTTACGACTCAGATGAGGAGGGGGAGGGGGAAAGAAGACGACGGGAGGCCGAGTTGTGGTCGGACGGGAATGAAAGATCCTGTCAGTGCGGATCTCGACCCCCATCGCCGTCTCCATCGCCACCACGCCCACCTCCACCCCCACGAGAAGAAGAAGAAGAAGAAGTAGTGAGCTGCGAGGATGACATCGACGACATTATCGACGTCGTCGTCCAGACGGCCGTGGATGCGAGTATGGAGTTCGCGAAGAGACTATTTCAATCCATGCCACTGGTTTCGGCACCCATTCCGCCGTACGTGGCATCGTATCCCCAGTGCCAATGTTACGATGTCATGACGTCTCCACCACCGCCACCTCTCTCATTCCAAGCAATGCCGTCTCAACAGATGTCCTCCTCCTCCTCCTCCTCCTCCTCCTCCTCCTCCTCCTCCTCCACAGGCCATCCCAACGCCCCAGGAATATCAGCCTCCACTCCCCTACCACTACAGTGACGTACAACAACAGACTGGTGCATCGCTGCCTCCTCCTCCTCCTCCTCCTCCTCCTCCTCCTCCTCCTCCTCCTCCTCCTCCTTCACAGACCATCCCAATGCCTGCTGCTACCCAGGAGTATCATCAGCCTCCACATTACAATGGCGTGCAACAGTGCAGCACGTACGTGCGTATGGGGGACGGCTCCCTTCGCTACATGGGACAGGACAGACCGAATGGATACGACTGAATGAGCGTGTGCGTGTGTGTGTGTGTGTGTGAGTGAAAGAGCTTTTTTTTAATTGCAACGTCTATTTTGTTTTGTGTAAAGAGTATGTGCATGCAATAAAAAAAACACACTTTAAAAAATTTGAGGTGGTGTTGTTGGTTTGATGAGAATAAGAAAAAATGATATGTTTCCTCCACCAAAAAAAAAAAAGAGGTCATAGGAATATGGCAAGATTTGATTGTAACGCTCTGAAGTAAAAGAAAGAAAGAAAAAAATGACTTCGCCATATTCCTTTGACCAGTGTGTGTGTGTATACCCCTCTCTCTCTCTCCAATGCATTCTTACACACACACACACAGACGCTATGGTTTTGTTTCCTTCAAATCGTATGTTTTGTTTTCTTTTGTGCTCACTACCTGGAAAACGCGTGTGCTGGTGGAGAGTTGGTGAGCACATAGAAGCAAGCGGGTGCGTTGTGGCATGTGTGTGAAAGGGGGGTACGTAGTGGAGGGTCGGGGTTGCGCATATGCGTGTGCATTGTGGGTCATGGAGGGTTGAGTTGTGTGCATTGTGGACCATGGAACAAAAAAAGAGCACCAAAACAAAACAAAACAGACGATTTCGTTGCGTTTTTTAAAAATTTTATTCACATTTCATTATGACAGACACACATAATCACTCTTTGTAAGCACGTTCTGTCCTAGTAGACGCATCACTCGCCGTTCTGTATGGCGAGGACTTCGTGGTACAACACGTGGTATTTTTCGCGCAGGTGTTTCAGTAACAGCTGTAGACCCTCCATTTTATGCGCTAGTTTCTCTCTCTCTCGTCTTTCTCGGTAGAAATCTGCCGTCAGTAGTTCGATTTGCTGCACATACGCCGCTGTCGCTCCATCGTTATTAGCGGCTTTGGCGTTTTCTTCTAGCCGGCGAACTCTCTCTGACACCATTTCAATGTCGCTGCCCTCTCTATTCTCTGCGTGTTCCATAGCTGGGCGGTCACGGGTAGGGTGAATGCCTATTTGTGAAGCCAGTGCGTTTGCCTTTTTCCTTTATAGCACGGGGCGGCGGTTTCTTGTCTTCACCATCAGCGTCCACGATCAATAACGGTTCAAGCTCATCGTCCAACTCTGCGTCTGCTTTGCACAAGTCGTCTATAATCTCTGGTTTGAGGAGTTTGTCGCATACGTCAAACAGATCTGAGGGGGCTGTTTCAAGCATGGCGCGTCGTTCCTTTGCGAGCAGCATCAGCTCGTGTTGAAACGTAAAGACGGAGACGGACACGTCCTCTCCCAGCCGATGTATCAGCGACCCTCTGCCCACGATACACTCATGATCTGTTTGAGAGGGCCAGTTTTCCTTACAACCGACGCATCGTTCGGGTATGACCTTTGTGATTGCTTCTGTTAGCAATTTCTTGTACACTTTCTCGGCGAGATGGAGTTCAGAGCCCGGCGGGTTGGACAGCCTGTTGCGCACGGAGAACCATTCCGTCGTATTCAGGGTCACCCCTTGCTTGGACGGGCCGTCACCGACGTACACTCTTATGTTGCAGTATGGCGCCTGCTTGTAACAGTTCAGAGTAAGCTTTGTCATCACTT
This sequence comes from Rubritalea sp., assembly GCA_965204255.1. Classification (GTDB taxonomy): domain Bacteria; phylum Verrucomicrobiota; class Verrucomicrobiia; order Verrucomicrobiales; family Akkermansiaceae; genus Rubritalea. The sequence goes on from CBDBEG010000020.1 coordinate 11,853, forward strand.
TTTTCCAAGGTTGACCGCTCACCGTCCCAATGCGTGCCTCGGGCGTGAGCGTCCATGATTGCTCTTCCTCTCTCTGGGACCCCTCGGTCGTACGCTCCATGTAACTGGACACCTTGGAGCTCAGCCTGCACAGCTTCAGCCACTCGACCCTGGACAGCACGATTTGCTGCATCCCCTCGGGACCCTTCCTGGTGATGCTGCAGTAATCCCCGTGGCAATCGAGGTACGCCATGTCGACTGTTGAAGCGGTTGTGAGGCTGAGTCTCTTCTGGGCCGCCTCTATATATCACCAGCCGTGACGTCATCATCGTCAAGCCATCCCAGGGGGACCGTGCTGACGCCGTCCGGCAGTATGCGTCGCTTGTCGTACACCATCCTGTATGTTTTCTCTTGGGACCTGGTGTACATGCCTCCTAAGCCCACCTGACCCTCTCTGACTATCGCGTGAGGACGTGTTGTCGTGACCGTCTTGTTGCCCACGCCTTCTCGCAACATCTCAAGCATGGTGTCGAAATCTATCAACTTGGACGTTTGGTAGTTGAGGGTGAAACCACGCACTTTACACTCGCAAGTGCCGTCTGCAAATCTGATGGCGTAGTTCTTGGCACCCAGTCCTACGTACTGAGTCAACTCCTGGCGGGGGTATTCGTCTTTCAAGTCCCCCAAGAAGTCGCCAGTGTCCGGATTCCACTCTCCTCGCTTGTGGACGTAGATGATGCTGTCCGTGTCTGTGTAGAGCACCCTTCGATCCAACCGCTCCATCGCATTATACAAGCGCAGTCTGGCGTTTGCCGTGGTGTACGCAGCCAGCACGCAGTTGGTACGCGCGGAGCCGGGGTCGCTCTCCTCCCCTTTCACCTTGGAGTAGACCGCCACAGACTCTTCATTGGCGTACACCACGTCTTGAACTTGGATGTGCGGATCGTGCATCAGCTTGACGTAATCCGACACGTCGGCGGTGTAGACGACTTTGGACTTGTCTGATCGCTGCCCGAATTTACCCCAGTGGCTGTTCGCCAACAGTTTGGCCAGAGACCTGAGACCCGGGTTGTGTGATATTTTCCCCGGCTCCAACTCAATGCCTTCTCTCCGTTTCCACGCTGCCACGTACTCGGCCCTCTCTTCTGGCGCGTCACACCCTTTGGGGTAACCCGATGCTTCCTGCTTCAACTTGACCCACTTGTTGATGAACGCCGCCCATATCCCCCCTGTGCGCGTCTCTGGGTCGTATTGCGAGGTGTTGGGATAGTGCCAGGCTTCGATCCTCTGCAAGATCTTGTATCCGCACTCCACCGCCTTGGATAGCTCTGGCGACGTCCAGGTGCCTATGAGGACCCTGTCTTCGGGTGACGTGTGCGTGCAAGCGTGCGTCTGACCACTCTCACCGCACGACCTGCAGAGAGGGAACAGCAACTTGCCCTCGCCATTCCTCCACGGCAGCACGGGGAGAAACAGCTTAGTAGGAGGTAGCACTAAACACTTGACCAGTCCTTCCACCTCTTCGGGTATGTCCTCACCTCTGACGACCACGGGGTGTTTCACGGGATACCTGGCATACTTGTTTATGAAAGGATACAAGCTGTTGAAGTCCACGTACTTCAGCCACTCCCCCTTTTCGGGTGCTGCCTCTCTGTACAAACCTATGGCCTCTGTTCGACCGCCGTAGAACGCGTCTCTGGGTTTTATCGGGTCGTAGGCGGAAAGTAGACGCATCAATCGCCGGTGGTGTGAAGTCATTTCAGCCCTAAAGTCGCACTCCCACTGGACGTGTAGAGAGCGACCGCTGCTTCTGAGAGCGTGTTCGAATGCTAGCGTCTGCCCATGGTTCTCTCTGTGCGTCACGTCTTTCTTCACGGGGTGTTCCGCCTCCCTGTTTGGAAAGCATCTGGGGCACAAGCGACGGAAACAGCC
>CBDBEG010000021.1:0-9196 GCA_965204255.1 Rubritalea sp.
TCCACTCCATTTCTAAGTAAATTTTCAAAACTTAGCATTAATAAAAGTGCATAGTCCTCCAGTATAGAAAAACTGGTGCGGTTTACTTCAGTTGAGTTAAACAGACTTTCATCCAAAGATTCATCAGTAATGGAAACTGCAATTACAACTGTTCTTAATCCCCTATTATTAGAGACTGGTATTCTTAAGAAGTTTATAATTAATCAACATTAGGCCTCACTTCACTGGGGTGTACACAGGTCTGCATGAATCTGTGTCACCTGAAAAACTTACTTTCTCTTTCATCAAGAACCAACTAATTGCAATCGATGAGATTTGACTTTCTGAAACAGTTTTATATGATAGGTGTTGGGAATCTGATAGGTGTTGGGAATCGAACCCAACCCCTTAGATCTTGCGAGCAATGGGACAGGTTCAACATGATCTACCAAAATAATACTGTCAATTTAGGAATTGCGACAACTATGCAAACTTACCCTTTCCTTGTCCATCCTCAGGCCGTCCCTAAGTAGCGCTGTTGCCGCCAGTTCCTCTTGCATCCTCGTGAATTCATTCTGTAACGAGTGACGGCTCTCCTCGAAGCGACGTATTTGCTGATCAGCAACACGAACACGGTCCAATTGCGACTCCAAAGAGCTTGTCAACTTGCTTATTTTAGACTCAAGCATCTCTATGTGCTGTAATGGAAAAAACAAAACAAAAACGTATTAGATCTTATAATGTTGCAATTGTATTATAGTTGTATTATAGTTGGCACTTGAGTTGGTTCTGTGCTCAGTGGTGGCCTCTGTAGAACCAGCGGAGATCTTATAATGCTGTATTGCATCTGCTCTTATTCTGCAGAGTGAGGAAATATCCTTACGAAACAGATCTGTAAAGAAAGGCAGAAAAATTAACTTTTGATTTCTATGAGTGTAATGTATCTATAGTTGACTGGCACTAGACTTTGTTCTGTACTAAGAGGTGGCCTTTACTGAACCGGCAGGTCTGCTGATCGGCAGTTGCTGGCGATCTCATAAAGTGTAGTATCGTGTGTGAATGTTTGTGTGTGTGGAGTAAGCATTGTGAGTGGTTGTGTGTTGAATGAACGTTTGTGTACAGTGTGGCGTATGTGACCTATAAATAGTATCTGTGTTCTATAAATAGTTAGGTAGTTGCAGACGACACGCTCTTTTTGCACTCCGCACGTAGCGTTTTGCAGACGGTTCACTTTAGCACCTGAGGTACTGTGTCACATATAAGCGTGGGAATTTTGTACAGTATTCAGTCTGCGTTTAACAGTTCCTGAGGGAACACGTCTGTGTTATGAAGATAGTTTGTTGCTTGTATAAGCAAGGACCATCGTGCCTCAATAAGTGAGTATTTAATTCGTAATATGATGTAGTAAGTTGATGTAAGCATGTGATTGTATAGCTGTTTTTGAGTGTGTGATGAGATATTACGCCAGAAGCCTTGGAAGTTCGTGTATGCACCATGGAAGCCAGTAATTGTGAAAGATTGTGTTATGTAGCTGTTGTACGGTGGTATGGCTGTGCTGCATGCCTAGTGTTGCTGTAAGCCAGTAGTTGTTAAAGTATATGTTATGTAAGGTTTTGGTTGTCATGGGAACTTGTATTGTCATTGTGTCACGAGCCATGTAATATATGCGCTTAATATATGTGCTGTTTCGAAAGGCTCTATGCGTGTGCTGTGCCATATATATGTTGTGGGATCTTGTATTGTCGTCGTGTCGTTCTGATAATTGCCATGTTGTGTCTTGTGAGTTGTGAGCTGTTTCTAAAGGCTCTCTTTACTTGTGTGTTCCAGGTTGAACTAATAAAGTCTCAACACAAAGAGGTCCTTGCCTTGTCTTACCTGCAACAAAGTTCAACTTAAGGCTATGAGCAGCGAGAACAACCCATATTTCACCAGATCGCAAGCTGCAAGAGTGAATCGAAACATGGAAGACGATGTCGCCCCCGAAGATTCGATCAGCCAAGCGAGCGTCAGAACGCCAGTGTCTAGTTCGCATTCGTCGCATTCGAGATCTTCAAGAAGTAAAGAACAGCTTGAGTTGGATATTAGTACATTAGCTATTAAGATGCAGTCGCAGCAGAGAAGAGCTCGGCTGGAGAAAGAGAAGTTGGACGTTGAGAAAGAGAAGTTGGACGTTGAGAAAAAGAAGTTGGACATTGAGTTAGAGCTGGAGAAAAATAACCTTCAAGAAGAAATGGACTTGGCAAAAAATGAAAGAGAGAGTCTGGATTGTGAAAATAGTGACGTAATGCAAACCCCTGAACAAATCAAAAACCCAGTCAATGAGGAAATACAGAAGATGTTAAAAGACTGCTATACATTTATAGATGATTGTTGTGCTCACTTGGGGTCAGGGAAAGTTGATTTAAATGGAAAGAAGGCATGCCGTGTAAATATGAGTCCAGACAAGACCCCGAACCCGAACAAAACCGAACCCGAGAAAATGCACAAGTACAAGTTTCCACATACAAGTACAGTAAAAAAGGAGACAAAGCCTATATCAGTATTTCCTCAGAATGACGAAGCCGAGCCCCGGATAGTTACGGCAACTAGACGTCTTCCAGAGATCCCTACGAAAGAGTCACCGATAGGATACTTCCCGTCTCCTAGGCCTGAGCATTCAGACAAGGCATTGGAAGCCCTATATAGACAACAATCAATGATGATGGGGGCCTTACAAGCACCAAAAATACAATTGATGGAGTTTCACGGCGACCCCATGCAGTATCATGCATTCGTACGCAGCTTTGAGGAGAACGTGGAGAAAATGTTGCCTGACAGTGGAGCTCGCCTTGCCCGCCTGATGCACTTATGCAAGGGGGAGGCAGGTAGAGCCATTAAGTGTTGTAATTTAATGGACCCGGAGCAGGGCTACGCACGAGCTCGACGCCTGCTGGAACGAAGATTTGGTGATAGTCATACCATTACAGAATTATGGATCAAGAAGCTGAATGAAGGTGGACCACGAGTAAACCTGCAAGAGTACGCGGACGAGTTATTAGACTGTTATGAATCATTAAAGGCGTTAGGAGCTCTGCAAGAGATGAACGCTCAGCGTAATTTACTAGCAATGATCACAAGATTGCCTATACATCTGCAGAACAAGTGGCAGGATTATGTGTTCGACATCAAGAGTCACAAAGATCGTCGGCCCACTCTGAAGGATGTTGTCGAGTTTGTTGATAGAGCTGCAGCGGTGGTGTCCGATCCTGTCTATGGGTCTGCTAGCATGAAAGGGAGACGGGTGGAAAGGGCGCCCACGAGGATGACCTACGCTGCAGAGGCGGATGTACGCTGTCCTATCTGTGAAGACGGCGAGCACAGCGTTCCTCAGTGCCGAAGGTTCATGGAAATGAGTGCAGGCGACCGTCTGGACGCAGCGCTCAGACGCCAGATATGCTTCATGTGTCTGACTCCTGGCCATATAACCAGAGAATGTTGTAACCCTGTGAAGTGTCAAGAAAGAGGATGTGGACAGCGACACGCCACCATACTGCACAATGCGGATTGGGAGGGATTACGACGAGCGAGTAGGGAGAAAAGAGAGGCTGAAGCTAGCGGCGGAGGATCAAACCCCTCGGCACCAGAAGGACACCACGTTAGTGGCAGTCACCATGTTATGGGAAAGAAGGTAGCGCTTCCTTTCTTGTTAGTAAAGGTAACTAGTCCAGAAACAGGAATATCAGTCATGACTTACGCCTTGTTGGATAGTGGGTCCAACGTCTCGTTATGCCAGGACAAGCTCTTACGCCAGCTCAGGGCTCACGGGCGAACCGAGAGGCTATCATTGACGACTTTGAATAAAGAAAGAAATGAAACCGCAGCCCAAGTTATCAGTCTAAAGGTTTCAAACCCTGACGGGAGCGAAGAATTGACAATTCCTCAAGTGTTTGCTCGTCCCCACCTCCGCCTGAGTTCCAGCAACCTGGTAACAGAAGCGGATGTGCAGAGATGGCCACATCTCAAGGATCTGCCACTGCATCATGCTGAGATGGATGAAGTTATGTTGTTGATAGGGCAAGACTGTCCAGAGGCCTTGATTCCGCTTACTACGGTAACTGGAAAGAAGGGAGAGCCATACGCTGTTAGAACCCGGTTAGGGTGGTCTGTGAGTGGCCCAGTGTCCAACAGCGTGGCGAGTCCCACTTCACACTACATCTCAAACGAAGGCCTGCTCCAAGAGAAGGTAGATCGCTTTTGGAAGTTGGAGTCAAGTGGCATCTACGAGCAGGAGAAGAGTATGTCAGTTGATGATCGTCGTGTGCTGGCTTTATGGGACGAGAAGGTCGACTTTTCAGGCGGGCACTATGTTCTTCCGATCCCTTTCAAGAATTCAATCTTAAAACTACCTGACAATCGACAGATGGCTGAAAGGCGGCTTTCATCGCTTAAGCGCAAGCTGATCAAGAACCACGACTTATACCAGAGATATACGGATGGAATGAATGACTTGTTAGAAAAGGGATATGCTGTGCCTGTCGCCAAAGAGGAAGTGTACAAGAAGGACGGCAAGATATGGTACCTCCCGCATCATCCTGTAATTAACCCCAACAAAGAAAAAATTCGGATTGTGTTCGACTGCGCAGCGGAGTATAATGGAGTATCATTGAATAATAGAGTTCACCAAGGCCCAGACCTCACAAACAAGCTGGTAGGAGTACTCACGCGTTTCCGTCTCCACCCAGTAGCCATTATGGCTGATATTCAAGCAATGTTCCACCAGGTACGCGTTACACTCAAAGATCAAGACGTCCTCAGATTCCTGTGGTGGCCGGAAGGCAACCTAGACGAGCAGCCCGTGAATTACAGAATGACTGTGCATCTCTTCGGAGGGACATGGTCTCCAAGTTGCTGTGCATATGCTTTGCGACGTACGGCTGAAGACAATGGTGGACTTTACTCACCAGCGGCAGTAGAAACAATAGTGCAGAACTTTTATGTAGACGACTGTTTAAAGTCAGTACCAACAGTCAGCGAAGCAATCAGCCTCGTAAGCGAGGTGAAGATGTTAGCCGCGGAAGGAGGGTTTAACCTCACCAAGTGGACATCAAACAGCCCCGAAGTTGTCTCGAGGGTGCCCTATGGCGACCGCTCGAAGAAGGCACAGGAGTGTGCACTGAATGCACTTGCCGAGGATAGCGTCTTGGGGGTTTGTTGGCGTGTACATGAGGACCACCTGAGCTTCCAGGTACAAAGGATGGACCAGCCACTGACCAAGCGAGGAATCTTGAGCATGATGAGTTCTGTATACGACCCACTCGGCCTAGCTAGCCCCTTCGTACTAAGAGCTCGACGTATTGTACAGAACCTGTGCCGCACCAAGATTGGTTGGGACGAACCCATTCCTGAGATGGATAGAGAACAATGGATCCAGTGGGTTAGCAGTTTGCAAGCTATGGACAAGATATGCGTGCCTAGGTGCCTTCAACCAGTCCCAAGTGTACACAGGGAGCTTCATCACTTCGCTGACGCCTCAGAAATTGCATATGGAGTGGTGTCGTACTTGCGAGTGATCGCTACGGATGGCAGTGTGAATTGTACCATAGTTATGGCTAAATCCAGGCTCGCTCCTATCAAAAAACTCACTGTACCACGGCTAGAATTACAAGCAACTACTTTGGCAGCAAGACAGAATGCATTATTGCGAAAAGAGCTGAACCTGAATCTAGGGACCTCGACCTTTTGGACAGATAGTACCATAGTGCTACAATACATCAACAACACAGAGGCCAGATATCATACCTTTGTAGCGAACAGGGTTGCCGAGATACAAGAAACAACAGACGTTAGGGAGTGGCGTCATGTCCCTACGCAAGATAATCCAGCTGATGACGCATCTAGAGGCGTTTCAGCATCAACCCTGTTAGACCGAAGATGGCTGCATGGACCCGAGTTCTTGAGGCTTTCTCCGGAGAGGTGGCCTACAGCACCCACCCTTCGACCCGTTATTAAAGATGACCCAGAAGTCAAGGAGGCCGTTACGTTCACTGCGCAAACGGCCGCTGCTCAGAGCCCTGTGGACAAACTAATCGACGGAATCTCGAACTGGACGCAGCTAGTCAGGTCTGTGGCTTGCTTCAGCCTAATACCTGAGGTGCACCGAAGTAAGACGAAATTCACGGGGCCTCTGGGGCCTGAACATCTCCAGCACGCAGAGAATCTCATGATCAGACATGTTCAGAATCAATGCTACTCTGAAGAAATCAAGGCAATATCCCGAGAGAGTCCAGTTCCGAGTTCAAGCTCTTTAATACGTCTGCGACCCAAGCTTCACGAAGGGCTGTTGGTAGTGCCAGGACGACTTACTCTTACTAACCTCCCATCCCGTGTCAAGAATCCAGTTATTCTTCCGTCTCGTCACCCAATGGTGGAAACCCTTGTCCGGCATGTCCATGAGCGGACCGCTTATTCCGGTAGGGGGTACACGCTAGCTGAGTTGCGTCGCAGATATTGGATTGTGGGAACAGCATCTCTGGTAAGGAAGGTTGTCAGCACTGTGTGGCATGCCGGCGATGAGACGCCCAGTCTTGCCAGCAAATGGAAGCTGACTTACCCTTGGACCGAGTGACTCCATATGAGCCTGCCTTCACGAGTGTAGGTGTGGACTACTTTGGTCCCTTAGCTGTCAAAAGGGGCCGGGGACAAGAGAGAATATATGGATGCCTATTTACGTGCCTCACGACGCGATCAATACACGTAGAGACGGCCGACACGCTGGACACGGACTCGTTCATAACTGCTTGTACAGATTCATGGCCCGATGTGGAGAACGATAATATGATAACTAAGGATAACTAAACAATGTTAAACGCACTGTTAATGCCAAGCCCGCTAAGTATTGTATTACTACTATTCCGCCAACTTTGTGACTCTGTGATAGAAGATTCATATATATGTTTTTTACAATTAAGTATTGATAATCAGTTTATGTGACTAGGAGATCGCCAGCGCCTTATTATAAGTGTAGTAATGGCAGAATGGCCATTAAGGGGCCGGGATGTTGCTGGCGATCTCATAAAGTGTAGTATCGTGTGTGAATGTTTGTGTGTGTGGAGTAAGCATTGTGAGTGGTTGTGTGTTGAATGAACGTTTGTGTACAGTGTGGCGTATGTGACCTATAAATAGTATCTGTGTTCTATAAATAGTTAGGTAGTTGCAGACGACACGCTCTTTTTGCACTCCGCACGTAGCGTTTTGCAGACGGTTCACTTTAGCACCTGAGGTACTGTGTCACATATAAGCGTGGGAATTTTGTACAGTATTCAGTCTGCGTTTAACAGTTCCTGAGGGAACACGTCTGTGTTATGAAGATAGTTTGTTGCTTGTATAAGCAAGGACCATCGTGCCTCAATAAGTGAGTATTTAATTCGTAATATGATGTAGTAAGTTGATGTAAGCATGTGATTGTATAGCTGTTTTTGAGTGTGTGATGAGATATTACGCCAGAAGCCTTGGAAGTTCGTGTATGCACCATGGAAGCCAGTAATTGTGAAAGATTGTGTTATGTAGCTGTTGTACGGTGGTATGGCTGTGCTGCATGCCTAGTGTTGCTGTAAGCCAGTAGCTGTTAAAGTATATGTTATGTAAGGTTTTGGTTGTCATGGGAACTTGTATTGTCATTGTGTCACGAGCCATGTAATATATGCGCTTAATATATGTGCTGTTTCGAAAGGCTCTATACGTGTGCTGTGCCATATATATGTTGTGGGATCTTGTATTGTCGTCGTGTCGTTCTGATAATTGCCATGTTGTGTCTTGTGAGTTGTGAGCTGTTTCTAAAGGCTCTCTTTACTTGTGTGTTCCAGGTTGAACTAATAAAGTCTCAACACAAAGAGGTCCTTGCCTTGTCTTACCTGCAACACATACATTGCTCAATCCATTTTCAGTATGTGATGAAATAAAATATGTTTAAACCAAGTTCAAGAGATGTGTAATAGTTACAAATATTCATAAAACCATCCAACAACAAAGCCAAGCAGTATCAGGCAAATGACTCAACATAATTCAAGATTCTTTCAGTTTCAAAACATTTAAGCCTAGCACATGATTTCAACATGGACTTCGTAACATCTAAATTCATAATGCATACTCACTGAGTGCTTATCTCAGCTACCCATGATGAGGTTACTGCCACGTTCACGAATTTGCTCCTCATATGGCTCAACTTGCAGCAGACGAGCAACCTCCTCCTTAAATGATCGGTAGGCCGCTTCACTGTTACGAGCCTACAACAGGAAGTATGTTATAAAAACTCCCATCACACAATTTCATTTTGAAGGTTAAGTCATGCTATGTGTCATCGAATTCACAAACCAAAATATGAAAATCCAATAACTTATGAGAAGTGTAGAGACCACCTTGGACCTGGTGGATGTGGTTTGCTTGTTTTAAATTTTCTATGGCCTATCAGAAAATCAAGTCTAAGATCCTTCAGAATACACAGAAAACCTTGGTGCTTTTCACTAACAGGTCTCTATTCTCTTACTAAGCAGCCTCACTATGTAATTAAATCAGAGAGCTACTGAATTATGACATTACCTGCAGTTCAAGTTCCCGAATCTTGATGTCTACACGGCTATAATGTGTCTCTTTGTCTGCCAGTTCTGCTCTGCTGGCATCACTGGCTCGCTGCATGGCGTCCAGACGTCCTCGTAACACGTCAATCTCACGTTCCAACTCGCGGCTCTGCTTCACAGCACGGTCACGCTCCTGTGAAAACGCAATAGAATTTTGGGTTTAGCTTACTATGAGCAACATTTAGTATATTAAATTTGAGTCTGGTTTAAGCATCATGCAGACTAGATTTTTGTGTTATTTGTGACAGACAACCTTTTATCGTGCTTTTTGGCACATGTGCCTCTAAGTGAGCACACGCCTCTACTCGAATATATAGGTGCCTGGAGGTTAACTGTAATATATATAATACAGGCGCACCTGCATTTTCAATTAATTCTCAGCTATAGGTGCATGCGCCAAAAAGCGCGATTATATGGTATTGGCCTCTCATTATATTGAGCTCTCGTCTATGAAATTTTTTAAAGCTAGTTTGTCAAAACCAAATAAGATTCATTTACCATGCAGAACAGGAGTCGCCCCGGATGAGAAACTGAGAGTTCATGCATGTATTTGCAGCTACCTAGGAAATTGGGACACCTCAATGTAACATAGTTGGTCAGCACCT
>CBDBEG010000022.1:0-81368 GCA_965204255.1 Rubritalea sp.
CCGCTTTGTTTTCCAAAAAGATGATGACGCGACCGATGCATGGCGGGGCATTGCCCCAGGGTCACTTTGTTCAGGGTGGCTACTTGTGGAAAGAGGCGCATGACGATCCGGCCATACCCAGGATAATGGTTCCGATCCGCGAGGAACGCGAGCTATTCGATCTGTGTGGCTACCGGCTGATTGACCCATCAAAGCGCAACGATTGGGAACGCCATCTTACAAAGAGCGATGAGGGCGTAATAGACGTTCATGAGGGTGATTCTTGGGGCCAAGTAACGCTGCATGGCTTAGACGATAACGAAGGGTGGACACAAGTATAATGAGCGAAAATAAATCACAGAATGAAATTTTGTACGATCAGGCCATGTCCGCGATTCGTAAACTATGGGAAGATCAGAGCGTTGGGCCAGATCAGGCGATAGATAACCTAAGCGAGCTTCAGGGGGAAATTGAAGTCATGATCGACGCCCTGCAAAGCGACATGGAGGATGACCATGATTAAGCGAAGAACCATAGGCGAGATCATCACGTGGTTTGACCAGTCGCCCGACGCAGGCCACCCAACGTGCGTTTGTTCGTTCGCGGATTGCGAGATGAAGGGCGAGCCGTTTCACGAAGCCAGCGAGCCGGTGCGCGTCTTCAAAGATGGAGGCGATGAGCCAACCCTTGAAGCCCGTTTCCACGTTGATTGTTTCGAGATATGTGTTCAGTTACTTAACACAGACGAATCCTTGCCAGCCGTATATAAGGCTGAGGGGTTTGAGCCTACTTATCCTGTGCTGCCATGGCCCTCGACATTTGTTCCGATATATATGCCTGTGATTGGCGAGCCGTTCCCTTATCTTGCGTTCTGTAGACCAGATGAGGCTGAGGACATTTCGGTTGCTGTTGGTTCGATGAATGGGCTGTGCGAGTTAACCGATGAGCGTCTAGCTATGCTCAAGAGTTACTTAACCTATTACGCTTATGCACCTTGTTGGGATGCTGACGATTCGTTCCCGTTTGACCAGAAATTTATTTCTGCGATCCGTACCTCAATCGAGGCGATAGATGGGCCGGAAACGCTTAAGGCGTGGCTTGAAAGCGCAAAAAAGAGGGGGATTGATCCGTTTTAGGCTAAAGGGTAGGGTTTGCTTGAAAAGCCTTCGATTATTGAATAATCGAAGGCTTTTTTTGTTGGTAACTTTTGGGTAACTTGACTCTCGGGCCTTTATCCTTTAGGATATTTGTGGTCATAGTATAGATTGGAGCGGGAGTCCGCTCTTTTCGCTATGGCTTTTTTTGTTTCCATCCAAATAATAACCTGATCAAGTTCACCCGCTTCCAGACGCTTGCTTGATCGGGTTGTTCCTATCCCCAAAAAAGGAGCAACCGTATGGCTAAGACTGCAACCAAGCCTGCTAAGTCCGACGATTTTAATTGGCAGGATCACCTTGACGAATTTAAGGATTATATAGTCGAAGACTTGTGGCCCTTAGTTCGACCCGTCGAGGAATTCACGCTCAACCCTGTAAACTCCCTAATCCACACAGACGCAGATCTACAACAGACCGCTGCATCCCTCAAGGAATTCAAGCAGCGGCAAGCCCTTGTTTACAACAAAAACAACAAACAAATAACCGCTGGTAACGGGCGTTACCTAGCCGCCACCAATATCCTCAAATGGAAGTATCTAGCTTTCGTCGGTGAGGAGGATGATCTGCTTACTGCCACAAGGTGGGGGATTGCAGATAACCTTACAGGACGCGCTGCTCAGTTCGATCTCACCAACGTGGGCGATATGATGAAGTCTATGGATGAGCAGGATGGCCTTTCGATTCCAGGCATGACCGAAGCCATATTCGAGTCGTGGACTGACGATGATCCGATAGGCGAGGATGGTGATGGGTCAGACAAAGATTGGGAGGAGTTCAACGAAGACATCGAAACGACTCACCAATGCCCAAAATGTGGCTTTGAGTTTTCGCCTAATCAGTAACGACCGTTAGGGGTTCGACATGGCACAGAAGCCGCCTTATATCGTTCCGTCACTAGCTGACATCTTGGCTCAAGATTATGAGTATGAAGGTATCTCGACTTTCTCGGGTGCTGGTGGTTCGTGCTTGGGTCATTTGATGGCCGGTGTCAAAATCTTGTGGGCTAATGAGTTCGTCAAGGCTGCACAGGATACATATAAGGCCAATTTCCCAAACACATTTCTTGACCATAGAGACATTAGACAGATCACGCCCGAGGACTTGCTTGAGACGATCAAAAGGGGAAAGGGCGAGATCGACTTGATGGATGGATCGCCGCCTTGCGCTGCTTTCTCCAACTCAGGAAAAAGACATAAGCAATGGGGTGAGGTTCGCAAGTATAGCGATACCTACCAGCGGGTGGATGATCTATTCTATGAGTTTTCCAGACTACTGGAAGGTGTTCAACCAAAGGTTTTTATCGCTGAGAACGTGCAAGGGTTGGTGAGGGGTGTTGCCAAAGGGGTTTTCAAAGAAGTCCTTACAACCTTGAAAAATTGCGGTTATACGGTCGAGGCGAAGCTATTAAAAGCTGATAGGCTCGGCATACCAACGACGCGCCCCAGGTTGTTCTTTGTGGGTGTTCGCAACGATTTAGGATTGACCCCCGCTTGGCCTAAGCCGCTCCCGTACCAATACACGATCAGAGACGCAATACCCTGGATCGATCTTCCCGATGACCATCCCGACGTACCATACGTTGATCCAGAGGTTAGTATGGAGAATTATGCTGTTGGTAAGCGTTGGGAACGGTTAGCCGTGGGTCAGCAAGATAAGGTGCGTTTCAACTTGATCCGCACACACCCCGATAAGCCCTGTCCGACGATCACACAGAGAAATGATGCGTCGGTTGCTTCTGTTACTCACCCCTATATGAAACGAAAATTTTCTATTATCGAGCTTAAATTACTAAGCTCATTCCCCGCGGACTTCGAGCTTACGGGGGATTTCAAAAAGCAATCTGAACGCATTGGCCGCGCCGTACCTCCGCTCATGATGAAAGCGATTACGGCCGCATTGGTTGATGGCGTTCTATCAAAGGTGAAGTAATGGAGACACTTATTGAGGCTCTTTTTACAGGGTCATTGGTCAACCGTTTGCCTGCTTGGGCTATTACAACCGGCTTTCTCTTTGTTGTTTTGAAGTACACAGGGCTGGCTGATAAATGGGCCAAAGGTCTAAATGGGATGTTTGAATACCTGAGAAAAAGAGATCAGCTTGAAGCTGAACAGGAACGATGGGAAGCAGAGCGCGAATCAGAGATTGAGCAGGTTCAGGTTAATGCGACCGTTCAGGCCCAAGCCGCGCAGCAACTTGCAGACCAACGCGCTCAACAGCAATTACACAAATTGCTTGAGCAAAGTTTGATGTTTCTACAAAACGACCTAAGCGAGAAGGTCAATCTACTAACAACGACCGTTACAGGCTTACAGTCAGAGATTGGTGATATGCGCTCCTTGGCCGCGCAAGCTCGGGAGTCGATGCGTATCAGCCACACAAGAATTGATGTTCTAGCCGGAATTGTGCCGAAGATTGCGGAGAACTTCGACTCGCTTAAGCCTCATCTTACTCAATTAACAAAAAGTCATTCTGAGATGCGCCCTGCTATGCAGAACCTTGAAGCCGCCATCAGAATGCTAGTGGAGCAATTGGAGACAAATGAACCACCAAGACATAAATAATGAAAACACAGACCAGTTAAGACAAGTTATTTTTGATAGCCTGCGCGGGATCGGGGTCGAGGTAGACAACCTTTACCACGATCTTGAGTCCCTTGACGATCTACACCTGCTAAAACGTCTTGAGGAGCTTTGGCCGAAGCTAACGACTGTTAAGAGCTTCGCCAACTTTTTGAGTGAGGAGCTAGGTCTAGGTGATGGCCGTTGCGTGATTGTGCTAATTGACGATTCGGACATTCTATTACGGATGATGTCGCTTCATCTTAGCACTATCGAAGACCGCGAATACCTAATAACCAGAGGTAAGAATTTGGCTGAGGGTTTGGGATTGCTTCGATATTATGCTTCTGTGGGTAGCTTGTGTATTTTGGTGACAGACATTTTTCTTGATCCACATGATGTAAGCATACCTTTTGACGAATCTAAAAGCGGGTTTGAGCTTATCAAGCAGGCCAGAAAGCTATCACAACGATATGACATCGAACCCGTCTTCTGCGTTGCCATAACCTCAGCCGTTGACAGTGACATAAGGGCTAGGGCTATCGAGCTTGCTGATGTATTTATCCCCAGAGAGAACGCGCCCAGACGACTCAAGATGCTTATCAGTGCAGAGCTTGATAAACGAGCGGAGAGTGACGATGCGTGAGTTATGGGTAGAACTTATCAAGCAATTGATCAGATCGTACCAGTTCGATATGGATGTGATGAGTCAGCCTTGGATGTATTGGGCGTTGCTGATCCCTATCACCTTTTACGTTGTCTTTTTCTTGATCAAGTGGTCTGTGATTACTGCACCTGTCTGGTTACCCATCGTTATTATTTTGAGGGCTTGGAAAGTTGGACGCTAAAGATGCTAAGGCCCAGGAGTGGCGCGATAACTTCATAACGACCGTTGAGAGTATGGGGGATTGGCCCATCCTGCTTAGTGGAGGTCTGGATAGCGGAACGATCTTGGCCGCAGCACTCGCTCTTGGCCGCAAGCCGCATTGTTACTCGTTTCGGATTGGTGACAATGATCACCAGGACGTTCGTATATCTCGCTTGATGGTTGCCGCCTACGATCTTGGGCATACGGTTGTTGATGTGCCGAGAGATCAGGAAAGCCTGATTAGGGATATTCAGCGGGTCATGGTTATGCACAGATCAGCGGGAAAGACAGTTATTCAGTGTTGCCACCCAATGCTGTACTTGTCGAAAGTGATGAAGGCTGATCAGGTCGAGCGGGTTTATGTCGGGACGGGTGGTGTGGTTGAGGACAATCGAGCGTGTGCGGTTATTTTGGCTCAAGAGGGCGAGAAGGCTGCAAGGAAGTATCGAGCGCAAAACCTTGTGATTAGAGGGAATCCCGATTCGGCCACCCGAAAGATGCATGAGACTTTCGAGCAATACGATGTAATAGGACTTGAGCCATACACAGACCCAAGCTTTGCTCCATACTCGTTATCGCTCAATATGAGAGAAATTAACAAGCCAAAGATCAAAGGAATAGCCGCCAGAGCCTTTCCAGAGTTTTGGCTTGATAACAAGTGGTACAGGAAAAATAGCCCCCTACAGATGAATTCAGGTATTCGTGAGTGGCATGATACGTTGCTCAAGACAAGCCTTAATCGAGGGGGGAAATATAAATCAATAAGGGGTATTTACAATGCACTATACAGAGATTTGGGACTCTGATAAAAGATTGATTAGTTGGCCCATTATTCAAGAGGTTGATGAGATCGAGGTTGTTGCTGCTATGCGCTCATCGCTGACCGGCTACGATGCGCCTCCCTTGCTTGCACTTGAGGAGGCTTTTGGTGTGTATTGCCATGTCAGGCATTGTTTAGGGTTTAACGGGGGTACAGCTTCGATCCACGCAGCCTTGGCTGCTTGCGGGGTTGGTCCAGGCGATGAAGTGATCGTTCCTGCTATTTCCTTCTCAGGGACATTTCATCCCATCTTGGCACTTGGGGCAATTCCTGTTTTTGTCGATATTGATCCCATAACATTCAACATCGATCCTGACAAGATATACGATGCGGTCACGAATAGAACAAAAGCGATTATCCCCGTTCACCTACATGGCCTTATGGCCGATATGTCGGTAATGCTTGAGATGCGAGAATCGATGGGGCTTTATATTATCGAGGATGCTTGCCAAGCGCATGGGGCAGGTTGGAACGCTTGCATGGCCGGTACAGTCGGGGATTTCGGTTGCTTTTCGCTCAACCATACAAAGAGCCTGCCAGCGGGTGAGGGTGGGTTGCTGATCACCAATAATACCAAGTTAAATGATCGAGCCAATCAGTTCAGGATATTTGGTGAGAGTCTACCGAGAGATATTGATAGACAGTTGGGACGAACGTACATGTCCACAACGACCGGCCTGAACTATTTGATGCCTGCGATGACAGCGGCTCTTGCCAGATCACAGCTTGATCACTTGCCCGACTATAACGAACGCGCCTTGATGAATGCCACACTCCTTAATCGTCTCCTTAAAGGTAGTGACCTTGTAACCCCACCAAGCTCGCCTAATGGCTACCTTCACGTATACCACAAATATCGTCTTATGCTTTCGCCTGATGTCAACCGAGATATGTTCTTGGACAACATTAGAAACAAAGGCGTACCCGCTGGCTTGTGGCAAGTTGCCCCACTTCCTCTATATCCCATCTTTTTAGGCCAGCACAAAGCAGAACAGTTCCCCAACGCTGTCAACGCCTTGAATCAGTCGATTATCGTTGGGACTGAAAAATACCCCCTTTGCGCCCAGGATACAGATACAGTTATCGATTGGGCGAACATTATAAAAGAGGAGTTACTAACCGTATGGAAATGCTAGATACCAGGAAAGATGAAGTTATACCTAACGGTCGTTGGGAGTTTGATAAAGACGTGGCTGATGTGTTTGACGATATGTTGGCGCGTTCGATTCCTGATTACGAAACAATGAGGGGTCTTGTTACTCAGCTTGCGGTAAGGTATGCGAATCCCAATGAGTGGATCGTGGACTTGGGTTGCTCGCATGGCGAAAGCATAGCAAGGATCATCGACAGGGTTGGTCCAGAGTGCAGATATAAGGGAGTTGAGATCAGCCAGCCTATGCGCGAACGTGCTGAGGAGCGATTCAAAGACCAAGACTATGTTCACATTCTCGATCTTGATCTGCGCGAACAGTTTCCTAATCTTGGTGGTCGGGTGGCTTGTGTGACACTTAGCGTTCTTACGTTGATGTTCATTCCTGTTGAGCATCGTATGAGAATCTTGCAGACCATCTACCAGAATACGCACGGATCGGGCGCGCTCATCATAGTCGAAAAGTTGCTCGGAGAAGGACCGGAAATCAATCAGGCGTTGGTCGATTCTTACTACGCTATGAAGTCAGCGAATGGGTACACAGAAGAACAGATCGAGCGTAAGCGATTGGCGTTGGAAGGTGTGCTTGTTCCGATGACGGCTAAGTGGAATGTGGAGATGTTGCACCTTGCAGGATTCACGAAAGTTGACTGCTTTTGGCGTTCGTTAAACTTTGCCGGATTCATTGCTTTGCCTTAGCTATTCCAACCCGAAAAGCAGGGGTGGATCACGCTAGAAATGTGCAAAATTTTACACATTTCGATCTTGTCTCAAAACAGACGATTCTTTCGTTTTAACGGTTTTTCCGACTTTCTCGTATCTCTCTACCTTTTTATGTTTTATTTTGAAATTCAATTTGTGGGGAAAGTTGACCATACAAGGTCTATGTCGGTCTTTATTACAGCCATTCGACAGAAAAAGCGTGTTTTAGAGGCAGGAAAACCACCCGCCAACTACGGTGTCTAATTTACCTTATTTACTTTTCCTTGATTTTAGCTCAAGCGTTCTAAAATCAAGGAAATTCACACCTTTATTCTGTTGTGTTATATGTGCAACTTTGTAGGGTGCGAAGTCTTACAAAACGGTACAGCACTTATCGCTGTAACATGAGGCAGAATCTAACCATATGAATCGAGATCAGGGTTATGAGCGACATCCTAAACCCGATGACTTTAAGCCTGAAAAGACGTTCGGTGATGACCATGCATGGAAGGGGCAAAATCGATGCACAGCTTGGGCTGTGACCAAGGGCGAGCAATGCGGCCAACGTGCGATGAAGGGAAAGACAAAATGCCGCAAGCATGGAGGTAAGTCCAAGAGCGGTGAAGATCATCCCAACTTCAAGCACGGCAAGTATGTTGGCCTTAAGGCGCATGTTGCGAACGGTTCGGATATTCCTTATGTCGAAGCAGTCAAAGGAACAAGGTGGGAGCATTCATACGGTAAGTACCTTGGCACATCGAGCAATATATCCTTGGCATCGGACATCGCGCTCAACCAGGCGCGAATCGATGAGCAGATCAAGATTGTTGATTCTGCAACTGACACCACCTTTCTAAATGATCTCGAAACGGTCGTTGATGAGATCAAGGAGGCGATGAGTGAAAATAACCTAAGAGGATTGGCGCAAGGTATCGTCAAGATCACCGATATGATTGAACAGGCTCGCAAGGATAGGCTTGGGCAGGTTCAGTTGGACAAGCTAATCAATCAGCGTATGGCCTTAACAACGCGCCAGCAACGCATGATCAAGGACAGTGAAACATTGATGCCTGCAACGGTCGTTATGAATATGATGACAAGGGTGTTCAATGAGGTCTGTAATGTTATAGAGAAGCACGTGGGGGATGAAGCCTTAACGGGCGTTATCTTTGACGAATCATCTTTGAGGGTTAGGGACGTGGTTTTGCACTTGAGTCATAGTGCTGAGGTAGAGGAGTGATGGTGGCTCCTCACACCGGCACCGTGAACAGAGTAGGTGCTTCGCTTGAGAATTTGTTCCGTAAGCGAAGCATTGGTGATAGAACCAATGCTCACACCCCTCACCAGCGTGAGTATACGTTTTACGGAAATAATAAGGCGTTTTACGATGACTGGTTTGATAACAAGTCTCACGCGATGCTTTTGGTGGGACCGGCTGAAACCGGTAAGACAATTTGCTGTCTATCGATCTTGCACAGGGAGTGTCTTGAGAACCCTGGCCTAGAGTGTTTGATGGTCAGGAAGGTAAGAAAGCACGTATACAATACGGTCGCCCGAAGCCTTATATCAGACATCCTTCCCGACAATCATGAGGCATTAGGGTATACGATCTACGGTGGTGAGAACCAGCCCGAGATCATTATTTATCCACCCGATGAGAACGGGAAGCGTAGCCGCATCTATATCGGCGGTATGGATGGGGTTGGCACTGATGAACAGTCGGATGAACTGAGTAACATTCTCGGCGGTCAGTTCGACATCATTTATTTTAATCAGGTCGAGCAATCAAGCCGCCGTGACCTTGATATATTGCGATCTCGCTGTACTGGACGAAAGAAGGGGTTTGTTAGAGGGCCACGCCTTGGCGGTCTACTACTGGACGCGAATCCCGCCCATCCAGGTCACTACTTACTAAGTCTTGAGCGTGATGGTCATCTTGCAATCTATAACTCACGCCATAAAGACAATCCCGATCTGTACGATCAGGAGACGGGCGAGCTAACCGAGCGTGGCGAGCTTGCTTTGGGCGAGCTTTCGGCACTAAGCGGTGTCCAACGTGAACGCTTACTGTTGGGTAGGTGGGCAGGTGCAGGCGGTCAGTACTTCGCAACCTTTAACCCGCTGGTGCATGGTATTAAGCGTGAGGACTTTATCTTTGATCCGAGATGGCCTGTTTGGGCTGCGATGGATTACGGTTATGCTCACCCTAACATTACTCAACTATGTACGGAGAGTCCAGAGTATGGGATGGTGACCCTTCATGAAATTGTATCAATTCAGATGCGCCCTTATGAGATCGCCCCCATTATCCATGAGGTTCTTGACGAATGGGGTTTGGTTGTTGATGACCTGGAAGTTTTTTATGTTGGAACTGATGCTTTCAAAAAGACGGGGCAAGCTGACTTAACCGTATCAGAACAGTACGCTGAGTATGACATTATCCTGACGGGTGCTGACATGACACCAGGGAGCCGCGTTAGGCGAGCGCATACAATGGGCCGGATGTTGGGCAGGGACGATGGTACGGTTGACCCGACTTGGCACTATATCAGAGAGACTTGTTCATCTCTTGAAAACCAGATACCTGCAATGGTGTCCGACCCGAAAAACTCAGAAGACTTCAAAAAGGTCAATGCTAATTCTGAGGGTGAGGGAGGCGATGATAGCGTGGACTGTTGGGGGTATTCAATCAGAGACATTAACCAGAATTCACATATGAATGACCTGAAAAAGAAGCTGGAAAAGTTGCGAGCGCAAAGAAGGAGGTAATAGCAAACGACCGTTTTTACTTAGCCAACTATTAGCAAGTCTAGGAGATAAAATGCTAAACCACATTGATTACGGAAACACTACGCAAGTCCAGAATACTCAAGCGCAATTAAGATCAGAACAGGAACTTGAGATGTCGCTAGAATGCCCTAAGTGCGGCGAGTATCATGAGGATGTTCGTTTTATAAAGTTCAAAGAACCAGTTGAGGAGGGTGGTATCAAGTATACTCACTATAGCGAATGTCCTACCAACCAGTTGCAGCTTAAGTTGGCGTGGCGACCGCCCGAGGAGGTTGCGAATCGCCAGCGAGCTATGATGGTTGAAGGGTTGGGGGATAAGCTTCGCATGGAGGATATGAATCCCGATGACATCGAGAAGGTCTTGAGTGTTATTCGTGAAATGGGGCAAGATGGCGATGACGTGTAAAAAGTGACATTTTAGAAGATTATCGCGCCAGTCAGTTCGACTGGCTCCAATAACCGAAAGGAGTATCGTTACCGTGAGTGACAGAAAAGTGTCTGATACTGAAATCGATAAGATGCACGAAGCAATTGACCTGATAATGGAATACGCTCCGATCAAAGCCTGGACGCAGTCATTGACAGTCAAGGTCAACGGGGGAATTATTGTCGCTGTACTTGCTTTGTTCATTTCGCCTCAAGGTCAAGACTTGTTAAACAGCCTTGATCCAGAGGGAATCTATGCCCCCGTAGTAATCGCTGTCTTGACCTGTTTATTTAACATCTTTCAACGCTTCAAGACGCGAACCGCTATCGGGACGCACGGAACTGCTGAGAGTTTTACCACAACTCAAATGGTACTGGCTGGTCAAGTGAAGTCAGCAATAAATGACCTTGAACAGCTAACCGAATAGGAGGCGTTATGCCTGAACCAACACCAGACCTGAATGTTGATAGCGCGGGGAACATTAAGGACGAGCGAACGGGTCTGTTTTTGCCTTCGCACATTGTCGCCAGCCCAACCCGCCAGAAGACAATCGATCAAGCTCCCGAAGCTCTGCGTCAGTATCTCGAGCAAAAGGGAATGTTCGACCATATGCTATATTCTGGGTTTTATCAAGGGGGGTACGCGCTTCATAGAGACGAAATGACCCTTGTGGTTCATATCCCTCAGAAGGGTCTAGACCGCTCCGAGTTGCTTCTTTCTGCCTTGGCGTCTGGGGAAGTGAACAATGTGGGGGCAACTCCCGTACCGTATCCTCAGTTGCCTGGACTACTTCGTAAACAACAGGTGCAAGCTCAGACCATCGACATCGATCTAACGGGAAGGGAAACGCCCGTTAAGAACGCTCGGAACGCGATTGCTCGATTTAACGACTCTCCGCTCGGGGTTACGCAAGCGATCTCAGATATGGTCTATAATTTGCGTGTCTTCAATCGCGGTTGCCCCTTACTAACCGTACCGGCCACGTTTGACATGAGCGTATGGCCTGAGAATGGTCTTGATGCCATTCCGATCTTGCGCGATGGCGAATCCGAGTCAGATGCCAAGTTGTTCTACTTAAGTGCGGATTGGAGCAAGATCAAAACGCCCGTTCCCTACATCACCGATCCGCTTCGCTTTAGACCTTCTGGGCTAACTGAGTGGCCGTACTGGTTCCGCGCTCAAGACGGACGTTCAAGCAAGTGGGTGCTGTTGCATAACACTCAGGTGATCCCCATCGTCCCAGGAAACTCGCTTCGACCAAACAGCTTGATAGGAACGTCTAGCGTATGGATATGTTTGGGCTTTCTCGCTGAGGAATTCTTGGTCATCGAGGAAAGAACAGAGCGCAAGCTTGCGACCGCCACAAACGGAATTTTGGGCATTAGCGGGGTTTCTCAAACGGGTAAGAAGATCGAGGAGCAAATAGAGACACAATCTGAGATCAGAAAGCTTGAGGGGAAGTTCTTTGCGAGTGACTACACTATCCTCACCAGCCAAAATAGCAAGGTGACGTTTACGTTCCTGCCCTTGCGCCAACAGGATGGCGTGGAGCCGAAGGATCGCAAGGAGAGTGACGAGGATATTCTTACACTCGCCTTTCAAGAGCCGCTCACCGCTGTGGTAAGTCGTGGCGGTATTGGCTTTTCGAGTAACGCGCCCGAACAAGGTAGACAGAACGCTGATGCTGGTGTGGGGGCGTTGCTAACTGTTCTTGAGATCGCGTTAGGAACGATCTACCCACGTGTGACCGTCTCCATCAGCCGCCAAAATGATCCGGCCCAACGCTTAAACGTTTCCACGCTAAAAGACTTCTCCTCAGCAGTCAAAGACCTTAATGCAGCAGTGGAGGGTGATGAACCAGTATTAAGCCGTGAGGAGATTCGCGCTTTAATCGACCGTGATCTGTTCGAGCTTCCCGACATCGATGACGATACGGTGAACGCCAAGGGGACGAATGATAGTGACGGAGAGGTAAGGGAGGCGAATGACGGAGATGAATCAAACGACCGTTCAGGCAGTGACGGCGACCAAGAGAGTGAGGAGATGAGGCGTTTATTCGCTTCGGTTGACATTATGCTCGCTGTGGCTATTCGTAACTTCGATCCAATTACGCCAGAAGGATCAGACAGCCCTATACCGCAAGGGACGCCCGACCCGCAAGCGGTTGAGCTTGAAACGTTCAATACCGATATGCCCGACTATGACGGAATGTTAGATGCTGAGGTGCTTGAAACCGATGAGCCGCCTGATCAGGACACCACACAGCCTGAGAACGAATCGTGGACGTGGCTCACTTTGGCTATTTTGTACTTCAACCTTAACTCGACCCGACAAGTTGATGACGGTCAAGCACGTGTGGTTAGAGACGATCTATCAGATGTGCGTGAACAGCAATCCGACGGGCTGGCTTCTGCGCTTGCATCAGGCGGGACGGTCCAGAGTTGGGTTACAAGTCTTCAAGGAGTAACCGAGCGATCCTTTGTACACGCCTTTATGCTTGGGCGTGGTGGCCGCAATGCAATGGACGCTGAGGACTTCGCTTGGCTTAACGACCGTTTAGAACTAGCTTTCATCGAGATTGAAGACTTGGGCGAAAGCATAGCGCAAGGGTTGTACTCGGAAGCTCAAATAGCCAACTATAGCCGCAACATTGTGGGGGGAATGACATCAGCCTATGAAGCCGGTCGAACCAAGGCTTTCGGTCTACCCTTGAACGCGCTACCCGAGTACCCTGGTGATGGTCAGCAGATTTGTCTTGGTAACTGTCGGTGCCATTGGGCGCATAACCGGATATTCGATGCTAACGGGAATTTGATAAGAATCGAAAGCACGTGGACGCTAGACGCTAGGGCGCAACATTGTACATCATGCTTGGATAACTCGGTGAACTATGCGCCGTTTATTGTGGAGGTCGCATGAAATACCATATGATTAGTGCCATATACCCAGACCAAGTTTCACCGGCCAAGGAATATGATCAGATCGTGGAAAACCTCACAGGAATTGCAATGGGAGTTAAGCCAAAGATCACAGAGTTAGGCTATGGTGTTTTAATGCTATCAACCTTAATGATAAGGTTGATCTTGATACCGGAGATCGAAAGAGGCGAAGATGAGTAAATACAACGGTCAGAACCGACCAGATGCGTGGGACAAGCTATGCTTTAGGCTTAGAGACATGGCAAGAAAGATAACCAAGCCAACGGATCGAAAAGCGGACAATTACGCGGTGCTATGTGTGAGAGTCGTGGTAGATGAAAACGGAATGGTTAAGGGCTGGTTCAAGCCAAGCGGTGATCTGCTTGAGCCGGGAGGGGGCTGGGTACTGAACACCCCGCTTTATGCACCGTTAGACGAACAGCCATAAGGTGTTTTTCGTGGATCGAACAGCGATCTTCCCTTAAACCTTCTTTTTTTTCGATCTCGCTGCTTGACTCTTTCGGGTAAGTCAAGTATCCTGAATCTCATATATTTTAGCCAAAGCTGCAAAATCTTGGGCCGAAATACCATATATCAAACATTTTACGTCATATCGGGCGTTAGGTTTTATCATACCTAACGCCATTTTTTATTTATCCACCTTTTCGTCATATCGGGCGACCTGCGATCTATTCGCGGTCGCCCTTTTGCATTCAGGGGGCTTTATGTCGAATTATAGCTTCTTTAGAACTTCTCCTACCATCCATAGGGTAACCCACTTCGAGACGGTCGGTAACGTTGACCGTGATAACCGAAGATTATTCGGCGTGATTGGGATGGAGACGGGTGAGGCGTTGGGCCATGGCGTATGGGCTGACGAGATCACTTTGGAGATGGTTGCTGATCTTGGCAATGAGAAGACAGCCCTCAGAAAGAAGAAAAAGAAGGACCAGCGACGAATGGGGAATGAGCCGAAGGGGATTCGCCAGCGATTCGGCCACCCTGGAATGAGTGAATCGGCTACGGGGAAGCAACTTGGCATTGCTGAGAACTTCCGAGTCGTGGACGGTCGTTTGCTCCACGATACACGATTCTTTGAGTTTGCAAGCTTGTCCCCGATCTTTACCCAAGACCCCGTTGAATACATTATGACCGCCGCCGAGACTGATCCCGAGTTTGTCAATGAATCAGCCGTCCTTGACGCTGATTTGGTTTGGGTCTTCGAGAATGGCGACGAACAGGAGCTAACCGATGAGGAGGCATTTGACGCCCATTTCGGTGAAGCTATTCCCCCTGAAGGAGCCTCCTACGAGCTTCCCGTACTACGCCCCAACGACATCCACTTTTTCGATTTCGTCAATGAAGGTGCGCTCACCAATTCGCTCTTACCGCCAGACATCGAGGCCCAGATGTTTGAGCAGGCTTTTTCGGGTCATTCATCCGAGTTTTCCAACCAGCTATGGCAAGCTCTGGATGAGTTTGTGGATCGCTATTCGATCCCATTAGAGGAATTGCCAGTAAAGGCAAACCAATTACTTAGCAAGTACGTCAACGCACGTACAAGACGCCAGAAAGGAGATTCCCAAATGGCAAAGCGTAGAAAAGAAAAGCCCGCTACGGTTGAAGTTCCAGGAGCTATTACAGGTACAGGCAGAGATGGCTTGAATGTATCCCAACTTGCTTTTGAGGGCGAGGGGGGAGTGGTTCAGACGGTCGAGCCTGTAAACGATAACGCCGTAGTAGAAACGGACGTTACGGTTACTGAGCCTCAAGCAGTAGTCGAGCCTGAACCCGTCATCGATGAGAGCGGACAAGTCGCATCTCAGACAGTTGATGACGAAGATGATGAGCTTGATGATCCGCTCGCGGAAGCGGAGGAGGTGACTTCTCAAGTAGAAACCGAGCCGACCAATCCGCAAGCTACACCCGAGCTTTCTGCGATCCTCTCTACACTAACCAGCTTATCGACTCAGATCAATCAACTATCCGAGCAGGTTACTCGGCAGTCAAACTTGTTGGTGCTTCACTCGAAGCAGATCAAAGCGATCAGCGACAACGTTCAGCGAATTGATGGCGAGCGGGTTGTGTCTGCATCCGTTCCGAAGACTGTAACCCCTCAGCCTGATCGATTGCAGCCGTTACCGCAAGGCGATCCCAACACTCAGCAACCAGCTTTTGTTCCCCCTCTGCATGGTTTTGACGCCGAGAATGGTGCTGGCCCGACCGTTGATCAAGCTTTTAGTTTAATCGATGGTGATGAGGGCAGCTTGGTATTTGCAACCGATACGCCTAAGACAGCCGCGCAAAAATCAGCAGAGACTAGAGTTAGTCGCAACCAGAACTATCGAATGGGTGTGCGCTCTTAATACAGCGAAACATCAATTTTACAGCTATAGGCTGAAAGGAAACGCTTCCAGATGAGTACAGATATTGTCAGAATTACGAATGAGGCGGGTGTCACGCTAGAATCGGGCGCATTCTTTAATCGAGATTGCCATTTCCCGATCACAGACCTGATTCGACGCTGCCCTCCCGATGAAGTTACACGCAACATGCCTACGATGATGGGTTCGTGGGAAGATAACACAATTGCTCCCTCTATCACAGACTTTGACCATGAGGTCGATTATACAGCCAACGTGGGCGATGAATGTCGGGCCGCAATTGTGCGAGCCACCTTGACCACTTGTGAGCTTACAGTTCCAAATATGGAGTGTATCACACTCGAAACCCCACGTCTGAATTGGAAGAACCTATACCGACGTTTTTGTAAAATGCGGAATATTCTTCCTGGTCAGATGTGTGTCTTCAACCCAGATGGTTCCCTTGCAGTAGGTCAACCCTACACCGTTGATTTTATCAAGTTCGCTCTGACTTCGCTCAGTGACACCATGGCTAAACTTGTCACCCGTTCAGCCCTGTCAGGTGATGAAGCGAATCAGAATGAATTCGATGGTCTTTATACTCAGCTTGATGCAGGGTGGGGCGCAAGTCAAACAACACCAGAGAATCCAACATGCGGTGATGAGTTCAATATTGCAACTGTGATCGATTGGAATGCCCTTACGGGTGGGACGGGCCTTGCTAGTCCAGAAGATCGCACAATTGCTGGTCAGCAGATCACCGTATGGGGCGAAACTTGCGACATACCCGCAGGGCTGAACCTTGCTGAGTTCTTGGAAGACATTTGGATCGACAAGGTAAATGTCACCTGGGCTGATGCCTTTGGTGGCGTGGATATGTGGGAAGGTCACGTTCGTCACGGACAAGCTAAGTGCTTGATCAATGCTGCTGCTTGTATGCAGCCCTGTGGTCTTGAGGGTAGCAATATTATCGACCCTGATCTGCGTGAACGCTTTGCACGTCTACGTACACAGAACCTTGTTCAGCTTTATCCGAGCCGCCGTCAATTTCCAATGTATCAAACTCGTTACATTCCAGAAAACCAAATGCGCTTTGGGCCGCGCTCTATTGGCGGTCGCCCGACGTATGGGATGTTCTTCGAGAATATGGACGATTATCTTGGAATGCTTCAAGGTACGCTGTACGGCCAAGGTCGAGGATACCAAGAGCCACGTGATATGCTGCTTCCGATCACCCAAGACTTTCTGAACTTCGGCTTTGAAAACCAAGCTATTTTCTGGGATTTGTTCAAGGAAACAGCTTTCTGTGTCAGAGCAACTATGATGGCCTGCGCTGGACTTTTGGCCTGTAGCCGTCACCTGTGGCTTACCATAAACAACCTCAATTGTGCAGATACTTGTATTACGCAATGTGACGAACGATTGACCTTTGTCACCTAAAGACGGCAAACGAACGTTACCACCTAGCTACAGGAGAAAATGCGATGACAGAAGAAGATAAGAACACGAATGAAAATGAATCCCCCGAGAATAAAGAAGTTCAAGAACCCACCATCAAGTACGTCAAGCCTAAATTTAAGCGCGGGGCGGTAGCATTGCCTCAGCGCATTAAAATCCCTCATGTCGTCGCTGCTCAGTCGGGGATTTCTCGACAGCTTCTGTTACAGAAGGAAGAAGAAGTCCCTGAAAGCGCGTATGAATGGCTTAAGGCTGATCCTCGTTACACTGGATGGTTCACTAAGTAAGGAGGAGTCATGGCGTTTGGTAGAGATGACTGCGGTTGCGGTGGTGCTGGTGGTGGCGGAGACGGTGGTGGTATCGGAACGAGCCTTGTACGATATTGCGATATAACCACGGCTGATACCGTTGCTTTTGCCATCATTGTTACCGATGAAGATGGCACAACAATTGAATGGTTTGACGCTGGATTGGACCCCATCGGTGGACAGCCTGGGAATAGTGAGGTCTGTCTGGCCGGTGGGGGCGTCGGGGCTGATCTGGTCCGTTATTGCGATACGGCTACGGGTGATTTAGTCGGATACGCCTTTGCTATGACGGATGGTGCAGCCACGACTATCCAATGGCTGGATGCTGCCTTGGCCCCCATAGCTGGACAGCCAGCCGATAGTGAGGTATGCCCCGAATGTTCGACGCTGACCGCAAGCGGAAAGTCTTGCTATCAGCAACCTAACGAGTTCGTTGAGGATCAGGGTAACTACACCCTTCCCCTAAACGTCGGTAATCGCTTCTTTATTGCCACACTTGCACCTTCCGGCACGGTGTTTCAAGTTATTGCTGAGAATGAAGGGGGTACAGGATTACCCGCGCTTCATCCCCCTGCATTGTTAATAGATGATAGCTCCGTTGTTTATACCTTCAACGAGAATTTACCCGTAGGCGCACCAATCACTTTACGTGTGTCTGATGTGGACTTTGGGGAAAATGTAGTATGGAGCATCCCCCCAGATTCCCAGACTGCCACAGGCAATAACGTCATTACAGACTACACGTGGAATGATGCTAGTGCGTTGAATGGTGGAGTCACAATGACCTTTACCGGTGGGGGTATATGGGTTGTTGGGCAGTTCGAGGCAGAGGTAGGAGATGTAATTCCCGCTCAAGAGGCGTGGACTTTTCACGACTGTGATGGCAACGCTATTTATAGGGATTGTTTGACCGGAGCCATATTAGACACCCCTACACTGGTTGCCTGCAATCAAAACTCCCCATATATAACAGCGGGTTATCTCAATGTATGTGAACGTTTTGACTTAACTCAAGCGGCTGCAAGTCCCGCAGATTTCACCGATGCCCCTGTGGGTGTTAATAGGATTGTGGTATCTGACAATAATGTTGCGTCTCTGATACGTAGTGAGATTGCTAGAGCATTGTTAGTCGAGAATGAAGAAATACGTAGGGGTTTGCCCGTTACTCAGTTTGTCATTGAAACAAGCGACCCTGTGCAGTCCTATGAATTTTCGCCCTCTGCCTTGCAGCCAGGTACTAGCTCGACTTTAGAGTTGGATGAAACTTTAGTTACGGCTTGGCCTGCTAATGGTACGTTTACCATAGCTAGACTGTTGTATAGCATTTTTGATGATTGCAATTGTCGAACAGTAGAGATTTTGCAGGAGATTGACCCTGAAACCAATGAAACAACTATCACTGATATAGTTGACCCTGAAAATTACGACCCCGATACAGGCATTAAACCCACCATTTTAGATGGTCAAAATCTGCTAGAATTCGGTCATCTAGGGCCGTTTACAGGGCCATGTCCTGACCCGTTACAAGTCATTGAATTAAACGACTTGTGTTGTGACAGCGACCTTGCTGAAAACAATCCTGATATAGCAAACCAGCGACTTGCATGGCTTGATGGGGCTGACCCTGCTTTGATGCTTGACGCCATAGGCGGGAACCCCATAGCTGGCAATGCGGGGGACGATGTTTTTGAAGTGCAAGACAAGCTTGACCCAGGTGTTTCACCCTCGTTTGTAGTACCCGCTAGTGTTGGTGTGGATGCTGGTTCTAACCCGCCCACCTATTTGCCCGATAGCCTGAATGGGCTTTCCACGCTTTTGTTTGACGGAAATAACTCTGACCGATTGAGGCTAGACACAAACAATGCGCCTGGTGCATCGTTTACGCTGTTCTATCTGCTACGGCCAACCGAAGCCACGCCTGGGGCATTCGACTCTTGTCTGGCGGTAAGTGCTGGCTCAGATGGCGATAACCTGAATACAACCATAGGCGCATACCAGTTAGCACGTCAAGGGAATCAAACCTTTACGATGCAAATGCGGGTAGATAACGCTGACGCAGTAGACCCCATTGTGATCTTTCAGACACCCGTACCCAACAACTTGGATAGACCATCCGATGGAATATCAGGGACAACAAACACCCGCAACTTAAGTATGGGGTTCAGTGACATAGATGATTTTTTCAACCAAGAGTTTCATCTGATAACCGTCACGTGGAATGCCACGACTAACATTCTGCAAGGGTTCTTGGATGGCAGCTTAAGGTTCGCGTATGACCTAACCCCGATGGCCGTTACATCTGGCGTCATCCCTAGTGACTACTTTAGGATTTTTGGCAATCGCGGAGGTAATCAATACTTAGATGGTCAACTGGCTGAGATGTTCTTTGCTGACGCAGCCTTTACTAATGATGAGATTGCTACTGTCAACGCCTATCTGATTTGTAAGTGGGGGATTGACCCAAGCTTGGCCGCTGGTGGGGCTGGTGACCTAGTGCTTGGTGAGCCTGGGGTTTTCGATACGCCAACCCCCTTCGTGAGAATAGTCAGGGCTGATGGAGAGGTCAGGTTCAGGAACAAGAACAACGGGCTTGAGTACGTTTTGCCTCCGGTTCCTGGTCTGGCAATCTGCGAGGCTGGTGACGACTGTTCAGGGCTGACAGCTTCGGGCGTGGTCTGCTATAACGCTGACCCTGGTGGCACCGACGAAACCCGCATGGCGTTCGTTTTTCACGACTGCGCGGGTGTTCCGATTTATCGAGACACCTTAACTAATGCTGTGCTTGATACCCCAGCGTTAATTGAGTGTGAGGGATTGCCCGTAGACGTTCAGATTGACAAGACGTGGACGGTCGAGCGTTGCGATATTCAAGAAGGCGTACCCGAGACGGTGAACTTATTCCCAGGTGCAAATGGAACCCCCGCGCCGTATCAAGTGCAAAGTCCAAGCGGCAATGTAACCGTAGACTATTTGGGTGGTAGTGACTTTGTTAGTGGTGAGTCCTTTGGCAATCAGGGCTTGGTTATGCCTGGGACTGGTACTCAAAATGTTGAACAGGGTATCTTGCAGATCAGTGGGGCAACGTCCGAAATTGTTCTTAGTATATTCAATCTTCAAATCGGGTCATTTGTCCAGTTCGACAAGCCGCCTATCGCTTGGACTATAGCTGATGAAATAAACCCCTTGCGCTTCACTGGAAACGCCGTCGCTGCAATATCTACGTTCACATTTCCAGCGGGTACAAACCTGATCGTGGTCAGGTATAGTGCTGACCCAGGTGTCATATCGGTCATGACGCAGATCGAAGCCCAACAGGACGTTGTAATACCATTCCAACGCTGTTTCACTATAGATCAAGCCAACAACGTTACTCATAGGGATTTAGACTACGAAGATAACGATTATGTGGTAGTGGGCGAAGATAGTGTATGTCCAGATTCGTGCGTTCGACCGATAGACCAAGTTTGCTACATTAACCCTGTTTTTTGGGAAGCTCGAAGCGTGGTGAACAACTTCCGTATTCAGTTAACGGTAGGCGATGTTGACACAACTATGAATGTCGCTTTCCCGAATATTGTGAACGGGTTCTTTACAGAGAATCAAGGCTTGCCGGGGATGAATGACCCAGAACATCCAGCAGCTATATCGCCTGGAAGTGGCAATGCCTTGGCTGTTTACTCCTTCGGAAACCCGTTGCCTAACAATGTACCTATCACGCTTAGATTAGGTGATATTGATAGTGAAACTGTTGTGTGGTCTATAGTACCTGACAGCCAAACAGCCGAGGCCGATGGAGAGATAACGGCTTACACTTGGGACGATGCAAGTGCGCTCAGTGGTGGCATTCAGGCAACCATTACCGCTCCAACTTTATGGTACGTGTTTGGGCCATTCCAAACGGAAGTTAATAACCCTGTTCTAAGAGCTTTTGGCAGCGTTGATTGTAGGGGCATTGTCACGTACCGAGACGCCCAAGGTAACGTTGTAG
Organism: Rubritalea sp.; assembly: GCA_965204255.1. Taxonomy (GTDB): domain Bacteria; phylum Verrucomicrobiota; class Verrucomicrobiia; order Verrucomicrobiales; family Akkermansiaceae; genus Rubritalea. The sequence continues at coordinate 21,487 of CBDBEG010000022.1, forward strand.
CCATTGGAGACAATCAAGTAGGTTGCGGAGATACTAAGGGTAGTGAATTACTGTGCGACAGAGTTGGCGGACAAGCCATCAATGTAGACCTTTACCCAGGTATCAACAGCTTGCGATCATATCAAGTTGCTAATGGCGGTATAGATGTCAAGGTGTCTGGTGGTGGTTTAACAGGGTCGCATAGCACAGATGATGGCTATGTGATGACTGTTGATGGCAGCGTGGCTATTGTCGAAGTTTTGGACACGGAGAGCGTTTATCAGTTGGTGGTCTTCGACCTGGACGTGGGTCAACAAATACAGTTTGATCGTATCCCCATTATCTTCAATGGGCCTGTGAATGATATAGGTAATGGCACGTTTGAAGGTACGGCAAGCGATTCGGAAGCTAGGTTTACGTTCAACCCCAAAGATGGCCCGACCATCTTGCAAGTGCTAGATATTAACGCTGACAGCTTTGCCCTTATAGGTGTTGATACATCCCTGACTTCGGTTGAGATACCGTTCAGGCGCAACTATGATACAACGCCACCAACAGACACGGACATAGACGGAAATCCCTATGTTGTTCAAGGGCTGGATGGAGCATGCTCATGTGGTTGCCAAGACGGCCCCGCTGTATCAGTACCCACAGTTCTAACATCACGCATTTTCGAGCTTAATACAGGTGAGACTTGGCAGGGCGCGGTGGATGTTCCCACAAACGTCCGTTTGGTTGAGTTTGGTTATAGCGTGCTTGTAGGCGTGGCTGACAACGGTGTGACCGATTCGCAAGCCAATTCTGTAGCCAACTTGCCAACGGGTTTCAGTGAAAGATTTAAGGCTGATGAGGATGGATACATCCTGCCTTATCAGGTGATCGACGCTGGTACTAATGGCCGTATCATAGTCAGTGCGACCTGGGAGGCGTAAGGATGACCAATGAATTCAACCCGCAGATAGCCAAAAATGACGGTAACGTCAAGGTGAACAACGGGAACGGTGTGTTACCTGGATGGCGATTCGGAGACGCCGAGAATATCAATAACCAATGGCAGAATGTAGCCTACACGCTGCCATTGGGTCTTAGTTCAGTGCCTACCACGTCATGGCCTCAGAATATTGATGGGCCAACTGATGCGGACATTTACGATAACGTCAATGAAACCTTTATCGAGAATACCGTGTTGGGCCAGACGCATATATGGCGCATTCAGTTGCAATTCGACAAGCAGGGATCGGGGGGTGTTAGGTTGCAAGTTCGCCTGAGAAATCCTATCAGCGGGTTCATAGTTGAGGATTTTGTCAACTTCCCTGGCGCGCTCGATGTCGGTGAATTTAACCCCTTGCTTGTAACCATAGCAGATGCAGCAAGCCTCCCCGCTCCTTTCGGGGCCGGTCAAGGGTACTTGCTCGAAGTGATGGCCGATAACAACAATTTCCAATCCGCCGCAGGCAACTTTTTAGAGATCGTATCTGTTACGCGAATCTCGCTGCATTACTCGAATAGGCCATAAATATGACCAGTAGATACCGCACTCCGTTGGCAGATAACAACGGGCAAGTCAAAGTGAATGATGGAAATGGCGTGGTCGCGGGTTGGGGTTTTGGCGACCCGAGCATTGATAATCAATGGCAATCTGTGATTTACACCTTGCCGCTTGGCTTGAGTGCTTTTCCTACAACGTCATGGCCCAAAACGATTGCTGGTCCGACCGATGGTGACATATACGATTCGGTCAATGACCGATTTATCGAGAATCCGGTGCTAGGTCAACCCCAAGTATGGCGCATACAGTTTGAATACCTCAAAGCAATGGGGCCTAACACCGAGGTATTTTTCGAGCTTCGGAACAACCTTAGCGGGTTCATTCTGGCTGATTATTTTTTAGCTCAGAGAGAGGGCATACCCTACTTTGACCTAGTGACCACCTTGACCATAGCAGACGGCGCAAGCTTACCCGCGCCCAATGGAACAGGTGAGGGGTATGAGTTTAGGGTGATGGCTAGTAACAACCTGCTACAGCAAGACCCCGCCAACTATATGCGAGTGGTAATCACGCGAGTTTCAACACACTACGCCCTAAGATAACACAGGAGATCACCATAAAATGACAGAGCTTTTCTATCTATTGCACCTTATCGCAATCGCCCTCATCGTGGGCGTATCTACGTTTGGCCTATCGTCAATCGTTGCGCTTGAAGCTGGACCCGCTGCAATCTTCGAGCGCATTAAATATATGTTACTTCCGCAAGAAGGTCGCCCAGACCTGCCGACCGACCCCACTCCCGCTTTGAACGCGCTCGATGACGTGAATGACTTTATCGAGGAACGCGCCAAGACGATCAGAGAGTACCAGACCGATCTAAAATCTTGGGTGGGGACGTGGTCTTACGATCCGTGGTACGAACGGACGTTCAAGGGGACGCTTTACGGCATCTTGGACTGTATCAAGTGTCTCGGTGGATGGGTGGCTTTAGGCTTTACGATTCTGTTGATCGTCACGCAATATGCTCCATTGTTGTCACTGCCTATTGGCTGGTTTGGTGGCTACGGAGTTCATCGCCTAATGATCGCAAAGCTAGGGAGGATGTAGATGATTCACAGATCTGTGAATGAGTGGTTTTACGACCGCGCTCGCTTCTGACGTGGAAGCGGTAGAACTGCCCCAGGTGGGGGCAGAGCAAGCCAGAATGGTGCAGCAGTACATGATGAGAGCTTGCCACCTGTACTAAGGTCGTCTGAGGCATCAAGGGTGGTGAATAATTATTCGGGCGATGGTTGGACAGGCCCGATAACCGATGTGGAGTACGACCCAGCAGTGGGAAAAATTTTTCTCATCAATAACAGGGATCGAGCGAAGATTCAAGGTTCTTTCGGTGAACACTACCTACCAAGGGTATAGATCAGCTAAAACCTTCTTTTTCTGCGATCTCGCTGTAATAGATGATCGGGCGATTGATAGTACCCGATCAAAAGATAAATTGAATTTAGCTTCTTATTTGAATGACACCCTATAGCTCTCAACGTGGCCGTAATCTCAGCGATACATCTAAAAAGAACGGTTTGACTGACAGAAATAGTAGGGAGCAGAACCCCAAGCAAATATAGTGGTGTGACCAAGGGACTATGTACATAGCAAAAGGTGAAAGATGGGCCAAAAAAACGGATCAAAAGAGATGCCAAATCATCCACCGTTGGATATGGAAAAGGCTCAAGAGATCGTGAACTATATCGTCAACGAATCCAAGCCTGTTGATAAGACAATGGGGGAAATAAATGTGATCCTGTTGGGGTATCAGCAGTTGCTAAATAACTATCAAACTTTATGGACTGATTACCAGAAAGCTATCGGTAATCAAGTTGCAGACAAGCCCCCTGAAGCAACGGAGGTTAAATAATGCCTTGTTCACGTGGGGATTGCATAGGCGTCCCGATTTGTAATGCGACGGACATATGCTGCATTGCATTTCAGCAAGATTGTGGTGAGGGCTGTGACGGTCTGGCTACAGGCTTTAGCAGAGTTCAGATCACTGCCAACGGAGAAATTGAGATATGTTCTAACGTTGGCGGGGTTTGTGGCTGTACGGTAATTGGCGCATCGCTAGAAGACACCTTTGTCGATAACGGCGATGGGACCGTGACTCATACAAGCAATCAAGGGACGCCATCGACCGTTGACATCTGTAATGATATTCTCCCGTTCTGTACCGTGGAGAATATGGGAAATGTCGCTGCTGGTGCTACTGATGGTCAGGTTCTTGTCTGGGACAATGCTACCCAGATGTGGACGCCTGCAAGCGCAGTGCTGCCCACCCAAGAGGACACTTGGGTGAATAACAACAATGGGACGATCACCCACACAGGCAATGAGGGTACAGTTAGCACTATTGACATCTGTAACAACGTGCTTCCGTTCTGTAATGTCGAGAATATGGGAAATGTTGCTCCTGGGGCAGTGGATGGTGATATTTTTATCTGGGATAACGCCGCTCAGATGTGGACACCAACAGCACTAATAGAAGACACGTGGCAGGACAATAATGATGGGACTGTGACCCATACATCCATCTTCAATACACCGATCCTGATAGATTTCTGTGATGTTATCGCGGACTGCCCCACTGTGTTTGTGGATGCTGATTTTACTGGTGCATTGAATATTCCACCTGGGGTCTTCACCAAGGTGACTTTCGACACAGAGAACACCGACCTGCAAGGTGATTACAACCCCGGTACAGGGATATTTACAGCACCGACTGATGGTTTGTATATGGTCTGCAATTATCTTCAATTCGATTTTGAGGATTGGAATTTACCGAACGCGACCGCTTTCACGTCGATCTTTATAAATGGCGTATTTACAGACCGGCTTAACGTAGCCAGAACGCAAAGCGTTCCTGGTGTGGTCAATGAGTTTCGAGCAGCAGGGGCAGGCTGTAAGCACGTTGAGCTTACAGCAGGCGATACCGTCGAGCTTTTTGTTATCCACTCAGATAACATCAATCACAACTTACTGGCGCAACCAGGAACGAATTACTTTAACATATCCAGAGTGCATGAGATATAGGTGAAAGAATGGCAACTATTACATTAACTGATCCACAGATTGATACTTTCAACGGCCAAGGGTTCATCGATGAACTTAATACAATCACAGGTAATAGTCAGACGATATTCGATATAAGCCTGGACGGAAATGACCTTACTGTTGCAGGCCCAACCGAGCAACAGATGAACGATGCGCTTACCGCTTATGAGGCAATCGATCCTGTTCTGGATATACAAAGTCGGGCCAATCTGTACGCCTATGCTCATGGTCTTCAAGTTGCAATTGGCGACCTTCAAGCATTGCAGGCCCAACCTCTGGTTGACTTTATCTCTAACGATGACATTCAGGAGATTCAGGACGAACTTGACGATGTTATAGCTAGGGCTGAAAGCAAGGACGGGATGGGTTGATATGGCTTGTTTAGATGCTCAAGGGTGTACCGATCACAATTTGCAAGCGGATAGACTACCGACAGGAGCCGATGACCCTTGCAACGGTAGCGGTTTAGGTTTCTTTTGTGAGGGCGCATTTTGGCGATTCGTTGGCGATGGGACGCCTTGCTCTGAACGGATGTTTATACGGATAGGAGATACATGCGGAGTGAACCAGTGGATTGAATTACCCTCAATTTGTAACAGCTTTATAGAAGCTGAGATCAACACCCCTCAAAACGTCCCAGGAAACACGTTCACCAAGATGTTTTTTGCTAACGAGGTTGAAGACATTTTAGGCGATTGGGACCCTGTAACCAGCGTTTTTACAGCCCCTAGAAACGGGGTCTACTCGGTGTGTAATTACGTACAATTTGCCTTTGAGGACTGGATTCAAGAGGACTCGACAATGTTTTCCTCGATCTTTGTGAACGGGGTATTTGCTCACAGATTAGCGGTGGGCACGTATTACACGCCCCCAGACGGAACGCCTCACTTTCGAGCAACAGGGGCGGGTTGTAAGCACGTGATATTGAACCAAGGCGATACCGTCGAGCTTTTTGTGATTCACTCAGACAACATCAATCATCAATTGCTTGACGTGCCAGGAACGAATTGGCTCAATATTGCGCTGGTACTGAATACATAGAGGTAGCTATGAAAGCGATTCGCGCAAAGCCCATACTTGGCGGTAAGAGGCTAAACATACAGGCTTTGCTTAAGAAATATGCCGATCTAACGATTATCGAAATGGAAAAGACAACGGAGACGTGGGAAAACACTGATCCTGAGTTCATCTTCGAGATCGAGGGGAACAAGGTCAAGATCGGGCCAACTGATGACAAGGATGGAGACATCTGGCGATTCCTTAACGACGGAACGGACGTTAGGTACGCGGTGATGTCTGAGGACTTCGAGCCTAAAACATCTCCTGGAATCATTGGTTCCACGGCTGGCGTGGGTGGCCTTACCCATTTCGATTTTGACAATCCTAAGCCTGGAATCGAGGCAAGGAACTGGACTGAGCTAATCGGTGAGAAGCTTCAACCGAAGTTTGCCGCTGATGTTCAGGAGATGCTTAAGCAAACGCTTAATACTATGTCATAAGGAGAATGCTTCATGACAAATTCTGAAAAGAAAGATGAGCAAAAAAAGCCCTCTCAGACGCCAGCGGAGCCGGTCGAGACTAAACAGCCTAAGACTAGCAATCGCGCAGCGAAAGCTGAAAAACCCGCTGACTTGCGACTGGATTGGCAGGTTATTGGAACGCTCATCGAAAGCAACATCAATTGGGATTTACCCGATAACCCACGAACAGGGCGAGTCGCTGCTCGGTTTGTAGTCAAGGCCATTCGGGATCAACATAAGGAGGCTAACTAATGCCAAATATCAATAATTCGTTAAGTCTTGATACTGCTGCCCGAAGCGATCCACGCGACAATCGCCTCATTTTCTCTTGGATAGAGAACGGTCAGTGTAACGTCGAAGTTCAGGACTGCTTCGACATTGGAGCGTTGACCTACGAGGTCAACGGTGATAGCACAGAGATCGTCTGTACCAATTTGGCTACAGGCGAGAATGAGGTTATCGGTTCAATTGACGCTGGCTCAACCAGAAAGGCTACATTCGATCTATCCCGATACCTGCCGGAGAGCTTCTTATCAGCTTTCTTGCGTCGGGTTGAAATCAATTGTGGTTTGCGCCTTTACATTGCGCGGGGAACGGAATGTCTCGACCCGTTCAACGTCAATGAGTTCCGCGTCCTTGACTTGTTCGGCGAGATCACTTTCGGGAACTACACCCGTACCGAGATGCGCCATAAGGACAAGTCTCAGGCCGCAGCGATCATGGAAGGTTCGACCGTAACGGCTTTCAACTTCCGTCAGGTTGGCCTGCAAAGCTTTGCTGTTCGCGGCGAGGTTGCAACCGACCCGCTTGTCGGGATCACGCTTTGTGACAAGCGATCCTGTGGTGGGCAATGTGAAGACGATTCAGATGGGTGTCAGAAGTGGCTGGCGGTCGATGAGAATGGTCAAGTCACTTATACGACCAATCAGTTTTTCGCTGAGGCAATCGTTCCGAACCTTCCTACGCTGGCAAACGGAACGATCACAGACATATGTTGTATTCGTGGACAATTGGTCTTGGTCGAACGTGACGCTGAGGTTGATGCGGGACCACCCATCGTACTAGGTACACAGCTTCATGTCGCTGATCTGGATACGATTCTAAATGGGGGTACACCCACGTGGAACACCATCGCGCTCGATACCGAAGCGAATAACATCGACAACCAGAATACTTGTCAGTTGTCTCCTGATGGGTTCACGCTTTGGATGGTCGGTGACAATGGCTCAATCTATCAATACAACCCAACTCGCGGAACGATAACGCCCGTCCCTGGGATCGCCGGTCTTGCGGCCAACTTCCAACGCATGGATATTCTAGGCGAGACTATCGTTATTGTCGCTGATAACGATGTTGTTCTGCGCTCGCAAGATGGTGGCCGTAGCTTCCAGCAGGTTGAGGTAATCGACCCTGTCACTGGCGTTGCCTCTGTTGGCCTCACCTTCACGTCCGTCGATATTCTTTCAGATGTCAATTGGACAGTCGGGACCAGTGACGACCGAACGCTATTCACCCTCGATGACGGCGCAAGTTGGGCCAATCAGGTTATCCCAGGTGCAGGTGCAGGCGCAATTGAGGACATCCACTTCGACAACAATCTCGTTGGTTACATGACCCGTACTGAGGGGGGTGTCAGTAGCGTGTACAAGACTTACTACGGAAACTGTGAACCGTGGCTTCCAATGCCCGAGTCAAACGATCCGCTTCCAGACAATCAAGGTATCACCCGAATTATCAACTGCCCAGACGATCCTAACGTTACTGTTGCGATTGGGGCGAACGATGCGGGTGCTGGCTTGATCCTGGTTGGTACGTCAGAGTACCGCTAAAAACGACCGTTCACAGCCAAACCCCGCTAAATTGCTGTTTCGCTGAGGCGCAAAATTAGGCACATAAATATACCTTTATGCAACTAATCTCAGCGAAACAGCAAGAATTATAGGTGACTCCAGACGCTTTTTTAATTTCTCTCGGAATCTCTCAGATTCCTCTCATTATCTATTAAGGACTATCAACAAAATGAGTACAAACGACTCTCCGCAAGGTTATCAGCCTTCACAAATTGATCGAGTGATCAAACCGCTCGGTGAACCCCTAGACATCGAAAGAGCCACCGTAGCTATTCCCGCCGAACCATTCGTCCAAGAAACGGACTGGATGAACTTCAACGGCTATGAAGCGAAGTTCAGACGTGTACCAGCTTTTGCCTACGCCAAGGCCCGTCAGCACTTACGCCGCGTTATGCGAGACAACCGGCCCGAGCCGCCAACGGTTAGCCAGGGTACGCGCCAAATGGTCAACAAAGCCGATCCGTACTATCAGGCTCAAATGAGCTTGTGGGAACAGGAATGGGAAGACCTACAGCGCGACATCCTATCCACAACGTCCGTTTTGGTTGGGCTTGTCTTAAGGCATCCCGTACCCGCTGATGAGGATTGGGTTCCCTTTGTGATCGACATCTTGTCATCGCTCGGGATTCAGGAGCATGAAATCTTCACTAGCTTCAAGTACGGCGAAGCCAAGATGCGTGAATTGCTGTTCAAGCAATACGTGATCTTGAGCGATCCGACAGATATGGAAAAGTTCAACCAGTTCCAGGCCAACGGCAATACTGACGATGAAGGTAATGAGGAGGGGCAGGAAGATGGATACGTTGAAGCCGTAGACATGTTTCGCCCTGAGCAGGAATGATATTCCCCTCTATGAGCATGATCTTTATGAGCCGATCAATACGGCCATAAAGTATTCACGCGAGTTCATAGCAGTGAAAGCTTTGCTGCACTGCAATGCCTCACTTGATGATATTCGGGAGTTCTATGAAAACGGTCGTTTAGACGATGACTTTATCAAGTTTGTCATCAAGGTGTTTTATGCAGACACATCGTATAACAGCCACACTCAAGATGCTATCGAGATCGAGCGAAATCGAAGACTTGAGGAGGCAAAAGCCAAGGCGAAGTTAAACGGCAAAGGTAAATCGTAGCGGTCTGAGAGGGCCGCTATTTTTTTAAGGGTATCTTAATGGCTTTCAATACAGTTGGGGTAGAGTTTGAGGCAAAGGAATTCGACCCTTTTGAACGAATCATAAAGAGCGCAGATAAGCTCATCGGTGGGCTTAACAAGTCGATTGACAAGACCGTCCAGAGCATGAATAAACTGGAAGGTAGGTCAAGGACTTTTGCGCGAACCCAACGAACCCAAAACGAGCAATTTACAAGATCAACCCGACAGGTCACCAACTATACTCAATCACTGGACGATCTTGAGACGGGGCTGTCTGATGTTCAGCTAGGAATGCTTTCGGGCGCAACGGCCATGGATCGCTTCGAGGAGGTTCAGGAGCGCACAGCGCGTCAGTCTGAGGAACTAGCTTCAAACCTTGGCAGAGTCAATACCCGAATGAGAACGCTTAATCAGAGCGTTCGTGGTGGTGGCTTAACTCGTTTAGGTAGCGGGATGACCTCTGCCGGTCGCGGAGCCAACACGCTCAGAGACAATCTAAGGGGTGCAATCACCAAGGTCAAGGAGCTTGGTGCTGAATCGCTTCAAACAGCAGACAAGGTAACGTCCCTTGCCGGATCGCTCGCTAAGAAGGCGACTCAGGGGCTACTTGCGGTTGGGTTGGCCGGATCGGTCGCCATTGGCGCAAGTATCAATACAGCCTCATCTTTTGAGAGTGCTTTCGTCGGTGTAGGTAAAACGGTTGATGGGCTGGTAGAGCTAAGTGAAGATGGTTTCCTTGAGATGACGGAGGCCGGTGAATCGTTCAGGGATTCGCTTGAAGACTTAACCGAAACAACACTACCTACAACCTTCGAGGAGGCCGCGAAGGTTGCGGAGCTTGCCGGTCAGTTAGGATTCACTGAGGGTATTGACGATATAGGCAAAACCCAAGAGGCGTTGCTTGCTTTCACCGAGACGATTATCGGTCTTGAGGAGGCAACCGATCTCACTGCCGAATCCGCAGCACAAGACCTTTCGAGGTTCGCCAACATTTTCTCATCTCAGTTCGATGATGCTGGCGAGAATATCCGAAATATCGGGAATACTATTGTCGGACTTGGTAACAGATCAGCTACGACCGAAAGCCAGATCGTCAGCTTTGCCACCCGTATGGCCGGTGCAGCCTCAGCCGTTGGATTGACCCAGGCCGATGTGCTTGGGATCAGTGCAGCCTTTAGCTCGATTGGTATCAACGCTGAGGCAGGTGGTACAGCCGTCTCAAGGGTGCTTTTAGAGCTACAGAAAGCCGCGAACGCTACCAATGAGGGCTTTATCGATAACGCTGAGGCTGTTGCTGAGGCTGAGAGAAAACAGCGCGATATGATCGGGGCTTTGCGGACGCTTGAAGCGCAGACCGGCTTGTCAGCGCAGTCGATTCTCGATCAGCAGGAGGCATTCGTAGCTGCAGGGGGATCGGTCGCTGAATTTGGCGAGCTTTTAGGAGATACCCGCCAACGCAGGCTGCTCGGTATGATTGAGGACATCAACGAGCTTGAAGCCTCAACCGAACAGCTAAGACGAACGCACGGACAGCCATTCAGTAGCCAGCTTCTCGGGAACTTCCTTGAAGTGACCGGCCTTACCAGAGATGAGTTTGTCGAGCTTCAAAGAACGAATCCCGCCGAGCTTTTCGAGACGCTTATCCAGGGTATCGGAGCGCAAGGCGATGAGGCAGGGGCAACGCTTGAGGCGTTGGGATTCAACACCGCTCAGTTGCGCCAGGCTTTACTCGGCATGGCTCAAAATACCGACATTCTGACCGACTCGCTTGCATTCGCCAGTGAGGAATTTGAGAACGGTTCAGCCCAGGCCGACGAAACGAGCAAGCGGTATGCCACGTTTGAAAGTCGCTTACAGCTTTTCAAGAATACAATCCGCGGAACAGCCGCCGATATAGGAGATGTCTTCTTACCCGCAATTGCCAACATGCTACAAGGCGCGGGGGGGGCTATCGATGTCTTTGGAGATCGCTTTCCCGAGGTCATCGATGCGCTGGTTTCTAAGGCCGGTGAGCTTTCAGGTCTGGACTTTAGTGACTTTGATCTCGAAACGACCGTTGACGCTGGACTCACTGCCCTTATCGAGACGATAAATAACTTTGATGTCACCCCGATCCAGACGGGTATCGATCTTTTGACGGGTACGGTGTTCCCCGCTTTCGCTGAGGGCGTATCATTTGTATCAGAAAATTGGGAGGCATTTGAAAGCTTACTGATAGGTTTGGGGACGGTCGGAGGGGTATTGGTCACAGTCTCGACTATTGCGAGTGTGGCCGCAGCGGTGGCCGCGCTGGTCAGTCCGATCGGACTGGCAATCGCAGGCGTTACCGCACTATCGTTCGCTTGGCAAACAAACTGGCTAGGGATTCAAGACGTAACAGCCAATGCGGTGCAATTCGTTCAGGATAACGTGGCCGGTATTACGGAAGCATTCAATACTGAGGGGCTTGACGGAGTATTCGATTTCTTGGAGATACCCGAGCCAATCCGAGCGGGAATCGATTCGCTATTAGGATCATTTGACGATCTAACCATAGGCGATTCGGTGTCTGGTTTCTTCACTTCGCTTGAGGACCTATTCTCAGGCCCGAGCCTGGACGTGATCGTGAACGGCGCGACCGCTGTGGCTCAGGGGGTAGGCGTGGTGGCCGGTGCTGCACTTGCACTTGGCGGGATCGTCGTATCCAGTACGCTCGACCGCTTGCAATCGCTGATCGATATTGGGGCGAATCTGATAGGGTTCTTTGATGGCCTGCTTGAGCTTGATGGAGAAAAGATCAAAGAATCGTTGTCTGGGATTGGTACAGGCTTGCTTGACTTCGCCCTATCGCCTTTCGAGACGCTTGCAGAGACGATCACAGGTCAGGAGATCGACTTTACCACGCCTATCACCACGGGACTGGCCGCAGCCGCGCAGAGCGTAACAGACTTCATATGGCCGCTACTGCCAGAGTTCGACACGTCGGTTATAACAGAGTTTGTCTGGCCTGAATTCCCGCTGCCCGAGCTTCCCGATATAACCGCATTTTCTACCGATCTCAAGACCGCTTTTGATAACGAGGGTTTCGATGGGGTCTTTGACTTCTTGGGCTTGAGCGAAGATTTCCAGGCTGGTATAGATCAGCTTTTGGCTCCGCTTCAAGACATCGAGATACCCGAGTCGCTTACCAATCTTCAAACCCAGGTAACTAATCTGTTCAGCGGGGAAAGTGCCGAGACTTTGGCCTCAGCCGCCGAGACGGTGGGTAGCGCGATCTCGGGCTTAGTTAGCACACTGGTAGAGGTAGCAACGCCAGCCGCTACCACGTTGCTTACGTTGCTAGGAGATGGGTTGGTAGTTGTCGGTCAAGCCGTGGCCGGACTCGCTGTTGCGGCCATTGGTACAGCCGCCGACGTGGTTTCAGGCGTAGTTGATCTGGTGGCCTCATTGATTGGGGTAGCTGATAGCTTGCTTGAGGGTAATCTTGCAGGGGCTACAGAGCAGGTTAATAACTTCATCGATGCGATTGTTGGTATAGCCCTATCCCCCATAGAGAATCTAGGCGAAGTTATTACGGGCGAAGATTTGGACATCGAGGCTGTTATCGAGACTGCGCTGGCAGATGCAGCCGCCTTTGTCACCGACTTCACTTGGCCCGAGTTCCCAGAATTCGTTTGGCCTGATCTGGGCGTTCCGACTCTCGATTTAGGCGATCTTGGTTTGCAGATAATCGAAGGGACCGAATCGCTCAAGACATTGTTCGGGGGGGTTTTAGATGATGTCAGCCTCGGTATCCCTTCTTTCCCTGATCTGTTGGCAATGGCTGATGAGATTGTAACAGGTCTAAAGGACAAATTTACAAATTTGCTCAGTGGAATCGATCTTGGGTTCCCCGAGCTTCCAGAAACCGTAACGAATCTTCTGCCAGAATTCCAGCTACCCGAGGTTGTAACCGATCTGGTTCCCGCTCTGGATTTTAGCGAAGCCGAGCAGCAAGCGGAGCAACAAGGACAAAATATAGGCCAAGCAATCAACGACGGTACATCTCAAGGGCTTGAGGAATCCGAAGAAGGGTTACTATCGACTCTTGGTAATACGGCTGAGTCCGCTTGGAATAGTATGACTGACTGGTGGGAAAGTGAAAGCCCGTCAGAACGTACCAAACGACTTGGCCGCGACGTGGGTGATGGGTTTGGTATTGGCTTAGGCGAAAGCGAAGCAATACAACCTGCCCTAGATCAGCTAAATATTCTTGTTTTAGCAGGGTTTACGGCCATGACGGATGCTATTACCCTTGGCGTTCAGCCAGCCCTTGATACCTTTACTTTTGCGCTCGACAATCTGAATCTGATCACCTTTCCAACCACAATCGGTCTACTTACCGATAGCTTGATCCCTGCCAAGCAGACGCTTGCTGTGGTCAATGAAACTGAGGTCACGCCATCAGTAAACAACTTGACCGCAAGTGAGGAGGAACTTGCCAGCGTAATCGAAGCCAGGGTGGTGCCGAATTTAGGAGCGCAGATAGGTGTTATGGAATCGGCTGAGGGAGCAGCAAAGGCACTCGACAAGGCTATTAAGAACTTGGTCAAGCGATATAACGCCCTTGCCGCCGCAATTGCCAAGGCAAGGAGACAAGGATCAGGTGTAGGTACAGCGTCAGGCAATGAGCCTATTGGTGGGGCTAACCCTGCTGGTGCTTTCGCTTCAGGGGGATCGTTCGTTGTTCCGAATACCATCCCAAGAGACGTTCAAGGGCCAACGGGAGGAATGATCATCGAGGTTCACCCACGTGAGCTTGTCAATATCATTCCGGCCCAACTCGCTAACAATATTCCCGAGTCCGCTCCAATCAACGCGCAGCCATTCTCAGGGGCGAGCCTGCAACCAGCCATAACGAACGTTTCGAGTGAAACAATACAGCAAAACTTCTCACTGCATGTTACTGAGGCGGTAGGCCCATCCTTCTCATCTGGGTTTGGCCTGCTTCAATCCCTTGCTCCACTCAGGAGGGCTTAATAGATGACTTTTTGTTCCAATAACAACGTATCCCCCTCGATGCAGATCGAATATGCGAGCGGGTCAAGTCCTGGGAGGATGCCTACCCATCTTCGCGCCCCAGAGGTACAGAGCGGTTATGCGCTTTATCCTGATCTGGGTGAGGGGAATATACGCAACGGGTGGTACATCATATGCCCGAAAGAAACTCGAAATCTGGTCAAGAATCCCACTTTTTTCAATGATCTAAGCGACTGGACAACGTTTAACGCTCAATTGTCGCGGACGAATGTAAACAGCTTTGATAGCGGATTTTCTGGGCTAATTAGAGGGAGCGGGGATATTGTCACCGCTGACCGACGTGCTTATATCGAAACGGAGATTGAAGCATTCACGCCAGGATACAACTACGTATTCAGCGGCTATCTTTGGATACCTCAGATATGGGATTCTCAAGACCCCTTGATCGGGACCATTTCAATCGTTGACGATGACGGGGTTACGGTCGAGGAGGTATTCAGCGAAAAGCTCGACAAGTTTCAGAAGTGGCAACGGATAGCGATCACTAAGGCGATCAGGCCGGACGCCACCAGCGTCTTTGTAAGGATCAACTTACGCAGCCAGGATCAGCAAGAATTATTGCCGCCTTATCCACCGACCGGCTTTTTCAACTTGATCAGCGAATACCTGTACGTGGATATGCTTCAATTCGAGCTAGGTGTCACACCCACTACGCCATTTCATGGCGATTACCGCACGTGTGCAACGCCCGTCCTTGATACTTGCGAGCCATATAGGTGGCTTGGTATCCCCCACCGCTCGATCTCAGAACGGACTGAATGCACCCGAGATGGTGGCGAGCTTGTTTCGTTATCTTCACTCGGGTTTGAGATATTGGAGCATACCGGTCACGGCGCACCCCCCGTTCGTGACATCTTTTTCGACTATGCAAACCGTCCAGGCGGGGAGTACCAGAAAACGGTCGTTGACACCAATGTATTGACCTTGTCGGGCTACATTTGTGAACGGACGCTCAAGGAGCTTGAGTGTGCTATATTCGATCTTCAAGATAAGATATTCCCTGATATTAGCGTCTGTGGGCGCGGTGGCCTGATGCTGCTTGTCTACGTTCATGAGACTTGCGAGAATAGAGACTGCGATCCCGAGCGATACCTAGCTTACTGTGTAAGCTATATCCAAGGATTTGAAGGGGTGAGGAACAATCTCTACCAGCAACGAATCGCCTTGCAGTTTCGCGCCCATCAACCGTTCCCGTTTGAATGGCCTGGGCATACAGCGCACCCCTTGGACTTTAACTCGGTTATCACTGAAAAATCACTGGTTAAGATCGGTCTTGATGAGGTTAGAGGATACCCGCTTGAAAATCGAGACTACAGAACCTTTTCCTGCACCAACGAAAAGGACAAGTTCATCATCGGGGGGATGTTTGATGACGGTGTAAACGACATCGATGAGTCCCAAAATATTGCCGTATTTGACTGTAACGAGATTTGTGAATATGAGTTCCTTGGTGGTACTGCTGGCGGGGCTGTGAACGTTTCAATACGGGACGCTGAGGGGAAGATTATCGTCGGTGGGGATTTCACTATGCCCTATCGAAATATAGCCGTGTATCACCCAGAGCTTGACGCATTCTCGGGCGTGGGTGCTTACTCGGGGGGCGAAGTGCTTTCTCTGGCTGCACCCTTCTGGGCTGATATTGTAGCGGGTACGGCCAACTCGGTTCATATCATTATCACTGAGGGGTCGGGATCGTCAGCCACGTCCACCGAACTTATATTCGGGACTGATGGAGTGGTTGAAGCTTTCGCGGTTGATCCAGAGGGCGCATTATACGCTTTTGGAGCGTTCACGATGATCGACGGGGTAGCCGCTGCCGGCATCGCAAGATTTGACGTAAACACTTCCGGTTGTCTTGATATAAACAACGCCAGTTGGGAATCGCTTGGCTTTTCGCTCGATGGAGATGTGAGGGCCGCGGACGTTCAAGGTGACACGATTTATATCGGTGGAAACTTTACGACCGCAACGCCCGATCTTGTCGAGCAATGCGATACGGTCGAAGGGAACAAGATGGAGTCGAAAGGAGGGAACCAAGAGGTTAGATTTAGCAACGTCGGGGGTAATATTTTCCGCCTGGACTTCCAGCTTCTAAATCCCTTGTCCCAGAGCTTTGCGAATGAGGCTTTCTTTACCACGCCTAATACAGAGCGTATGGTTCGATTTACGGCCAAGTCAACATTAGGTACAACTTACGTGTTTTTGATCCCAGAAGATGCTATTGTGGGCTTTGACTTCGCAACGATCAACTTAGGGCCACCCGCCCTGTACACCGTCTCGATTGACGTGGATATAACCTACGTCCTAACGGGCGTTTGTGCTACGCTCAATCCTGATCTGGTTGACCAGATCAGGATTGATCTTGCCTTGATACAAACCTACTCGGGAATTCAGTACCCTAACGGGATAGGGATTGACGATTCAATCAACTCCGTCACGCTTCAAGCGGTTCAGCGAGTAGAAGGGTTCCAAGGCGATCCGGTCGCAGTGAACAACGTCGGGTGCATCAACGGAGACAATATAACCGCGCTCGGTGATGGTATCCCTGTAGCCGTCAACGAAGTTTTTGTCCACCCAGACACCGGCGAGATACTTGTGGGAACGGAGCCAGGATCAGGATTCACGGACGGGCTTGGTGTGTGGACTGGCCGCGAATGGATTAGCTACCCCGCTGATCTAGGCGGGATAGGAGCCGATAACCGTATTATCAAGATTGACTACTGTAACTGTGATCTATACATCCTGTTTGAAGGTGGCGGGACTTCGCTTGTTCCAGGGTTAACGGACGTTCAGTACAATGGGGGTGTGGAAAAGTTCGATTTCGATCTAATGATCCACGGTCCAGGCCGGTTACATTCTTTCTCGCTTAATCAAAAGTCGGTTCGATTCTGTACTGAGTTGCAATGTGGTGAGGTTGGCCGCTTGAGCTTCGATACAGGGGACTTTGTATCAAACTCTCGGAGCTTATCACCGTCGATTCTCGGTGGCTCAAGATACGATCTTGCCCTTGGCCGGTGCAGCAACTTGATCAAGTTTCTAATGACCGATACCGACGCTCAAACCAAGGCAACGATCATCTATAGCCGCTGCTATGCGGGGGTCGAAGCTCTGTGCTGTGCTGAGGCCAATCGCGTGGTCACGGTTCAGCCGGTCGATGTGTGCTGTCCGCGCTTCGAGATCGATGTCCGCGATCCAACAGACGATGATTGCGCTCAAGAAGGTTTCAGGGAGGGCGATCTGTGGCTTAATTCCGAGTCTCAGTGCCCTGTTCTATTCGTCAATGTCGGAGGCGAGTGCTGTGATGAGGATCAGGGAGCCTATAACTATATCGGTGGTGGTGGTGAAATCTTGCTTCAGGGGGACATCGATGCCGAGCCAGATGAGGAAAATGCGCTTTGTCCACCGGAGGATGATGAGTAATGGGTGACTATGTTCAGTTTACGTTTTACGATCCGAAGGGACAAAAGCTCAAGACAGCCACCGATATTGCAAGCGCAAATTGGGTAAGGACCACCAACAGCCTTGGCTCCGCTACGATCAACGTAAGCGCGTTACAGTACGATTTTAGCACGTATACCCAAGAAAACTTGGGCTTACTGATCGAGACGGGCGAGCCACTTGTTCCAGACCTTGATACATTCTGGTTTCTTCGAGGGTTTAGCGAATCAAGGCAAAACGATCAGGAAATTTTGTCGCTAAAGTTTGAGGATTCTATGACCCTGCTCAATCGTAGAATCGTATCCCTAAAAGCCAACAGCCCCGAAGGATCAGAAACGCGAACTGAACTGTCAGGCCCAGGCAATACGATCATGGCCGAAATCTTCCGAACGGTCACAGGGTTGAATGGCAACGGTCGAAACTGGTCGAATAATGTCTCGGTGGCTCCGATTGCGGAACCAGCCCCAATCATAGAGAAGGAAGTCCCTTGGAAAGTGCTTTTGCAAGTCATGCAGCAGATCGCTCGGTCTTCGCTCGATAAGGGAACGCCGCTATACTTCGACATGATTCCCAAACCCCCTTATACCTTCGAGTTTACAACGTATATCGGGCAAAGGGGTAGAAACCACACCGAGATCATAAACACCGAGAATCCTTCATTTTTGCTTGATAGCTTCTCAACTGACTACAACGTACCGAATACGGGATACGTAGGTGGAGCGGGGAAGGGAGCTAATCGAAAGCTAGGATTCGCGCAGGCTGAGGTTGATGGAATATTCGGTATCTTTGAACGTTTCAAAAGCACGAATGTAACCAAGCAGACCATACTGGACGATGAGGCAAGCGAGCTTGTGAACGGGGCGTCTGGAAAGGTGGCTTTAACCGGAAAACTGGTGGGTGATCTAGCCAACCGCTTTGGTTGGGGTGATCGTGTAACGGTGCAGCACAGAGATTTCTTAGTGGACTGCGAGATAGCTTCTGTAAGGACATCGCTTTCAAGTCAAGTCTTTGATCGAGATATAACGGTAAGGAGCTTGTAATGCCTACTCCGCTTGAAGAAACTCTGATCGAGATCATATCCCGCCTTAACGCACTGGAAGCCGAGCTTGATGATGTAAAAAGCCAGCTAGGGGAAACCAGTAGCGTAGAGTCGGGGCAGGGCTTTCCACCAGAGCCGCATGACAATCAGCTTTTTGTACGGGCTGACGAAGGGGTTAATGGGGGTGGAGTGATGTACCGATTTGACGAAACAATCAACGATTGGGTTGAACTGAATTAAACGAACGTTAGGAGATATACCATGATCAATATCGGTCGCCAAGCGACCTTGATAAGCCTCTTTGAATTTGCCAACTACCTGGGACTTAATCTGTACGCCTTCTTTGGCCTTACGGTCAAGTTATGTGAAGGGTTAGAGAATAGCTATAGCGGTGGCTGTGACGAAATCTGGCGTGAAGCTCCATATCAGGGATCGAGGGAGCAGAGCCGAATCACGCTTACAAACTTCATTGGTCAGATGGAACAGCGTGTTGCTGATTACGTTGGATACTGGCCTGGACCTAAGTATATCTCCGATGAGAGACACTTCATGACCAGTTGGAGCAAGATCATCGAGACGAAGTATCGGAAGGTCGTTAAAACGGGGACTCGCCGTAGAACCCTTCTTTTTTCCTCTGACACTGTGACTATGACCAGAGAGTTTATAAGCCCCCTAGACATCTCACAACCGACCGCAATTCGCTATAAATTTGGGACTGAGGGGCAAAACTTGAACCTCCCGACCGATTGCAACTTTCTTTTCTATCCGCAAGGGCTAGATGAACTTGATGCGGGATCGGGCGATAAAGACCCAGACAAAAAGGTCAATGAGGGCTATGTGCTTAAGCCCTACAGCATTGTCGAGTGTACGGACGAATTCTTGACGATTGACATTCCGATCTGGGTTGGGGTCAAGCCGAATCTTTACTTTGAGTATCCAGATATTCGTGACAACATCACAGCTATTGATGTCTGCAATGAGGACAACTTTGTCGATCAGATCGCGGTGTATGGCGAGTTTTTCGAGCGACCGGACGGCTATGCAAAGATCGACCGGCGAAGGTGCAACCACTGTGGTGGTAGCGGTAGTTGCGACCGTTGTGACTTGCCAGAGGTCCCTATCTGTCTTACCCCGATTCACTCGGAACACGGACGGTTCCGCGTAACGCCCGTTAGGAATACGGCTGAGGATGGCGAGCCTGCCTGTTGGGTTCCTGATGATTGGGCCAACTGTTGCTCAGTCTCGGACGATCTAAGATCGGGCCGTACATTTGACAACCGATTCGCAGCGGATTGCTTCTGCACAAGCCCCCTTGAAATCTGTATCAGCTATGTCTCAAGCTGCACTGATTGCTTTGGGACGGACTGCGTTACCCGAGAAGTTTGTCCCGAGATGTTGGCCGCAATAGCGAAGATGGCCATGTCCGATCTACCCATTGTCTGCAAGTGTGATTGCTTGCAAGAAATGATACAACGCTGGCGAGATGATTGGACGCTAAGGGGCAAAGGTTTTAGTCGAGCAATCTATAGTGACGACCAGTTTGCTTTAGGGCTAAAGGTTGGACACGTCGAGGCGTGGCAAGATTTACAACGGATTGAAGGGCGACATAGAGAATTCGGTATAGGGATGATTGGGTGATGGCTGACTTTACTGTGGGTGGAGATGACTTCACTGAGGCGAATGGGGTCTTACTTATCGAGGCTGGTTACGGTCTTGTCAATGCGCTATACGCCGAGAATATTTCGACGCTTTGGGGAGACTTCACTGTTCATCAGGTCGAGCAGATTGGGTATCGGTATAACTGTGACGTGATCATAATCGCATACCGCAAAGGAACGCCCGATTTCACGGTACACGAATACAAAGGGGATCGGATGATTGATTTCATCGTTCCTCCATAAAGATAGCTTTCCAGACAATATACCAAGCTATAAGAACCAGACCTATTGACACCCGAGAATCAATATCAACTGCCCCGTCACGAATCGCCAAAGATAGCAACCAGAGGACGACCAGAATCGCAAGCCGGATATTGAATTTAGCGTTGTCTGTTACCTTCATTTTGCATTGCTCCTGATGTGAAAAATTTTACACACCGTCCGCTTGAGCTTCCAGAGCTTTCTTCGCTTCGTTCATCTTCTCCGCAAAGTCTGTAGCATGAGGCCATTCGCCAGATATTACGGTGTAGTTTCCTTTGTGCTTAAACTCAAGCGACTTTCCGTCCTCAAGGATCAAGGCAACGCTGCACCCTACAACCCCTTCATACTCCATAATAATCACGAAACTAATCTCATCATTATCGTAAAAGCCGCCTGTCATAAATGGCTCCATACCGTCGAGCCTGACACCAACAATGATGTCCCAACTCTGGCTTGTTGGAAGGGGTGCTTTTACTCTCATTTGTCGCTTGTTTCTTTTTGCCATGATTAAGGCTTCTCCTTGTTACTTGTTATATGTTCTCACAGAAGTCACGTTCGTTCAGCTTCAAGGCGAGAAACACAGTAGGGTATCCCGACCCGTAACGAACGCTGATATAGTAAACATCTTCCCGTAACTTCTCAAAGTTTACGTTCTGAGGACTTCCACATTTGATCTCGTTTAGTATATCGTCAAATGTATGGAAATACATTAGGCCACCCAAGTCCTTTCGATATACCACCCAACGTGTTTCGGCTTCTGTCATGCTATCACTTGTTGCGGGTCTTGTTTCTCGATGTCTTCGAGGGTTTGCAGTAGATCGATAGGACACGCCCCGATCTCAAAGAAGCGCGACCGGCGAATCCAGTCTCCTTTATAGGGGACGCGATACCAACCAATCGGGCCGGTCCCGAGATCAAAGCCGCGATCCTCCCATTCCTTGAACGCCACACGTGCGTTTTGTAGATCTGTGAATCACCATAGATGATCGACGTTATACCCGTCCGTAAGGATGATTCGGCCTCCACCTGTTACTAGATTCTCGATCTCAACCCAATACGGCCGCTTGTCAAATAGCGAGTAAAACAAGGGTTCTGACTCGTAACGGTCGTTAGTCAACATCGGTTAACCCTCCTAGATTGACGCAGTCCAGCAGAACGGGCTGACAATCGTCAAGTATTGAGAATGTGACCGGAAAGCAGACAATACAGGGGACTTTCTCGCTATGGATGTGCTGAACGGGCAACTCGATTCCGTCAGGTAGCTCAACTGTGTAAACGGGGTCTGATGGCTTCCAGACATATAGCACGACTCTTTCAAACTTGCCGTCATCGTTGGTGGTGGGATGTTCTATCGCTGGCTCTGGTCCTTCCTGATAAAAGCTCAACATAGTCCCAGGACGAAGCTTGACCCAGACGTGAATCGGGTTTCCGCACTTAGGGCAAGGCTGATCGAGCGAAAGCGCGGAGCGATCTGGATCACCTTGCCAGTGGGGGTCAATCTTATAGATGTCTTTGGGATCAAAAAACTTGATGTACAAACGTTCCATAAAAAACCTCCTGTCGGTTGATTCATTATACCTCAGATGATAGAATGGTAATAGTATCCAGAGCGCGTTGCGCTCAACCCACCTAAAGCTCGATTCGTCGGGCTTTTCTTTGTTATAAGGAGTCGATTGCAATGGGGAAGTTTATCAGGGGTTCACTATGGGTTATTTCGATTCTCGGATCGTTGGCGGGGGTGCTGGTCATTGTCGCAACGCTCGGGGGTGGAGCGAACGGCGCGCCACAGGAAGCTGTGGGAATTGCGCTAGGACTTGCTTGTGCAGTCATCCCGTACTGTATCTCAAGGGCTGTAAGCGAGATCGGGAAATGAAGAAACTTGAACGTCCGTTATGATTGTGGTACAATCTGCCTGCGTGTGTGTAACGATCTTACCTTGTAGGGCCAACCGATGTTGGCCTTTTTTGTTGACCAAATGACACAAAGATGGCAGGAGTTTGACATACAATGGCAGATTATGATGATCTTGAGAGATACTTCCCAGGCCCACTGGAACCAGAAGATGACGAGCCGGTCTATCGGGTTCACATTGATGATGAGGGACGGATCGGTCTATGGGTAGGTAGAATGTTTCAAGGGGATGTTGGGTTGACCTCTACAGAACCAGCAACGTTTGATATAAGCCAGCTTGGGCAAAACCCGCTTGAGCCAGGTCAAGCCGCCGCGCTTGGACAACTCATCGAGGAGTGTGGTGTTGTCTTCTATATGGGCACCGATACCGATCAGTCATCCTCATAGTCTCCGATCTGTTGCTTGCGAGCAGCTACGGCATCGAGGGCAGCTTGTGTGTCCTGTAGCTCTAAAAGATAGGCCGTAATCGCACGTCTGATGTACTCTGACCGACTGATGTTGAGCTTAGAAGCTTCAACCCGCGCTCTGATAGCTAAGTCCTCTGATACTTGTGCGCTGATCGTTGTTAGTTCTTCCACGATTCCCCCTAACTTGATAATTTGGCAACACGCCAATTATAGCACAGTCATAGCGGAAAATTTCGGAAATTTCGGAAATTTCCGCTTTCTTCCATTGGGTCTAACCGGAGGAATGAGGTACAATACTTATGCCAACTTGCGCGTAAGGCGTGGCCCGTTGCTCTGGCGTTGACGGATAGGCACGTCCCCGCAGCCAAAGACCATTGGCCGCAGCGGTAGCCGCCAGAGCTTCATCATAATTTATTAGACAAGGAGAGAAGCATGTCCATACTTGTAATCGTTGACTATAGAGGTAATGTAATCAAGACTTACGAAAATGCACCAAGCGATATAGATCGGGGTGATACCATATCGCTCGAAAACTTCGATGACATTAAGTTCCCGATCACCGAGATTCAAGAATTGAGGCGAAATGTCTTTCAGGTGGCCCAAACCATATTCTATCCCGAGAGTGCCACCAAGCTAGTCATTCTAAAGGCAAGACCCGAGCCAGAGCCAGCAGAAACCGAGCCTGAAAGAGAAAAGACTGCTGTGTGATTTCCCACGGCTTTATGTCTTATGCTATAATGCTTTCGAGTTCCTGGGTCTGCAAAAGGACTGCCCGACCCCCTTCAAGGTTGCATCCCTCAACGTTTTCTCTGTCCGCTAACCGAG
This sequence comes from Rubritalea sp., assembly GCA_965204255.1. Taxonomy (GTDB): domain Bacteria; phylum Verrucomicrobiota; class Verrucomicrobiia; order Verrucomicrobiales; family Akkermansiaceae; genus Rubritalea. The sequence continues at coordinate 45,177 of CBDBEG010000022.1, forward strand.
AACGTTATTGCGACCTTGAAGGGGCGAGGGGGAGTTATAGAAATCAACATTTGTGAAACAGTACTCCTCACACACGTGGGGGTGAACCGAACAATATAGATTCTTTTTCTAATGAAAAAGAGTATTCCCCACATATGTGGGGGTGAACCCGCCCTCTTTATCCCCATCATTACAAACGGCGAGCATGGCCATGCTCGCCGTTTTGAATCACTTTCCCCTTTTGGTATAATTAGTTGCATAAACTACTATTTACGTATTCTTTCCGGAGCGTAAATTTAGCCAAAAAAGGGGTTCAACCATGAGTACTCTGATCACGGTAGCTGATCAAGATAATATCTTCCAATTCATCAAACAATCGAATAAGATCGGAGAATCGACAAAGGTTCAGTATATCAGGATGCTCAAACGGGCGTTGGGTGCTGGCGTCGATTTTAGCGATGTCGACTCAATCGTAGGCTTTGCGTCTCAACTTCCCAACTCAGGACGTGGTCTGTTCAAGGCTGCGCTTAAGCTATGGGGAAAGCATATCCAGACGCAGGCCAAGTTACAGGCCACACCCGACAATATTCAAGGTGTGCTTGCGGTTATTGCGCGATTCGAGGGAATAGACGAAAGCCTGACGGTTAAACAGTCTACGGGTCAAAAAACCCACATATGGCTGTCTAGGGGCGAAGTGGTTAGGCTTTACGACTACTGCACCGAAGAAACCAACCGCTGCAAAAGAGATCGCCTGCTGTTGGGTCTGCTGGTTGTGGCCGGACTAAGACGCGATGAGCTTTCGCGCTTGTGCTTCAAGCATTTGATGAAGCAACCGCACGGCGACAAGACTCGATGGGTGCTGGACATCGATGGGAAGGGAAAGAAAAAGCGGACAGTACCTATAACGGACGTTTTGGTCGAATCGATTCAAGCGTGGCGTGAGGACGTGGTATCTTGGCTGTTCGAGCAGGCCAGACAGATTGATGATCTGCCGATCATTCGATCCGTGAACAAAGGGGACAATATCGGAGCCAAGGAAATGAGCGGCCACGCTATCAGCAAGATCGTAAAGCAGGCTGGTGCATCAATCGGGCGACCCGAGCTATCCCCGCATGATCTGCGTCGGACTTATGCGCGGATCGCTTACGATAATGGGATACCGATCGGACAGATCAGCCTGCTGCTCGGACACGAAAGCATTAAGACCACTGAGCGGTATATCAATATCGAGCTTAAGTTAGGTCAATCTGCTTGTGACTTCATTCCGTTTGTCCCCATTGGTGAATCGCTCGATGAGTGCGATTCAACTATGCCAGAAGATTCGCTACCTGCTATAATATCTGAAACGAATTGAAGGTCTATTACTCAGAGGATTCCACATGTTCGATGAACCAGTTTTCGGTCAATGCTGTATATGCGAGCGCGAAGCGCAGAAGCTAGTCGGGATGATAATGATTGAGAAGTTGGCCCCAAGCAAGGAGCATGGCTGGATGTGCTTTCAGTGCGGAGCCGGTAAAGATCATAAAGGGGCGTTGGCGGTCGCATGTGTCGATTGTGCTGACAAAATGGACGCAGGCCAGGAACCACCGCTCAAACTGGTTTGCGCCGGCGCGATTACTAATCCGGCCAGAGTGCCAATAGAAAGCTTGATCGGCGAGATAGTTCACGACGTTCGATTGCACCCAGAGCTTGTAATGATGAACTGAGGCGTGAGATGAAAGAACTGAGTTACATCCACGCCGGAAACCACTTTCACTATTCACCCCTGACTGACTTTTGGCACCTGCTTGACGGGCCTTGGTTTGACAATCTTCAACCCGAAAAGGATCGTCAGATTATCCGTAAGGCAAAGTTCATCCACATATCCGAAACGTTGCTAACAACCTCGTTTGTCGATTGGCATTATCACTACCTGCCTTACTGCGTGGTCTTCATCGATGCACATATCCCAGAACCGGAACAAGATCGCTTTGGGAACAAGATCATAGAACGAATCAGCCATCATAAATATGCGATTACGACCTATATTCACTCTTGGCGAACCAGTGAAGGATCAATCCCTAACAATATTGACGAAAGCAGCGAAAACCGCGTATTTTTCCCTTCTCACTGAAAACAAAGAACGGGCGACTATTAGCACCCGTTCAGAATATAAATTGATTTTACGTTTATCTTGAAGATGTAACCTAAACCATTTCCCCCTGGAGCTACAACAGCCAACGCTGAAAAAAGATGGGATTCGCTGAGCGAGCGTGGCCGGAGCCGTCCGGCCTATAGACCTTGGGGGGGCGACCATAGGGCTATTTACATAGGAATTCGGTAACATTGCGATATATTATGTGAGCTTGTATACTGGTTTCAGATGATGTCATCTTCTATCCCTTCTTTTCCTTCGATTAACAACCTCACAGCGGCTTATCACCCACACAGATGAGCCGCTTCATACTCGCAATGCCCGACCCTCACTTTGCGGCAATCGACATCTTGTGGCAAAACAAAAAAAAGGACGCGATGTGCGTCCTTTTTCGGGCGATCCCCCAACCCGCCTTATCTTGCCATCTCCTTGATCTTTGTTGCTCCAAAATCAAGATAGCTTGTCAGCTTCGCCATAGGCGTGACCTTCAATGACTTCTCAAGCGAGCCTAGCTCGGTATGTAAGGCGTTGATGTGTCCGGCCAGCTTGTGACGTTCGTTTGCTCCCTCGATGCTCAACAGCCTTGAGTGAGCCGAATCGACAATGGGCTTTAGCTCCTCAAGGGCAATCGATTGATAGGTGTTGCCCTGCTTTTCATACTCCCCGCGTCTTGTTCCTACGGTTTGCGCCACTGACCGGATGTACTCATGGTCATCGATCATCGACCTGTCTGTGATCTCGATTCTTAGGCTTTGGGGCAGCTTGCCAGCTACTATAAAATAGTCCACTTCATCGCCTATGGGGATATGATAGTATCCGTCATCGTTGACGGCGATCAGCTTCAAGAGCGCATCGCAGTTAGTTACATCCTCGTAACAGTCTCTATACTTTTTCAGCAGGCCAGTAGACAAGACGATCATGGCTGACAACTCGGTGTAAACGGACGCTATGATCTCATCGAAAGTCGCTGCACCTTCTTTTTGCAGAGCTTGATCCAGAGCGTTATCGAAAATGCTCCCCGCTTCTTGGTACTCGCTAAAATCGTTCTTTGTTATTAACTTGTACAGAATTTTAATACCTAACGCTAGAAGCGACATCACAAATACGGCAACCAATAGGTTGACCAACTGGTTTAACATCTCCATGGTTGAACCCCTTTCTTAAGTGGTTATTCTGCATCGTCAAATTTGAAATCAGCGTCCTCAAACTCAAGCTCATCATCGGGGATGGTGATCACCATTCCATTACCATCGGGTAACTGCGCTTGCCCAGGTGCAGGCAGGTTATTTACCACTCCCATCGTTTTTAGCAATTCGGTTAACGTCTTAAGCCCTTCACGATCCCGACTATCATCGCTTTCTTGAGCTTTGACCGCGACCGTTGCGCCGTGGACCATATCGGATCGGGTATGGACGCGCCCGAGCGCATACGCGCCCAACACTGTGATAGCCCATACGATACCGATCACGTTCTCAGCCCCCATGTAGTAGACAGCCACCCCGATCAGTCCAGCGAGCAACCCAACAACGAACAACGTGAACTGCATAAATCTTTTCATATCAAACCTCCGTCCAATCTGCTGTTAACCAGCCGTAATTTTTGCCCTCGACCGCCTCTATGATCTTGCTGGTCGGTTCTGGAAGGCACTTGAGATCATGGTGATAGGCGTAAGCTCTAAACTCGTTAGCCGCTTCCACGATCCGCTTCGCTTTCTTGGAGCCAACTCGAAACCGTCGCTTGATTTTGTTTTCACCGTCGCCGGTGAGGACAGCATAGGCCAATTGGCTCGGCTCAAGATCGTCAGGCACTTGGCTCGGGTGAGCTTGCTTAGGCTCTGGAATGTCGGGGGCTGCATCTTCGTTCGTAACGGTCGCTAGGGGCAAACTGCGATAGCCGCCGCGCTCGATCCTGTTATAGTGACCTGCGTCCTTGATCTCATCAAGTCGAGCTACAGAGAGACGATACACCCCATTATTGTCCTTGAACAGCCCGTCCCCGTATCCTAGCAAGCCCTCAGCCCCTTGATTTTTCACGCCGAGCGCGTTTGTGCTTGATTGCGCCTCATCGACCTTATGACACAGTCTCAGCCCCAGATTGCGCTTTGCTTGGCCGATAAATTGAATCTGAGGATACTGAGTGGCAAGGATAACGCGAACCCCAACCTGGATACCCATTCGAGCAATGTCACTCAGCAGGCTACTAGAATCGCCATACGGGGTTGTGTAGTCGATCAAGGTCTGGGTTTCATCAACGACAACGAACAAGGGTTTGTGGTTTGCTCCCATATTGCTTGCGCGTCTGGCAATCTCGGACTTGAGCCAAACCAGAAGATCATACGCCTCAGCGGGATCATGAACCAAGGGGTGCAGCAACGCACTCGCCCCGTTAAACACACCGAAGTTCTTAGACTTCATTCCAATATCGACCAAGATCATGTCAGCCTGACCAGTCATGATCAAAAACCATACACAATACTTCAAGCTATTTGTCTTACCGCTTTGTGTGATCCCAAATACACCAAGATTGCCAAAGGTGGGCTTGCTGAAATCTGCTGAGATCACGCGATCTTGCGGCCCAAGGCCGAATGGGATAGATAGCGATCCTGGACGCAGCCGTCTGCGCTCGATCAGGCTATCGACCGTTACTTGCTTCCAATGGTATCCGAGCTTGGGAACCTCGATAGTGAGTATACCGTTCCCAGGTTCCTCGAAGCGGATCGGACGCTTTTCTGACAGCTTCAAGTAGCGAGTAAAGGTGGCTTGATTCGCTCGCATACTAGCGATTGTCTTGGGATTCAAGCCACGAAGCTTGTATGCGATGGTTCGAGTGCTGTCATAGGCTTGTCCGATATAGTCACCCCGTCGATCTTTCGTGGCAATGGTGAACCCGTATTCTATTTTTATAGCCGCGATCAGCCGCCTATACATCACGTTGTTATATCTTGCTAGGGCGATTTTCTCTGCCATAACTCACCTACTTCCTTGGTCACGCTGCAACCATATGAAAACCGTGGAAAACCTTATCGTACAGGCTGTACTGAGAAGACTTCCAAACCTCTAATTCCTTCTTGAGCAAAAATGCCGCTCTGAGTGCTTTCGCGCCAGCCTTGCACACCCACTTGGGCAGTACGGCCATAACGTCAACGTCCGTTTCGTGTGAATGAATTTCGCTCAAGTCTTCAAAAACAATAACCGTCTTGGTAGATCGTCTAATCTTAATCATAATCCTTCTCCCTGTGTATCTGCTTACTTGATAGCGTGAGCCGCGCCATTCATCGCGCTAATGTCTCTGGAAATAGTTTTTTGAGCAACGTTAAGACGTTCAGCAAGTTGCGCTTGGGTCAAGGTCGGTTCTAGGCTCTTAGCTCGCAAGATCGCTACCCGACGCCTGATCACGTCTCCGTTGTCTTCGCTCGCATCTTGGCTTACGGCCAGGATAGCCAGGTCAAGCTCAAGCGAAGCAATCGTGTCTCGGTATTGCTTAATCAGATCGCCCTTTTCGCCCTCCTCGACTCGTTGCTCCTCGATGACCGCTGAAAGCTCGGTTTTTTCAGTTCTAAGACTGGTTACCATCTCGACTAGCTGGCTATAGGTCTTCATTGTCTGAACGAACGATACTGCCTTTTTGATCTGCCAGGAGGTCGATTCAGAGGCAAGGAAGACAATAACGGGGAACGCGCCACCTAGTAAGTAGCGATTGACCGCGCTCACATTCTCGGGGATGTGCTGAACGTTGAAATAGATAGATAGGGCTGTAAAGATCAAGACCACGCCACTCAACCAAGCAGCACTGTACCCGCCGAGCGAAGCCGAAAAGATCGCAAGAATACAAAGAACGATTAGGCCATCAACAGCAATCGGAATATAGTTGGCAACTGATAGATCAATACCGTTTTTGTAAGCGAAATCCGAAGCCGCCGCGAAGCTACCAGTGAACGAAACATAAACCAACGCAATTGTTCCGATAACACTCAAAACGGACGTTGCCACGTAAAGCGATCCGCTAACAGCCTCTTGGTTCATCTGCTTGCGCTTGCCAAACAGCAACGCAATAATGAACCAAAAACCCTTACCGATCTCGATCCCGAGACGGACTATACTTGTTTTGATTAGTGGGAAAATTCCAACTTCCGTAAGCTTCTGCATACTTCTCTCCATTCTAACAATTTGTAAGGCGTCCCAATCTCGGATAGAATAGAGATCGGGAATCGCTGTTTGGTTGAACCCCTACAGTACATCCCTTGGGTCGGACGGTTACACGTCCGGCCCTCAACACTCATCAACTAGCAGTCTCGCCAGTCTCCACATTCTTCAAGGCCATAGGGTCTAAAACCCATTTCCCCTCCTCGACCATCCTAGCAAAAAAACGTATAGCCGTACTTGGCTTGATACCTTGCTCCTCTAAGACTTGCTCGAAACGCTCCCAAGAAGCGGGGTCAGTAATTCGTAAGTGAAATCTGTCTTTTGCCATGTCACTTCTCCTAAGTAAATAATTAAGTAGTATTGGCGTACATTGTACGCCACCCGTAACCGTTTGTCAAGGTCAATCGCTCATTAGCTTCTCTGCTACGCTCAGAGCAGGGTAAGAGGGGTTATCAGGCTGGCAATGCAACCACCCAATGTAATGCCCCACACGAAAGACAGTCAGCACACCTTCGTTGACTTGATCACCCATAACCTTGTCGTATTCAACCCACAATTTAAGCCAACTAGCACAAACGGGGTTCAACGGTTTATCAGGATCGGCCACCAGTTGATTGAATTCGGAGCGGTCGAGCTTGAGATGATCTATGGTAAGGTTTAGATAGGGTCCATCTTCGTTCATTGTCATTTTCCTTGGTTTTGATCGTTAAAAGCGATGTACCGACCCAATATTCTAGCCGTCTCGCTGTTTTATATTAGGTCAAGGTACTTTCTAGTACCTTGACCTAATCTTCCGTTAAACCCTCATTTTCTTCGTTTCTAAGGAAATTGGCTATTGTAGCCCTATTCACCCTCAGTTCCTTGGCTAGACTGGTCATAGACTCAGTTTCTAGCCTGTGTGCGTTCGCTTTTATGCGATCTACAGCCGCCTGACGGTAATTAGCGATACCTCTGCGCTGGCGATAGCGCATGACAGTCATCGGGTCACATTCAGCCGCTTGAGCTATGGCCGGATCGGAGAAGTAGCCAAACATATGATCCCAAGGGCTTAGGTCTGTTTCTGCCTGCCCCCCTCTTGGTACGGGGCTGTCATTCTTTTCTCTGATAAATCGATTAAGCTCTGCGCGGGTAAAGGTTCGCGCTGTATCTTGCTTTTCTTCGCCCGATGCGGCAAGCAAGCCTCTATGATAATTCGATTCGACTGCTGCCTCTGGATTTCTCCACTTGACGTTCAGACGGTCGTTTATGTAGACAGCCGCCTCCTCGATTGTATAAACTTTCACTCGGTTATCTCCTAACTGACGAGGGAACTGCGAACAGTTCCCCGTTGACATTGAACCTTTCTTGAGCTTATATGGCAGGCTCGCTTTCTTCAAGATTGAGTATAGCCCAAACCAGATTCGCCCTGTTTGATAGTCTTGGGCTTACCTCCTCGATCTGATCGACAGTGCTATCTCTGTTCATTCCGCTTTCGATAGCGCAAACCAGATCATCAATGGTAACGCGGTATGAAGTTACACCACTGGATTGTCCGGCCAGCGTTGAATCGTCAATCTGCGAGATCACATAATTAGTACCCCCGCCAAGATTGCGAACCACTCTTAAACTTGGTACGGTTTGGGTTTCAACTGCCGTGTCAAATAACTGCCTTGCTCGATCAATGGGTGTCATAAGATTCTCTCCTAATGGTGGGTGAGGGCTTCCCCTCACCCTTAATTGGTTAAACTATTTTCTTCATAAGCTCGATGAGCTTTTCACGTGACCCGTAAAGGTCTTCGACGTATAAGCACAAGTCTGAAAACTTCTCGGCTTGAGCGTTCGTTCCCCCACCAGAATTGACGGTGAAAATTCGGGTAGAGGTCTTGGCCTTGGACTCATCGATCTTGCCCAACACTTCTTGGGTCGGTTGGCCGAAAACACCGTCAGTGAAGATAACAATATCAGCGTTTGAATCGCCATTGATGACTAGATCGAGTGCATGTTCCAATGGCTGATATGGTTCCGTCCCGCCTGAAAATTTACGGGTTAGAGACTTGTATAAGCCTTCTGGGTCTGCTGCTTCACCTTCTCGGGGCATTGTCCAAGCGTCCCATTGTCGGTAACCTGCAAACTGGATGGCCGTAAAGCCGCGATCATCTTTCCGACAAGCTTCGATCATTCCCCAACTAATAGCGAGAATCGTCTGCACTTCGCGCTGGCTCATCGAGCCGCTAACGTCTTGAAGAAAGATAACGTCCCCAAGACCCTCAACATCTTCACCACCTTCTTTGTGGTAGTGCAAAATCTTCTCCTCAGCCAGTCGGGTACGCGCTTCGACTTGCAACGCTTTTCCGTAGCCCCCCATCAGACCAACTTGCTCAGTCATAACGACCGTTTGAGGGTTATAGGTCTTGGCCTTGATCCCTGCTGGCTCAGTTGTGGCCTTGAGACTTTCACGGCGTAGACCGCGCATGATCCGTTGACCCCATCCAAGAAGCTCTGAGAAGTCTTGCATAGCTGGCGCATTCTGTACGGCCTGACGCGCCCATTTCAACATCTCAAGATCAATTCCTTGATCGACGTTTCCGCCTGCTGTTCTGCTGAACGCTTTGACAAAGGTCATGATATTGTCTAATGCTTCGTCAGTTTCTTCAACTGCACCTTTGACCGCAAGCCCGACCGCGCCTTGACTGCCAGTCTCGATCTCCTCATAGGCTCCCAGAGCTTCATCAACTTCACCCTGGCGATCCTCGATGAGTTGGCGTAACTTCTCGATCAGTTCGTCAGCTTCGGTAGTGTCGTAATCTTCGACGCTTTCGCCGTTCCCTTGAATTTCATCAATGCGATTGTCATACATCTCAAGAGCTTCATCGAGCGCGATCTCAGCCGCCGCAAGCTTTTCCTGCTCCTTCTCGATCCGCTTCGCTTGATCCTTCAATGGCTTGGGCATTTTGTCGCTCAAGCGGGTAGCGAGATCACGCGCAGCGAGCGCAGCTTCGAGCTTGTTCCCAACGGTCGTTTGTTTGATCGCTTCCAGATCATCCATATTGAGGGCCATATCGACCAGGGTTTTGACGGGTGCTAGATTGGCGGGAGTATGGGCTTTTTGCTCAATATCGCGCTTGTGAAGTAGCTGAAAAAGATCGTGGATCAATCGACCGCCACCAATCTTTTTGGAGATAAATTCCTCAGCCGACTGTAACGGGTTATCGCTACCGCTCATATCGGCTTCCTTGAAGACCGCGCAAGCTTGATCCCAAAACAACTTGTCAAACGCGCCGAGCTTCCAAATACTATCTTGACCTGCCTGCCATAAATTGCTCATAATAAACTCCTAACAGTTAAGCGACTTAAACAACTGTAAAGATTATAACATAGGTCGGGGATCAAAGTCAACCCCCAACCTATGATTTATGGCTACCGACCGCGCCGCACCATCTTAGCCAGGACAGTCAACTCGTTTTTGATATCCTCAAGGATCGTTTTATTGCCATTCTTGGCCTTATCCTCGATGGATCGGATACGATCAAAGACAATGTCCGAACGTTGCTTCATTGCCAGTAATTGGTTCTCATCGGTGGTCTTGAGATCGTGAGACTCGAACGCTGCTTGGTATTCTTCCCACAGAGCTTGGATGTTGTAAACTTCGTTGCTGAGGGGATCGATAGAAGCGCGAACCACTCGCCGCACGTCCTTGATTTCGTCAACATCATTCCACAAGATGTCTTGAGCGATAATCAGGTGTGAGATGTCCAAAGGTTCGCGGTCGATGATCGACTTGGCACAAGCCGCTTTTACGATCTTTCGCCAGCGTCGATTGCTTGCGGTGATACCGCTTTGCTTTGCGCTCGACCGAAGCTCGCGGACGGCTTTGGCAAACTCGGGTGAGATATTGAGGGCCATAAACTCAGCCACCGCGCTCACAAGACGAATCTCCTCAGTATCAACCAGTCCATCGATAAAGGCTGAACCCGCCCCGATTGTCAGCATTATCTCGAATTGATCGTCATCCAGTTCAGGCATAAAGAAGCGAAGTAACAAACGATCCCACATTGCCGAGCTTTCGCGGTCTTCGGGCAATTCGTTGCTGGCTGAGATCGTGGACAATAGCTCGATCTTACGACCTTCAACCTGCTTCGATTCAAGAATGTCGAGCAACTTGTTGGTAACGCTTGGTGGGGCTTTCCAGATTTCATCAAGAAGTACAATGTGGCTTGAGCCAAGATAGTCCAGCTTGCGCTCGATCTTGCCGTTCATCGCTTTCTCAGGATCAAACCCGCCGATCATCTCGCTATAGGTTAGCTCATCGTGAAAGAGGATTGAGCTAAAACGACCGTTTTTAGCTACTTGAGAAACGGAGCGGGAATACTGGGTCTTTCCTGTACCTGGGGGCGAGATCATAAAAATATCTTCGCCAGACAAAAGCGCAACCGACATACCGCTAGATACTTGCTCATATCCGACAAAGGCTTGTTGAACATCTTCCATCGCTTGAGCGAATCGGATAGAGAATTCATCAAGACTAATTTCGTTCCCGATACTTGCTCCGTCCACTTCATCATTCTTATAGGCGAATACGTGGCCGGCAGCGAGCTTATGGGTCGGGCTGGCATCTTTCACCTTTCCGCCATCGTTCAAAACCAGTGTGTGAGAATTCAACTTGATAAACATAGTAATGCTCCTATAAACTAATCGCGCTTTGACTTGCGCTTGATCGACTTAAACAACTGTAAAGATTATAACAAATTGCAAAAGGGAAGTCAAGCCCCAATTTTTGCGGGTGGCTTTTTGGGCCACCCGCTTAAGATCGCTATGAGGTTTCGGGAACTTTTACAGCGTCCAGACGTTCCTCAACCAGTTCGCAGAGGTCTTCAAGTTGGGCGAATTTATCGTCAAATGCTTCGCGGTACTGGTTCAAAGCGCGAAAGATTCGCATTACTTCCATATCCGCATTATCGACTTTATTCTTGACATTGCGTTCTGAAATCTTGCCGTCCGTGATCTTGTTTATTTCTTCAAGCACACCGCTGATTCGACCCTTGATACTCTCAGCCGCTTTCCCCATGATGTCGTTGTTGGTTCGCGCTGTATGGATCGAGCCAGAGCCGGATCGCATTGCGTCCAAGATCATTACTTCCGGCTTTTGCGCGTCTGGATCAAGTAAGTCACCGAGTTGGTCGAAGTAGCACAGCAAGCCGTCGATCTTGCTATCCGTTGAGGGGCGGGTTATTCGCCCGTCTTCGGTCTGTTCTTCGAGGTTAGGGAGAAAATACGCTCCACCGCTACCAGAGCCGCCACGGATCGAAAAACAGCTATTGTCGGAGAGCCAACGGCGAACACCTGCACGGATAGACTGGTCTTGAGCGTGATCCTTCGCGTCTTGAACCTTCTTCATCATCTGCTCAATCAGTTTCTCGATCCGTGGCGCGATTCGTGCGTCCACATCATCGGTCACAGTGTTTCGATACATTCCCTTGCGGATTACCTTGGCCGGATTGGTCGGGTCAGGCATCTCAACCGCTTTGAATTCCATCAAGACAATGGGAACGGACGTTAGTTGCTTTGCAGCCGCCTTGCTCGCTTTGATCTTGCTATCCTTATCGATTGCCGTCAGATCGGTCGGAGCGTCATCAAGATCGCTTTCGCCTGTAGCCATCAATACATCAAGGTAAAGATGACGCTTAAGCACACTGCTATCCTTAGCTTTCTTATGGCGAACAACGCGAACGCGAAAGATGGGTTCTACATCGTACTGCTCGAAGTAAAAGTCCTTTACCGCTTGGCCTGGGTTGAAGATTGCGCCCTTGGCCGGAAAGTCACCCGTTCCAAGCTCCCAAGCGTTCTGATCGTGTTGCACCTGGGTGGCCGCACGTTGGGGCATATAGTTTCTCGGGAACCCGTACCGCTGATCTTGTGGATCGTCTGGGTTAGCGTTGCAATGCTCCGCGATCTGATCAAAGTCATCATAGGCGATCCCCTTCTTAGGAATGCCACTCACGCTATAGATGATTACCTTGCCAGCTACCGTGCTTTCGTTCTTCTTCGTCATGATAAAGCTCCTCATAAAATTAACTAATCGACTTAAACAACTGTAAGTATTATAGCATAGTCAACGGGCGATGTCAAACACCAACGTCCGTTTTGGTTTAATCGTTAAATATCGTAAGCTGATCCACTATGGGGTGTGGCTCAACTGGCTTGTATGTCCAGTGGGTTAGCTCGCGGTCGCTGCCTTCGCCTCGATAGTGAGCTTGGTCAAACTTCATTCGGATGACCATCCCTGTTCGGTGAGATTGTAGACCGATTCGATGGTTCAATTCCTCGTTAAGACAACTGTCCTCAGTTACCATTGATTTCGTCTCGGGTATGTATGTCATTCCCTCAGTGCTAATAATTTGCATGATCCGATCTCCTAAAATGCGTATTGAGCTAACCAGCCGCTATACTTCTGGGGGTCGCGGTTGGTGATTGAAATATTTTTCTTGCCGTTAGCCTTGATCACTTCGCTTGGTACTAAGAAGTGATGAGGGTTGCCGTCATCGTCAACGCAGACCAGCATAAAGGTGAAGCTGTGATCTGCTAGATCATCATAGAAGACTTTCGACACGTCGAAGCAATAGCGATAACCAATCCGGCCTTTACCCTTGCTTGTCTGTTTAACGTTCGCCGCCTTTACTTCGATGTATGAACCATCAGCCGCCTGAATGTCAAAGTAGTTGGCCCAATCGTCAATCAGTTCACAATCGTATCCGAGATTGTTCAACATCTCACAGACTTTGACTTCCCAATATAGCCCCATCTTCTGTTGGGCCGAGAAATTTTTGACTTGCTCGCTATCGTTTCTATTTGCCATCGTTCAAACTCCTAACGCTCATACTGACTTAAACAACTGTAAGTATTATAGCACAGAACGTCCGTTTTGGGAACCCCCCAATTTTTAGTAAAAAGGTGGGGTTTTACCCATTGAACAGGGTTTTAGTCGAGAAGGTACACCGATCCACCCGCCTCTCAAGGCGTCTGGTAGAGTTTTGGTAAAAAATTCGTCAAAATTGGGTGCAGATTGCAACAAAAAAGCCACCCGTTAAGGTGGCTTTTCGCTTGAGCTTCAGGGGGATTTAGCTTCCCCAAGTGTATCCACGGCGTTGCATGAATCGTCTCCTTTCATTCTGGTATTTTGAATCGAACTATCTTTTTGCTTGAGCTTCGGGGGGATTATCCACCCCAAGAGTTTCCGCCACGCTTCACGAAATCACATCCTTTCATCTAGTATTCCGAACAGTACATTAAAGTTAATGCTCTGAACGTCTTATCATTATCGCTCGGGTCTTCGCTTAGGTACTGCATATCAGGCCCGTCGTAATAATCAATTTTGAAATAGAAGTCCCCGACCCCTTCGACCTCTACCTTGCCGAAATCACGTTCGCCGTATGGATCGTTGCCCTCATCGAACTGAGCGAAGTTGCTAAGGGCGAACATCAGCCGGATGAAGGCTCGAAAGTCTTCGGCCTGCAATGCTGCAACGCCCTGGCTCATAAACATTGCACCGTTGACGTAAGGGTCTTTGGTTGTCTTTGATCGTCTCAAACGGTCGTTAAGCCTTGCGGTCTTTTCGGTCTTTGGGTCTGTCTGTAGCTGAGTAATGTTTTCAATAATCATAATGGTTGAACCCCTACTTTCTAGTATGTGCTGCTTGAGCCGATAGCGATCACGGAAGCAGTTTCGGGCAATTCGTCATCAAGCCCTTCATCGTCATCATAGCTATCGTTATAATGATCATCGCTAATCTTGAGCGTTCGGTGATACCCGCTCCATTCGACATCAACCTCCTCGATGTTGCAGGCTCCGTCCGCGATCTGCGTGTGCCAATGATCGCCTGATCCGTAGTGGAAGACACATTTCGTGTCTGGATTATGACCTTGTAACATCTCGATCACTTCCGCGACCGTGGGGCAACCTTCCAATGCTTTTTGTAGTCTTACTGCGTCAGGGTTTTGATTCGTCATGATCTTGTCTCCTTCAAGTGGATGTGAAAAATTTTTCACGTCTTAGAAATTGGTTTCCAGAAAATTGTTTGCTTGAGCTAAGAAGTCATCACAGACCTCGTAATACCAGTCATCGAAGCGATCAGCGATCCTATAGGCCAGTTCATAACCGTATTCGGCGTCATCTTCTTCCCACTCAGCTTTGATCTCCTCGATGCGTTGCAGAGCATCGTTGACGCGCTCGGCAATCTTCTCAGCCAGACCAGAGCCAACCTTGATCATCGTATCGGTCAACTCGGTAGCCCACTCAGCATAATCATTGTCGATCCATTGCATCAGGCCACCGTTCTTTACTTCGCTATCGAACCAGCAGATCATCATAGCCGCTTTTTCTTGCGCCGAGCATAACCCCAAAATTTCGCCCTTAGAGCATTTCAATTCTTGCCACGTGGCGTAAACACCGTCCACCAGCGTTTCATACGTTTCGAGCTTGTTTTCTTGCACTACAGTCATGATCTTGTCTCGCTTTCGTTCGTTAAATAATCAACTTAAACAACTGTAACTATTATAACGGGTAACGGACGTTTTGGGAAGCCCCAATTTCTATCAATTTCCACCTTGCTGTAATTCGTTCAGTTCTTGCTCGAATTTTCTAGCACAAGACGGACACATAACGTGTGTGACCACGATCCCCTTCGCCGCATCTTTGGCCGAGTCTCGATTGTCATCAGGATTGCACCACGCGCATACTTCAACGACTCTCAGTTCCTTTTTCTTGCTAAACATTTTTCTTTTCCTCGCTAAATAATTGACTTAAACAACTGAAAGCATTATAACAAGGTTCTCAGGGTAAGGGAAGGGGTTTTACGAAAGATTCACCTAATCTTTACTTAGGCTTTACGGATGGCAGAGAACCACCCATTATTTTTGCTGTTTGGCTGATTTATATTTGGGACGGGTGCTATTAGTTGCCGAGCGGGGAAAAACAGTGAGACGGGCGAAAAGTGGGGAAAAATAAAGCTCACTGACTGCGGGGACAGTGAGCTTTATACAGGTTTTGCGCTGAATCTTATATAGGCATCACCCCCTTATCGGAACCACTGCATGCTAACAGATCGCTCATGATCGTCAAGTTGCCAGTGATCAAAATTGAGTTGGGCCAGCTTGAACGATTCGTCCATTGTCAGCGATCTTGCAAGCTGGATGTTAAGTTCATCGGGCTTTCCGTTCGGATGGGACGCAAACGCCCAAACGTCCGTTATTGGTAGCGTTGCGATCAAGTCCATGATCGTCTCAAGCTCGGGTATGTGATCTCGACCACAGGCCAGCTTTTGGCCGATCTCATCACGCCAGTCTTTTAGAAGATCGTCAGACGGAGGAAGCTCGACATCGTAATCCTGGTTGTACAATTGCACTTGATACAAGATCGGTCGATCCAGCGAGGTCTTATCGTCACAGACCGTTAGACGAACATCGCCTTGATATTGCCGCTCGATCTTGACCACCAGCGGATAGTCATCCCCCATGATCTGCATGATCGTATTGCCGCAAGGCTGAACGCTCAAGCTGATGGGTAGCAAGTTGTCTCCGTCTCCGTCCTGTCTTTCTTTCACGTCGTAATTTGCGCTAAACAATGTCATCTTGATCACTCCTCATTACAGATGTTGCTAAATCTGTGGATAGCTTCTTTTTGATATATTCCATCGCCTTGTCGGTGAATTCCCAACGCTGATTTTCTACGCTCCACTCGATTATCTGACGATCAGCCAGCTTGTGAAGTTCATCCTCAGAAAGTGGTGCTGTTACCATTAGTCTGCTCATTGATATTGCTCCTCAGTTTCTACAGTCCAAAGCGCGATCCAGTCGCCCCGTCCATTCATTTCAAAGCTTGCGTCTGTATCTTCTAAGCCTAGAAGTATAGCAAGGGTTGGCCTTGCCATATAGCCTCAGAAGGGAGAAGTCCCGCCCACGTGGTTCACTGTGTAACCTGGGTTGCCTTCAACGCCGAAGCGTTGGACGTGCGTCCGAGCGTGATCCCATAAATCCTCAGCGAAAACATAGACCTGACCGTCAAAGCCTTCAAAGTAGTCTATCTGACCAACGGTCGTTTTGAACTGCCCGACGACGGTTGGCCGCGCTTGCTCAAGCTCAAGCTCTGCACACCGATCCGCAAAGCGGCTGATCGTTTCGAGCGCGTCCAGTTCGTCGGTACAATCTTCGTACTCCACCCAACAGCCGTTCGCATCATCAACAGTCACGGCTATAGGTAGCTCGGGTTGTTCGTGGTTGATCCCCACCGAAAGCGCATGAGCTTCCAGTCGGTCGTTTGCTTCTGCAATAGCTTCAAGAATTTTTTCAGTAATCATGGTCATTCTCCAAATTCGTTCAGATAGTTCGTGATCATTTCGCGCTCTGTGTCTGGCTCAATCATATGATGGGAGCCGCCACCTAGAACGCTATCAAGTAACATCAGGAAGTAGACAAGACGCTCAAGAAAGTTTTTCATAGACCTAGTCCGAACCGGATCAGTGCCTTAAGTTGCTTGAATCGAATCACCCAAAGCGCATAAGATACAGTTACCCGAATCGCCAGCAAGTTGCGGACACTGGCTCCAACTGGCTGATCGAGCGCAAAGGCCCAGACCAGCAATCGCTTAAAGTGCTTAGTCATCAATGCCCCCTAGTCGCTCAAGCAAGTCTTGGGCTATCAGATGGTCATTGGTTTCTAAAGTCTCGGTATCGGTCAAGACTTGCAGGAACGTTCTGATTTCGTCTTTGAGTTGGTCGCCCTTAGACACTGAGGGTAAGTCTTTAGGCTTGATTGCTTCGCCGCCAGTCATTGGCTTATCATCAAAAAACTCGCCGCCGACATTGCTATACTTGGTCGCTGTTCTATAGACGATCTCGATATTAAGCCCGATCTGGTTGCAGTAATCCACGAAGCCGCCCAGGTTATTGATAGTCACAGAGCCGCGCCGTTTATCCCACGATCCATAAGAATAGACCACAAGGAAGTCATGAGCCGGACGCCCGTCCACATACAGCGTTTCGACGGGCAGGCCATTGATTCGGTACAAGGGGCTGCTCTGCGATCCACTGAACCAACGCTTGCAAATAGTTAGCGTATTCTCACCCTTAGTCCCTTCACCGTCAACGACCGTTTTGTGGTCGGTCAGCCCGTCCACGTCGATGTAAAACTTAACAAATTTAGCCATAAGTTGAACCCCTTAAAATAGGCGGGGGCCAAGTAGACCCCCATAAGTTGATTATTTAGACCTCGCAATCTTATGCAGTAGATCGCTTGCAAGATGGGTTGAATCAGCGAACCCTTTAACCGCTTCACCATTCTCGATAATCGTGAACCCGCGCTCGGTTACTTCTAGCGTACAGCCTGGGTACATCTGAGCGAAGGTTGATTGTAGCATTTGAAAAGCTCCGTTTAAGACATCGAGACGAAATTCACCGTCAGTCTTTAGGCGTTGCTCAACCGTTGCGTATTGCTCCAGGTCGGATTGATCTTGAGCCATAGCTGTAAGCTGAACCGCTAAGTCTTCGCCACTGTCATAGACTGCCATTCGTGTGAATTCCAGCGATCCGTTTAAGTCCCATTGCGTGATCTCGCTTTTTTCGGTGCCGATCTCAAGCGTATAGCCAAATTTATCATCGCGGGTCGGGTTGTTTACAGCCTTGTATAACGCTTCACGAACATCGATCACCGCATTAAAGAACGTGTTCAAGCTTGACCCGTTCACACCAAGATACTTGGCCGCGCCCATCGCATTCTCGAACTGAGCCACACACATATTAGAGAAATCGCCCTCAGTAACCTGATTGACACACAGGTCTTTTTGATCCTCTTGTATCTCCAACGTGTACTCAAAGCTATCACTCTGCAAGGCGGGGGAAGCCTTCAAAAAGCGTTGGATCGTCTCGATTGCTTCATATAGTTTTTGATTCACAATTTTACTCCTGAATGACTTACGATTGACTTAAACAACTGTAAGTATTATATCAAATTGTCAAGCGATGTCAAGCCCCAATTTCCAAACGACCGTTTTAGTCACTGAACCACCCCGACCCACCCTGAACCACCTAGAACCACCCGACCCACCCCCCTAAAACATATACCTTCAAGATCGCATTTGAGTCATATACAAGACATAGGGCGATGGTTCGAGGGTAGGGCGGGTGGGTCGATGGGTCGCAAACACGACCCAATTTTTTCGCCGTTAGACTGTAAAAAAATAGCGCGATGATTGCCAAGTCACCGCGCTACCCGTTACAGTCTACGGGCTAAAAATCAGGGTTGTCAGCCCACCATTCATTCACACGCTCGACAATCTTCATTGAGCCGCCTTCCGGCAATTCGACTTGGCGCATATCGCCCCAATTGTTCGCGCCATAGCATGCAAACAACGCTTCGGTGGGGATACCCTTCTTTTCTAGTACAGACAGCAGACCTTGACGATTGCGGAACGAGTCAGACCAATGCTCATCGGCTGGCTCCTCACCCATTTCTAGTTGCTCAAGAATATACTTAGCAAGCTCGCGGTCGGGCTTCTCAAGGCCGTAGCCGTCCAAGTCCTCATAGCGCGTCTTTACCACTTCGCAGTAGTGTGCTTGGTTCATGTAAAGCTCGACATCAAGCTCATACTCGAAATCATCGCGCTGAATATTGCCCATCCCGATTCGTACAGGAACGTTTTTCCCTTTGTCATCCTCCATAATTTCGTGCTTCATTTTCGAGCGAAGCGTGACGATAACGTGGGCTTTGGCCGATAGCATTGCCTGGATCATTTCTTGCTGCATCGGGGTCACATCACCCCAAGCAAAGTAGCTATTACCGTTATACTTTTTGCTGAACTTATCGACCTGGGCCAAGGCTCCATCCTTGCCGCTCCACGCCAACGAAATCGAGTCGACCACAATTACGTCGAAGCCCTGTTCATCTGCTGCGCGGATCGCCGCCGCATAAGTAAGGGGGCTGTGTGTATCGATCTCAAGCACTCGAAAATCGTATTTGTTGGCGTATAGATTGCTCTGTCCGTGCTGGCTGTCTATCACAGCGATCAGGCCAGTATCGCCTGCAAAGCCTGTGGCAAGCTCAAGCGCGGTGTATGTCTTACCCGCGCCTGACGCGCCACTAATGGCGATCCGCGCCTTACTTTTCTTGCGCTGTGCTGGTACAAATTCAAACTGCATTTTCATAGGTTAAACCCCTTTCAATTGCGTCACGTCTGATCGTGACTGAGAGAATTCTGAGAATGACTGAGAGTCTAATTGTGATGTCCACTCGATGACTGAGTGTTAAAATTGAACGCTTCGCCATGCCTAAATCCATAATTATGTGTTAGAATCAGCCATGGGGTACTTCTAGTATTTTGTAACGGGTGATTTTCGCGTGACAGGTCTTGTCCGTTGAATCTTACGCCGCCATACTTCAAAGGCCGAAAACTCAACAGTCACCGCGAAGCCGAAACGGTCGTTTTCTTTCTCCACGATACCGCCGACTTGAAGCCGTTCGGATTCCCAACGTCGATTCGCGCCGTCGCCGTCACATGTCAGACGAACGTATAAGCGTGACTTGATGTTGCTAACCGTTAGCCGCCAGGGTACACCGTTGGGATCAAGGGCCACACCGTTCTCAAATACTTCACGTGACTCTGACTGATGCCAACGGTCGTTGTCTTCAATTGCCGATTTGATTTTTGCGTAGGTCGTTTCAGCCGCCTGACGTTCCTTTTCTCGCTGTGCCTCTTTTTCTTCTTTTGCTTTTGCTTTCGCCTCGGGTGAGACTTGCACAGAGGGGATTCGAGATTGGGCGACTTTTCCAAGCGCATTTGACCATGTTCTATTGCTATACATACGATTCTCCTAAGATTGCTTGCGAGTTGACGGCTCGCTTCGACTTAAACAACTATAGATATTATAGCACATCTTGTAGGAGATGGGAAGCCCCATATTAGGAGAAAAAATAGCCGCCTTCGGGGTTGGGTGTTAGTTGCCTGTTCTCATTGTCGGGTTCTGTTTCGTCGGTCTGAATGTCTTCAAAACGATTCATAGCTCCGAGATCATAAGGCCATATGCGAACGTGCTTTTTTCTGTCGATCTCGATTGTAACATATCGGACTGGCGTAAAGAGGGGGGTTTCACTTCGACGTTTCATAGGTGAATTCTCCTGAATGATGCTGGCTGACGGGCCAGCGACTTAAACAACTAGCTTACAGTATACTGACAATTATCGAATTGTCAACCTTTTAAGGGGTTTTTATTGACAACTTGCAAATAATCCGTTACACTTCTCTCTAAGTGACTAACTATGACTAAGGGAGGTCTAATCCAAAAATGAGAGAATGTGACGTGATTTTTTGGCATCTAGAGGATGTCTATAACTTAAGCGTATCAGATCTGGCAAGGCAGATGGGTTACGCTGAGGGGCATCTTCACAACATGAGAACGGGAAGAAAACCGCTAACAGACCGTTTCAAGTTTCGAGTGGCAAAGTTATACCCAGGAATCGCCGCCTATGTGTTGCAAGGGAAGCTGCCGGCTTTCGATGAGCGCAGAACGCTATTCCTGAACGTTGAGCTTGAGTATGGTCATACTATCGAGGATATAGCTAAACAGATTGGGATGAAGGTGTCTTATCTTAAGAACATTCGAGCTTATCGAGCGACCTTGACCGATGCGGTTAAGTTTCGACTGATCGACCATTACCGCCGACTGCTTAAGACGTTCATCCCCAGGCACAAGTTTGTTCCACTTCAAACGGACGTTGACAATGAACTGACACTTATGGGAAAGGTTATTGCAGAAATCGAGGCGGGTGGGGTTTCGGCTAGTGAAGCGAGTAGAGCTATAGGCTATAGGTCTGGCTATCTCAAACAGCGTCAGTTTAGTGAGACGATGTCCGACTCCTTAAAATTCAAACTTCTTGGCGCATACCCTAACCTTGCACCATTACTACTATCGACTGAACCGCTTGAACCACTAGAAACGACAGCGGCTTAACAATTGCATTTGGACGAAAGAAAATATATCATATCGCTTAGGGACGTGCCCGATCCACTCTAAGCAATACTATCCAAGACTTCCTTGGATCGGCCTTATCACAAGAAAAGCGATCCGTACAAAGGATCGCTCAAAATCAATTTAATAAACAGTAAAGGGGAAGGCGCGCAAACACCTTCCCCTAAAGGACTAGCAAATGAAACGCTTCCAGACGCTTACTTTTGCTGTGACCCACAATTATATATACCCCTATCACATATCAAAAAAAAGTTCTGTGTCTTTTGACACAGGGACCAGGGTATGGCTAAGGTCGGTTTTGGCTCTATCTTGCCCGCTTTCTCGCATGTTGCTCAATTATATGCGGTTGGCCTTAGTTCGCAAAGCCAAGGGGGTACTTTATGCCTAATAACCAGAAAAAAGGTAATATTACCCAAAAGGTCTTTGAACAAGCTGCGAACTATTACCGCAATAACGGTCAGCTTGCTTGGCGCAGAACACACCCCGAGTTTGTTGTTCGAGAATCGGCTGATGATGAAAAAAGCTTGGTGACCGGATTTTTCCGCGAACCTGCTACCGCTGACTATTGCTTGAGCCTCATCGTCCATGATGACCTAAAACGGACGTTTGGTCAAGCCGCCTGGATAGAAATCAAGGGTGTAACCGTCAAAAAGTTAGGAGATTCCTATACTATTACCGAACGATTGCACCAATACGACCAGATGGCCGAAGACCAACACGATGGTTTAGCCTGGGGTTACTATTTAGTTGAATGGTCAAGTAAAACGCATGATCCTTCGTGGACACTTTACCCCGTCCGTGATTTACAGAGAGACTTTGATCGCATTATTTTCCACTATGATCTTGGTCTACCCGTCCCGTCATTGGGGGGATGGCCCGAGTTCTACCCCGTTATTATAGCACACGCCGCGCAGCGGCAAAGCGATATAAGCAATAAGATGACTATCCGAACTGAGGAGGTAGCATGACATCTCGTTGGAATGCTGGCCCTCAGCTATCATTGCTTGAGGATACTAATTTGGAAAGTCAGTCAAATAATGTGCTGAGTAACATTAAGTTCAGTTCACAGACAAACGAGTGGTTTACACCTGCCGTGATTGCTGCAAGTGCATCGCTGGTTATGGGTGGGATCGAGCTTGATCCCGCTTCCTGCGATGAAGCAAACAAGACGATCTGTGCAGAGCGAATCTATACCGAGAGTGATAATGGTCTAACCAAGTCCTGGCTCTGCCGGTCGCTATGGCTCAACCCGCCATATGGAAAATATCGGGGCGTGTCGAACCAAGGCCGGTGGACTCACCGACTGGTTTATGAGTACCAAGAGAAGCGTGTTCAGCAAGCCGTTTGTCTGGTCAATGCCTATTTTGGTTATGAGTGGTTCAAGTTGCTGATCGCCTTATCATCCATCGCGTATGGGCTATGTAACGAGTCGGTACTGGCTGAGATCAAGCAACCCGACGCAAGGCCACATATCCCAATGCCGCCGATCTGTTTCACGTTCGACCGCTTGTCATTTCTTCCCCCTGAAGCTATGGCCGAGCAAGGTAGCAAGGGTAAGGACGGTCGAGCAAAGTATGGCTCCGCAATTTTTTACTACGGGCCAAACAAAGAAGCTTTTAGAGATGAGTTCTGTCAGTACGGATTCATCGTTGGGTGCGATTAAATTATGACTGTAGGGGTTCAATGATTACACAAGAGTTACTAACAGCAGAACAGCAAGAATTCAGCGAATACGAGGAGATCATAGAGAAGGGGTTACAAACTTTTCTCGATGTGGGAATCGCACTCGCTAAGATTAGAGACAGGCGATATTACCGCGAGCAATACAACAGCTTTGAGGCTTACTGCTTCGAGCGGTGGGGCTTGAGTCGCCGCCGCGCTTATCAGGTGATGGACGCTGCACACGTTGTTAAAAATGTGCAAAATTTTTCACAGTCCGATATACAGCTTCCAGCAACAGAGAGTCATGCCGCCACGCTTGCGCGTCTCCCTAAACCAGAAGATCAGGCAGCGGTATGGAGCAACTTCGTTCAGAGCGGGGACAAGCTGACCGCCGCGAATCTCAAGACCCACGTTAGCGAATTCAAAACGTCCGTCTCAGGCAAGCCCGACAAAGATTACAAGAATGGTTATGGTAGCCAAGTAGCGGTCGAGGATG
Organism: Rubritalea sp.; assembly: GCA_965204255.1. Classification (GTDB taxonomy): domain Bacteria; phylum Verrucomicrobiota; class Verrucomicrobiia; order Verrucomicrobiales; family Akkermansiaceae; genus Rubritalea. Next base: position 68,579 of record CBDBEG010000022.1, read on the forward strand.
ATGAATACTCCGCACAGGATGATTGTCAGACCCCACCATATGCGCTCGCTGCGATCCAGCCGTTTTTGCATTTCAATTGGGGGATTGCTTGGGAGCCTGCAACGGGTGAGGGTCTACTGGCTGAGGCAATTAGAGATCGATTTCACTATCAGGTTATGGAGAGTGGAATCAAGCAAAATTACTTTGTTTGCAAGCCGCCAAAATTTTATGACGTTCAGATTACTAACCCGCCTTGGAGTAAAAAATTCAAGTGGATACCAAGGGCAATCGAGCAGGGTAAGCCTTGGGCATTGCTTGTTCCAATCAGCACAATTTCAGCTATTCAGATCATTAGATTGATCGAGGTTCATGAGCTTGAAATTATTCACCCATACCAGCGCATCGATTTCAAGATGCCTATCGCTCAGTCGTTTGAAGAAAGCCGGAGCCACCTGGATACAGTATGGCTCACGCAAGGTTTTCACATAGGTGAACGCCTCACCTATGTTGATATAGGTAACTCTAAAAGCGAGTATCTGGCATCGATCAAAGGTCAATAGTCCCTTGGTCACTCCCGTAGGTTTTTGGTTGGTTCCGCCCCCAACAAAACCTTACAGTCAAACCTCGTTTTTTTTGTTTCTTACTGAGAATCGCCAACACTATGACCATATACGGCGATTCTCAGTTCTAATTAAAAATTCAATTTATCTTTTGATCGGGTACTAGCAATCGCCCGATCATCTATTACAGCGAGATCGCAGAAAAAGAAGGTTTTAGCTAAGGTAGCAGGTTATGAGATTTTCACCAGCGGTATGGTCTAGTTTTGAGGGATCATGTACGTGGTTGACAGTGACCGATCATGCCGAATATAATTTCGATAGCTCGGAGACTCGTCAACTTCGAGGGAAAAGAAAAAGCGATCCGAATGGATCGCTCCCAAGCAGTTGTTTAAGCCGTTCATCTAGGAGGCCCGAGAAGATCGGGGCTTTAAGAGGAACAACCACGTCGGGCGTCACCCCGACTAAGGATTACCGTTTTGCGTTACCGACTGCAATTCCTGCAACCCCTGACCTCTATTTTAGCTGATCTGGTCAGGAATTGCAAGACCCAATTTTCAGGATCAGCTAAGATGGAGGTTTTTTTGTTTATGACTACCGAAAGAAGATTGAAGACCTTAGAACGATTAGAACATAACCTCGACCTATTGGCCCAGGCCCAGATCACGGTCGAGATAATCAGAACGGACGTTGGAACAAGTTCGCTTCTGTGGCTCATCGAATTCGACATTATGCAGTTGATTGGAGGTTGTTCATGACGAAGCCAGCGAATGGGTTCACGCCCATCTTTGATTGTGTCAAACAATTCGAGGGGAAGGACGGAAAAAAGCTAGGTCATCTTACCGCCCTGATCTATGGTGTGGTTTGGCGTTACTGTAACTTTAAGCGCAAGGACAACCCTATATATATCGTTGGTGAGTGTTGGGCAAGTTTCGCCACTATCGGAGAGATCGCGGACACATCACCCAAGACGGTTCAGCGAAGAATGGCAATGCTTGTTGGTGAAGGTTTTCTTGAAAAGCGCGGTACCCATCCAACACTCAAGACCACAATTTATGCCATTACGCCCAAAGTTGTTGTAAACAATATGACTGCTATAGTAGCGGATTTCACCCAGGACTCAGAGTCCTATGTGAATCCGATCACCCAGGACTCAGAGTCCTATGTGAATCCAGCCACCCAGGACTCTGAGTCCATGGCACCCAGGACTCAGAGTCCACCAATAGATACAAGTATAGATACAAGTAACGACTCTTTTAATAAATTAAAAGAGTCTTTAGGAAAAATTTCTGACGAAAATTTTTCCGACCCCCCGATTTCACATCTTGAGCTTTCTGGATGTTTGGTTTACGCAATCGAGGATGAAAAAGAAGTTCCGTATAGAGTTATCAAGGCAACAGATAAATGCTTGCGAGTTGCTACGGGTGAAGGTCCGAAAGATAACAAGCTACTGAACCCAGAAAAGACCTTGGTTGTCTATCGCAACAACGGAACAACCTTGCGTATGGTTATTCAGGGGTCAAAGGAGAAGGCACTAACAGACGATCAGAAATTGTATTTTGACAAGTTGTCGGAGTTGTTTCCAGCAGGAGAAACAGCGGTTGATCGCGTAAAAGCCCAACATTACTCAGAGCTTAGACAGTTGGCAATCAACGTTGAAGGATCATACGAGCTAGAAATAATCGAGGTATGGTCAGACTGGATGGACAAGGAAAACCCGACGCTGTCAAAAGGGATAGCTTATTTTTCAAAGACACTTGACCAAGCAGTTGAGTGGTATGAGGAGCAGTAAAAAATGAACCGAGACGAATTACATCAAGCTAACGAGGCGTTACTTGAGCGCAGAAGGAAGGAGAAGCAGAGAAGGGGTGATCCTGAATCGACTGAGGTTGTTTTGTCTTCAAAGGGGTTTGATGTTGATGAGAAGCCAGAACAGCCAAACGACCGTTACAAAGACAAGGACGCGCACGTCATCCAGGGATCAAGCGAGTTATGGGATAGTTTTGACACAGACGTTCACCCAAAGGCCGATGTTGTCAAAAAGCGGGTGTCCGAGTGGTTGAAGCATGGTGTACCTGCTGGCAAGTCTATGATCATCGAGGGTAACTGCGGTGTGGGGAAAACCCATATCGGTCGAGCAATCGCGCAGGCTTACCCATATGTTCCAAGATACGGCTCTATGTTTGGCGACAACCTTGGAGCCATGTTTGTGAATGAGGTTGACTTTGTGGAGCAATGCAAAAGCACGTGGGGCAACTATACGCGAGATCAATCCGAGATCGTTGAACGCTTGATGGTTCCCCACATTTTGGTATTTGATGATCTGGGCGCGTACAAAGTCAGAAACGAAGACTGGCTGACAAATATCTATTACCAGATTTTTGACGGTCGTTGTGAGAACGGGCGAGCCTGTTTGTTTTTGACTAATATGGGTGTTGATAAAAACAGCGGGTTTGGCATTCTCAAGGATCGCATTCAGTCAAGAAACTACGACCGACTTATGGGCGCGGTCGCCATCAGAAAAGAGCATAAAATCCCTATGCTCGGTGAGAAGATCGGAGAGTACCGAGAGGAGATGCTTGAAGTGGAGAGCGTTCGGACTGGTACGATTTATACAACCATAAACAAGATCAAAAAGACTTTGAAAAAGGGGAAGTCATAATGCTATTAAGCGATTTCGGAAGTTATATCAAGACAGCTTTGGATGAGTGGACTTTGAAGATGGACGGTGATGAGGATGCTATAAGCCTGATGCAGCTTTACTATCTGGACATCATCATGCATCTTCGTTACCACCTTGTTAGAAAGGGGACTAAGGGCGATGGCACTGTGGAGGATATTGCGGATAGCATTGCCCACGACGATGGAATAAGTCGAGGTCTTGTTGAGGATGAAGACGAACGGTTGTTCAATGCTTGTCTAGCCGAAGCGAACAAGATTGGCAACGGACGTTACATACTGACAAAGGAGGATGTAGATAGTCTTAGAGAAAAAACCATCGAGGCTTATCAGCAGATGGACCAGCGAATAGCAGAAGCTAGGAGGAGTTTTGAAGATGCCTGATACATTCATCACAACCGAGCAAAAAGACGTTTTGGCTGCGCTCGAAGTCCTAAATGGGTACGTAAAGCGAAACAGCACTTGTTTGTCGTTATTCATCGAAAAAGACACTATACCGTATGCGCCTGATGAAGAAAAGCCAATAGAAATCCTGCACGCTGATACCGAGATCAAGGATATGTGTGACCCAACGGTCGATGGGATCGAGCAAGATCGTGAGATTGTCAACCCCGTAAAATTTGGATCGACAGGCCATATTGACCATATCTCAGAGACATTGGTTGCGCTTGCGCTTCAAATTTGCGAAGTGGAGGGAATCGAATGGCCGGACATAGTGTAACTACCCCCGACAAGAGGCAGAACCTTGTGCTTACAGCTACGCCCGACCATGGTCTTAATCCTAACATACGTGCAGCGTTTCAGGAAGTGAACCCCTACTTCGTTGACTGTTTAGAACGGTGGGGAATGACCTGGCTAAAGGAGCCACCAGCAACGAACGGAACAACGCTCGCCCAGATGGGAAGCTATAACGATCTTTTTGAGATTGTTGAAATGCTTTGGGCCGATAGTAGCCAAAAGTCAGACAGTAGCCGCATAACGCTTTTCGAGTTCGATGATCATTACGGCTATGCGGTCGCGGTCTGGAATAGCGATAGTGAGGGGCAAAGCTGGACGCCTTGCGTACAGTGCCAGCCTTACCCATCACTGATCGAAGCTCGGGACGCTGGTATAGCCAAGTTCCTTGAAATCGCAAAATCGAAACGATTACGGACTTGGGCCGAAGCACTTCAAGCCCCACAGCAAATGACTTTGTTTTAGGAGAGACGCATGAAAAAGCAATTAGAGATAGATACCCCAGAAATCAACGAAGCGGCAATTAAGGTTGCCGATCTATTACAGGAAACTGAGCCAAATCCCATAGCTTGCATTAAGGCCCTTATCGCAGTGAACGGAGAAGACTTTGTTTATAGGTGTCTTGTCGAGGCTGGAAAGCGCAAGCATGCCGGACAGACGATGAAGACTGACGATCAATCACGCTATAGAACGTTCGGTGGAATGTTCTTCAAGATCGCCAAAAACAAGATGAGCAGTTCAAAGCGTTATAGCTACATGGTGATGATCGGAGCGCATGACAAGGACGACGAAAGCGCGAATCGAGGCCAGAATGGGCGAAAATAAGCGGAGTCCGGCGATTTCAGACTATGAGGGGCTAATCTATAGGGTTGACCCTACAAAACAGCCAGAAGGCGATTTTTTGGGGCCGTTAGTGGTTGAAATAACCGATAATGGGCATATGTTTCTAAAATCGCTCAACAAATCTTGGGTGACTCAAGGTGGGTCGGGTGTGAAGGTTGGCTATATGGTGATGGGTGATCAACTTCATTTTCATTGCTCCGAGAGCGATGGCGGGTTTGAGAATCCCAAGTGGAAGCGGGTTGAGTATAACGACAATACCGGCCTAACGGTTGACGATCTAATCGGATGCAGTGTCATTGAACGGACGTTGGCATCTAGGGAGATTGGTGGAAGCTATCGGGATGAGATAACACGAGTGAATTCAAACGGCCAAATTCAGTTTTTCAAGACTGATATTCCCATACAGGAGGTCTACGTTAAGTCCGAGCGGGTGATACACGATTTCAAACCTGACGCGCCTATCCCGTTTGACGATTCGGCCACCGAAGACATCGAGCCAGAAACCGAAACTAGCACGGCGCTGCCAGAAGGGAGAAAAGGCGAATGGATGTATATATAGATCAAGAGACGCATGACAAAGTTGTTGCAGCCCTGGACAAGTGTGGATGGGTGGAAACGGCCAACGGTATATTCCTTTCTCCTTACGGAACGAAGTCCACCAAGAATTTTTTCTCGATCCGTGGAGCGGTCGCGGTCGAGACTAGGAGATACCAACAGCGGCAGGCCCAGGAAGCCAAAGAGCCTCAAACGACCGTTGAGAACACTTCGGATAGACAGAGCGATTAAGTTTCAAAGCCTGTCAAATATGGCTTAATTGCTCTGTTATGTCTTGCTCCAAAAATTAGGGCTTCCCTTTACAACAAAAGTATGATAGAATACTCTCAGTTGTTTAAGTCGAAAGTCTTAGGAGAATATCATGTCAAATGAAACTCAAGTTGTGGAGCAGGTTCGCACAGTTGAAGGCGTTCAGGTAACGATTTTGTCCAGTATGACCGCGCTCGATTACAAGGATAATATGATGGAGTATCGAGCCAAGAAAGCTAACGGTCAGGCCACCTATGATGAGCTAATCTATGCAGCTCGTCAGTACATGGCCGCAACCCGTCGTGATTGCAAGGCCAAAGGTCTGCGCGTTCCACCGATGAAATCTATCAAGTTGACGTGGTAATCTCAAATTCACAGGAGATCAGAATATGTTTACTTTGAGTGTTAAAAAAGTTGTTCGTATGAAGATGGATACTGTTCAAGATGGGGGCGAAGTTCATTTCACAATCTTTGAGTATAACGAGGGTGATGAGATGGATTTAACCCCAGATAGTGGCAAGGGTGTTTCTTACCTACTGCTGACCAAGAATGGCGAGATGTACATGCAACGCCACGTCCTTAAAGACTTGGTCGAGCAGGATTATGTGGATGGTACGTTTGTCTCCACCTTGATCGACGGTCGCCAGTATCATCGCGTAACTATGCGTTTGATGAACGTTATTATGAGCTACTCCTTGAGCAATTCACGCCTCGCAGGGAATATTACGCGCTGGAAAAAGGTCTTGGACTATATCAAGCCTTGTGCTACTGAATGGGCGTAGAGGTGAGCTATGAGATTAGAGTTGGGTACAGCTAACGCAAGGGATCAGCAGACAGGAGAGCCGTTTTTGGCCCAGGTCTGTCTTGATCTCAGCAAGCCACCTTACAAGGATGAAGGGCTTGCTTGCGTATTTCTTGGGTACAAGGGGTCTGGCAAGAGCAACGTCGGAGCCGTATTTGCTGAACAATCGTTCGGTCATCGAATGCCCTTCATCTTTTGCGACAAAGGGAGTAATTCGTTTGGGCTTCGTGAACTTGGCCCGAGCGTTGTAACGTTCGGTGATCCCAACCATCCGATAGAAGATCGGAGAGCAATGAGAGATATTGACAGCCTCCGAAGTATGGCTTATTGCACCAAGGTTGTTGAATCGATACTGACCAAGGGGTATAGCATTGTCCTTGATTGCGCGTTCAACCCGCGCAAGCATGACATTAACGGCGATCTGGATCGGGACGGGCATTATAATCACCCGCTCGGAAGCTTCGCTACGTTTATCCGTGCTTTGTACGATGTGGGAATGGTCATCCGGCAATCTTGCTTGCTGGTTGTTGATGAGGCTCACTGGTTCACCCCACAAAAGCGATCCGTTCCTATCCAGAAGCTTTCCACCGAAGCAATGGCCTTGATGAGCCAAGAAAGCCGCAAGGCTGGTATCGGAACGGTCGTTTTAAGCCCTCGATCCACGTATGTGGCAAAGGAAGCGATCTTTGACAGTAACGTTCAGGTCTTCGGTCGCCACGGGTACCACGATGACTATAAGCGGATCAAGCAATACTGCCCTGACGTGACGTACAATCAGCTTAAGGGGTTGCAAACAGGTCAGGCTTACTTGGTTGGTCCCAACCGCGTCTCCTTTATCCAGTTCAACAAACGAATCACGCCAAGCTATGGCGATACACCCGCATTTCAGCCAGCCGTGGAGAAGTTGCCGGATGGGTCTGATTTCGACTTACCTGCAAAGCCAGTGGGTGGTCTGGGTGGCCCGATCACTATATCGGGATCGGGAAGTAAGCAACCAGTCAAAACGACCGTTGAAGACAACGACGGTTGGAGCAAAATATAAGGGGTTCAACTATGACAGAAACAGACAACGAGTACACGCCTGAATTGGTGGTTTTTCTGGGAGTTGATTACAAGTCAAAGACAAGCGCAAAGAAGCGGTATAACTACGCTCGACTAGCTGACGCTGGCGACTTTACTCAGGATGACATCGAGCTAGGGCGTGTCAAGGTTCCGAAAAGCTGGTTAAGGATTTCGGGGGCTGGTGTGGTTTGGTTCGGTAAGTCTATGTGTGAGTTTGCCAAGGCTGGCGACATCTGGGAAGTGGGGACCACGAATGATGGAGGTACGTGGCGCGGTAACAACCCGCTTGAGACTTGTCGAAAGGGAGCCATTGACCATGAGCAAGTTGTGGAGCTTCAAGCTAGACAGAGAGCGGTTGACGCTGAACGTCACGCTTTCAAGGAGGCCAAGAAAGCTCAGATACCCGTCGATCTTGAAACGCTCAAGCCGTTCAAAGAAGCTTATAGCAAGCTAACCAGATCACAGCGAGCCGTTATGCTTGCCAACTTAATCGAGTACATAACCCGATAACGACCGTTATCGGATAGTAGATAAAGGGGTTCAACCTATGATTATCGATAATAAAGGGCGAGGGCAGGTATCAGCCAAAGGGATGTCTATTGTAATTGAGATCGATGTATGTCCGCTTTGCCAAGATAGACCACCCATCCCAAACGTTGGAGCTTGCTCGACTTGCGCTATTCAAATTAGAGATGACAAAAACACAGGAGGCCAAGATAGACTTTATGAACATCAATCCAATCCCTGACACCGAATTTCTAGCTATTAGTGTGCTGAACATAGATACGGGAAGGCTATCTCAAGCGATTAACGATGAGACGGAAAAACCTCTTTGGCAGGAGCCGCGATTTATTGACGCGAACGTTCTGTATCTGATCTCGGATAGCTTTGACGTTCCGCTTCTGTGGGGAACCTGCTCGGGCCAAGATGTCGGAGAGATCATGAGACTCGTTGACTTTACCACAAAGATCAATCATCGAGGTTCGGATATAGACATCGAGTTTATCGCTCACATGATGGCCGCTGATGCACGTACTGTATCGGAATACAGGCTGATTGCCGCTCCAATTGATGACAATATTTGTCCGTACTGCCAACTAGAAAAGCAGGCCGAAGCAGTAAGCGCAAAGTGGCAAGGAAAGATGAACAGCTTCAAGGATTATGCCTACTCATATTTGATTATCGACTTAAACCAAGGAGATGTTGTCAATGACTAAAATGGTAAACGGAAACGAAAAGATTTTAACCAGTCCCTATTATTGGGAGTGTAGTTGCGAGATACCTGAAGCGATCCACCTGAAATCAGTTACGACTTGTCCGACTTGCAAGGCGCATCAAGACGATTGCGCGGACGCTCGGGTATACGATCTGATGGAGTATGACTTTGATCTCTACCCGACCGACGATCAGATCAAGCTCAAGGTAGGTCACGGATTGAATATCTTGACGGACGTTATGACACGTCAGAATCGACACGGTGTCTATATCACCGATAAGCTTATCTTCAAGAACCAGTTCATTAAATGGTCCGAGCGCGGTACAGCCGAAATGGTCACCGATGGGATCGGGGTTTTTATCTCGAAAGTATGCAGACGCTTGCGCCAACTTGCCCACGTCAATATGACCGCGCTCAAGGTTCATAAGTTCGCAAACGAAGCGGGGAACGGGAACTATATCATTGTCGAGGTTGGAATTTCTGGAATACCGATTTTGACTGACGGAATGACCGACTTCTCTGGCTCTGGCGGTCGAGCTTACAAAGATATGCTTGCTGTGCTTTCGCTCTGGGGCTGGCTATATGGTGAGCATGTTGTCGAGTACCAGCATACCAACGATGAGTACAAAGTCCTCTGTTCTGAGATCGCAAGCATGGTGGTGGAAGATGAGTAATCAAGCAGTACAGCCTGGACTGTTCGATGACGCGCATATCCAGAGCGGATTTAAGACCCACCCGAAGAAAACGGACGTTAACGGGCTGAACTTCCCGGACTTGAGTATGGTTCGTCTTGATCGCTTGGGGATTGAGCTTCACTACGCTAACCCTAAGATGATCGAGAAGTTTCGCAAGCTGGCTGATGGGATGCAGAACAAGATCGACAAGATGAAGGAGCCAATGTTCGCAGGCCAGAACATGACCCATCGACGCATGAGCATGATTGAGGCTAAGAAAAAGGATGTTGAAGCCCTTGAGATGCTACAGGGAACGCTTAGAAACTTGGCTCAGGCTCACGAAGATAAGACGATCCCCGAGACACTAAGCTGGATGAAGACCAAGAAAGCGGTCGAGCTTATGCTGAAAGTCTCTAAATATGATTGGAAGTGGGACCAGCTTAGAGATACGCGCCAAGACCTTATTAAGCTCTGTTGTGTGGACGGAACAAGTATCGAGCAGGCCAAGATTGACATGGCCCAATATATCGGCAAGGCCACCGAGCCAACCAAGGCCGAAAAGATCGAAGCCGCCATGCAAAAAATTCAGGCGGGATACAAGATACCTGGCTACGTGCGAACGCCGCCCCGAACCGCTGAGATCGTATTGCATGAGCTACCCATAAACTTAGGGGATCGGATCATTGATCCTTGCGCGGGTGATGGCGCGATCCTTGATGAACTGGTCAAGCTCGGTTGTGTGGAGCCGGATCAGCTTTACGCCAGCGAGATCAATCACGCGCTCCGTGAAGTTTTGCGTTTGAAGGGGCATAACGTGATCGGTGAGGACTTATATGACCTTAAGGCCGTAGCGCAGCAGATCGGCTATTTTGATGGGATAGCGACCAACTTCCCCTTTGAGAACAGTCAAGATATTGAGATGGCCATGTGGTGCGCTGATAACTTGCTTCAAACGGGTGGCTGGATGGTGGCTCTACTTAGCCCGACCGTTACCACCAAGCAAAACAAACTGAATAAGCAGTTTGTCGAATGGGTAAATGAGTACGGCTGGTACGAAATCCTTCCGTCAGGCAGTTTCGACAAGCCATATGGCGGGATTGGTGCCACTATGATCGTAATTAGCAAGCAATAGGAGGCAGAAACAGCCAAACAGCAAAAAATAGGGGTTCGACTGTGATCGAGAAGGTGGGTAGCAAAAGCTACCCACCTCAAGTATAAATCAGCCAAACAGCAAGAAAATGGGGTGTATATGGCAAAGTTAAGACTAAGAATACCAAAAGAAGCATTAGATGAAATGGCTCATTCGTCTCCTAGGAAAGCATTTGACGCTTTGATCGAGACGGGTGAGGCAAGATTGATGACCATCCTCACCTTTGGTTATATCAATACGACCATCATCAACGACGATACTAGGAAGCCTTGCGGGGTTGTAACTGCGTGGGCGAGCGGGGTCATAACGGTTTGCGAAGTAATAGAGGGTGATGAGAATAGATACAAGCTACTAAAAATGCTTGAGTGTAATTCGTGGCCGGACAAGGACGAATCGCTCAAAATATGGAATGATACCTACGAGGAGGTTCGGCTTGAGCAATCAGCAAAATGATGTAGATAGTCATGGGTTTGACGCAATAGTCAAGCTAGTGGAGATAGCGGGGAATCGATTTGAGGATGATGAGCTTATGGAGTTGGTTGGACTTGCTGAGGTCTGGTTAAGGTTCAAACGTCCGTTACTCGAAGCTTATCATGATGCGTTTTGGAATTTGTCTCCCTTTGTCTCTGAGCAGACAGACCAAGACTTTCAGGAACGTTTCGACCGTTGGCAACAGCAGATCATGGGGCTAATGATGCACAGTGAAAAGCAAGGTCACCGGACGTATGTATTCACAAGCCCGAACCAAACCACTTTCTCGATTGTCGGTGATCTCAAAAACCTTAGCCCCGAGACTATCGCGGCCTTGTCTTCTTTGATCGATAAAGCGGTTGAGGTACACAGCGAGGAGGGCAAAGCAGATGACGAATCTTGAGCAGTATCCGAGTAATGGAAAACACGCTTTTACCGCGCTGTTCTTCGCCGAAAGACAGCGAACAACTTGCAAGATTCATTGTTTTAGTCACAAGCCCAATATAGGCGAAATCTTTACCTGTTACGCTGGAAGGTTTTTGATCGACCAGATACTATGGACAGAGCGGGGGATGGCCGTTCTGTACGTTTCCCAAATGATCAAAAGTCAGAACGATGGTTTCGAGCTTTCGACCGAAGGGATTACAGCAGTAAGGGCGATGAAGCACTGGTTGAGCGTTAAGGATAACGATAACGTGCAGGCTCATGTAAGAGCGATTGAGGATGGTGATTATGATCGAACCCCCTGAAACGACCGTTAAGATACTGAGCTTGTGGAACCCTTGGGCGCATTTCATGCGCTTAGGTCTTAAGACAATCGAGACTCGCCATTGGACTACCAAGTACCGTGGCGTTTTGTACATCCAGGCCACCAAGAAGTGGAATACAGAACTTAGACGGTTGTGCGGACTTAACTCGCTGTACTACGTTGACGGTAAGCCGCTTACAAGTGGGCATATGCACTTCGGCATGGTCGTAGCTCGGGGTATCTTGGTTGACGTTGTTCCTGTGGGTCGCTTGAGCGAACAATGGTTTATTGACAACCAGCGAAGCGAGCATGAGAGAACATTTGGTGATTATTCGAGCGGTCGTTTTGCTTGGATATTCGAGGGAATGGAATGGCTACATATGCCCGTTAAGCTTGTGGGCAGGCAGCAAATATTTAACTGGACACCGAACCCCGATATAGCCAAGAATATGGTCTGGTCATCCTGTCAACGGGCGTTCTGTAAGAACTGTGGAGAGCGTCAGGCCGTAAAGCGCGGTCAATCTGTAGGAAGTCATTACAACTATCGGTGGAATAGGACTTGTGAGAACTGCGGTCATACTTCACCGATTAACTTAGATTACGCAAAGGAGAAGATACATGGCAAAGCGTAAGATACCGTGGAGTGAAGCAGTTGAGATTGCTGGCGAACTAACGAACCAGTTGAGCCAATTCTGTGATAAGATCAGGCCAGCCGGAAGTCTTCGTCGCCGAAGTGAATTCGTAGGCGATCTTGAGATTGTCATCATCCCAAAGCTGTTGAATAACCCTGGATTCGCTCAAGCGTCGATGCTGAACGCTATCCCTGATGTTCATATTGAGACGCCGAAGGTTAATGTCACCTTCAAGGCACTAAAAGAAGCCGAAGCACTGCATAATGGGCAATGGTTCAGGCTTTGCCCATACGACAAGAAGGACGGCGAGAAATACAAAAAATATCAGGTTCGTGGGATGGATGAGGAGTGGATACAGGTTGATCTATTTTTCGCTACTCCTGAAAACTTCGGACTGATCTATTTCATGAGGACTGGACCCGCTTTGTTTTCCAAAAA
>CBDBEG010000023.1:0-110267 GCA_965204255.1 Rubritalea sp.
TTAGATCGCATAAGAATCACAATACGTAAAAACGCGAAGGCGCAAACTAAGAAAGTGTATAGCTGGGTTTTTTCTTAGAATTGTGTACAGAATCGCGAAGGCATGTTTCGTGAGTCTTATAAGTGTATAGCAGGTTTTTCCTAGAATTGTATACAGACGTTGTTGAACTCTGTAACCGATGAAGGCAAGATAAGCATCCTTTCGCTAGTTTTACATAGGGTTTGGAGTCCATACTAAGCTACCAAAATGCATAGCTTTTCCTCGAATTGTTGCATAGCCCAATGAACTCTGCAACCGATGAAGGCAGTACCAAGGCTAAGCGTCCTTCGCTACCGAGGTAAGTGGGCAACTAGCAAAATGTATGGCTGTTTTCTCCTGGAATTGTGTACAGACCTCGCCCGATTTATGGAGAGAACTGGTAAGAAGGCCACGAAGGTCGGAGGTTGGCTTCAGTCATTATCTTACGCTAAATTGGATTTGCATAAATATATCTTAAGACTCCGGCTTACGTAGAATTAGATTCACGATAAATTCCTGGAATTGAATTTCTTACATTAGATTGGATCATACGTAGAATTCGAATAATTACGGTATAATAGTTCATACCAAAAAGTTATTTTTCGCCAATTCGTCCCTGAATTGAAAGGGTTAAGTGTCAAATTGGCTCTAATGACTTATGTTACAATACCTTTTTCCTGTAGAAGAATAATTGATAGTTTCAAGTGACTTTTGACAAGTATAAATTTAGCAAGCACCAGTGCAATTCACCATTGCTAGAGTATAAAAATAGGTGGACTGTGTGGATATCTGTTAGGTATGTCCATATATAACCCCATATAAAATCAAAATCCCATATTTTGGCACATAACCTTCTGTTTGCTCGCTATACGTATTTACACAAGTCATAGAAACTATATTGTAACTGTAGTATACAAGCAAGGTCACTTGGTTCTTGGATTTCAGCATACTTGAGTCAAGTTTATTCCATCTTTGATTTTCCCTTGGGACAGCTAACGTAGTCTTATTCCAAACCAAAGACCATGACCATTGGTCTTGAAATCGTGATTTGAGCAGCCAGACGGCTGGCATGGCATGGTCTCTTCCTGTAGTAGTGGCAAAAGCTTTTGCTGCATGCAGGTGAGGCTCTGTATTTAATTGCTTGTTTATAACTATGCTAAGAATAACCTACTCGCAGCTTTAGTAACCGTAGGGTCCTAGTTTGAAACAATAGCAAAGAATTATAAGTAGTAACAAGAAACCCTAGCTTGTTCCATTTTGGAGGTATATTTACTCCATACACGTGCAAGGGTTAAAGTGATTGGTTGTGTTCGTCTGTCATCATTGTTGTCTGTTGTGACAAAAAGACCAGTTCTCCAGCTCCAGGCCGTTTTGTTAGTGCTAAAGACCTTCGTTAGTGACTCTGGATGTAGTACTGAGTAGTTGCTCACACGCACTCACACACACACACACACACACACACACACACACACACACACACACACACACATTGTTCAGAGGAAGAACCATTGTACAACAATGATGTACACAGAAATGACATACACAAAATGTGTAAACCGATAATAGTTGACAGAGACAGTAACGAGCATGAAGCCATTATGAACTTTGCACAGGAAATCGTGATTGTCATCCAGTCTTGCAACATAAATGAATACTATGCCTCCCTTGAACTGATGAATGCTCCAAACATAACAAAACCTGATGATAGTCCATTGTTTGAAAGAGCTGTTTGGTTTGCAAATGAGGATAACATGAGAGTCATCCTTGGTTTGTTTGCTGGTTACAAAGCTGCCATCACATGGACAGAGCAAGGGACTTCCTGTGAGAGGGATTTACGAAACATTCTTGCCTGGTTCCCAAAAACCAAGGCCGTCCTTGGAGTTGGTGTGGCATATGGAACAAATGCTGTCCAATTCTGTGATGTTCTTGTGGCATCACTGATAGCTGACTATGGTTCTGGGTCAAGATTTGACCATGGGGAACTTCATCAACGTTCTGAAGTTATTGGTACAAAAACTACCCTCAAGAACATCTTTTGCAAAGATGACACAGGGTGGAAGTTTCAATGTACAACAACAAATCGGCTAGCCAAAGCTCATGTTAGCCTGATGGCTAGTGTCCCATTTCTCCTTGATGATGCTAAAGTCAAGCAGAGCATCCAGAACAAACTCCCGTTTGCCAAAGGGGGTGACATGGAAGGATGGGTCCTATATACCCATATTGCAAAGGATTATCCCCATTTAGGGGTGATTATCATCAAGGGAGTAGCTGATTATGCAGATGGAACCAAAGATAAGCGGTGGCAGCTCACTGCTGCAATGGCTGCTGCAAGCTACACTCACTTCCAATTAATGAACAACCCTCCCTTTGATGGTATGCAAACTGCCTAGTTTTAGTTTTTATTTATTTTATTTTCTTGCATTACAGTAGGTACTGCTTGTAAAAAGCACATCTTTTTGTTAAGCACATATTTACTAAGTGCATGATCTGCAGAGCGTTTTATCCATCAAGTGTTAATTGCATGAACTGAAATGTTCTCTATAACACAGACAAGACCAAGCAATCTCAATAGTTGGACAAGTTACAGGTGGAGTTGCAATAAAAGCTGCATTAAGCTAGATAAAGGTGCTAGCATCACTGCAGATGTGAACAGAAACATCAAACTTAGCTAGCTACAGGTATCAAGATTTTCCAAAATTAGTGGCTACTGGTATGAAACATTTGCACCTGTCTCACAGCTTTATTTTTAAACTGCAACAGTGCTAGGTATAAAGTGTAAGTCGCTCCACTGCTTTTTACTAGATCTCTTTTGCTACTTCACAGCTTGAGATATAGCTGCAATAAGCAACATGCTTTTAATTTCTTCGTGGTTTTTGAGATCAGTGATTTTGTTAAGTGCCTATTTCTTGTTAAGTGCATATTTTTTGCCACCAGCTCCTATACGCACAAGTGCTTTACAACCAGCACATATGGTAGTACTCCTTTACCCAATAAAGACTTCATGTAATTCGGCAGGTTTCATTACAATGATGTTAGTTGCTATAATGTGCTGTGGGGGTAGGTTCTATTCTAGCAGTTGTTCTTGTGCAAAGGGCCTTAGGTGCAGAGGTTCATCACCAACTGATAGAACTGTTTCCGTTTTATTTACACACCCACTTTGTGGATAGCTGAATTTGGTGAGAAATTTTGGAGCTAAATGGGTGGGGTAGTTATGGCTAACTAGTGGGGCATTTGTAGCATTAGGTGGGGTAGTTATGGCTGGCAGAGATGGGGCATTTGTAGCTAAATGGGTGGGGTAGTTATGGCTGGCAGGGATGGGGCATTTGTAGCTAAATGGGTGGGGTAGTTATGACTGGCAGGGATGGGCATTTGTAGCTATGGGTGGGGTAGTTATGGCTTACTGAGTGGAGTATTGTTGGCTAATTATTCAAATAACAATGCTCTTCGGGGGAATACTCTTTCTCATATGAAAGTGGATTCTAATTCCTGACCCATTGTCTACTACAGAAAAGACCAGGACCACTAGTTCAAATCAAATGTGGGGAAGGAACTTGTACTCAAATTAGCTAATCTCAGTTTCAACAATGCATGTATTCACAACAGCTTTGCCATAGCTATTTGGAAGTGGAGCATTGTTGGTCATATACCATAGAAGGTAGCAGTGTCTAGATAATCCCTTGTTCAACAGAAAAGAATGATGTGGATTGACTGAAAATCTTGTTTTGTAATGTTTCTGTAGTCTCACACCTGCTCACTGTACACAAAGAGTCTGTCTATTCACAACTAATGGTTCTGTATGTCTGCATGTCAACCGATTACTGTTCACTAAAATAAAACTGTAAAATATTAGCAGGGTAAGTGGATGGGGGGGGGGGGGGGGGGGGGGTATTAGTGAGGGGCTACAAAACCTGCAACCAGACATGGAATTGTTTGTGACAAGTGGCAGAGTATATTATAACTCACAGTGTTGTAAGCACTATTGCGTAGGTCTATGGAGAACTGACGACTGTCTACTTCATTATACAGCCTGCTTACATTAGCATGGAATAGTTATAAACTCGACATTTTCCTTGTACTCAAATAGTGCTACTTTTTCATATTCAAATCAACCCAATGAACTCGTGGCATTTCTGGCTGTGCTGTATAATATATAGTGCTGTTCTAAATTCACCTTTTTTTCATTGCCAGCATATAACATCAGTGGGAACGGTTTTGAAGAAAGCTCTGAAATACGTGGAGGGAGGCCCACCACACAAAGGAAGGGAAAAGCAACCAAACTAGAACGTGAAGGTATAGTGTAGTGTGCACTAACCTCACTGGTCAGTGTCAAATAGAAATTGTCTTGATTGTATAATAGATTCATGAAAAATGTCAGTACACAATTTCTTCCAGATTGGGTATGGTTGTTACGGAAGCACATTTTCTAAGAAAAGCACTGGACACCAAAAGAGGCTTCTTCACCTTCAGCATTTGTTGTTTGCAGTATATAGAAGTGTGTAGGTGCAATGAACTTTAACCATTTTGTTGCTCTCCATCAGCCACAAATTTCACTCATATCTTCTTTTGATAAAGAACACATCTGGAAGTACTATGTAGAAGGTGGCCTGCCAGTGATTCCACATATTCATGATAAAAAGGCTCCTGATGCACAGTCTTTCTCAGCCAGTGACTTAACCCATCCAAATTGCTGTTAAAGAACACTGGTGAACTGCATACAGAGGTTTTTCATCACGTGGTCATAATTCCATATACTAATAAACCGGATCAAGCTGCCATCTTGGTGTACAGCATGTGCAGTATATCATTGGTAGTATATGAAGTAGCGATTCAAATCCCACAGGTATAAGTATTGATTTAGGTGCTTTAAATTTTGCAGTCCCATCGGTATGTAGTGCTAGCCTATGCTGGCAACACCTACTTATCTAGCAGAGTAACTGTCACTTAAACAGCCACCATGCTGTAGCCACACATAATAAATTATTATTACACCCAAAGTGAAAAGAAAAAAAAAAATAAAGTAATGAAAGTAATGAAAGTAATGTTGAGAAAAGCCACAAAAGTGCATGTGTATGTCTTTTTTCCAAGCCTGAGAGGACCTCCTGAAGTTTGACACCACAGCTGGATAGAGTTATCATTCAAGTATCAAGGGCTAAGCCTGAGAGGTAATACACTGAGGCTATACAGGGCCAAACATTTACCATTAATGAATTGGACCGATGGTGACACAGGACTGTACAATGGCTATGCAGTTATCACCTGCACTCCAGTCACCGTTTTCATTCCACTTGGGGTGCGGTTATGCTCGAAGAAGAAAAAAATATATTTTCTTTAATAATTGTGACAACTTAAATTGTAGTATAGTCCCTGCAACCCTCATGCACTACAGATAAAAATGCTATACAATAATTGACCTCCCACCTGAAGATAGATGCATGGAGTTTGCGCAAAATTAATGAATAAGTTAAGACAATCCCCACAAGACAGAGATGTAGCTTTCTTGACTGTTCCACTAAGCCATTTGTCACTAATAGGTGGTATGGGTGGAGTCCAGGAAGGGGGAGCTTTTTTCCTTTATTGCCAGTATGCTCTATCATGCTAAAGGGGTTGGCAGAAGAAATCAACACAGAAATAAATCACTTTAGGAGGAAAATCTAAAAGTGGGAGAGCTAAAGTTTGCTCAGGGGGCCACTGGTTGGCTAGCTGGCTCGTTGGTTTCATGTTGTCCATGGACTGACTGTTTGATAAAACATGACTGTGGCTTGCAGAAACTGTGCATGTGTGCCTGCATAAACAGCTAGCCTGTGTACCTTCTCTAACTTGTCCTTTACAAGCGGTTGTTGGCATACATGCTTGTAACCCAAGCATGTATGCCAACAGTGCAATACCGTAGTGCATGCAATGGACGGTGTACTGCTGTTGGGGAGCCTGAGAACACAATGAAACGTAGAAAAGTTTTACTGTCTGAGGAAGAGTTGTTAGAGACAAAGTCCACAAAGCGAGCTTCTGAAATATGTAAGCAGACTTTGCACAGACATTAACAGAACTGAACGCATATGTTAAGCATAAACACTTATCATCTAGCTAGCTTGCGCTGAGGGTTCTGCACTTCAGTGCTGTTTATTAAATTAGTATCTCCTTTCAGGAAGCCTATAAATCAGCATTTCTGGTGAGGTCTTGCACATCTGTCCTTGGAGAGTTCATTGGTTGCATGGCTGTGGTAGAAATGCCAGGGCTGTAGCCAAATTGGTCTTCTAAAAGAGACTAGATAATAAAACTAATGAAAAGCTCCTCATTGAAGTTTGAATTAAAGAAAACCTATTTGGTACGATCCTTGGTCACACTAATGCAACTGAGACAACCTAAAAATGTGGTTAAAGTAACCCAAGTGTTTTACAGTGTTGCACTTTTTCTTTCCAAACTTCCTCAGACTGTTGGCAATGTACAAACATTTTGACATGTTACTGTTACATCTGGTGAATTCAATGTCACAGTGCCATAATGCTAACTCCTTCCAAGTCTTACATAATTCACCAAAGCTGCATGACAAATGGAGGCCTGGATTCCAGGCTATTCAATGTCACCTACACTGCAAGACTATTTTTTGTTGCAACTTTAAATATGTTCACATTTTATTGCTCTGTAGCTACTTCTCCTAATAAAGCGGCTGCTTTTGCACTTGAGAATCGACAAAACATCACAGCCAAGTTTGGAGCTTTCCAGAAAAATGTGTGCGACAAGCTGTGCAAGAATGAGGTTGATACTGAACAGATTAGATTGTTTACCATAAATCAATTCTGTCCTGGTCATTTCATCCCCCCACCTCCTGCTAGTTTGGTCGAAATTTTCAAAGCCATCACCTCTCAGGGTGTGTGGGATTGTTTGAACTATTCCCCACTTGTGCATATTGTCCGAACATTTTGTGCTGGTGATCCCGACATGGAGAGGGTGGTGAAGAGCTATGAGAATGATCTTAAGGCTTACCGACTAATAACAACAGTCGAAGATTATATTGATGCTGACCTTGGAGTTTCTGACCTTCCTCAAGAAGAATGTGCAAAGTATGATAATGACTACTACCGGGCAGTGGAGTGGAAAACAAACTTCATTGATCATTCCTTGAATTACCTTGCTGAGGTATGGGAATTGTTCTCTTGCAACTATCTTGTGCCAGAATCTCCACCAACAGCCTTGCTTGATCGTGTCCGAAAAGGATGTTTTTCAGTGACATGGCTTGTCCCATCAAAACTTATCCCAACACTTACAAACAAAGTGAAAACCAACACTGATTTTTTTCAACAATATCGTATTCTAAAAGTGACAGTCGGAGATGAGTGCATCTATGAGGAAGTTACATTGGTAAGCTTTTTGAGGGCTTTAGATGTGTCTTTAGAAACCCAATGGTCAACAACTTTATGTTCAGTAAGTTCATTATCAGAGTGTTGGTAGACTCTGTAAGTAGGGATGGTGTGGACACACAACATACGCAATACTTAAGCAAAAGTCGTATCACTTTGGCTACAAATATTTTATTAAACCACCCAGCCTTTCTCTTTTAGTGCTATTATGGTCAGCACAATTAATATATAGGGCTCCTGATGGAAAAATCAAAGGTGCACGAATTTCAAATCTGTTGTGCTAAAACTATGTGAGATACATAAAAGCTAGACTATAATGGTTGTGCTGCAAAGCTTTTTAAAGCCAATTCATATCAGAAACGAAAGAGTTAATTAAGTGTCAAAAATTGGGCACACCCGGAATGTAAAGGGGAGTGAGCCTCACACTCGGAATGTAAATGTGAGTGAGCCTCACACTCGGAATGTAAATGTGAGTGAGCCTCACACTCGGAATGTAAATGTGAGTGAGCCTCACACTCGGAATGTAAATGTGAGTCTCATACCCGGAATGTAAATGTGAGTGAGCCTCACAACGGACACCAAACAGCCCCAGCCCAGCCCTAGCCCTAGCTCAGCCTTACGGAGCCGTCTATACCGGGCGTACCATCACCATAACAAAACACACGCCATAACTAGTGTAAAAATGCCGTTGCTAGGTTAGGTTGCCGTCTCTAAAGCCCCGTTTACACGACGCCTTTAACCCGGATCTGAATCCGGATTAAACTAATCCGGGTTCGTGTAAACGCGCACTAATCCGGATTGCAATCCGGGTTACGTAACCCACCTCCGGAAGTGGGTTGAACCCGGGTTAGGATCTGAAGAGCGCGTGTAAACGGTTGGCACGGTTTGTAAGTGGATTGTCTGCTGCCAATGGAAGTTATCAGTATTCATGACGAGTAGTAAAGCCCCTCAGCCACAAAAGCGCTAGTTCTGAAAAAACCGGGTTAGTAGCTGTATGTGTGAACGCGTTTAATCTGGATTAAAGTAACCCGGGTTAGTACGTGTAAACTGGGCTTAAGAGAAGCACGCTCCCATTTAAAGCCCGCTGACCGCGACTCTCACACAAAATAAAATAGTACTTACCGCGAGAGAGTCGCCGCACTACAGCCCCGAGCATCCAGCGAAGAACCTTCGATGCAGGACGCGCTGAACAAGCCTCGAACGCCAGGACGCGATGAGAGACAGCAAGAGTCCGTACGTTGGTTCGCCCATCCCGTAGTTAGCGTTATAAATAGCTCCACCCATTCAGCCCCACCCCTTCTGTTTAGCTGCTGTATATTCATTGAAAGCCAACCAAGAATTGGGCTCCTCAAAATAAAACAAGCCTTAGGTGGGGAGTGGTCCCGTCCTCTCTGTAGTAGTCCACAGGTCGGGAGTTCAAAGGGACCGAAACCTGTGGTCATGCAATGATCGGAAAGGGTACTCCCCTGAAGACCAGCACTTTTGAGTATATTTCCAAACGAAACAGCAGCTTTGTCATAACTGCCCCACCCATTAAATCATAATGCTCCACCCATTAAGTGATAAATGCCCTGCCCATTAAGTGACAAATGCCCCACCCATTAAGTCATAACGCCCATAAATGCTCCCCTCATTAAGTGATTAATGCCCCACCCATTAAGCCACAAATACCCCATTCCCATATCCCAATTATGTTTGGTGAACACTGATGTGCCAGCTGGTGTTGGTGCTCCTCCACTCGACACAACTTCGGTTCAAGTGACGTTTGAAGCTTTTTGCTTTTCAAACCTGTACTACTGCGAGTTGGTTATGCAATCCATAGGTAAAGAAATTTTCTCTGAATTCCTTTCCTCTTGTGTAGAAGACCCCAAAAACAAGGTTATAGCTTGTGCAGAGTACCAGTTTACACAAAATATACAAGCATACATGAAAAGCATTGAATGATAATGTAACTTGTTATGTTGTTGTTGCACATATCCAGGAGCTTGAAATTGATCAGCGGAAGAAAACTCCACCCTCCAAGGCTCCACTTGGAGGTAAGGGAAAAGAATCTCCTGACAGGCCACAACAGGAGGAAGCTTTGCCCCCCAAGGTGCTATTGAGGCTTGAGGCAAGTACGAAACAACATGACAGGACACAACAAAAGGAGATTTTGTCCTCCAAGTCACTGCTGAAACCCAAGGATGATGCGGAACCTCCTGGCCTACTACAATGGAAGAAAGCTTCACCCTCCAAAGCACAACTGGGAGCTGAGGGAGATGAAAAGAAGGAAAATTTGCCCTCCAAGGCACTACTGAGACCTGAGGAAGGCACAGAATGTTGTGACTTGGTACAACAAAAGAAAATTTTGTCCTCCAAGGCACTGATGAGATCTGAGGGAGACGCAGAACTACCTGGCCTACCACAACTGAAGAAATCTTCACCCTCAAAAGCACAGCTTGCAGCTGAAGAAGAAGAACCGCCTGGCATGCCACAACAGAAGGGAGTTTTTCTCTCAAAGCCACTACTGAGACCTGAAGAATGCACAGAACCTTATGACAGGCCACAACAAAAGGAAACTTTGTCTTCCAAGTCATTGCTGAGACCCGAGGAAGACACAGAACTTCCTGGCCTACCACAACAGAAGGAAACTTCACTCTCCAAGGCACCATTTGGAGCTGAGGGGGAAGAAGAACCACCCAACAGTCCACAACAGAAGGAGACTTTGCCCTTTAAGGCACTACTGAAACCTGAGGAAGGCATAGAATCTCCTGGCCTACCACAACAGAAAGCTTCACCCTCTAAGGCACCACTTGGAGCTGAGGAAGAAGAACCTCCTGGCATCCCACAACAGAAGGAAACTTTGCCCTCCAAAGCACTACTGAGACCTGAGGAAGGCACAGAACATCATGACAGGCCACAACAAGGGCAAATTTTGTCCTCCAAGTCAATGCTGAAACCCAAGGAAGACGCAGAACCTCCTGGCCTACCACAACAGACTAAATCTTCACTCTCCAAGGCACCACTTAGAGCTAAGGGGGAATATGAATCTCCTGACACACCAGAACAGAAAGAAACTTTGCCCTCAAAGAGGCCACTTGGAGCCGAAGGAGAAGAACGTCCTGACAGGACACAACAGAAGGAAATTTTGCCTTCCAAGGCACTTCTGAGACCTGAGGAAGGCACAGAATCTCATGACTTTCCACAACAAAAGAAAATTTTGTCCTCCAAGGCACTGCTGAGATCTGAGAAAGATGCAGAACTAGCTGGAGTACCACAACAGAAGAAATCTTCACCCTCCAAGACACCACTTGCAGCTGATGAAAAAGAAGAACCTCCTGTCAGGCCACAACAGAAGGAAACTCCACCCTCTAAGGAACCACATGAAGCTGAGGGAAATGAAAAACCTTCTGAAAGGCCACAGCAGAAGAAACCTTTGCTCTTTAAGGCACTACTGAGACCTGAAGAAGGGACAGAACCTCATGACAGGCCCGAGGGAGATGCAAGACATTACGACAGACCACAACTGGAGAGATTTGGAGGGTATGACTGTGAGATTGTCAATCCACTTTCAAGTGATATGCAAACAAAATGTTTGATATGCCAACTGGTACTTCGTGACCCATATCAAACTAAATGCTGTAGCAACAACTTCTGCCAGTCATGCTTTACACGAGCAGGCCAAGCTGGCTACAAATCTTGTCCGATTTGCAGGAAAGAAAACTTTGAAGTCTATCCTAACAAGGATTTGTTAAATTCCCTCAACCAACTTTTAGTATTGTGCACATACAACATAGATGGCTGTGAATGGACAGGAAAACTAGTGGACCTACACCACCACATGAATGAAGTTGCTCACTCTGGTGAGTGGTGATTGCAGCATGAGGAGGGAGCCAAGTGGTAGCCATTTTATTGCTATGCTAAATGTACATGTAGGAAGAGGAGATAGGGATATTTTAAAGTAAATTGCATCTTTACAGATCCGGGTAACTACTCATGATATCATGTATATGGGTTAGAAAGGATTTAAAGCCAACCGTAGGTATAGTTGATAGGACTACATTGGTCAATGGATCTTCACATCTGTTAAAGCTATTATGTTGTCGTGTTGCTTGAGCAGATCAAAGGTCCAGCCAATGCTACAAATCAGTTGCTAGAAATCAGTTGTTTTGTTGCAATTGATGCAACCACTGACATAACACTGGCCACATCAATAATCTAGCACTTAAAGTTTTTTATAAGTTTAAAGTAGCCAATAGCTACAACAAACTGTGCCAACACTAGCCATAAAACAAAGTTCTGAAGGCTACTAGCTAACTGTTTCACTACTGCTGTTGGCTTACAAAGATACGCAGCAAAATCAGCACTAACAACAAAAATGTAACCTAGATATATAGTAATGTATCTGAGTGCAGAAAATGTATTTATTTTTGTAGGCAGAAAGCAACAACACTTGAATTATCTAACATCATTACTGCTTGCTGATTCTCTTTAATACTCTTGCAAGTGAGTGATGAGATTAGCAAAGCAGCCAAACTTACCTTCAATTTGTTATTAGTTGAAAAGCTTTCCCCTCAGAGTTATCAGTTTTTGCATGAAGCTACTGTGAGTCATAGCTAACTCTTAGTTTAATTCAAAAAGTGAATGAAAGTCAGTATTTGAAGTCTGCCTTAAACAACAGCAGTGTCTGACATCACATACTTGTTATACATAATAGGCCCACTCTGCGTGCACCTAACATTGCAAATGGTGTTAATTATACATCAGCAGTACTCACTTACTACTGTCAGCAATCCAGTACCTTATCAGCTTACATTCAAACTAGTCTTGTTCTCAGCTTGTAAATTGCGGATCGTGGAAGAATTTCTCTTCAGCCTGTGTGAATGAGGGCTGCATAGAGATAGTAGGTATCACAACTAATACAGACAACGTCATTTGTAGACATATCTTTCCTTTGAAAAACAGGAGCCAATTATGTCACTCCATTTTTATGCAAGGTGCCTGGTCACGCTCTTGAATGACAATTCACAAGGTTGTTCTTTCCACATCCAGATTCCCCACTTTACAGGATGGAAAAAAGTGCAGAGTCTGAAGTTATGAGTGGCAGAGAAAACATAAAAGATGTAGCTTACGAAGCATTTCATGAGCACTATGCAGATCTGCTCACAGCCATACAAGACCCTGAGGGTTTGGCATGGGAGTTGTTCTCTGAAGGTCTAGTCTCTGTCACTGTGGTTGAGTTTACCAATAACGTGTTGCACCAGAAAAACGTGAGAACCTCAAAACTGTTGATGGCTGTGGAGTCACAGATTTTGGAGAAGCCAGGAGCATTTGACATCTTTCTTTCTCTGCTTGCCAAGCGACCCTTGATGAGGGACCTCTGCAGAAGAATAAAGAATGCATACAGTAAGCTATGAGGGCAGTATGATCTACCGGTAGACTGGAGAAGAAAGCTTGCAACTTTTTGCCAAACACTGTAGCTAACAAAATACTTGTGGAGAATTTCACACACCTACTTGCATAGTTAATGATACTGCAAAACACAAACATTGTATCATTGTTTATCTTACCCAAGCTAAGGCTCATTAACTCACATACCTTGCATTCCAAATGGCAAAATTCAAATGTACCAACCATACTTGTGAAAATTATGATACACTTGTGAAAAAAATCATTTTGCTTTAACTAAAGGTGTAGGCCTGTTTTTGAGAGTGGGGGTTATTTTGGGGAGACTACTGGAAGAACCAGAATGCACTATCTGTTGTAATTTATATTTCCATTTCATTCTCATAGGTGCTGGTCAACAGTCAACCACTTGTTATGAGCCAGATGTACAACTCTCTGCAGTTGATACTTATGCCTCCTACCTCAAGTCTGTTTATACAAGAGAAAAACGACCAGCTTATGACAAATGGCCACATGTTAAATCCAAGAAATATATCAACCTTGCCTTTATTGATAAGGAGGAGATCACAAAAACGGAAGCAGATCAGTTTACAAGAGGTACAATTCATGGAAATATTGATGACATCAAAAAGTCGAAGCGAGCCACGAACATTGCCCAAATTGCCCAGTTGCGAGACGGGTCAAAGCCAAATTGCATCCTTGTGGATGGAGCACCAGGGGTGGGTAAATCCACATTAGCCTGGAAACTGTGCTGCAAGTGGGGGAAGGGAAAATTACTCCAACAGTACCAACTGGTTGTCTTTCTGAGGCTCCGAGACAAGAGTATGCAAGCTGCAAAGAACATCTCCCACCTTTTCCAATACAGAAACTACCAGATCCAGCGAGCAACAGTTACAGAAGTTCAAATAACTGGAGGTGAAGGGGTGCTTTTTCTGTTTGAGGGGTTTGATGAGCTGCCAGAGAAATTACGAAGTGAGAGTTCTGTTTTCCTGGATATCATCATGGGAAAGGAGCTACCAAAAGCTACAGTCCTCATCACCAGCCGTCCATGGGCAAGTGAGATCCTCCACAAGAAATGTAAGAAACGCATATCTCAGCATATCGAGATCCTGGGATTTACAAAAGACAACATTTCTTCTTATTTAGAAAGCAACATTCGCAATGACCCCTCACTGCTGGCCGGGTTGAAAAAGTACATCTCATGTTACCCCCACATCAATAGCTTGATGTACATCCCTCTTCATTCTGCCATTGTGGTTGAAGTCTACAGAATAAGTAAGAGAGATGAAACTTTAGTCCCAAAGACCATGAGTGGTCTGTATTTCACCCTGGTTCGCAGTTTGCTCCTGCGCTACCTGTTTGACCATCCAGAGCATGGCAAGAAAAGGAGTTGGAGGGTACATAATTTCAGTGATGTACCCAATGATGTTTACCAGCATTTTTGTGAACTCAGTACTTTAGCATACGAAGGAATTGTTAATGACCAGCAGGTTATTTTTACTTCACTCCCTGAGGACTTTGAAACCCTGGGTTTGATGCAGTGTGCTTCAGAGCTGTATGTAGAGGAAGAGACTGGAGTTTCCTACAACTTTCTGCACTTGACTGTGCAAGAATATCTGGCTGCATTTCACCTCTCACAGCAGCAAGTGGAGAAACAGATTGAACATTTGAGGGAATACAAGGAACATGAGAAACAGATGTACTACCAAAAACAACACCAATTTCACATGGTTCTACAGTTTTTGTGTGGAGTAGGGAAGTTCAGTGGGTATTCAAGTGAAGACCTGAGAACAATATTGTTTGTAAAAAGGTCCAGTGATGACTCAGCTAGTGTCAGATATGAGGTCACCTTGAGTACACTACACTGGTTGTTTGAAGTACAGGACAATGATGTTGTT
Organism: Rubritalea sp.; assembly: GCA_965204255.1. GTDB lineage: Bacteria > Verrucomicrobiota > Verrucomicrobiia > Verrucomicrobiales > Akkermansiaceae > Rubritalea. The sequence continues at coordinate 14,657 of CBDBEG010000023.1, forward strand.
ACTAATTTGCTAGGGTCATCCCACATTCAACTTGAAGAAGATAGTAAAGTGACTCCCTTTGACTGCTTTGTGTTGGGTTACTGTGTGTCTCATAGCAACTGTACCTGGAAGATTGTCCTTGGGTACTGCAACATTGGAGATGAGGGAGTGGAAATGTTAGTACAAAGTGCAGTAGAAGAACAACTCCACTGCACAGGAGGGATCTGTGAGATAGACTTGAGCAGGAACGATATTACATCTGAAGGAATGAATTATCTGTTGGATTTTCCAAAGCAATTGATAAACAAATTAGAAACACTCGACCTAGGGGCCAATAATTTAGACTCAGAATCTTGTGAAACCCTTGCTAATCTTATCCCTCATATGCCTAACCTAAAGAAGCTCTCTTTGTCCAACAATCCCAGCATTAGCCCAGGAGGGGCTGTCCCACTGATCACATCACTGATAACTCATAACTCACTTGAGAGACTGCAGTTGAACAAGACTGGAATTGGTGTAAAGGACTCCCAAGCTCTAAGTAAACTCCTGTCATCATCCACAAGTTTGAAAAAGCTTAATGTTAGTGATAATGCCTTCCATCCAGAAGCTGTTGAATTAATCATCAGTGGACTGTATTATAACACCACACTTGAGAAATTGGACCTATTTAACTCACACTTCTCTCTCCAGAACACTATCTCGCTGGCTTCAGTGCTGAAGACAAACCACACCCTTGTCAACCTCAGGCTAGAAAAATGTGACATTGACTCAGATGGAACATGTCATTTAACGGCTGCTCTGTGCACAAATAAGACACTGCAGGAGTTGAACCTGAAGCACAACCTGATTGAAGTCAATGGAGCTGCTGCATTTGCTGAAATGCTACTCAAGAACAAGTCATTGAAAGAACTAAACTTACGAGAAAGTTCCATAGGTAGGGAGGGCACTCAGAATCTGATTGAAACTCTCAAACACAACACAGCCATGAGAACTTTGTGGCTACCTGGGGAATATGAGTCATCCAGTAGTGTAAAGGACACCAGAGTGAACTTCTGCTGGTATTGACGTTCCTATTTTATTGTACATCATAGTTTGGTCTTAATGCAAACTGATTGAATAGATCTACATCATTGGTGTTATCCTAATCATGCACTGAAGGTGGTTAATCGCTAGTCTCCTTCCCAGGCTGTTTTTTTTTTTCTTGCTTGACAACAGTAGTTAGATCAAGACTAGTTAATTTCCAGGTTTGTGTAGCTACTCCTGTCATCATTATTCATGATACTGTACTCCAATGCATGTTTATGACATTGTTATTGTAACGGGTGAAATACATTTTCACTAGCATTACCCATGTAGGGACTTTTGAATACTACAGTGACAAATAATTATTATAGATCAGAGTTAAGTGAAAATTTGGTGTAAATAGCAGCTTGGCATGCATGCATGTGTATCTTGAAAGGTGCGGAGAGTCTGCTGTGTCACAGTGTGTTGTGTACATGCAGCAGCCTACATTAGCAAGTTTCCCCCCACAGTGTAAATTTACAATGGCATGCTCTCTGCCTTCCTGCTCCTCATCCTTCCTCCTCCCTCCTCCTCTCTCCTCCTTCTCCTCGTCCATCTTCCTCCTCGCTTCTCTTCTTAACTACTGCCAAGATACTGTTCCAGATTATATCAAGTTACTCAAGGAAACTATATTTTTCAGAAGTTATGGTCTGATTCATATAGAATCACCAGAAAGAGGTGGGCTATGGGTGAGTCTAGGTAGAAGGCTAGACAGGTAAGTTGGTGCTACCTAGCCTCATTCCCAGGCTCTCCCCACTAGGTACACGTAACATAATTTTGTTGCTAAACAACCCACAAATATAAATGTGATTAATAGTTTGGTTCTGTAGAAACAAGGGAAGTTTTGTAAATTGTATTCTAGTGAGAGGATTCTGCCATGTTCTGTATTTTCTACTCTAGCTGCAAACTATAATTACAGACATCACAAAACTATAAGTTGGACATCTGTTGAACAGTCAACCCTAGGTACTCTGTACTCAGCTGTTTGTAAGACCAATGTTTCTGAAACCCCAAGTTACAGTGTCCATCACACTGCACACTGCATGTGCATCATCCCCAGGATGATATAGCTAATGTTTTTTTAGTAACCTTCTCCACCATCTCCATGGGCCCACCCAATTCCTCAAGTTGTCATTGAATTTCTGGAACTCACAGAAATGCAAGGGAATGAAGAAAAGGAAGTACAACACCATGCACTTCATTGTGCAATATATCAAAAACCTCTTTCTCATCTATCTATCTATCTATCTATCTATCTATCTATCTATCTATCTATCTATCTATCTATCTATCTATCTATCTATCTATCTATCTAAAAACCTCTTTTCACTCCCCCTTTGCTGAATGCATATCAGTGGTGCTTATTGGTATGTTCAAAGGCACAATCCTGAACATCCTTATTTACTTCAGTCGTCAGTTATATTTTGCTACTGGGCATATGGGAATTTATGGTCCATTGACTATACTGCTCAGAAGGCATGCTGTGAAGGTGCTAGCCACACTCTTCCTACTGTCCTTTGCTAAACCATCACCACAGCTCTCTCCTTCACCTTTCTGACCTACCCTGATGGAACTAAGACTGTGTGGCTCTATGACAGCAACATTGAGTACTTACATGGGAAACACATCCCACTATTCACCGCTGCCCTTCTTGCTCTTCTGTTCCTTCTGCTCCCCTAAAGTAGACCCTCTTTGTATACTTTTTCGAAAATTACAAATTTGGCTCTCTTGCTCTGGAGGACTGTATGCATGCAGTGCATGAATGGTTCACCTGCATGGCATACATGCTCAGTAATAAAAGGATCTCTCAAGCAAAGTTAGTTGTCAACAGCTTTATTCCAATAACCAACTTCCAATGACTGGAATCAGACAACACTTTCTATACTCCCAGGTGCTGTGGATTTACCTTTGCTAAAAGTTTTTTTTTATTATCAAAACAAGTTTCACTCTCAACGGAGTGGCAAAACAAGACATCGCTCTCATAAAAAATACATGAAATGTGTGACAAAATTTCAGTGGGAATTCCCTTCTAGATTCACTGTGAGTATTGAGGTGTACCATCACCTTCTCACACTTGGCAAGAAACTGTTCCTGTGTTGGTTGCACAATGCTACTAACCAATATGTAATCAGATTGAAAATTCAACACTTCTTCTGGATGTTGGAGTTGTTTGCAAACGACTCCACCATCCAGGTGGATTTTCAAGCTGAATACATATTGGTGAGTATACATTATGTTGCATCTTGGTGATCACATTCAATTTCAAGTTGCATGCAGAAGAGAATATGTGCATGATTACTTAAGTTCCTGTAAGGATCTGCAGAGATAACTGACCAACTGACCTTTATAATTAATGAATTAAGATAGTGTGATAAGTGGGGCTGAGTAATTTACAGTGAGGCATTACTATAATACTGTATGCATGGACACCTCGAACAAATGACAGGACCTTGAGTGGTTACTCTTGGAGAACATGGGCTTAATGAGGGCCCAGGTTGACTAGCCACTCTGACTGCAGTCCTGATACCCAGGAGCCTAGAGAGGGGAAAATCTTGCTTCTATGACTTGAGCCGGACAATGTTCAAGACAAGCTAGCTGTCACCATGATAAAAAGTTTAGCAGGTGTTGGGCATGTTCCTAAGACACTAGGCACCAGTTTTCTCCCAGTTTCTGGAGTGAAGCTGTATTAAACTAAAGATGTGTCCAGATTAGAGGCTAAACTCTGGGTGTGGTCATGGTGTTGAAGTACCATGCATGTATTTATCAACTGTACAGTCCAGAGCCCTGCCTCAAGCAATTGAAGGAGCTGGTTAATCCAGCTGGAGGGGCCACCGCCAAAGTATCAATCAAGGAAGGTCCAGAAGAAATACAATCCCAGCCTATTCATAGGCGCCGGAACCGGTCCGGCTGGTCCGGCCATGGCCGCATCATTCTCAGCCAAAGTTGAGACATAATTTGGGTTCTACTTTTGTGCGGTCTCGTTCCCAGACTAAATTATTGCTGTCGGCAACGTACGTACGTAACTGCGCATGGATAACACTTACGTTCAGTATGGCTAAAGTTCCATACCTACCTGGAGAACCTCACCAGCCGGTGTCGTTCCCTTTCCCAAAGAGAATGTTCGGCCGGAAGATAGCCCTAAGGTCTTTTCAACCTACGTAGTATAAGTCCTGGCCTTTAATAGTTGCAATAGCTACGACGAAGAAAATGATGTTGCAGAAAATCGTGTTTTCCAAACTTGAGGTTCCTTGCAAAGCAGGAGAGCAAAGTAATGGTAACTCCCAGTTTGAAGCTGAAGTGCAATGAGAGCGCCTCATGACTGCTAAAATAACTAGATCCAAAATTTTGCCGCGCGCTTCGCGCGCGAATTATTGCCTGTTTCATCGAACTGAGCCAGACCGGTGTCATGAAAATATGCACACCCCGTAAATATGGGCATCCCGGGGTTCCCATTTTCACGTGATTTTAGGCACCCTGTCGTGATTATAGGAACCCCCTTTGACTGGTACGATCAGTTGTCAAAACATGTCAGGTGCAGAATGGCCAAGTATAAAGTGGTAAATTCAGGTAGCAAAGAGCATATACCCGAAGAGATATAGCAGAGAAATGGGAGACCTGCACTCTGATGAGCAAAGCGCCGATGGGAGATTCCATTCACACACAGCCATTTACAACTACTTACGCCATCAGCAGCGTGATCTTACGACTCGAATATGATATTGTGACAAATGCAGTTTATAGTACCATTTTAAGTGCATGAATCTATGTTCTTACTCCAACGTAAGCTTACCAGACACTTGGCACTGTTCAACCTGTTTAAACTAACAGAATTTTACTGTCTGCACGCCGTAGTAACCCAGATGTAATTTTACTGTTTGTGTGCATGGGATGCCCATTTTCACATAAGGATGCCTACACTCATTGTTAACATGGGCAAAATATCGTTGTTTGCATGGGATGCCTATTATCACAGCGGGATGCCCACATTTACTGTGAAAACAGGCATCCGGATGCCTATATTTACGTGAATATAGGCATCGGGTGCCTATTTTTACGTGAAATTGGGCATCCGGGATGCCTATTTTTGGGGATGCCTATATTCACTTGACACCGTCCGCAGATTGCTTCCGGCGGCCCTGCTATTTAAGACAGATTTCATATTTAAAAAACATATACTGTACATGTCTGCTTTATTTGATATGAAGCTTTCCACATTTCAGGCACTTTAATCGTACACCAAACATACATAAATGCATTCAGGATCAAATGAAGTGTCCACAACATTGTATATAGATGGCCACTTTTAAGCGGTGTCCGCAAGGCATGCGGGGTTTTACTTTAGTTGATAATTTGGCTACTAGATCTATCGAGAACACCTAAAAGTGTTGCATTGCTCTTTGTATGCTGCATAAGGCCACTCCAACTTGTAAATATGTTTCTGGTCCGCCGCCCACCGCGTGCTAGGCCTCCCAGTGTTAATGTACTATGTATTGCCCGCATGACAAATAGGGACTAGCCGTATTTGAACAACGCTCTATTGCGCATGCGCAGTAGTAGCTGCACGGTCAACCAAGATGGTGGATCAGTGGCTAGGTGAGTGTATCTGTCTGCATCCGTGAAAAGGACACAAAATCTGTCGTATTTTGTAGGCCGACTTGTTGCTTTGTGACCTTTTTCGTTCTAAATCTATTTTTTCCGTCCTTTTCAGTGATCTGCATACTCGTGTACATGTGCTTCATGGCCCTCGTATTAAAACTGTAGTGTGTACAACCCATCGTAGAAATGTGTCGTTTTACCCTGGAAGATCATGCATGTCGGGGCTTCCGGCCGTACCATAGAACAGTACTTTTCCTTGCTCACTGTTGCGTTCAGCGCAAATACATGTTCCAGGTAAAGAAATGTGGAAGTCTCACATGCAGCATGTGCAAGCCTCCCCAGCTGCCAGCAGAAGTCTTCAACCGTCTCAAGTACATGCCTGACCCAGTTCCAGGAGAAGAAGGGCACTACAAGCCCTTCACAGAGGTGTATGGGACAAGCACCACTGAGCAGTATGTCCCTTCGATGATGAGGAAGACCCAGCGTAAGAAGACACTTCCTTTTGCCTCTAATTTGTGATATGTAAGAAATGTAGATATGATGCTACAATGTGATGAATGTGACTCTTGGCGACTGCTGTACTCCCAGAATAGATTATTCTCTCAAGAACGGAAAGACCTTGAAGAGGCAGTTGCTGACTACAGTTTCACATGTGGTGCTCCCTTGCAAGATCTGAACTTGCCAGGAAAGCTTGCACATGTATATGTGCGAGATATGTCTTGTGGTGACCCCATTGAGAAGTTATACTATACTGCAAAGTACCCCCCAATTTGCATTTACTGTGCGACTTCTGTTGAGCCGAATCCTGAAGATGCTCACTATCCTCAGTGCAAGGACTGCAGTGCCAAGCCTCACATCAACAAGGACTGACTTATTTTTTTGTTGCTTGTAAATTAAGTGTATGTTTGAGCTTGTAAATTTATAAGTGTATGTTTGAGCTTGTACAAGCAGTCTCTTTTCATGTGCAACTATTCATAAGTTTGTTTAGTGGACCTGCAGTTGCTAGGTTGCTTAGTACCCGCCCGCCCGCGTGACTACTGGGGGAAGTCCCTGACCAGAAACATATATGCAAGTTGGAGTGGCCTAATTGCACTGTAGGTGCCAAGTTATAGGGGTACTTATTGCATACAATAAACTCTTGTGCAAGAACTGAGCTGAAACATGTGTCTGGTATACCTATAAAAATGCAGTGGGTGGCTGGCTTTATTCTCACACACTTTCGCACGATCTGTTCAGAGAGTAAACCATGCCTGCCATTCAACAAATGTTCTTTAATATGATATGATCATGATTCTGCAAAAATTTTGCCCTTCAAAAGTACCCACTACATAAATTATGCACAATTTTCACGGGCTAAATTTTTGTGGTTCAACCTCACCCCCCCCCCCCCCCCCCCATCCTTCAAAAAGTACATGCTATACAGTAAACGACAACTAATTAGCTATGTTCTATATGTATCCATACACTTTCATTGCTTACATGATGAAGTTCAAGGGTTAACAGGTCAGTCATGCATCAAATTTGGTGCCGGTATATAGTTGAATGGCGAACGCTTAGCCCCCACAAACTTCACTTTCTTTTCTGGTCAGCGTGCAGGTCAATTTTCACTGAGTTACCCTCATGTAATCACGCATTCAGCATGCAACCATGCACATGTCTAACTTAGTAAGCAACCTGCACTCAATGACTTCACCATCCAGGCTTCTATTCTAAGTCGGTAGTTTAGATGCACAGTTGGTGTCTTTTGCTCTGTCCTCACCTGCTGCATAATCAGGGGCGGCGGAGCAGGTCCGGCAGACCCGGCGACCGCCGGACCAATGTTTTTGACTGAGATAGCATCGCTGATCCTTTGCTTGCAGGCGAGAAGTCCGCGTATCGTCTGTACAGATATAAATGCCCGCACGAACGTCACGGTCTGGACGTAAAAGAGAGCTGGGGAGATGTGAGAACGAACACACTTTGAGCGCGGTGGCCACACATTCTCGCTTAAGCAAAATTGTAACTGGCATGCGTGCGTCGCTCCTTCACGTCGTTCTCAGGGGGCTTGAAATCGCCGATGGACACTTATCTCCATGCGTGCAGACGTGAAGTGAATCAGAATCCTTGTACCATGCCAGGACTAAAGCAAAGATTAGTAGTGATGTTTTGTGTCCCAAAATAGCCTCAGAAGCTTCCCCTAACCATTTGGCCAATGAGCTACTTCGGAAGACTATCCCTACTGTACAGTCTAATATACTTTACCGACATGATATACTATGAATATTCAACAAGGCGTGAATGGTTTATGAATAATTAATAAGGCGCTTACAAGTCGACGTGTAAGCTTACAAGTCTACTTGTAAGCTTACATGCTGTTTTGTAAGCTTGGGATTTTTGTTACAAACGGCATTCTATATGCACGCTAGCGTACGCACTCAGGTACAACTAGCAGCCGGGCCAATGCAACTTTGCTTCCGCCGGGCCTGGCATAGTGAGTTGGTGAAGCCTGGTACCCGGTTTTTCGCGCGCGCCGGGGACGAGGCTAGAGTTGGTGTTGCGCGGTCGCGATTTTTTTTGGGGGGGGGCCCAGTTCTCACGTAAGTTAGCCAGGTTATATGAATAGTTCTCTATATGAATATTCATATTGCCCATGACACAAAGGTGTTTGTCACTTTGAGAGAAAAAAAAAAGAAATACCCATTCCATTCCCTGTCCCTAGCCCTAACTACAATACTAAGTCCAAACCATTACACCACAAGCAACTTCGGAAGACCATGCACACAATTCTGCCTAATGTATATCGCGCATACTTAGTATAGCTATAGTATTTATCAAATATGAATATTCACAAGTCATGGCGAACTCACGTGAGAACTGGGCCCCAAAAAAAAAAAAGCTGCGCGGTCAGCACTGAAGAAGTCATGGAAGTGACAATGAAGCCGGTTTTAAACGGTAACCTACTTATGGTCAATTATCGCCACCAGAAATTCCTGGGCCTATTTGCACCGGGCCAACTCTACGTGCGTGTGTCACTAACTCTCTCTCTCGCTTTTGTTTGTGTGAAAGTCTGGCTCCGCGAGGCTAAGTGCCGAAGAGTAAAATCAAGATGAGAGTCAGGTACAGTTATAGTAAAACAGATAGTTAACTAGAAATGTAAGGGGTTATTTATTTCGGATGAAGAAACTTCTCCTGACTATGCACATTTACTATCAAACGTAAAATGCTATGGGTGGTCCGGGGGGATCGTTTTTGGGGGAACCACTGATAGTGACAATACTACATAGCAGAATACTTGGTCCCCGTGGACTGTCCGTGGCACTGTAGATAGTCCCCCTAGGACCAGCTACAGTGCTGTGTTGAAACTCCCCCCCCTTGCCAAATTGCCCTCCCTCTCCTTCACGATTCCAAGACACATATATATGTGAAGTACAGAGTCAACTATATAGCGAGATAGCTTACTCAAGAAGTTCAAGCTTGGTTTCCGTGTCACAAACCATTGCAGCGGGCCTACAACAAAAGTTGATAGATGCTGCACTGTTTCTGGATCGAATGTTGCACTTTATGTATAACAGCTGTCCACCTCTTTTCAGCAAGATAAAAATATGCCACTCTGCTATCTGCCTTTGGTAGTTCAAAGATATAGCACAGACTCTACTCTAGACTCTACAACCTGCCGAAGGGTACTGCAAGAGTAGCTGAAAGGCACTTGAGTTCATAGCTTTGAACGTACATGGATACACTAACTGTTTTAACTTGCCTTGAAAGCCCAGCTGAAGGCAGACTAGACACCTCAATCCTTCCTGATTCAATTGTTAGTCTCAACACATGAACACCATGCCAAGGGTGGGACCATTTGTGGCAGGGGGGACCAGGTATGGCTGTGATGTTTGGTCTAGGGAACCAATTATTCTTCTACTGACAGTCCAGGGGGACCATTTTCAAGGAGGGACCATCCATGGCATGACAGCATTAACCCTTTGCATGGGCACTATCAAAGTAGGATAGTTTCATCAGTTTTATACCTCCAGAACAATTGTAAGTCACTATTGACCACCCCTTTCCCGATCATCCATATCTCCATACAAGAAACGTGCATTTGTTACAGCACATTGTGTACAGTTACAAAGGGGATGACTTCATAACAATTACACTAGATTGAGGTGTACATGTACTTGAGCCCTAGTTCTAGCTCTTTGGTAACATCTATATGCCCTGATACAGTGCTAATATTATACTAACTAGCTCTTTAGTCTCACAACCCAGACCAACTTCCACAAGAAGGAAGCTTCCGGTGAACTGTTTAGGCAAGCTGTGTCCAAGAATGCATGCATGCTTCCCAAGCAGTATGGTTGATGTGTTTTACAGCTCCTGCAGTAACAGGAAAGGTATCCTGGCTCACTGTCACTGTTTTGCTTCAAGACTACTGAAACAGGTGTCACGTGACGAAATACTGCAACGTGATTGCATCTCACTCTACAGTGTGAGACATGTCTTGATACACAGTTCACCAGAGCCTTCCCTTTTCATCACAAAAGTAGGTCTAGCTAATAAGGCTACTAGCTGACTTGATCCCCTTACTGGATTGTTTCTCAGGAGCTGAAAACATGGCTGGTATTACACTTGAGGACCTGATCGTTTATGTCGGCATTTCAGCTGATGAACTTAATAAGCCTTGCTCTGATGAGCACATAACCAGAATATCACTCTTCCTTGCTAACTGGCAAACAGTTGCACCTCATCTGGGACTCACTGAAACTGATGAAGAGGATGTAGAAGAAGAGGGAAAGAAGACACAGGACAAGAGATATAAAATGCTTCAGAGATGGAAAGCCAAGAATTTGTTCAAAGCAACATATAGAGTTCTTGTTGATGTTTTCTTGAAGCTTGGTAGAGCTGATCTTGCAGAGAAGGTGTGTAGACTCGTGCTCGGTGAAGGTATGTGAAAAATTAGTACTGCTATTTAACGAGTTGACCTGCATATAAGAAATTGTAAAAACTCTCTTGCAACATCAATTGTGCCTGTTATCATTTCGGTATACTTAATTCTTTTGCTGTGCTATCGATATGTTTGGGGTGAGCCTGAGTGAGCCCCACACTAGTGAGTTGAATGGTGATTGTCATTATAATTATACCATAATATAGTGGGAAACTTTCAAGGGAGAAAACTTTTGCAAATTATGCGGTTTTGTGGATACTTGCAAAAGTTTTTTTCCGTGAAAATTTGGGGGCATGGCATCCTTCGGCACGGTAAAGCTAGCAATCCGCAAAATTTTATCTCCCTCGAAAGTTTCCTGCTATACGGTATCTGGCATACGTCATTTCGTATATAAGGGCTAGGATGATGTATTTTATGTGTAGTGACTTTCACTTCCTCCGCTACTAACTGATTTGTGTATTAACTATATATATGTTTACAGAGGCTAGCAGAAACCAGCTGCAGACCTGCATTACCTGTATGCTTTAACCGGGTGATACAAAACTGGCGAAGTCTTAGCTGAACAATGCTGCTCTGCATTGCTCACAATGTTCTACATTTACGCTAGTATCATTACCAATTTTCACTCCAGACTGAACTTTTCACCCTGTAATCTCTACTGAGATCAAAGGTCATATTTAACTCCTGAGTCAGTAGTCATTGTCCTGTTAACATATGCTTTTGAATGTGGGGCAACATGGTAGGAGTGTGTTAATATACTTGAGCATAGCAACCTGTTTAGCAGCTATTGCATAGAATGTTTGCTTTACCTTCAGGTGGTATAACAACAATGAAGCAGCTACAGCCACACCCACATTACCCATGGCACCAGCCTGGGCCATCATCTGTCTCTGTTACTGCAACTACACCTACGTGCAACTACACCTCTGTTGCTGTGAGCTCCTGTCTACAATCGAGTACAGTTCCTTTGCAATCTCATCATCCCTTAGATCATACCCTAAAGCCATTTTACTTCCAAGTACCAGTGTTACAGTATCCTCATACACAATTTGTACAGTCTACAACTCCCTACAACTCAGTCTTTCAGTTCTCTGCAGTGGATAACTATGCTTCATACCTCATGTCTCTCTACACACGAGAGAAACTACCAATTTACGATAAATGGCCACAAGTGAAATCCAAGGAATACATCAACCTTGCCCTCATTGAAAAGGAGGACATCACAAAGCCAGAGGCAGATCAGTTTATGAGAAACACAATCCATGGGAATATTGATGACATTAGGAAGTCAAAGCGAACCATGAACATTGACCAAATTGCCCAGCTGCCAGATGGGTCACAGCCAAAGTGCATCCTTGTGGAGGGGGGTCCAGGTGTGGGGAAGTCTACATTTGCCTGGAAGCTGTGCTGCATGTGGGGAGAGGGAAAGTTGCTCCAGCAGTATCAGCTGGTTGTCTTACTAAGGCTTCGAGACAGAAATGTACAAGCCGCAAAGAGCATCTCTGACCTATTCTGGTACCACCAACACCACATCCAGAAAGCAGCAGTTAAGGAAATCCAAGGTACAGGAGGTAAAGGGGTGCTCCTTCTATTTGAGGGATATGATGAACTCCCAGAAGAGTTACGTGCCAAGTGCTCCATTTTTTTGGATGTCATCACAGGAAGAGAGTTACCAGAGGCCACAGTCCTCATCACCAGCCGCCCCTGGGCAAGTGAGTTTCTCCACAAGGAATGCAAGAGACACCTATCTCAGCATGTCGAGATCCTGGGATTTACACAAGACAACATCCAATCCTATTTACAGAACACTATAACCAATGATCTCTCATTGCTGACTGACTTGAAGAAGTACATCTCATTTTACCCCCACATCAACAGCTTGATGTACATCCCCCTCAATTGTGCCATTGTGGTTGAAATCTACCGTAACAGCAGGGAACACAAAACTTTAGTACCCAAGACAATTACAGAGCTATATTCCTCACTAGTTCGCAGTCTCCTACTGCGTTACCTGTATGACCACCCAGTGTACAACAAGACAGAAAGGTGGAGGTTACTCAGTTTCAGTGACTTGCCCCAAGATGTCTACCAACAGCTGTGTGAAATGGGCAGAATAGCATTTGATGGAATCCTTCACAACCAGCAGGTTATTTTCTCTAACCTTCCAGAAGGCTTTGAAACTTTGGGTCTGATGCAGTGTGTCCCAGAGCTACATGTAGATGAAGGGACTGCAGTCTCCTACAACTTTCTGCACTTAACTGTGCAAGAGTATCTAGCTGCATTTCACCTCTCACAACAGTCAGTGGAGGAACAGATCAAGCATTTTAGGGTGTACAAGAGTTCCAACAAACACCACCATTTCCATATGGTGCTACAGTTTCTGTGTGGAGTGAGAAAGTTCATTGGATATCCAAGTGAGGAGCTGTACAGACTCTGTTTAAAGACTTCAAGCTCAACTAGTGCTGTGCATGAGGTCACATTTGATACCCTGCAACTGTTGTTCGAAGCCCAGAACAGTATTGTCATGGCTCAGTTACTAGGTTCATCTGTCATTCAGCTCATTGAACCATATGATGAAGTGACCCTTTTTGACTGCTTTGTGCTAGGCTACTGTGTGTCACATAGCAACTGTTCCTGGAAGATTGCTCTTCGGTTCCACAACATTGGAGATGAGGGAGTTGAACTGTTAGTGCGAGGTGCAATAGAGGAGAAAACCCACTGCAGAGGAACTTTCTCCGAGATAAACTTGAGCATGAATGGTATTACATCCAAAGGAGTGCAACAGCTGTTGCATTTTCCAAAGCAAATTATACACGAACTGAAAGTACTTAATTTACATAGCAATGACTTCGACTCAGAATCCTGCACAGTTCTTGCCCATCTCATCCCACATGTGCCTCATCTCAAGAAACTCAACTTGTTCAACAATACCAACATTGGCCAGGGAGGGGTTGTCTCACTGATAGAATCGCTGACAGCTCATAGCTCACTTGAGGAGCTGGGGTTGACCCACACTAGAATTGGTGTGGAGGACTGCCTAGCTGTGAGTAAACTGCTGTCTTCTTCCAAAAGTCTCAAGGAGCTCGGAATTGGTAGTTATGGCCTCCCTCCAGAAGCTGTTGAACATATCATATTTGGACTTCATCACAACGACACACTTCAGTGGTTATACATGAATGACTCACACTTTGCTGTCAAGAACACCATCTCACTGGCTTCAGTGCTGCAGACAAACTGCACCCTTGTTCACCTCTACCTAGCACAATGTGACATTGACTCAGGTGGAGCCTGTTGGTTAGCTAGTGCTCTGTGCACAAATGATACACTGCAAGAGTTGTACTTGGAGCGCAACCCAATTGGAGTTGAGGGAGCTGCTGCATTTTCTGAAATGCTGCTCAAGAACAAATCATTGAAAGTATTAAACTTGCAAGATGATTCCATAGGTGAGAAGGGCACTCAGAAATTGATTGACTCTCTCTCTTACAATGTAACAATAAAAGAACTGTATCTCCCTGAGAGGTACAAGTCGTCCATAGTCAGTAGAGGAATAGACAGCAGAACAAGTTTCTCTGAGCTCGTTTGATATAGTGGTGGTAGATGCATATGCTAGTACAGTGTTAACCAGGTTTTACAATGTGTATAATGATGTAAACTGATCTAGCTAGTTAACTGACCATAATTCAATATTCTTGATCTAGCTTATCACTAAGTATTGTTATTTCCACCAGCTGCATAGATCTGCATGTCTTACAGGAGTATATAGCTGTTAGATCCTGTTATATTCATAATGCTGTCCAGTTCCATATTTACATAGCTTTTCCAGAACCCAAAAAAAAAGCTATAGCAATGTTCTTATTTCTATTAAGGGCAATAACACGGAAGTAATACAAGGAATGCCATACATATCGCACATGCACCTCCATACACAGATATGCACACGATCACTGATGTGAATCATGTATACAGTTCTGTAGTGTGAAGTCTATTCTCTGAAATGAGATTTGCTCTTAATGACTATTTCTCCTACCCTGTCTAGCTACTGGGCTTCAGTGACTGAGACAAGGAGAAGATAGGAATAACTAAAAACTGCTTAGTAAACCAACTTTATAACAATATAGCATAAAATATTTGTTAAACTTTAGTGACTGAAGCAGGCCAGGAAAATTCATTAGTAAATAATGTACACTTTGCAAATAGTGAAATATGATATAATTATGAGGTAATTTAATTAATTAGGGGTGAGGCTCCAGCTGCTAGCCGGCCATGGCCCTGGTGCAGGGCCTAAAATAGGGGGGTAACACTGCGCATTTTTGCAGTGATTTAGCTAAAGTATGCAGTGATAAGATCCAAGTTGGGCAGTGTTAAAAATTAATCTTAAAACGAGTAAGCATATTCAACCAATATCCCATTATCCTCCACATGAAAGACTAAAAACTTTTCTGATAAAAAAAGATATTGAAACGACAATCACTCAAATCTAACAAAGGGTAGTGCACGATCAAGACAAGGAGCAGGGGTGGTCAAGGAGGGTGCCAAGGCAAGTCAAACTATCATGTGGTTATTGTATTTATGTCTTAAACCTGAAACCTCTGAAACGTAACAAAAGCGTTTCCATGCCATTGTAAAAGTGAAAAATTTTACCACGTTTCCCGCGTTTCCCACGGGAGCTTTGGAAGGGCTGCTATAATTATAATATGCAGCCCGAGTCACTATAGGCAGTGTTAAAAAATAGATATTTTAGGCCCTGCCCTGGTGTCGAATATCCTAAGGTATTTGACATCCCACACGAGTTGAAACCACAATAGCTATAATACAGGAACTGGTTACGCCACCGATTACGCTCTGCAGTGTGACCGGGCACTGTCCTTATTTCGTGCAACCAGGGCACCGCGATCATCTACCGAGCGTGAATAAATATGGATTACAAGCTGATCCGGACGATCTTGCTGATCATCCTCACTTCAGCTAAATGCAGTCTTCTCGGTAAGGAACACTTGAAGCATGTTGCTGGCCTCACCATCCACGAAGTTCCCTGTGATCATGAGCATAAAAACTGCCGCTGCGATGAAAATGCTGAAGTGTGTGAGTTTCAACTAGCAATAGAAAAAAGAAATACATTCATACGGTATGCTGTCGATGAAGAATTTAACGAGCTGGGTGAACGGGGAACTATGTACTACTTTGACAATGCAGGAAATTTGGTGCCACACCCATTTGCTGATTCCTCTTGTAGTGGTGACCCAAACTGCACAGAAGCTGTTACTGCTGATGCATCTACCAACCGTCCATACATTGCAATAAATGGACATTTTCCTGGCCCAAACCTTATTGTTCACTACAACCAGACCCTCAGTGTGAATGTAGTAAACAGACTGGAACAGGAAACAACATCCATACACTGGCATGGAATACACCAGAAAAATACTCCCTGGATGGATGGTGTAGAACAAATTACTCAATGTGGTATTCCTCCTGGTGTTTCATTTCGCTACATCTTCAAAGCAGTACCAAGTGGTACATTCTGGTACCACTCTCATACTGGGACCCAACGAACAGAGGGAATGTTTGGAGGCCTGATAATTCTTGAAAGAAACCAGGCACAAATTAAACAAGCTCTTGGAGAATTCCATGATGAGCCTGAAAATCACACACTCAGTATTCTTGAATGGTTTCCAACTAACACACTGGAGTACATACCTCGCGTACTAACAGCCAATCGATTTTTTCAACCTATTCCTCCAGGACCAAATGATTCTCCTAACTCTGGTATCATATCTCCCGATGGCTCACAAAATGGAAACCTTTATCTGTACTCAGGTCTTATCAATGGAAAAGGAAAACGTCGCAATACTACTGAGTATCCTTATATCAAGTCACGTCTAACTACATTTTCTGTGACTCCAGGTGAAGTGTACCGCTTTCGTCTCATTGGTGCTCAAGGTTTTTTTTTCTTCCGATTCTCGATTGATGAACATGAACTTGAAGTAATTGCTACAGATGGTTATTTGACTCAACCTGTAACAGCTGACTATATTGCTTTCCACTCAGGCGAACGATTTGACTTTTTACTTAGAGCCAAAAACACTAGCCAACTCACCAAAAATGATTTCTGGATTCGGGCCGAAGTGTGGGCTATATTTAGTGGTGCATATCCATTCGGGGCCCTTCCAGAACTCCCTCCTTATCGTGTTCTTACTGAGCTCTCAGCAGAAGCAATACTTCACTACAACACTCCAGGATCAGAACCCCCCACATCATCACAGTATGAGGCCATCAAAGATGCTTCCATTCCAAAAAGTAATGAATGCACTTCAATTCGACCATGTCAAGTTGTAAACTGTCCATTTATGATGCACAGAAACTACAATATTAGTTGCGTCTTCACCGACCAGTTGAGGCTGCTTTTTCCAGCACCAGATGATGAACTTCCACTAAATGCTCCAGAGCCAAATGGCCTAGAACTCTTCTTCAATTTTGCAGTTGAAGGTGTTGGGGTGCATAATTCTGTCAATGCTAGAAGAATGCGCTTCCCATCAGTACCACCCCAACTTCTTACTGATCCTCTTGAAAGAGAGGATTTTTTCACTCGTGAAGCATGCAAAAATGTCCATGATCGTGAGCTATGCAGAAATGCTTTCAATTCAATTATCCAACCAGAATGCCATTGTGCTCATATAGCTAATGTTCCTGCATTTGGTACAACCACTCGCTTCATTATCAGCAGTCTTGGACCCCAGGCAGACACATTACATCCAATTCACTTACACGGTCACAGTTTCTTTGTACTTGAGATTGGTTTTCCTGATTACAGCAACACTACTGGCCTGAAAGTTTGCCACAATGACAGCCTGGACTGTTTCATCCCTGCTGGTGTTGAACAATGTAGGTATGCAGGCCTTCCTCCTGCACAAAGAGATTATTCATGCAACAATCCTGAGTGGAGATTGGGGATGGAACCAGTGTTTGGCAATCCCTCAAGCAAGATTGATCCATACACTATTCGTAAAGATACTGTGACCATTCCTGGGGGAGGTTATGTTGTCATCCAGTTTTTGGCCGACAATCCTGGACACTGGTTCATGCACTGCCATATGGAAACTCATACAATGCAAGGAATGGGAGTAATTATTAATGAAGCTTTTGGCCAACAGACTCCACCACCACCTGGAATGCGTACCTGTGGAAGCTTCAGCTGGGATCTGGAACAGTTTTACAACAAAATCCTTAACCCAGGTCCTGAAAAAGGTAGGTGGCCTAGATATCATGCTTATTCTAACAAAATTAATTGAGTGGGTGTACATTTAGTTTGATCTACTAAGAGATTGAATTTCTTGTAGAGCATGAATTGTAATGGATCTTTAATGTGAAATTTTTGGTTAAAACGCAAAGAACACAAGTTGCCGGTTTCTGGGTTTTAGATCAAGAGTGGAGGTTCATGATGCATAACAGAGCTACCATGAATAATAAGCTAAATTTTGCACCATTGAAAAGTTCCCCCTGTGCATGCAGTAACAGCTGTCTGTTGTAATGTACAAGGAGGATAGCATGAGGATTTGGCTGAGATGAAGTCACAGCAAATAAGCCACTGCTACTACAGTACTACATCCTACTTGTACCACAGCAAAGTAAATGCCTTTGCATAGCAATGTAATTAGTGACCACTATGTAATACAATGCCAGACATGGTCAAGAGGTACAGCTGTGTTCCCAGACCTTCAAACCTACAGTGTTTGCCTGATCACTTCCATGTATGCATGGTCACTTCCAGTATGCATGATCACTTCCAGTATGCATGATCACTTCCAGTATGCATGATCACTTCCAGTATGCATGATCACTTCCAGTATGCATGATCACCTCCAGTATGCATAATCACTTCCAGTATGCATGATCACTTCCAGTATGCATAGTCACTTCCAGTGTGCATGGTCACTTCCAGTATGCATGCATGGTCACTTCCAGTATGCATGATCACTTCCAGTATGCACGATCACTTCCAGTATGCATGATCACTTCCAGTATGCATGATCACTTCCAGTATGCATACCATATTTCTTAAATCAGACAATGCACTTCCGATTATGTGGCTACTATTCGAGGGCAGCATTTCTTCCAAAAAATTTTGTACTGCAAATACTGAAATGGTGAAGTTCTTGGTTGATGGTAGCCAATATGTTGAATGGCTTCTGCATAATATAAAGTTGAAGTGTACGCAGAAGTCTGGCAGTGATGACATCATAATTATACATTATTTTTTCTGTGTATGATGAGCTTCTAGATAGTCTCATTCTGAGTCTAATTTCTAGACCCATCACCAGCATTCTGTCACTTGCAATACTGCAAGCAACAGAAACCTTAGCCTCGTTTCAAGGCTACAGGTTGAGCCTATTGAAACAAGGCAAAGCAGCAAAGCAGGGTTTGATGTGAATTTTTTTCATGTGGGATGGGGGGGGGGGTGGGATGGGGGGGTGGGATGGGGGGGTGGGAGGGGGGTGGGATGGGGGTGGGATGGGGGGTGGGGGGTGGGGGAATGTAGATGTGTGTAGCAAGGCATGCATGTGCTAGTGCATCCACGAGGGGTTTGTAGATTTCATTGAAATTCTGGACATAACAAGAAACGTCAGATTCGGTTATGACATCAAATTTATGGGGGGGGGGGGGGGAGGGGATCGCAGTGCTCCATCTGTTTGAAACCCTCATAAAGTCGGTAACAACTGCCCTGTAAGTTGTTATTACTGCTTTTTCAGCTACCAATGTGACAGTTGGAGTGACAAGGCAGGCTGTATCAGTTTTAGAAGGAGAATTGCTTCAATTTTGCTTGAAAATTCTCGAGGGAGATGTGCAAAAGGAACCACTTGTTGTTGCTGTCTCCAGTTTCAATGGAACTGCCTTTGGTAAGAATTTCAAATACATACATGTTTGTGATTATGTGGCTCAACCTATCTTTATCACTCATTTCCCTGTCAGTCAGTCGTAACAATTGTAACAGATTTCCATTTGATACTGTTAAACACCTGTCATGTGGATAAGCCAACCACCTAACTGCATTTTGTGCATAAGATTAGCCTTGTTTCCAGGCCACTCCCAGTTTTATCTCACAGCTGTGGAGATAAAACACTGCGAGGTAAAATCTGGGAGTGGCCTGGGGACAAGGGAGCATGTATAAGATAGCAGTCCACATCTCCTGGACCTCCCAGCACAACTGATATGGTTTTGTATTTGCTGAACTATGCCCTGTGCAGTGGACAACTTAGCATAGCTGCGGATCATTTATTGTTTATTCACACTGTCAATTTTACACTGTTCTCCATCTCACAGCTGGAAGTGACTACATACCAGTATCAACAAATTTGGTGTTTGTGTCTGGAAGTGGTGTAGGTGCTGAGGCTTGTACCTTCACACAGGTCATGTCTGACAGCATTCTGGAGAGTGCCGAAGAAACATTCAGCATACAGGCATTTCCATCCAAAGGACAATCCCAGCTTGTTAATATACCAGCAGACCAACAAGTTACACTTGTTACTATTGTGGACACAAACAGTAAGTGTGAATGATTGCTTGAAGGGTTTAATATTAATGTAATACTGTATGTCTTCAATCAGAGACCACAGCTACTAATGTCTTCACTGCACATTTTGGTGCGGCTACTATTCAACAGCGGCTATTATTTGAGGATGGTGTTGTCATGTAAATTACAGTGAGTTGGTGTCCCCAAACTATTTGCTTTGGGGACACCGAGTCACTCTAATTTACATGACATGGGCACTCCTTCATGGTTAAATGCAGTAAACACTCAAAAGAGCGTCCACCCCCCTGTTTGGCAGACTTGTAAGGTGCTCCGCCCATGGCGCTCTTTCACAAGACTATGGCACTTACAAACTGTAATAAAAATTGGTTAGTTTATGTAACTTCTGAGTGCATGGTTACCGCAGTTGCAGGAGAGTAATACTATACATTGCTGTGGTTGGAAAATGGTCAAGTTGCTAGCTACAAAGGAAACCCAATAGCATCTATCAGATTGGAAACAAATCTGATCAATGATATTGGGTTACCATCCTTGGTTGATTATCAGATGCACACTTATCAAAATATAGATAATTTGATAATATACAAGTATCACCATAGTACAGAGCTTTATTACAAGTTTGTTACCATCTGTATTGTTACAAGTGCGCAGCACGAGTAACACTGCACACTTGTAACAATGCCAACAGCAACAAACAAGTGATATATTTTCCGGTATACCTTGGTACTGTGGTGATTATGATTTTATCATACGAACCTTCGATTTCATTGCACGTTCAGACGCAGCGCACGTGACTTGCAGTACCTGATATGAATTTTCACGTGACTTGTCGTGACTTGCAAAAATATGGCTTTTATAAACTGAATGCAGCTACAAGGCTTCCCCATTGACTCCCATACATTCGTGTGAGTTACACGTATGATAATAAAAGAACTATAGTAATACTGTGACCATATGGAAACGTAGTTATCCTTGTTCCATGCCTTCCCATGCACTATCCAGTATTTTGATGGTTCCACAAAATTCACCTTTCAGCTCAATCTCCAAAATGAGTTCAACAAACTAGTGGAATGTCACACACAATTGACTGATCTTTGCACAGATACATGCTGTAATTGAATTGGTGCAGTCCAAGCAGATCAACTTTCTAATTTCCTTCAAGTGAAATTTGTATGGGGAAATTTTGAAATGTGGGTAACTTTTGCTGCGCAATATAGTGCATGTGCATTGGGGAAGTGGTGTAATGGTTGACAAAAAGCACACTCTGAAAAAAGGTATCTTCTGGTACAGAGTTTTGTAATGACCACAGCTAACACTTTATGAAAGTTTTGAGTTTCCAGCATTCCTATCCTGAAGCAATCAAATACTAGGAAGTGATTTATTAGTGAAGGCCCGGTAACAAGGCATTAGTAATAGTGTTAAAATCCACTCTATGCACATGTATAAATGCAGGAATAGAATTCACTGCAAAAACAAGTTGGTTGTTTTAACCACAGAGTGGTTACCGACGAACTGGAGAGATGGAGAGGTTTACGGCTTAGTTATGGAAGACTAATTGGATAAGGTAACCCAAGAAGCAGCTGCCCAGTTTCCTTTTGTACTGACAACCCTCAGAACACTGTGAAGGAGTTATTAAAAATGCACTTCAAAGTTGCAGTAAGGAGGTTTCATGCTCTTAATGCAAGCAGGTGACTCTCTCACAGATGTTCTGAGGGTTTGTTAGTGTATTGTGTTTGTACGATGAACTGGGCAGCTGCCTTTTGGGTTGCCTTATGTAGTTAGTCTTCAACACCAAAGCATAACCACTGTCTCTCCAGTTTGTCTGCAACCAGGGTAACCACCCTGTGGTTGAAACAACCAACTTGTTTTTCCAGTGTTAAAGCAGTCAGTCTAATGGGAGAATGATTACTGAGGTTGCCAACCAGTAATTTATACAGTTCTGTTCTTGTGTACATGTAGTTGTTGCAGTTGAGTTTGAGCAGCAATCCTATACGGTGACTGAAGATACGCCTGCATTGGATGTGTGTGTACTACTATCTGGTGCAGTATTCAGAACCATTGCACTGGCACGACCAGTTAGAGTACGAGTCACCAGCCATAAAGACACTGCAACAGGTATAATTTAAACACAAAGACACTTGTTGCACTAAATACACCTGAAATGTAGAAAATATTAGTGAGCTACTAAATTTAGTGAATTTAGCAATTGAATCTTCGCTAATATTCATTGAGTGGGAGGTTAAAGGTCATGCAAGCATGTGGTCAGATCACTCTTTTAGCTATAGTGGCAGCTGTCATGTCTATCGTCTGTTGGCTGAAAAATAAAGAGAGCTCACCATTTCTCCCAGTGGGAGATACAACAACCTCTGCTGCTAACAAGGAAGTAGAAAAGGCAGATGCACAGCACCACAAGAAGAGAAGAACCTAGCATCACTATGATGATGAAATTCAAGCTAAAATTGCCAAGATGTACTAAATCGCTAAAACTTATATTTGCCAAAATGTCAATAATTCTAGAAACGCTAAATATTTTAGCCGCTACTATTTCTAGGTTTACAGTACCTGAAATGTAAAAAAAGTAATGTGATTAGCAAGACTGAAGGAAGTAAGGCACATCCAAACTGAGTACATTGTCACTAATGCTATGATTGTGACTAAAACTCTCACTCACTTACAAGCCTTCAAACTACACCATCTGTAAAAGCGATTTCTTCACTTCTATAGCTATGTCTACATATGTGTGTTGAGCATGCTATACTAGACATTCATCCATGTGAGTGCAAAAGTATCAAGATAGACAGGCCAAGTCTGGCTCCTACCCCGAGGATTAACAGCTTGAGTACCTAAATGCAGCTGCATACACTTCACAGTGGAGTGGACTCTAACATCAATCTCATACAACATGTATCACTTATACTAGAAATATTACTGGATGAGATCTCCATGGACATGAGACTGTAGTGGAGACTGACATTCAAAACTACCAGCATTAGCCTCAGCTGTACTATAGCTATACGTGCACTACAACAGATAGAGTTATTCATTCGTATGTCACAGCTATGTAAACATCTCTTATTGGAGTGAGCCTGAGTGAGCACCACACTGGCGACTTGAATGGTGATTGCGTCGTAATTTAGAAGTTAAAGTTGTTGCTTGTTCCAAATGGAGTCATAAATTGCAGTAAACTTTGCTAATTTTTGTCCAAATCTCTTCCATTTCCATATATAGCTGGTGAGGACTACATTGAGGTAACACCACAAATCATGCAATTTCCAACATCTTTTGAGAGAGCAGAAGGCAGATGGTGTGTCACCCTTCAAATCATTGACGATCAAGACTATGAGGGAGAGCTACCAGAGTCCTTTGTTATCAGCCTGTCTATAAGCGATGCAGCTGTGATTATGAACCAGGCCTCTGCCACAGTTTCTATTTTGGATGATGAAGGTGTTACCCAGTTACTGAGTAGCCGTTGTCTTATTGTGTATGCCATTTCATGCATCATTACTAGATTCCTGCCCAGCTGTTGACATCCATCATTCTTGGCTTCTTCCCAGCTTTCATTGCTGGATAGAAACCTGGAAATGAAGTCACTTGTGACTACGCAGCTTCAAATTTAATTTAGCTACCGTATTCGCTCTAATTTTTAATGCAAAATTTTATTTGCTCTATTTCATGCAACAAATGAATTTCTGAAACTAGTAACCATTCAAATTGATAGAATGCCTTCTAGTCACCTCACATTCAATCTCTTTGATGGCAGCGAAGGATGGTAAGTGAAAGCAATCCTGGGAGTCTCCACAGCATAAGCCACAATAAATTTGTGTTTTCTGAGGAGGGCATTGATCGATCCATCTCGCTTTTTTCAGTAGCTGTTCAACTGCTCTTGACACATGCAAAACCGTTCTAATGTATTCAAATGCAAATGTAAATGATTTTTAATATATTCCAATTAACGTGGAATGGTCACTAATACAATTATTTTGCCCATTCCATAAATCTGTGCAAATATGGTATAATAACTCTCATTTACTCATTGTTAGCCTGTCATTGATCTATCCAAATAGTGGTGTCAACCAACCTCAGACAAAAGTCGTGTACATACTCTCTATCTCATCAGAACCTTCAAGGAACATGTCAGGACCACTCAAAGTCTACTTCTCAGGCAGCACTCCACTCGTTAATGGGTTCTCCATCACTGTTCAAGTGTTCACTAGCAAACCAACCACTGCGATCTGCCGTTTGGGACAAACAAAAACAATGCCATGTGAGCTACTCTTATCACAACATCAGTGTGTGAAATGTTCTTGGGACTTC
Source organism: Rubritalea sp. (assembly GCA_965204255.1). Taxonomy (GTDB): domain Bacteria; phylum Verrucomicrobiota; class Verrucomicrobiia; order Verrucomicrobiales; family Akkermansiaceae; genus Rubritalea. Next base: position 39,049 of record CBDBEG010000023.1, read on the forward strand.
ATTCCAGCTGTGTGCATTTAAATGCGATTTCATAAGAGGCCTTCTTACTTTTATACATCAGTTGTAGTAGCAATGAGAGTGAAAGTTTGACAGTACACATCTGCACGTACACGTGAACAAACTATGCATCCAATGCCCCAAACACTTTAACTTTAACCTTAATTGTGACTGTACTTCTAGGTCCTCCTGGAAGCACCACCACATTTCAGAACGTTCTCTCTGGATACTACAACCTGCGTGTGACTGCAACAACAGCAGATGGCGAGGAGGCAGAAGTATTTTGGAAAATATACATACCTATAGCCTCGATCACCTGCAGTATAAACCTCATCAATGCTGGCTTAGAGGTGAATGGCACTCAGGCCACTGTAGAATTCCAGGCAGTAGGAGCAGCTACTGGATTCAAGTGCAAGGTGGACAACGGACCCTTTGACCCCTGTAAGAATGCATGAATGCAATACACTATACATATTATACAGAATACCAGGGCCTAAAATATCTATCCTTCCTGAAGTTCCTGCGGTAAAAGGAAGAAAAAATTTGCACTTTGTTTAGCAGAAATGTTCTTATTTTTTCATGTGGAAGAAAATAGGATATTGGTTGAATAATTATGCTCACTAATTTTTAACACTGCCCAACTTAGATTTTATCACTGCCCACTCTAGCATAATCACTGCACAATTGGGAATAATTACCCCCTTATTTTAGGCACTGTTAACTCTACCTTACTCTAATATGGCTCTACTTCATTCTACTTGACTTTACATTACTGTTCCATGGCTCTACTTCACTCTACTTGACTCTGCATTACTCTACCATGGCTCTACTTCACTCTTCTTGACTATACATTACTCTTCCATGGCTCTACTTCAATCTACTTGTCTCTACACTGTTCTACCATTGTTCACTCTACTTGACTCTACCTTGCTCTACCATGGCTATACTTGACTCTACTTAACGCTACCTTACTCTACCATGGCTCTACTTCACCCTACTTGACGCTACATTATTCTACCTTTGCTCTACTACACTCTACTTCACTCTACATTCACGCTACTTGAGTCTACATTACTCTACCATGGCTCTACTTGACTACTTGACTCTACATTACTCTACAATGGCACTACTTGACCTTACTTAACTCTACATTACTCTGTCATGGCCCAACTTCTCTCTACATGACTCTACATTACTCTACCAATGCTCTACTTGACTCTACTTAACTCTACATTACTCTACCATGGCTCTCTACCATGGCTCTACTTCACACTACTTGAGTCTACATTACACTACCACAGCTCTCCTTCACTTTATTTGAGTCTACATTGCTTTACCATGGCTCTCCTTCAATCTACTTGACTCTACTTGACTCTACATTACTCTACCATGGCACTACTTCACTCTACTTGACTCAACATTACCATGGCTCTACTTCACTCTACTTAACTCCACATTACTCTACCAATATTCTACTTCCGGCCGGACCACCGACGGCCCCTCTGCTATATTACTCTACAATGGCTCTTCTTCACTCTACTTGACTCTATATTACTCTACCATTGCTCTACATCATTCTAATTGACTCTACCTTACCCTACATTACTCTACAATGGCTCTACTTCACTCTACGTGACTCTACATTACTCTAGCATTGCTCTACTTCACTATACGTGAGTCTACATTACACTACAATGGCTCTACTTCATTTTACTTGACTCTACATTACCATACCATGGCTCTACTTCACTCTACTTGACTCTATATTACTCTAAAATGGCTCTACTTCACTCTACTTGACTCTGCATTACTCCATCATGTGTCTACTTCATTCTACTTGACTCTACCATGCATACTCTACATTACTCTACAATGGCTCTGCTTCACTCTACGTGACTCTACATTACTCTACCATGGCTCTATTTCACTCTACTTGACTCTACCTTACTCTACAATGGCTCTACTTCACTCTACGTGACCCTACATTACTCTACCACGACTCTACGTGACTCTACTTGACTCTACTTCACTCTACCATGGCTCTACTTCACTCTACTCGACTCTACATTACTCTACCATGGCTCTGCTTCACTCTAATTGACTCGACATTGTCATGGCTCTCCCTCACGCTACTTGACTCTACTTGCTCTACCATGGCTCTACTTCATTCTACTTGACTCTACCTTACTCTACAATACTCTACAAAGGCTCCACTTCACTCTACGTGACTATATACATAATTCCACAATGGCTCTACTTCACTCTTTGTGACTCTACATTACTCTACCATGGCTCTACTTCACTCTACATGACTCTACATTTTTCTATCTCGCTCTACTTAACTCTACTTAACTCTACATTCCTCTACCATGACTTTACTTCACTCTACTTGCCTCTACATTACTCTATCATGGCTCTACTTCACCGTACTTACAGTACTCTACCAAGGCTCTACTTTACTCTACTTGAATCTACATTACTCTACCATGACTGAACTTCATTCTACTTGATTCTATATTACTCTACCATTGCTTTACTTCACTGTACATGACTCTACGTTACTCTCCCATGACTCTACTTCACTCTACGAGACTTTACTTTACTCTACCAAGGCTCTACTTTACTCTGCTTCACTCGACATTACTCTGCAATGGCTCTACTTCACTCTACCTAATTCTACATTACTCTACCAAGGATCTACTTCACTCTACTTGACTTAATATTACTCTACTTGACTCTACATTTCTCTACAATGTTCATTCTACGTGACTACATTACTCTACCATGGCTCTACTTCATTCTACTTGATACTAAATTATTCTACCATTGCTCTACTTCACTCTACTTGACTCTACATTCTTCTACAATGCCTCTAATTGACTCTACTTAACTCTACATTACTCTATCATGGCTGTACATCCCACTACTGGAATCTACATTACTCTACCATGGCTCTACTTCACTCTACTTGAATCTATATTAGTCTACCATGGCTCTACTTCACTCTACTTGACTCTACGAATCTCTACCATGGCTCTACTTCACGCTACTTGAGTATACATTACTGTACCATGGCTCTACTTGATTCTACTTGAATCTACATTACTATACATTACTCTGCAATGGCTTTACTTCAATATACGTGACTCTGCATTACTCTACTATGACTCTACATAATTCTACGAGACTCTACATTACTCTACCATGGCTCTTCTTCTTTCTACCTTTCTCTACATTACTCTATCCTGGCTCTACGTCGCTATACTTCACTCTACAGTACTCTACCATGGCTCCACTTCACTCTACTTGACTACACCTTACACTACATTACTCTACAATGACTCTACTTCACTCTATGTGAATATACATTACTCTACCATGGCTCTATTTCACTCTACTTGACTCTACATTTTTCTACAATGGCTCTACTTCACTCTACTTAACTCTACATTCCTCTACCATGGCTTTACTTCACTCTACATGACTCTACATTACACTACCATGCCTCTACTTCACTCTACTTGACTCTACATTACTCTACTATGGCTCTACTTCTCTCCATGTGACTCTACATTACTCTACAGTGGCTCTACTTCACTCTACTTGACTCTACATTACTCTACCATGCCTCTACGTCACCCTAATTGATTCTATATTACTCTACCATGGCTCTACTTCACTCTGCTTGACTCTACAATAGTCTACCATGGCTCTACTATAGGCTACTTCAGTCAACATTACTGTACCATGGCTCTACTTTACTCTTCGTGACTCTACGTGACTCTACATTACTCTACATTACTCCACAATGGCTCTACATCACTCTATGTGACTCTACATTACTCTACCATGGCTCAACTTCACTCTACCTTACTCTACATTACTCTATCGTACTTCATTCTTCGTGACCGTGCATTACTCTACCATGGCTCTACTTCACTCTATGAGACTATACATTACTCTACCTTGGCTCTACTGAACTCTACTTGAGTCTATATTACTGTACCATGGCACTACTTGACTCTACATGACTCTACATTAATCTACATTACTCCACAATGGTAACTCTACGTGACTCTACATTACTCTACATGGCTCTATATTACTCTACCTTACTCTACATTACTCTATCATGGCTCTACGTCACTCTACTTAACTCTACATTACTTTACCATGGCTCTACTTCACTCTACTTGACTCTGCATTATTCTACCATGGCTCTACTTCATTCTACATGACTCTACCTTATTCTACATTACTCTGCCATGGCTCTACTTCACTCTACTTAACTCTACATTAATCTACCATGGCTCAACTTCATTCTAATATTGCTCTACCATGGCTCTACTTAACTCTACATTCCTCTACCATGGCTTTGCTTCATTCTACATGACTCTACATTGCTCTACAATGGCTCTACTTCACTCTACGTGACTCTACATTACCGTAAAGTACGTATTATCCGCCCATAATGTATTATTCGCCCACCCCCTTCTTTGAGCAAAAGTTATGGGAGGATATTTCTATACTTAGTAACCACCCACCATGGCTCTATTCACTCTACATAATTCTACATTACTCTACGATCACTCTACTTCACTCTACATTACTCTATATTACTTTACGATGGGTCTAATTCACTCTACTTGATTCTATATTTTAACCTGGCTCTACTTGACTCTATTTAACTCTGCATTACTCCACAATGGCTGTACATCACTGTACGTGACTCCACATTACCCTACCATGCCTCTACTTCACTCTACCTTACACAACATTACTCTATCATGGTTCTATGTCACACTACTTAACTCTACATTACTCTACCATGGCTCTACTTTACTCTACCTTGGCTTTGCTTCACTCTACTTGATTCTACCTTACTCTACATTACTCCACAATGGCTGTACATCACTCTACGTGACTCCACATTACCCTACCATGCCTCTACTTCACTCTACCTTACACTATGTTACTCTATCATGGTTGTATGTCACACTACTTAACTCTACATTACTCTACCATGGCTCTACTTTACTCTACTTGACTCTACATTACTCTACCATGGCTCTACTTCTTTCTACTTGACTCTACCTTACTCTACATTACTCTACAAAGGCTCTACTTCACGCTACTTGAGTCTGCATTACTGTACCATGGCTCTACTTGACTATATACATTACTCTACCCTAGCTCTACTTCACTCTACTTCACTCTACTTCACTCTACTTCACTCTACTTATCTCTACATTACTCTACCATGAATCTACTTCACTCTACTTAACTCTACATTACTCCACAATGACTCTACTTCACTCTACGTGACCCTACATTACTCTACCATGGCTCTACTTCATTATACTTGACTCTACCTTACTCTACATTACTCTACAATGGCTCTACTTCACTTTACATGACTATATACATTACTCTACCTTGGCTCTACTTCACTCTACATGACTCTACATTACTCTACCATGGCTCTACTTCACTCTTCTTGACTCTACATTCTTCTACAATGACTCTAATTGACTCTACTTAACTCTACATTACTCTATCATGGCTCTACTTTCTGCTACTGGAATCTACATTAGTCTACCATGGCTCTACTTCACTATACTTGACTCTACATTACCCTACAATGGCTCTACTTCACTCAACGTGACTCTACCAAGGCTCTACTTCACTCTACTTGACTCTACATTACTCTACCATGCCTCTACTTCACTCTACTTGAATCTATATTACTCTAACATGGCTCTACTTCACTCTACGTGACTCTACAATACTCTACCATGGCTCTACTTCACTCTACTTGACTCTACATTGCTCTACCATGGCTCTGCTTCACTCTACTTGACTCAACCTTACTCTACATTACTCTACAATGGCTCTATTTCACTCTACGTGACTCTACATTACTCTGCCATGGCTCTACATCACTCAACGTGATTCTACATTACTCAACTTCACTCTATACGTGATTCCACATTACCCTACAATAGCTCTACTTCACTCTACGTGACTCTACCATGGCTCTACTTCACTCTACTTGACTCTGCATTACTTTACCATGGCTCTAGTTCACTCTACTTATCTCTACATTACTCTACCATGGCTCAACTTCATTCTACTTGATTCTATATTACTCTACCATCGCTCTATTTCACTCTACATGAGTCTACTTTACTCTATCATGGCACTATTTCACTTTACTTGACTCTACATTACTCTATACCATGGCAATGTACTTAATTCTACATTACTCTACCATAGCTCTACTTCATTGTATTTGACTCTACATTACTCTTCAATACTCTACAAAGGCTCTTTTTCACTCTACGTAACTCTAAATTACTTTACAATGGCTCTACTTCACTCTACTTGACTCTACATTACAATGGCTCCATTTCATTCTACTTGACTCTTAATTACACTACCATGGCTCTACTTCACTCTACTTGATTCTATAGTAGTCTACCATGGCTTTCCTTCACTCTACTTAACTCTACATTACTCTACCATCGCTCTACTTCACTCTACGTAACTCTACATTACTCTACCATGGCTCTACTTCACTCTACTTGATTCTATAGTAGTCTACCATGGCTTTACTTCACTCTACTTAACTCTACATTACTCTACCATGGCTCTACTTCACTCTACGTAACTCTACATTACTGTACCATGGCTCTAGCTACTTCACTCTTCTTGACTCTATTATACTACACATTACTCACGTTACTCTACATTACTCTACCATGGCTCTAGCTACTTCGCTCTTCGTGACTCTATATTACTATGCATTACTCTACAAAGGCTCTATTTTACTCTACGTGACTCTACATTACTATACCATTGTATAGTAATGGGAGTAATGTAGAGTCACGCAGAGTGAAGTAGTTAGAGCCATGGTAGAGTAATGTAGAGTTATGTAGTTATGTAGGCTCTACTTCACTTTACTTGACTCCACATTATTTTACCCTGGCTCTACTTCACTCTACTTTACTCTACATTACTCTATCAATGCTCTACTCCCCTCTACTTCACTCTACATTACTCTACCATGGCTCTACTTCACTCTACTTGATTCTATAATACTCTACCATGGCTCTACCCTACTCTACTTAACTCTACATTACTCTACCATGGCTCATCTTCTCTCTACTTGACTCTACAATAATCTACATGGCTCTACTTCACTCTACTTAACTGTACGTTATCTACTAAGGCTCTACTTTACTCTACTTGAATCTGCATTACTCTACAATGGTTCTACCTTATTTAACTCTACTTTACTCTACAATCTCTCAACTTCACTCTACCTGACCTTCTACCTTGGCCCTACTTTACTCTACTTGACAGTATGTTACTCTACCACGGCTGTAATTCACTTTATTTGACTCTACCTTAATCTGCCATGGCTCAACTACAATCTACCTCACTCTACCATAATCGGGCATGGCTCTACTTCACTCTACTTGACTGTACACTCTACTTGACTCTCCATTACTCTACAATGGCTCTACTTCACTCTACGTGACTCTACATTACTCTACAATGGCTCTACTTCACTCTACGTGACTCTACATTACTGTACTTTACTCTACAATGGCTCCACTTCACTCTACGTGGCTCTACATTACTCCACCATGGCTCTACTTCATTCTATTTGGCTCTACATTACTCTACTTGACTCTACATTACTCTACATTACTCTACAATGGCTCTACTTCACTCTACGTGACTCTACATTACTCTACCATTGCTTTACTTCCTTCTACATGACTCTACGTTGCTCTACCATGGCTAACCTTCATTCTACTTGACTCTACATTACTATATCATGGCTGTACTTCACTCTACTTCACTCTGCATTACTCTACAATGGCTCTACTTGAATCTGCTTAACTCGACATCACTCTATCATGGCTCTACTTCCTGCTACTTGAGTCTACATTGCTGTACCACAGCTCTACTTCACTCTACTTGAGTCTACATTACTCTACCATGGCTCTACCTCATTCTTCTTTACTCTACCTTACTCTACATTACTCTACATTGGCTCTACTTCACTCTACTTCACTCTACATTACATTACCATAGCTTTCCTTACCGCTACTTGAGTCTACATTACCATACCATGCCTCTATTTCACTCTACTTGACTCTACAGCACTCTGCCATGGCTCTACTTCATTCTACTTTACTCTACCTTACTCTACATTACTCTACAATGGCTCTACTTCACTCTACGTGATTTTACATTATTGTACCATGCCTCTACTTTACTCTACTTCATTCTGCATTACTCTACCATGGCTCTACTTTACTCTACTTGACTCTACATTTCTCCACCATGACTCAACTTCATTCTACTTGATTCTATATAACTTTACCATTGCTCTACTTCACTGTACGTGACTGTACTTTATTCTACCAATGCTCTACTTCACTCTACTTGACTCAACATTAGTGCACAATGGCTCTACTTGACTCTACTTAATTCTTCATTACTCTACCATGGCTCTACTTCATTCTACTTGACCCTATATTACCCTTCCATGGGTCTACTTCATTCTACGTGACTCTAACTTACTCTACATTACTGTAAAATGACTCTACTTCACTCTACGTGACTCTACATTACTCTACCATTGCTGTACTACACTCTACATGACTCTGCTTAACTCTGCGATGGATCTACTTCATTATACCTGACTATACATTACTATACCATGACTCTACTTCACTCCACTTGACTCTACATTCCTCTAAAATTGCTCTACTTCACTCTACTTGACTCTACTTTACATTACCATGGCTCTCCTTACCGCTACTTGAGTCTACATTACTGTACCATGCCTCTACCTCCCTCTACTTGACTCCACAATACTCTACCATGGCTCTACTTCATTCTACTTTACTCTACCTTACTCTACATTACTGTACAATGGCTCTACTTCTCTCTACATGACTTTACATTACTCTACCATACCTCTACTGGCTGTACTTCACTCTACTTGATTCTACATTACTCTTCCATGGCTCTACATCACTCTACGTTAATCTGCATTACTCTACCATGGCTCTAGTTCACTCTCTTACTCTACATTACTCTACTATGGGTCTACTTTACTCTCTCTAAATCTACATTAATCTACCATGCCTCTACTTCACTATACTTGATTCTATGTTACTCTAACAATGCTATACTACACTCTACTTGACTCCACATTATTCTACCATTGCTCTACTTGACTCTACATTACTCTACCATGGCTGTACTTCACACTACTTGAATGTACATTATTCTAACATGGCTTTACTTCACTATACTTGTCTCTAAAGTATTCTACCATGGTTCAACTTCATTCTACTTGACTCTACATTACTCTATGATGCCTCTACTTCACTCTACTTGATTCTATATTACTCTACCATGGCTATACTTCATTCTACTTAACTCTATCTTGCTCTACATTATTCTACAATGGCTACATTACTCGCAGAACTTCACTCTACGTGACTATATACATTAGTCTACCATGGCTCTACTTCACTCTACTTGACTCTACATTTTTCTACATTGGCTCTACTTCACTCTACATAACTCTACATAACTCTACATTTCTCTATCATGGCTCTACTTCAATCTACTTGACTGTACAGTACTCTACCATGGCTCTACTTCACTGTACTTGACTCTACATTACTCTACCATGGCTAAACTTCATTCTTCTTGATTCTATATTACTCTACCATTCGCTCTACTTCACTGTACATGACTCTACATTACTCTCCCATGGTTCTACTTCACTCTACCAAGTATCTACTTCACTCTACTTGACTCGACATTACTCTACAATGGCTCTACTTCACTCTACTGAATTATACATTACTCTACCATGGCTCTACTTCACTCTGCTTGACTCTACATTACTGTAACATGGCTCCACTTAATTCTACTTGACTCTACATTACTCTACCATGGCTCTACCTTACTCTACATTACTCTATCATGGCTCTACTTGACTCTAAATTTTTCTACTATGGCTCTACTTCACTCTATGTAACTCTACATTCCTCCATGGCTCTACTTCACTCTACTTGACTCTACATTACTCCAAATGGCTCTACTTCACTCTATTTTACTGTACATTGCTCTACCATTGCTCTACTTCAGTCTACTTGACAGTACGTAACTCTAAAATGGTTCTACTTCCCACTACGTGACTCTACGTTACCCTACAATGGCTCTACTTCACTCTACATGACTCTACCATGGCTCTACATCACTCTACATGACTCTACATGCTCTACCATGGCTCTACTTCGCTTTACCTTACTCTACATTACTCTCTCATGGCTCTACTTCACTCTACTTGATTCTACAATTTTCTACATTGGCTCTACTTCACTCTACATAACTCTACATTTCTCTATCATGGCTCTACTTCAATCTACGTGACTGTACAGTACTCTACCATGGCTCTACTTCACTGTACTTGACTCTACATTACTCTACCATGGCTAAACTTCATTCTACTTGATTCTATATTACTCTACCATTCCCTCTACTTCACTGTACATGATATTACATTCCTCTCCCATGGTTCTACTACACTCTACCAAGTCTCTATACTTCACTCTACTTGACTCGACATTACTCTACAATGGCTCTACTTCACTCTACTAAATTCTACATTACTCTACCATGGCTCTACTTTACTCCTCTTGACTCTACATTACTGTAACATGGCTCCACTTAATTCTACTTGACTCTACCTTACTCTATATTACTCTACCATGGCTCTACCTTACTCTACATTACTCTATCATGGCTCTACTTGACTCTAAACTTTTCTACCATGGCTCTACTTCACTCTACTTGACTCTACATTACTCTACCATGGCTCTACTTGACTCTACTTGACTCTACATCACTCTACCACAGCTCTTCTTCATTCTACTTGACTCTACATTACTCTACATTAGCCTACAATTGCTCTACTTCACTCTACTTGACTCTACATTACTCTACAATGGCTCTACTTCATTCTACCTGACTATACATTGCTCTACCATGTCTCTACTTCACTCTATGTGACTCTACAATATTTTACAATGGCTGTACTTCATTCTACTTGACTCTACATTACTCTACCATGGCTCTATTTTACTCTGCTTGACTCTACATTACTCTACCATGCCTCAACTTCACTCTACTTGATTCTATATTACCCTACCATGGTTGTACTTGACTCTACTTGACTCTACATTACTCTACCATAGCGTTACTTCACGCTGCTTGAGTCTACATCACTGTACCATGGCTCTACATCACTCTACGTGACTCTACATTTCTCTACATTAGCCTACAATTGCTCTACTTCACTCTACTTGACTCTACATTACTCTACAATGGCTCTACTTCATTCTACCTGACTATACATTGTTCTACCATGGCTCTGCTTCACTCTATGTGACTCTACAATACTTTACAATGGCTGTACTTCATTCTACTTGACTCTACATTACTCTACCATGGCTCTATTTTACTCTGCTTGACTCTACATTACTTTACCACGGCTCTACTTCCCGCTACTTGAGTCTACATTTCTGTACCATGCCTCTACTTCACTATACTAGACTGTTCAGTACTCTACTATGGCTCTACTTCATTCTACTTTACTCTACCTGACTCTACATTACTCTATCATGGCTTTACTGCACTCTACGTGACTCTACATTACTCTACAATGGCACTATACTTCACTCTACGCGACTCTACATTACACTCTACATGACTCTACATTACTCTCCCTTGGCTCTACTTCATTCTACTTGACTTTACCTTACTCTACATTACTCGCAGTACTTCACTCCATGTGACTATATACATTAGTCTACCATGGCTCTACTTCACTCTTCATGACTCTACATTATCTACCATGGCTCTATTTCACTATACATGACTACATTTTTCTACCTTTGCTCTACTTCACTCTACATAACCCTACATTTCTCTATCATGGCTCTACTTTAATCTACTTGACTCTACATTACTCTACCATGGCTCAAGTTCATTCTACTTGATTCTATATTACTCTACCATTGCTCTACTTCACTGTACATGACTCTACATTATTCTCCCATGGTTCTACTTCACTCTACAAAGGCTCTACTTCACTCTACTTGACTCGACATTACTCTACACTTCACTCTACTGAATTCTACATTACTCTACCATGGCTCTACTTCACTCTACTTGACTCTATATCACTCTACCATGGCTCTACTTTACTCTACTTGACTCTACATTACTGTACCATGGCTCTGCTTATTTCTACTTGACTCTACCTTACTCTACATTACTTGCAGCACTTCACTCTACGTGACTATATACATTACTCTACATGGCTCTACTTCACTCTACATAACTCTACATTTCTCTATCATGGCTCTACTTCAATCTACTTGACTGTACAGTACTCTACCAAGGCTCTACCTTCACTCTACTTGACTCGACATTACTCTACAATGGCTCTACTTCACTCTATACTGAATTCTACATTACTCTACCATGACTCTATTTCACTCTACTTGTCTCTATATTACTCTATCATGGCTCTACTTTACTCTGCTTGACTCTGCATTACTGTACCATGGCTCTACTTATTTCTACTTGACTGTACCTTATTCTACATTACTCTACCTTACTCTACATTACTCGCAATACTTCACTCTACGTGACTAGTCTACCATGGCTCTACTTCACTCTACGTGACTAGTCTACAATGGCTCTACTTAACTCTACGTGACTAGTCTACAATGGCTCTACTTAACTCTACGTCACTCTTATCTACCTCGGCTCTACTTCACATAACTCTACATTTCTCTATCATGGCTCTACTTCAATCTACTTGACTATACAGTACTCTACCATGGCTCTACTTCACTGTACTTGACTTTACATTATTCTACCATGGCTCAACTTCACTCTACCAAGGTTCTACTTCACTCTACTTGACTCGACATTACTCTACAATGGCTCTGCTTCACTCTACTGAATTCTACATTACTCTACCATGGCTCTACTTCACTCCGCTTGACTCTACATTACTGTACCATGGCGCTACTTAATTCTACTTGACTGTACCTTACTCTACATTACTCTACCATGGCTCTACCTTACTCTACATTACTCTATTATGGCTCTATGTCCCTCTACTTAACTCTAAATGTTTCTATCATAGCTCTACTTCACTCTACATAACTCTACATTCCTCCATGGCTCTACTTCACTCTACTTGACTCTACATTACTCTATCATGGCTCTACTTCACTCTATTTTACTGTACATTGCTCTACCATTGCTCTACTTCACTCTACTTGACTGTACGTTATTCTAAAATGGCTCTATTTCTCACTACATGACTGTACATTACTCTACGATTGCTCCACTTTGCTGTACTTGACCCAACATTTCTCTGCCATGGCTCTACTACACTCTACTTGATTCTATAATACTCTACAGTACTCTATAACAGCCCTATCTTACTCTATGTGACTCTACATTACTCTACAATGGGTTACTTCACTCTACTTGACTCTACATTACTCTGCCATGGCTCTACTTCTCGCTGTTTGAGTCTGCACTACTGTACCATGCATCTACTTCACTCTACTTGACTGTACAGTAATCTACCATGGCTCTACTCCATTCTACTTTACTCTACCTTACTCTAGATTATTCTACAATGTCTCTACTAGGCTCTACATTACTCTATCATGGCCCTACTTTACTCTACATGACTCTATATTACTCTACAGCACTCTACTTGACTCTACATTACTCTACCATTGCTCTAATTAATGCTACTTGAGTCTACATTACTGTGCCCTGCCTGAACTTGACTCTACGTGATTCTAAATTACTCTACATTACTCTACATTGGCTCTACTTCACTCTACATGACTCTAAATGCTCTACCATGGCTCTACTTCACTCCACCTTACTCTACATTACTCTCTCGTGGTTCTACTTCACTCTACTTGACTCTACATTACTCTACAATGGCTCTACTTCACTCTACTTGACTCTACATTACCTTACCATGGCTCTACTTCACTCTACTTGACTCTACATCACTCTACCATGGCTCTTCTTCACTCTACTTGACTCTACATTTCTCTACATTACCCTACAATTGCTCTACTTCACTCTACGTGACTTCACATTACTCTACCATGGCTCTACATCACTATACATTTATTTTTCATGGCTCTACGTCACTCTACTTAACTCTACATTACTCTACCATGGCTCTACTTCACTGTACTTGACTCTACATTGCTCTACAATGGCTGTACTTCACTCTACGTGATTTTACATTACTCTACCATGGTTCTACATTACTCTATATGACTCTACATTACTCTACCATGGTTCTACTTCACTCTATCTTACTTTACATTACTCTATTGTGGCTCTATGTCACTCAACTTGACTGTACATTTTTCTACCATGGCTCTACTTCACTCTACGTAACTCTACATTTCTCTATCATGGCTCTACTTCACTCTACTTGATCGTACATTACTCTACCATGGCTCTACTTCACTCTACTTGATTTAATATTACTTTACAATGGCTCAACTTCATCCTCTACATTACTCTATCATGGCTCTATGTCACTCTACTTGACTCTCAATTTTTCTACCATGGCTGTACTTCACTGTACGTATTTCTACATTCCTCCATGGCTCTACTTGACTGTTCTTGACTCTACCTTACTCTATCATGGCTCTACTTCACTCTACTTTTCTGTACATTCTCTACCAGGGCTCTACTTCACTCTACTTGACTCTACGTTACTCTACAATGGATCTACTTCCCACTACGTGACTCTACATTACTCTACCATGGCTCTACTTCACTCTACATGTCTCTACATTACTCTACCATGGCTCTTCTTCACCTACCTTACTCTACATTACTGTACCATGGCTCTACAGCACTCTACTTGACTCTACATTACTCCACCACGGCTCTACGTCACTCTATTTGACTCTACATTACCTTGGCTCAACTTCAGTCTACTTAACTCTAAATTACTCTATCATGGTTCTACTTCACTCTACTTGACTCTACATTATGCCTCTACTTCACCCTAATTAATTCTATATCATGGCTCTACATCACTCTATGTGACTCTACATTACTCTACCGTGTCTCTACTTCACTCTACCTTACTCTACATTACTCTACCAAGGCTCTACCATACTCTACATTACTCTATCATGGCTCTATGTCACTTTACTTGATTCTAAATTGTTCTACCATGGCTCAACTTCACTCTATGTAGCTCTACATTCCTCCATGTCTCTTCTTCACTCTATCTTACTCTACATTACTCTTTCATGCAATAACCAGTTCCAACAAGATACTGGAGGTACGTAGTGCAAAGCTACAGTACTTTGTGTGTGAGTAATGTTTTGCTATTTCAAGCTCTTTTGGTTAGTAATTGAGGGGTGTTTTAAGAATGCATCAGCATAAAATATTCAAAATTCAACTAAGCTTACTGAACATACAGCAGAGAGGATGGTCAACATTTACAAGAAAAGGATTTGAAGTAGCTCATTCACAGCTTTAGTTAGGGTAACTTGAAACATTTTAATAGTGTTAGCAATTAGTAGTCGAAAAGCAGCATATGTACTGCACAAGTTCAACTGAGCTTATGTGGACAGGGAGCAAAGGAGAAAGAAATGTTTAGTAGCTAAAATTTGATTTCTGATCTGTGATTGTATGGATTGCCATAGCAGCTCTTTATAACCTAGCTCTGTCATGATTGCCAAAACATGTCTTGCGCAGTGAAGGAATTTGACTTTGCATAACATCTACTAGTAGGCCCGTTTTTAGGGAGATGTGGTTTGTTGATCACTTCATGCTTTTACAGGCAGCAATGTGCCTGTAGCTACTACTGACTGGTGGGTGACAAGGACAAATTCTGCATGCTCAGTGCCATCCCTTTCCTGAATTAATGATTGATTGCACAAGATGTTGCTGTGACAATTCTATTATGCATAATTTTGGAACTTGTATATTGCTTTGAGATGTGAGAAATAAACTTTCATTGTTAGGTGTCAGCCCAAAGTCTTACAATGGGCTGAGTCCAGGTGATCACCGCCTGAGGATTGTACCTGAAGGATGCTTGTCCAATCAGGGCCAGACATATCGTTTTACTGTTTGATCAATGAAGTATGCATATAATTTACATGATAATAGACACCTATTGTACCTTAGTATGGTGATTTAATATTGATATTGGTAGCACACAGAAAAGTTGGTCTAGGTCTAGGATATCAGTAGGATAATTGAACACTTTGTTGTAACAGTTATTGTGATTTGATGACTACTCCATTTTTTTCATCTTACAGTGGCATTTAACTTCATAAAACGTCAGATAATTATAATAACTCTAATGAGGTATGGTGGATCCCCGAACAGCTGAATTCTCGTCAAAATTTTCATGTAATCGTAGCATTATATGAGGAAATAGTCTTATTCTGAAAACGTTATACAATGGTACAATATCAGCGACATTTCGGTCCAATGTGAACATTCGTCAGGCTTGACAATGCATTGCAGGTCAGATAATTATGATTGACATAGAACGTGTACTCCAAGGAACCTATGTAGGTCTATCCCCTCTAACCAAATGTTTATACTCAAAAGTATACCACAAAAACATAAGCCACATGCAAACCACCTTAGGAATTGGCTCATGTATTTGCCTCAATTACTAGATGACAATAGTCTCCTACCCAGATCCCCCTTAAACACTGAAGGAGGGGGTTGTGGTATTCGTGTTCAGTACCCACTGGAGGTGGATGCTATCGGATTCAACGAGAGCAGGCTTTCTTGATGACGTGATACAAAAGACAATATGAATATTCTAATACCACAGGGGTCTGGGAACGAGACAGTAGAAACCATGGTTCTCTCCCAATTCACATGATGAAAATTTTAGTAAACTATCAAGAAAATGTTATCAGCTATATCTAATGCCAAAGGATCTTGCATGGTGCCTATTCTGCTGTGTAAACTGCATCTTGAGGCACTTGTTAGCAGCATTAATGTGCTTATCACTCAACCATGCATTTTCCACTGCATGGACAACTTATGTTGGCCAACACAGTTTGTGTAAGGCCTGGCAACCAGTACAACAGCTGTGTTTGCTTGGAGACATGCAATTTAACTCTATTTTGACTTCTGTTTGTAAGTTTCTAGTCTCTCTTCCTCTGTCACCGTTTTCGTCACAGTTTTTATCTGCAAAACTTAATGTAAACTGAACTGAACAACATACTACTCATGCAGCGTACTTATGCATCCAAGTACTATGTATGCCATACTGATTACTATTTTCTTACCCCACAAAAGCAGACATAGCTAGCTAGTAATGTAGCTAAGTGGCCTTATCAGACTTAGCTATGACTGTGTGGTGTACACTTCACTGGGAAAAATGTCCTCAATTACAACCACATGGCCATATTTGTCTCACTACTAGACAAAACCTTAGTGTGCAGACAACCAGTGCCTATATATATATATCACTATAATAGTAGGCACATGACAGGATGAATTTCATTGTTGATTGAAAGGCGGAGAAGCAGGCTTAATGGCAGCTACCTAGCAAGTTCTGCATGAGCTGCATCTTCCAGCAGGCCAGGTCACATTTGACTATATAACAAAGTATGTATTGGCATGGTTTTACTGACACTCTATATGCTAGAAAAACGGTTTGCACTTACTAAACGCTAGTTATTAATATATTTAGCTACAACAATGTTACCTGGTTTGGGCTGGACTACTGCGGACTGTGTAACTGTATTTACATTGGTCCTTTGCTCCACATCCTAGGGTGTAAAATATAGCTAGTATTACTTATGTGCAGATAGCAATGTAGATTTCCATTAACGGCACTACGTTACTATACGAATGCTATACAGTGATTTATATGGTTAGGATTGGGTTAGGGTTGGGTTAGGGCTGGTATAAATACCGTATAGCATACGGATGGTAACGTACTGTCGCGGCTTGTACTATGTAAGCTTTGTTTACTGACACCCACGATGGCGTATAACGGACAGCTTTCGCGGTTCCAATTGTACACAAACAATAATTAACGACCACGATTTTTAGCGGACACTAGCTCGTCGAACTTTTCAGTAAGATTGTCCACCTCGCTGCTGTAGTTACTAACAACTTGACATCTGTTACTCGTAGTACTAGACTCTGCGCGAAGCACTTCCTATACCAGCGTACTCATAGCGTACCACGCCTACCGAAAAGCTCCGGGTGGGGGAACCAACTCCATGTGGTGACATCACAATTTATAACTTGCGCATTGCGCGCGCGGATCGCCTGAAGATAGCTAGGCAGTCCCTTGTGAGGTAAACTTCCACTTACAGCTTGCTATAGTTTTACAGGTCGTAGTTTTATAGTAACCCTGTGAACTAATTACAGCATATCTGGACCTGAAGAGGTTCAGTATCCTTTTTTTCCTGCCTTTTTTCTGGCTTAATGAGTGCAACAGCCTTGCTAGCTCTGAAAGTTCATCTACATATTGTTAGCTTCTAGTCTAGTCTTTCACACTTAGTTCTAGCTTCACCAGTCTAGTGAGCAGTGCACAGATTTTTTATTGTAAATTCTACTTTGTGGCATGTGATGAGTTTACCTACAATCTGAGTATAAGAACAAAATTTATTTTTGTGTGGGTACGGTTTCACTTCACCACATTATACCAGAAACTTGGCCCTCAGTAAGTAATGCAAAACAGTCACTGGAAGGCATGCAGCAAAACAAAACACCAGACAAAATCACATATAGTCTGTATTGTGTCCAAAGATGTTGAACTCCAGCGGTACTACATAGACTATTTTCAGAGAGTACTCCCAAAGTAGTCTCATTGCAACCTGTATAAAGAGGGCCTAGTCTGGTGTTCCGAGTGACATTTTTGTCACTTTGGGCGGTTCCAGACCCAGGCATGCTCGGGCTTTGCCCGGGTAAAAGTTTGGTCAATTGTGCTTATTGCTTCTCGCACGGAAATTCAGTTGTGACATAGTGGCTTCGCTGCACGTGTTGCCTGCCCGGGTAACCTGTCAGCTGTGAAACCATCACTGTTTATGACATCACCATATCATGAATACTGACGACTTCAACATACAGTGGTCAATTCACTTACTAGACTACACCAGCTGTTTGTATGACTGTGTTGATCACCTACGTAATCCAGATTGCAGTTCAGATTGCAATCAAGATGCAAAGCAGATTGCAATTCAGATTAGATTGTTTACACAAACCTGGATTAGATTTGCGCACCTTGTGATTATATACTTGCAGGCAGTTATACATTCAAGCAAGCTGTCCATATGGAGATCCAGATGTAGAAGTGGTTCATCCTAACATTAGCTGCAGTGAGAGTAGCTGCCACTGGTGTACTCTTTGTCAAGCCGACCAATGACACATCATGTCCACAACAGCCATGTCACACTCTTGAGCACTATGCTCAGAGCTGGCAGCTCTACCTGACTTCCGGTACCAACTTGACTATAAATTGCTGGAGGTGTAGAGGCCCCTGTAATTCTTGATCATATAAACATGGACTACTTGACTTAGTTATGTATGTGCATTCAGGGATCTGTGATAATTCTGTCCAAACATTGCCTTAATGATATTAAACCACTTGATTGACTCTTATCAGAGATCCTGACCAGACAATGCCTGCTAATGGCTTTCTACGACTTTTGGAGTTTGTCCAATGACTAACGTAGCTGGAAATGTAATTTCAAAGCTCGAACACCAATCATTGTTTTACTAGATACTGTAGACCAATTTTCAGAGAATTTCCTCTTAACCATGATATTGAGGAGTTGTACAAACACACCCCATTTCCATGGAAATCAACCGCTTTTCATCCAACTTTTTGCACAGTGCAAGTCACCACAGGCAAGGTAAAACTATGAGGGTATAAGTATTCACTACTTGTGAAGTTCATTTTTCATGTTGACAACCCTAAGTACAGACAGCTTCTATTACGGGCATGACCCGGTAAGCCAGACTTGTTATAGCTACAGCGAAGGTTGCGTTTATACGGCACTGCCTACAGGTTAAAAGTAAACATACAATGGCAGCGCTTCTGGTGCAACAGGGAAGGCCGACAATGTTTCCAACCTGGGAAAGGTATCTTATTATCTACGATGACGCGGCCCTTTTTTGGCGCGTAAACTAGTTATCAGTTGTCAACTATGCATACAGCAAGCTTAATAAGGCTTATTATCTACGATGACGCGGCCCTTTTTTGGCGCGTAAACTAGTTATCAGTTGTCAACTATGCATACAGCAAGCTATGAATTTTAATAAGGCCCAAGGAACCTGCCGAAGCGGGGTGGGGTCTTGGCACGAGACTAAGGAAAGATATTATGGGAGTGGCCATTTCTTGCTGATGAAGCTCTCCTTTACTCTGTCAGTCTACTGTCAAATTCCCTGTGAGAACCGTTGGAAATGTACGCTGTGAGTGTCCCGTGGTTCGGTGAAGTCAATACTGTCTTCTTGATTCTCGCCATCGCCATCGTTGGCTTCCTAACCTTGTCGTTGGCTCGGTCGTTGGTGTTGTACATCAAAGGAAGTAAGTTATTCAAAGTTGAATATCAACATAAGGCCACTCTGAATTAACCCGACCGACCTGAAGTTTTAAAAGTGCCTCATAGTTGGTTAACAATTGCTATATGCACCGCCTCAAACATTTTAACACAAGTAGGAAAAATTGTTTTTAAGGACCAGAAAGCCTCATTTCCAGGCCTTGCGCGTCTGTCGCTTGCAGTATAAAATTCGCGGATTTCGTACTGCAAGCGACGAACGCGCAAGGCCTGGGAACGAGGCTAACGTTTTATACTGTGCTACCGTTGCAGAGCCAAACTGGCTGTCACGTTTGTAGTATCTATGCTAATACATTCGATGGGCCTAAATAAAATATTACCCGCCCGACCGACCGACCCAACAATCTTGCGGTCGTGTTAGTTCAAAGAATTAATTCAGAGTGGCCTAAGTTGAGTCCAGACATTCCAACTTTTCTCGGGTGACACCCGGATTTTGCAGGGTCCCGACCCACTCACCCGTATAGAATACCCAGTCAATTGCACCTGGCTAAGCTATAGGAGCGGTGCGATAAGCGTCAATCTTTTCCACTGATCCAGTCAGCCACATGATCGTGGAGATGAGGCTAATAAGTTACGTGTACATTTTCTTAGCCTGTTCCCAGGCTCCACATGAAGTTGTGCGTATACATATTTGCGTTCCGGAGCAAATAATGCCTGGGAACGAGGCTATATATTTGCCCACATGGTTTCGTTTATATTCTTCTTCCCAGTTCCCTGGGAACGGCTTCAGACATTTTCGTCTTCTCACATGGATGTTGATTTGCAGTTTTGACTTGCGATGTATTGTGGTGAGAGCAGTGATGATGTTGATGGTAGCGGAGCATTTTCCAAAAAATGAAAGGATAAAAACTGACAGTAGAACAGGCATATTGGGGTGGGAGGGGGGTTAAAAATTATCTGTACTTGCACATGTCACCCTCAAAAATTTTTTGAGGTTGGATTTAACTTGAGCAACGTGTTAAACATCCAAAGACTGTTTGCATGTTATTTCCTGTAGCACTGAATGTCACCTTTTCATTTAGACATTGGAGATTTTACCTTGGTTAGTAGGTTAGCTACCGTATAAGCTTGTCTTGTACCATGGGTATGTATATGTAATATTATATGGTCTGTAGACTATATAGGGATTGTGTGAACATGCAATATGTATAGGCAGTATGTCTTTTTGTTAATTTTTATTTTGTCGGACCAACAAGACTCAGAAAATTACCCAAAGATTTGGTAATGCCATATATTAGCTGGGTTTATATACTGTAAACCTAGAAATATTAGCGAGCTATTAAATTTAGCAAATTTAGCGATTGACATAATCTAGCTAAATCTTTGCTAATATTCATTGGTTTGAGGTCGAAGGTTATGCAAGCAGGTGGTCAGATAATTCTAGAAACGCTAAATATTTTAGCCACTAATATTTCTAGGTTTACAGTAGATGGTTTCCAAATATCAATTAAGCTTCCTACTTCCGGAAGTCCATTACCTGATCAAGAGGCAGCTGTACAGCACACCTTGAGAGAAGTAGCTTTTTTTATTTTTCGGCACTAATGGAAAGGGCTCAATACAGTGTTTACTAGCTTGTATTTTCACGCAGCTGCACTAAACAGACACTGACTCTTGCCCTCTAGAAGTGAAGCCATGCCCCATGAAAACTATCTGTAGGGTAATGAATAATGAATAATGGCCACTCACCCACACGCAAATTGAGTAAGTGGTTGATATGAAACAGTAAATCTACTTTGCCTAGCTAGCCTAAGTCAAGAACAGTTGAAGTATTCACTGTGATTTACAGCAGCATGGTGATTCACAAACACTCAGTGCCTTCTTACTTTCAATGAACCTGCACTTTTATTTACAAACTTACCTGATAGTAGTAGAGTGCAGTACAATCTATCTCACCAAGAGGTGAGGACAAAGTAGCCAAATAACACTGTTTCAAGCTATGAATACCAGTTGAACTCACACTTGAAAGGCACATCATTGGCCTGGTGTCTCAATCAGTTGATCATTATAGATGCGACCAATGGAATCCAAACCTATACTTATTGATAGCAGCTATTCTTCATTTTGCCTGTGCACACACTTGTGTCCTTTTGAACTGTCTACTCTCTACTGTAACCCAAGTGCAACTCATTTGTTACACTTGCATTTTACATAAAATGTATACAGTGCAAAAGAATGAGTGGCTTGCTTGGCTAAGCTAGATGTTCACTCTGAACTCCACATGCCATGCGGATGGCTAAATGATTATGTAAATTGTTGTCTACATGGTCTCTTTATGTGACGGACTTGGCATACATCACCGGCTTTTTCATGCGTGTTAACACGCCCTAGCCCACAAGTGCTTGATGATGTCTCATAACTCTTTGCCCCAGTATATCACAGAATTGCTGCTTCTGTGATGCTCACAGACTGTATCCAACAAGTCCATATACACTTACTAGTTTGCCATTCAGAAACTGGCTGTTCTGATAGTCATGCTGAAGCCAAATCTGCTGAAGAAATGTTTCACTGCCACAATCATGCACAGAATATCCCAATTTGGTGCCTCTCAGAATAGCATGCCAAATACACTCAGAAGTCAAACCTGTGTGCATTCTCTCTGAGCGATCCAGCAGTTTGCACATGCTTAGACAGACATTTGCTGGTTCACAAGTCACATGCACAGTCTGCTCTGTCCGGTAGAAACGGCTTATTTTTGCATATTTTGCAGCATTTTTTGCGGGCTGTCCGGCGATGTATAGGTCGGCCTGGTTGCTTGGGGCGAAACAAATTGTAACCACTTAGAGTATTACCCCCTATCGTGATCGCTCGGCAGGTAGGTTGACAGATGCTGCTCGTATACGCTAGTTGTTCGCGCAGTGGCGGTTCTAGGACACTGTTATTGGGGGGGCTAAGGTAGCGTCAGTAATAGCGCATTTACACGCGCTCCACCTAGGGGGGTCTGGGGGCATGACCCCCCAGAAAATATTTTAGATTCTAGGTCCTCTGAGACGGGTTCTAGTGCAATCTGAGTCAGTTGAACTCCGGATTCTACTCAGCTGGTCAGATGAACTTACTATACTCTTCTGCCTCTTTATTGTGCCTTTCATGTAGCACGCGCGTGGCCTAACTCTAAATATGAGGACATTAATGAAATATTGTATCGTCCAAGCATAGTACCAGGGGGTGGGGCCCTAAGCCCCGCCCCCCCTCCCCGTAAAACCGCCACTGCATTCGCGTATATCGCTTCGGACCGCTGGCCCAACGACTGTGTACTTAGAAGTCAGCCTCATTTCCAGGCCCAGCCCAGCACTGGCAGCAGTTTGTCTCTTGTAGTTACAAAAGATCTGCAGTGGCTTGGGGTTAAAGTCAAGCCAAACAAAACTGGAGTATACATGTACGTATTTTCATTAAAACTGCGTCCAAATTTGAAAATCGCTGATCTAGCCTTGAACCCGGGGTTTTCATTCCAGATTCTGTCACACAGCTTTGAAGAAAAGTCAAATCAAAAATCTGGAATTAAGAGCATGAGCACATGAAGCTTATACTAGCAGAACACATGCGCAGTAGTACATAACACACACTTATCAATCATGAAGCAGGCACACAATCAAGAGCAACTGTTGTGCAGTACAAACCAAGTGGTGCAAATTTGTAAATTGCCCTTGCAGAGGCGGCACCAGCATTTCAAAAGTGGTCAGGCCACTGCAAATAAAAGAACACTCGTGCATGTTCACGGGGGGAGGTCTATAATAGGCAATATTATGTGCAGGCTACTTGTGCGATCAAAATGCAGCTATACAAGAAACATCTTAACTTAAGAAGAATAAATACAATTCAGAACTTTCCAAACACTTGGAGACTGAGAAGCAGGACTACTGCAAGCAGCAGAATGCGTCATATCGCTAGCAGCTGCACATTGTATACCCATGTGTATTGGAAGTTACTAAGTTCACCCATGTTGAAGTATGGAAGTGATAGATCACGTGATCTTAAGTTATGTCATGTCATACTTATGTTGGAATGCACGTGTGTAGAGTGGTACGGTACATGCATGACGTTTGCGCGATACACATCAGGCGGAATTGTGTACACGGTATCTGAAGTTGCTCATGGTCCAATGGTTAGGACTTATTATTGCAGTTAGGGTTAGGGTTAGGTCTAGGGACAGGGAATGGATACTACATTTCTTTCTTTTTTCCTTAAAGTGACAAACACCTTTGTCTTGTCCTCATGACCTGGGGCTTGGTACAATTCCTACTTGGTGGCTGCCCGCGCGAATCAGTGGGCGTGACACAGGAAACATGTGCTCAATAGTTACTTCCGTACTTCAACATGGGTGAAGTTAGTGACTCCCTATGTGTATTTAGCAACATGTGGGTGCCGATGCAGTCTGGAAACGAGACCAACGACCTGCTGAAAAGTGGTCCGGCCAAGGTCTGACCGGCGACGCCGCCTCTGCAAGGTGTTCCTTGTAGATGCACTGTATGGCTTTGGTCAACAATTGGGGGGTTGAAGGTGGCCTATTGGTTAAAGCACTGGACTGCGGATCAAAAGGTCCAGGGTTCCAGTCCCACTTGCTGCAGAGATTTATTTCTCTTCTGGGTGCACTCAGACCTACCCCAAAAATTGAGTAGAAGGTTTACCTTCGTGTCCTTCGGAGGGGACATTAAGCCGTCGGTCCTGGGGAACACCTTAAAATTAGCCTAAGGCTATTGGGTGTTTCTCGTTAGCTGGGTCATTCCCAGTAAACAAACATAAAAAAAAATTAAAAAAAAAGCTGCTAATTAGTCTGGATTGTACTATGATTATCATAATTGCAAGTGGTACAAAAGGGTTTTCTGGAACTAACCAAGTCGTGCACCAAACCAAGTAGTGCTCACCACTCCAAAAAGACCTAGCGAGAACACCGCGGTTATGACTTCACGGCTACAATGCAGAGCTGGGTGGAGAGCTCTACACTAGTCTACAGTACACAACTCAGTACTCGCTCACCAACATGAATTGTCACATGACAAACCCCGGCCATCAATCTCTGGTGTGTGCATGTGCTCTCTGGTTTTAACAGCATGTCAGTTGATAGTTCTAGCTAAGAGACATAGTTTGCTACCAGAAACTTGTAGCTGATAGATGTAGCTTGTCAGTGTACCTACCATATGCTGTATACAAGGTTCTAGAGCTGCAAGTCAGGATGACATGCGTGTGGACATTTAATGCGAATGATGAACAAATTGTCAACACTTTTGGTCATAACTCAAGTCAGCAGTGGTTTAAAAATTCACCATGTCAAGATAGTTTGGTCATGGAAAAATCAAATTTATTGATAGCAAAATGTTTCGCCTTGTGTAGTAGCCATTGACATCCTTAGCACTTACAATGTAGATTCTTCAATGATTACTGCTTCCAGCTGTACTATTAAGTCCCGTTACACTCATAACACTAAAATAGTTGGTAGGTATGAGCATTCTTATGGCTTTGTTATCCTGGATCTTTTTTCTTTTACTTGAGGTGTAATTTTTAATTTAGGGCAAAATATGTCTTATACTGACATAACTTTCTAACCCTAACCCTAACCCAGCATTTGATCCAATAGCTATGAAAAGACAAGGTACAACGCCAGTATACCTGTAACAAGTCAATGCCAATCCGTTGTGCTAGAACTAAATATCTGTGATACATAAAATCTGGACTACCGTAATTATTCAAATTCTATGTATGCTTAAAAAATAATTACGTTGCGACCTTACGTTAGATTGGTAAATTCCTAAAATTGAATTTCTTACACGTAAAATTAGATCGCATAAGAATCACAATACGTAAAAACGCGAAGGCGCAAGCTAGGAAAGTGTATAGCTGGGTTTTTTTCTTAGAATTGTGTACAGAATTGCGAAGGCATGTTTCGTGAGTCTTATAAGTGTGTAGCTGGTTTTTCCTAGAATTGTGTACAGACGTCGTTGAACTCTGTAACCGATGAAGGCAAGATAAGCATCCTTTCGCTAGTTTTACGTAGGGTTTGGAGTCCATACTAAGCTACCAAAATGCATAGCTTTTCCTCGAATTGTTGCATAGCCCATCGAACTCTGCAACCGATGAAGGCAGTACCAAGGCTAAGCGTCCTTCGCTACCGAGGTTAGTGGGCAACTAGCAAAATGTATGGCTGTTTTCTCCTGGAATTGTGTACAGACCTCGCCCGATTTATGGAGAGAACTGGTAAGAAGGCCACGAAGGTCGGAGGTTGGCTTCAGTCATTATCTTACGCTAAATTGGATTTGCATAAATAAATTTTAAGACTCCGGCTTACGTAGAATTAGATTCACGATAAATTCCTGGAATTGAATTTCTTACATTAGATTGGATCATACGTAGAATTCGAATAATTATGGTATAATAGTTCATACCAAAAAGTTATTTTTCGCCAATTCGTCTCTGAATTGAAAGGGTTAAGTGTCGAATTGGCTCTAATGACTTTTATGTTACAATACCTTTTTCCTGTAGAAGAATAATTGATAGTTTCAAGTGACTTTTGACAAGTATAAATTTAGCAAGGACCAGTGCAATTCACCATTGCTAGAGTATAAAAATAGGTGGACTGTGTGGATATCTGTTAAAGGTATGTCCATACATATAAAATCAAAATCCCATATTTTGGCACATAACCTTCTGTTTGCTCGCTATACGTATTTACACAAGTCATAGAAACTATATTGTAACTGTTGTATACAAGCAAGGTCACTTGGTTCTTGGATTTCAGCATACTTGAGTCAAGTTTATTCCATCTTTGATTTTCCCTTGGAACAGCTAACGTAGTCTTATTCCAAACCAAAGACCAAGACCATTGGTCTTGAAATTGCGATTTGAGCAGCCAGACGGCTGGCATGGCATGGTCTCTTCCCATAGTAGTGGCAAAAGCTTTTGCTGCATGCAGGTGAGGCTCTGTATTTAATTGCTTGTTTATAACTATGCTAAGAATAGCCTACTCGCAGCTTTAGTAACTGTAGGGTCCTAGTTTGAAACAATAGCAAAGAATTATAAGTAGTAACAAGAAACCCTAGCTTGTTCCATTTTGGAGGTATATTTACTCCATACACGTGCAAGGGTTAAAGTGATTGGTTGTTTTCGTCTGTCATCATTGTTGTCTGTTGCCACAAAAAGACCAGTTCTCCAGCTCCAGGCCGTTTTGTTAGTGCTAAAGACCTTCGTTAGTGACTCTGGATGTAGTACTGAGTAGTTGCTTACACGCACTCACACACACACACACACACACACACACACACACGCACACACACACACACACACACACACACACACACACACACACACACATTGTTTAGAGGAAGAACCATTGTACAACAATGATGTACACAGAAATGACATACACAAAAAGTGTAAACCGATAATAGTTGACAGAGACAGTAACGAGCACGAAGCCATTATGAACTTTGCACAGGAAATCGTGATTGTCATCCAGTCTTGCAACATAAATGAATACTATGCCTCCCTTGAACTGATGAATGCTCCAAACATAACAAAACCTGATGATAGTCCATTGTTTGAAAGAGCTGTTTGGTTTGCAAATGAGGATAACATGAGAGTCATCCTTGGTTTGTTTGCTGGTTACAAAGCTGCCATCGCATGGACAGAGCAAGGAACTTCCTGTGAGAGGGATTTACGAAACATTCTTGCCTGGTTCCCAAAAACCAAGGCTGTCATTGGAGTTGGTGTGGCATATGGAACAAATGCTGTCCAATTCTGTGATGTTCTTGTAGCATCACTGATAGCTGACTATGGCTCTGGGTCAAGATTTGACCATGGGGAACTTCATCAACGTTCTGAAGTTATTGGTACAAAAACTACCCTCAAGAACATCTTTTGCAAAGATGACACAGGGTGGAAGTTTCAATGTACAACAACAAATCGGCTAGCCAAAGCTCATGTTAGCCTGATGGCTTGTGTCCCATTTCTCCTTGATGATGCTAAAGTCAAGCAGAGCATCCAGAACAAACTCCCGTTTGCCAAAGGGGGTGACATGGAAGGATGGGTCCTATATACCCATATTGCAAAGGATTATCCCCATTTAGGGGTGATTATCATCAAGGGAGTAGCTAATTATGCAGATGGAACCAAAGATAAGCGGTGGCAGCTCACTGCTGCAATGGCTGCTGCAAGCTACACTCACTTCCAATTAATTAACAACCCTCCCTTTGATGGTATGCACACTGCCTAGTTTTAGTTTTTTTTATTTTTATTTTATTTTCTTGCATTACCGTAGGTACTGCTTGTAAAAAGCACATCCCACCCATTTAGCTACAAATGCCCCATCCCTGCCAGCCATAACTACCCCACCCATTTAGCTACAAATGCCCCATCTCTGCCAGCCATAACTACCCCACCATACAGCTACAAATGCCCCACTAGTTAGCCATAACTACCCCACCCATTTAGCTCCAAAATTTCTCACCAAATTCAGCTATCCACAAAGTGGGATTAGGGCGCGTAAATAAAACAGAAACAGTTGTATCAGTTGGTGATGAACCTCTGCACCTAAGGCCCTTTGCACAAGAACAACTGCTAGAATAGAACCTACCCCCACAGCACATTATAGCAAGTAACATCATTGTAATGAAACTTGCCGAATTACATGAAGTCTTTATTGGATAAAGGAGTACTACCATATGTGCTGGTTGTAAAGCACTTGTGCATATAGGAGCTGGTGGCAAAAAATATGCACTTAACAAGAAATAGGCACTTAACAAAATCACTGATCTCAAAAACCACGAAGAAATTAAAAGCATGTTGCTTTGCCAATACATTGACCTTTGCTTTCATGCATCATCCCTGCCTTGTTTCTTGTTTGCATACTTTTTGTCATGCCATCCCTAGCTATCATCTCACCCACCAGCTAAACCACCTAAAACGGATGTAACTCCAGTGCTGCAGTATGCCTTCTACCTCAAGTCTCTGTACACACGAGAGAAACTACTAACATATGATAAATGGCCACAAGTAAGATCCAAGAAATACATAAACCCTACTCACATTGAAAAGGAGAATATCACAAAGCAAGAGGCACATCAGATTAGAGATGCGGCAATCTTGGGGAACATTGACAACATCAAGCAGTCAAAGCAAACCATGGACATTGGGCAAATTGCCCAGCTGTTAGTGGAAACACAGTCTGTATGCATCCTTGTGGAGGGGGAACAAGGCATAGGGAAGTCCACCTTTGCCTGGAAACTGTGTCGTAAGTGGGGGAAAGGAAAGTTGCTTCAGCAGTACCAGCTGGTTGTTCTCCTGAGGCTCCGGGACAACAATGTGCGAGCTGCAAAGAACATCTTTGACCTTTTCCAATTTCATCACAACCAGATCCAGCGTGCCTGTCGACCGAGTTCAGGAAGTGGGGCCTGCGCGGAACGGGGCGCAAGGACAAGGTCCAGACCTACAAGTGCTACAAGTGCAACACGCGCTTTTCCGCCGATCCCGAGACGCACCGCCTTGCCCTGTCGCCCAAGGACGTTGCCCGCGTGGTCGACACGTACCTTGACGGCCTGTCCTACAAGGAGACGGCCGACCACATGAGGCGGGAAGGCATCGACATCTCGCCGTCCACGGTCAGAAACTACGTGTCGCTCGTCGTTGACGCCTGTATGGAGTACGTCATGACGCTGCTTCCCGACATCTCGGACACGTGGAGCATCGACGGCCTAGAGGTCACGATGCGAAAATCCCTCAAAAGATATTTTTACTGCATCATGGACCACCGCTCGCACCTCATGCTGGCCCTGCGGGAGTTCAGGACCAAGGGGTCGTCGGGCCTGAAGGACCTGTTCAGGGACGCCAAGAAGATGTCCGGCGGCGATATCCCAAAGGTCCTGCTGTCGGACGCCGAGCCTGCGATCGCCAAGGCCTCCAGGGAGACGCTCCGGAAGACGCAGGACGGAGCGACTTCGTCCACCTTCCACAACGCCGGGGCCCACGTACGCGGGGAGAGGACAAACAACCGGCAGGAGCGGCTCGAGCGCATTCTGGCCAGGTGGGCGCGCCGGTACGGATTCGTTAGCAAGACCAACAGCGGCCGCACGAGGGGCATGCTGATCCAGTACAACTTTTGCAGGACGCACAATACGCTGGGCCAGACTCCGGCCGCCGCCGCCGGCCTGGTTCTGCACGGAGACGACCCCTGGCTGACGCTGTACACGAACGCCGCGTGGAACAGGATCGAGCGCGGCATACGCGCGGCCCGGAAATCCCGAAAGCCCCGCGGGAAGAAATCTGCGGAAAAGTGCGACAAGATAACGCGCTGGCTAACCGGCAGGGCCGCCGACTGCGTTTCATAGTCGGCAATTGCATGCCTGCATGCCGGGTTCGACACCGCGGAAACGGGATAGTTACACGAAAAGACTCCGTCGCGGCGCCACGCCGAAAAATCTCACCACTCGCAGATTGGGCCATATCGTGATCCACTAACCACAATATGTCGAAATGTGCCTTCTGGCGACTTGGTGGCACAGGGTAGCCCGGCGCTGTATTGTGCTAGCCAACGAGCCAAACTTTTTTGATCCCGGACGAATGCTTGATACATGAGTGGCGTTACCGTGAGAAACGAATTGCTCACTCTGGTGACGAAGGATATTGCTAGAGTGGCATATGTGCGTTTGTTTGAGTGCTTTGCTTGCAAGAGTTACTTTCGATATACTTCAACCCCCGGTACGGCCTCATGCAGTACTCAGCACACTGATGCCATACGTGTCGTCATGCTTTGTGACGCCGGCGATCGAGCTGCTTGCGAAGCATGCTGACTCGCATGGCGGCCGCGTCCCGTCGCCCGGGTGGTCTACGGTGCTATCTCGTCGGTGGCCGGCAGGATCATGTTGGCCTGCGCCGGCCAGATGTTTTCAAGGCACGTCGAGATGATAGCAGAGCGCGGCATGATCCCCCCCCATGCCATGATCGCTGTCGATATGGCGGAGCGTCTACACTCACAAAAAGGCGGACGAAATAGTCTGCGACGACCGGTCCAAAGGGATCGCATCGTGGTTTGAGACGCTCGCAACTGCCGCTATTGCGTCGCCGCCGTGCCACCACGCGTCAGGATCCGGCCCGTCCTCAAGGCGACACGGTAGACAAATACGTCAGGAGCCTGTTACGCCCATAAGGCCCCTAGAACGCACAAGTCGAGCGGCTGTTCTGTGTCATACGATCGAAGGCCGGTTCAGGACTGCAGGCGCTTCGGCATCTTGATCGGCCTGGTTATGCTTGGCCGCTAGTTCTTCTTGGCCCAGGCGAGGCAGCTGATGAGCGGCATGGGTAGCACGTTCATCATGCCAGTCTCAACATCGCACTCGATCGGGCGCGCGATCGCCCGTGGTGGCTGCCGTGTCCGTATGCGGCGATCTCCTCCTCATGCTGGGCATGAACTCCCTGTCTACTTTGCCCTCGCGCCGCGGCTCCCGCGGGTGCGCGGCATGGGGCGCATTGCCGTCTAGCTCACTAAGCACTCTTACCGTTGGCGAGAGCGGGCGGTCCCGCTTGGCGCACTCCGATCACTAAGAGATGTACATAAACGGTCAGTGATGCGGCAGCGTAGATGGCAGACGTCGACCGACTCGCTCTAGACAAGCCGCGCCATGGTGTCTCATCCCGTTAGGGCAGCTCCTCCCCGACTTAGTCAATCCACACCTCGTCACTTTGACGCATTTCCCACCCCACAATCAACCAACTGCGATCTACCCCGCAAAGTAGTGACCGTTTATGCATATTTTTTACTCGTCGCCGATCAGCGGGCCGATCAGCGAGGCGTTCGTCATCTGTATCCTGATGTGCCCAAAGTCCTCGTCGTTGCCCTCGATGTCAGCAAACGCCGCATCGGTCGTGCAGATTACGGATGCGTTGGCGTACTCGGCCAGTTCAAACTGCAGCCAGTCGCACGGCCCGACCCCGCGGTACCTGTAGAACCTCCCGCCCTTGCTGTATACGGCGCGGCCGGCATGCTCGCGCACCTTGGCAGACGGGCGGACAAAGTCGGGCGACCATCCTTACAATTCGAGTATCCTCAAGTCACCCCGCTTCGCCATGGTGTCTATGTACATGAACATGCGGGCAGTGGCTCTGCCTGCATCTGCATTTACGTTCGCCCGCTCCTCTTCGCTTCCCGATCGCAGCCTGTGCGACCTCGTGATCTTCTTGCGGATCGAGCCCGCCGCCTCCATGATGGCCAGCGGCGAGGTGACTAGTTGCCAGTTACCCCGCTCCATTGCCGCCTCGCACATTCTTACCGCGCCGTCGTGGTGCATGTCGTCGGCACCGTCAGCGCCACGATCGTGCCGCTGTCGAGGTAGACTACTGGTCCCTTGGCATCATCGTCATCATTCATTGGCCGCCCTCGCCCTTGATCGTCGCGTACTCTTCCGGGTCGCCCTTGCCCCTTGACCAGTCCATGATCTCGGCCGCCGACCACGTGCCCTCGCACCTGGCGATAACGTCGTCGATCGGCTCGATCGGCGTGAATATCGGGTCGACGCCGTTGGCCACATCCTCTGCGCGTATCCTTTCAATGTCCTTTCTTATCACGTCCCTGCAGATCCTGCCCCTGTACAGCGCGTTAAACTTGTCCAGGGAGGAGCCTGGCGGGTCGGCCGCGCGCATCTCCGAGCGGCTCGCGTCCGCCCCTGACCTGAGGCGCGCGACGCTCTTCCTAAGCTCTTCCAGCTCGGCGACCGGCTCGCCGACGCCCGTCCCTGTACGACTCGGCGGTGCGGTACAGCAGGGTCATTGTCTTCCGTAACGCGACTAGGGTGTGGCGCAGCGACCCGTCCTCGACGGGCCTGTCTACAATCTCGGCTTCGTCGGCAAACGTCTCGGCCAAGGGGCGCGCCATCCTCGCGCCGCTGGCGAGTCCGCCCTTGACGCCGCCTCTTCCATTTTGCTGGCTATCTCTCCGGCCCTGTCCGTGTCGAGCACGCCGGCTGGATCGACTAGCGACACGAACAGCTCCCTGAACTCCGCCCTGCCGTCGGACGCGGCGGCAACGGCCAACCTGCCGCGATCCGCCCTGCCAACTCGCCGGCTTCCAGCTTTGGTCCCTGAGCAACCTGCACGGCGGCGGGATTTGGGCCGCACTATATAAGCAGTATGAACGTCCGATCGCCCGCGCTTGCATGCACAGGGGCGGCGCCCGCCGGCGCCGGGCGTGGCGCAGCGCCGTGAGGCCAAGAGGGAGTGGCGCATGTCCGTTCCGCAGCCCCTAACGTCCGAAAACACATCCTCCGGCTGTCCGGATCGGCCGCCTGCACACCCGGTTGGGAAGCCGGCGCCGTAGCCCCCGCGGAACCGCCGCCCCGCATTGCCGCGGCGCAAGCGGGCGGCTGCCCGCGAATCTGCGGCTGCATCCGTACCGGGGCGCAGCCGCCGCTGGATGCGCGGCATCCTGCCCTTGAACCCTTTAAAAAGCCCCCGCCGCGCGCGCCCACGAACCGATGAAGTCAGTGTACTTTTTCGACGAGGGCCACGGCAAGGACAAGCGTCTCTTGGGGGGCAAGGGCGCCGGGCTGTGCGAAATGACCTCGCTCGGCCTGCCCGTCCCGCCAGGCTTTGTCGTCACCACTGACGTATGCAGGGCGTACTATGCGAACGGCCGGCGCGTCCCGCCCGGCGTGTTGCGGGAGGTGCGCCGCGCCGTTTCGCGCCTGGAAAAAGAGACCGGCCGCGGGTGGAACTCGGCGGCCGACCCGCTCCTGGTCTCCGTTAGGTCCGGCGCGGCCGTCTCAATGCCCGGCATGATGGACACCATACTCAACCTCGGCCTCAACGACCGCACCGTCGAGGGCCTTGCTAGGGCGAGCGGCGACGAGAGGTTCGCGTGGGACTCGTACAGGCGGTTCGTCCAGCTGTTCGGCAAGGTCGTGTTCGGCGTCGACGACGAAAAGTTCGAGGCCGTCCTGGGCGCGGCAAAGGAGCGCGCCGGCGCCGAGAGCGACGGCGATCTCGACGCCGGGACCCTGCGCGGCGTCGTCGCCAAGTTCAAGGCCATATGCAGGCGGCACGCGGGCAGGCCGTTCCCCTCCAGCCCAGACGCGCAGCTGGAGATGGCCGTGCGCGCCGTGTTCGGAAGCTGGATGGGCGAGCGCGCCGTCGTGTACCGCGAAAAGGAGGGGATAACGCCGGACGTCGCCGACGGGACGGCCGTCAACGTCGTCGCCATGGTGTTCGGCAACATGGGCCGGGACAGCGCCACGGGCGTCGTATTCACGCGCGACCCCGGCGACGGATCGCGCAGGCTGTTCGGCGAGTACCTGGTCAACGCGCAGGGCGAGGATGTGGTCGCCGGCACGCGCACGCCAAAGCCGATAGCCCTCATGCGCGGCGAGCTGCCCGACTCGCACGCCGAGCTCGAGCGCGTGTGCGCCCTGCTCGAGGGGCACTACCGCGAGCCGCAGGACGTCGAGTTTACCGTCGAGCGCGGCAGGTTCTACCTGCTGCAGACGCGCGCGGCAAAGACCAACGCGGCCGCAATGGTGAGGATATCCGTCGACATGGTGCGCGAGGGCGCAATGTCGAGGGAGCAGGGCCTGCGCCGGCTAAAGCTCGAAAAGCTCGACCAGCTGCTGCACCCGATGCTGGAGGAAAGGGCGAGAAAGTCGTCGAGGCCGGCGGTCCGCGGGATAGCCGCCTCGCCCGGCGCGGCGTCCGGGACGGCCGTGTTCGACGTGGGGCGCGCCAAGGGCCTCGGCGAGGCCGGAAAGGCCGTGATTTTGGTGCGCGAGGAGACAAAGCCCGAGGACGTGCCGGCGTTCTACGCGTCGGCCGGCGTGCTGACGAGCCGCGGCGGCAAGTCGTCGCACGCGGCCGTCGTCGCGCGCGGCATGGGAAAGCCGTGCATTGTGGGCACGTCCGGCATGCGCATAGACTACGCGGCCGCGAGGTGCACGCTGCCGGACGGCACGGCCATCAGGGAGGGCGAGACGATCACGATCGACGGCGGCGACGGCTCGGTGTACAGGGGGGCCCTGCCGACGGTCGAGCCGAGCATTACCCCCGAGTTCCGGACCATACTGGGGTGGGCGGGCGCCGCCAAGCGGCTCGGGGTGCGCGCCAACGCCGACACGCCGGCGGCCGCAAGGCAGGCGCGCGAGTACGGCGCGCGCGGAATCGGGCTGTGCAGGACCGAGCGCATGTTCAACGAAGAGGGCCGCATCGGCCTGTTCCAGGACATGATCATGGCCACGTCGGACGCCGAGAGGCGGCGGCACCTCGGGAGGCTCGCGGCCATGCAGCGGCGCGACTTTGAAAAGATACTCGGGGCGATGGCCGGCCACAAGGTGACCATACGCCTGCTCGACCCGCCGCTGCACGAGTTCCTCCGGTCTCCGGCCGAGCTCGAGGCCGAGATCCGCGGCATGGGGCGCCGGGCGGCG
This sequence comes from Rubritalea sp., assembly GCA_965204255.1. Lineage (GTDB taxonomy): Bacteria > Verrucomicrobiota > Verrucomicrobiia > Verrucomicrobiales > Akkermansiaceae > Rubritalea. The sequence continues at coordinate 75,155 of CBDBEG010000023.1, forward strand.
GCCGGGCCGCGCGGCCGGGCCGCGAGGGCGCACCTCGAGAGGGCGCGCGAGCTCGCCGAGGTCAACCCAATGATGGGTCACCGCGGCGTGCGCGTCGGCGTCACGTACCCAGAGATATACGAGGCGCAGATCGGCGCCGTCTTTGACGCCGCCGAGGCCCTCCGCCGGCGCGGCGTGCGCGCCATCCCGCAGGTGATGGTGCCGCAGGTCGGCAGCGCGTCCGAGCTTGCGTACGTCAAGCACATATTCGACGGTGTGGCCGCGCGCAAGCGGGCGGGCGGGGCGAGGGTGCGCGTCGCGTTCGGGACCATGATCGAGGTCGTCAGGGCGGCCCTGACGGCCGGCGAGCTCGTCGCCGCCGACGCGTCGTTCTTTAGCTTTGGCACCAACGACCTTACGCAGGCTACGTACAGCTTTAGCCGCGAGGATGCGGAGGGCAAGTTCCTTCCGCGGTACCTGGAAGAGGGCCTGCTGGGGGGCAACCCGTTCGAGTCGCTCGACGAGTCCGGGGTGGGCCGGCTCATCGGGCTGGCCGTAGGGGACGGGCGCCGCGCCGATGCGGGCCTCGAGATCGGAATATGCGGCGAGCACGGCGGCGATCCGGCGTCGATCAGGTTCCTCCCGCCGCGGCCGGCGCTCCGCCCCCGCCTCCGCCAAGCCGGCGGCCTCCCGCCGCGGCCGGCGCTCCGCCCCCGCCTCCGCCAAGCCGGCGGCCTCCCGCCGCGGCCGGCGCTCCGCCCCCGCCTCCGCCAAGCCGGCGGCCTCCCGCCGCGGCCGGCGCTCCGCCCCCGCCTCCGCCAAGCCGGCGGCCTCCCGCCGCGGCCGGCGCTCCGCCCCCGCCTCCGCCAAGCCGGCGGCCTCCCGCCGCGGCCGGCGCTCCGCCCCCGCCTCCGCCAAGCCGGCGGCCTCCCGCCGCGGCCGGCGCTCCGCCCCGGCCAAGCCGGCGGCCTCCCGCCGCGGCCGGCGCTCCGCCACAGCCTCCAAGCCTGTAGCATCCCGCCGCGGCCGGCGATCCGCCCCGGCCAAGCCGGCGGCCTCCCGCCGCGGCCGGCGATCCGCCTCCGCCAAGCCTGCCGCCTCCCGCCGCGGCCGGCGCTCCGCCTCCGCCTCCGCCAAGCCGTCCGCCCGCTAGAGATGCCGCCCTCTGGGAATCTAATGGGAGTCCCAAAGGATCAAACGTGCGTGTACTGTGGCTCTGCGCTGCCGCGCCCTGCGCCCCGAATGCCGCGCATCGTCATCCGGGTACCACGCCTTCCAACGCCGGCCGCCATGCGTTATTAGGGCGGGGCCGGCGCGGCGTTGCATGGTGGCGAGCCCTGCGCGCGGCACGGGGCGAGGGCGCCCTGCCGCCCTGCTGGCCGCGGCCCTTGCCGCGGCCCTTGCCATAGCGGCCGCCCAGCCGGCCCACGCGGCCGGCGGGCCCGACCGGCCAGCCCTGGAAATCGGCGCGCTCGTGACGCTCGGCGACGGGCCGTTCAACGACGTCATGCGCCTCGAGGCGGTGAGGCTTGCCGTCGACGACTACAACCGGGACGGGGCCAGGCCGTTCTCGATCTCCCTGTCCGTCCACGAGTTCGACCGCTCGGCCCCCGTCGAGTCGTACCGGGCGGCCTTTGACGGCGGCGCGGGCCCGTCGCTGTTCGTCGGGCCGACGACGAGCGCGCCCGTGGCGGCCATAGCCGGGCCGGCCACCGCCGACGGCGCGGTAATAGTCAGCCCCGCCTCGTCGGCCATGTCGCTTGCGGTCGCCGGCGACGCCGTGTTCCGCCTCTCGCCTGACGGGTACCTGCAGGCGAGCGCAATATCGAGCATGATGGACGAGGCCGGCGCCGGCGCCGCGTTCCTGGTCGCCCAGGACGACACGTACGGCCGCGACCTGGCGTCGTCGCTCGGCGGCATACTGCCGCTGCGCGGCATCAGTGTCGAGGATACGATCTACTTTGAGAGGGGGGCCGAGGAGTGGGGCGGCATCGCCGCCGCCCTGGACGCGGCCCTGTCCTCGTCGGGGGCGTTGGCGCCGGCCGTCGTGTTCATCGGAGTCGACGAGGACTTTGCGGCGCTCGCCGCCGAGGCGGCCGCCGGCGGCCGCCCCGCGCCAGGCGCCGCGCGCTGGTTCGACTCGGGGGCCGTCGAGAACAGCCCCCTCGTCGCGGCCGACCCCGCCGCCGCGGCGTTCGCCGAGTCGGCCGGGTTCGCGACCCCCGTCCCGTCGCCCGAGCCGACCGAGGCGAGCCGGCGGATCGACCGCATAGTCGGGGCGGCCACGGGCGGCTCGCCCCACGCGTTCGAGTACGGGGCGTACGACGCCGTGTTCCTGCTAGCCGCCGCGGCCGAGTCTACGGGCTTTCCCGGCGGGCCGCTCGACGCGCGGGCCGTCCGCGATGCCCTGCCCGGTGCGGCCGAGCCGTACGTCGGCGCGCTAGGCGACGTGCGGCTCGACGCGGCCGGGGACCTGGTCAGGCCGGACGACCACGCCGTGTGGTCGCTCTTCGGCGGGGAGTGGGTCCGGACGGGGACCGTCTACGCGGCGCGCGCGGCCGACGAGAACCGCGCGCTGGCCGCGGCGGCCGCGGCCGCGGCCGCGGACGTAGCCGCCGGGGGAGGGGCCGGCGCGGCCCCTTCCGGCGGCTCGGCAGGGGGCGGCTGCCTGATCGCGACGGCCGCGCACGGCACCGAGCTTGCCCCGCAGGTGCAGCGCCTGCGCGAGGCGCGCGACAACGCCCTTTTGACGACCGAGACGGGAAGGGCGTTCATGTCCGCGTTCGGAGCCGCGTACTATGCGTTCTCGCCGCAGGCGGCCGACCTGGTGCGAGAGCATCCGGCGCTCCGCCATGCAGCCGCCGCGTTCGCCGCCCCAATGCTGCACGCCCTCTCCGTGGTCGAGGCCGCCGAGCCGGGGTCCGAGACGGGAGTGGCGGCGTACGGGGCGCTCGCGATCGCGCTCGTGGCCGGCATGTACGCCGGCGCGCCGGCCGCCGGCGTCTGGTGCGCCGTGCGCCTCGGCACGCGCCGCCCCGCCGGGGGCGCAGATTCGGCCGCCTGACTCTGGCCGCCCGCCGCCCGCGCTGCGGCCGGGCCCCCGTCCTGACTCGCCCGCCCGCCCGCCCTTGGCCGCGCGGCGGCCCTGCGGCGCGCTCGCGATCGCGCCGGACTTGATCGCGCCGCCTGCCTGCCGGGCATTCTTGTGACCTGCCCTTGCGCAGAATGCCATGAATCATTATATACTACCCTGCTGCCGGCCTAGACGGTTTGCCCGCCTTGCAATTCCACGGGGGGATGGGGTGCCGGAAAATGCCCCCTGACGGCGCCCAACGGCAGAGCCCTCCCGCAGCCCTGCCGCTTGTCCTGATGGCGGCGGCCCTGGCTGCGGCGGCGTCGATCGCCGCCCTCGATCCCGGCGCCGCATACGCGGACGCGGGCGACGGCTGCGCGCCCGGGGCCGGCGCCGAATGCGTGTACCACGTGACGCGCACGCTTGCAGTCGGCGACATCATACCGTCGATAGCAAAGGTGGACGACGCGGGCCGCGTGTACGTGAGCAACAGGCCGCACCTGGGGGCCATGGACCAGAACTATTCGCACCTGCGCATCTACGACAGCTACGAGAACGACCACCGGCTGATCAAGGACATACGCTTCAACGGGACGAACTCGCGCATCGTCGACTTTGAGATCAACAACCGCACGGGCGAGCTGCACGTGGTCCACCTGTGGGGGGTCGGCGACAGATCGGCCGGCTGGGACGGGAGGACGTGGAACGCCGACGGCAGGGCCAACCTGACGACGATCGACACGGGCATGTACAAAGTAAACAAGACGATCGCACTGTCGCACGGAGAGGCCGCCCCCGGGTCCGGCGCCGTCGAGGACACCACAAGGTACGTCCTGTTCGACCTCGCCCTGGACGAAGGGCGCGACATTGCGTACGTTTCGAACGAGCGGCCGTACCACGGGCCGGGGCCGATCCTGGCGATCAACACGTCGGACACGACGCTGCTGCGCGCCGTAGTGGACAGGGGCGGCGACGGGTGGGACGCGTACAACGTGGGCGCCCCCGCGTCGGCAATGGCGGTAAACCAGTCGTCCGGGCTGGTGTACGCGGCCGTCCGCGTAGGGGACGGAATTCCGGGCGGCCCCGCAGCGGGCGACCCTCCGCCGCGGCACTCTTGGGGGATTGCGACGCTGTCGTTCAACGCCACGACCGCGCTGACGCCGAACTATACGCGGGTTCACTTTCTGAACATGACGACAAACCCCGAAACGAACGCGTCGGGGGCGTGCGGCGGCACCGGCGACTACAACGTGTTCGCGTGCAGCGGCGAGATACGCGTGGAGGCGATGCAGCTTGACGCCGCCCGCGACCAGCTGTTCGCCCTGTACGGCAACCATACGGTGCTGGCGTTCCCGCTCGACGACGCCGGCTACCCCGGCTCCCCCCGGGTGGTCGACGTGCGGCTCACCGATCCCGCCGCGGCCAGCTACAACGAGCAGGTGCACGTGCTCGGCGACGAGGCCGAAGAGGTGCGGCACAACCAGATCACCGGCATTGCGCTCGACGCCGGGCGCGGCCTCCTCTACGCCTCGCTGTACGACTTTGCCAACCCGCGCGTGGCGGTGATCAATGCAAGCGCGGACAACTACATGCGGGTGGGCCTCGCGTCGGCGAGCAGCCAGGTCGGGGGGCTTGGAATCGACCCGTCGAGCGGCGCCGTGTACGCCTTGCCGCAGTGGACGCCGAACGCGTACGTGATCGAGGCCAAGAACAAGTCCGGCCTCCAAAAGATGATCGACAGCGCGCCCGCCGGAGGGACGGTCGTCGTGAATGCCAGCGCGCTGTACAACAACACGGTACTCGTCGTCAACAAGTCGCTGACCCTTGAGGGGACGCCGAACAACGCGAACTTCACGGGGTACTCTCGCATCGAGGTCGAGGCCGACGACGTCGCCATACGCGGCCTGTCCTTTAGGGACACGGCCTGCATGCCGGGCTTTGCCGGCTCGATCATCGAGCTGCGCACGTACCACGACGAGACGCTCTCGAACGTGACGATCGAGAACAACGCGTTCATCAACACGTGCCACGCGGCCATACAGCAGGAGGGGACCGGCGGCATTGAGGGGATTGCAATCCGCAACAACACGTTCGACAGGGTCGGCCTGCGGCTGGACGGCGGCCGGACGCAGCCCATAGACACCGGCGGCGAGAACGAGTTCCAGCTGTTCCACGGCGCCATAGGCCTGGCGTTCCACCCGATCCAAAAGCCCGTCTCGGGCGAGATATCCGGCAACCGGATAAACGGGACGAGCGCGGCGGGCATACGCGTCTTCAACGCCGACGGCATGACGATATCGAACAACACCATAGCGGACACGCCGGCGAGTGCCATCGGCCTGGCGCACGGGCCGAGCAACGTCGCCGTCGCCGGCAACAACATTACGGGCGCCAACAACAGGCCGAGCCTGGACTACCTGGACGGCATCAACGGCAGCGGCGACGCCGGCTACTATCGGTTCATCAACTTTGACAGGCCCAACCCGTACGCCTACCTGGGGATGGAGGTCCTGATCGACAAAGATCCCTACCCGATGCCGTCGCCTGACGCGGCGATCAGCGTGTGGGCCAACGCCGAGAACGTTAATGTCACGGACAACACGATACGCCAAAGCGACGGCGCGTTTACGGTGTGCACCGGCGTGTGCGCGTTTGAGAGCGACGGGCCCGTCCGGAACAGCACGCGCAACATGCCCGACAACACCGAAGCGATCACCGGCCAGGTGCTGTTCAACAGCAACACGGTCCACGCGCACAACGGGACCGACAACAACGGCGCGCTGGTGCGCAGCTATGCGCTAGGAACGCTCGACGCGACGAACAACACGATCGTGGGCGCCGATGCGGGGAGCGCGGCGGCCGGCATGGTGAGGATCGACGCGGGCCGCGCCGCCGTCAACGCCACCGCCGACGCGTCGTTCGCCTCGCCGAGCTCGGTGCGCGTCAGGTACGACGCCCCGCTCGGGCCGCCGGCGGGGCACACGGGGCCCGTCTATGGCAACATTACGGGGCCCGGCGGCCTGGACGCGGCCCCCTCGGCCGTGTCCGGAATGTACACCGCGGTGCATACGATCGAGTTTGGCGGGATCGAAGTGGGCAGCATGCAGAACGGCACGGTGGCGCTCTTGGCGGACCTAGAGGGCGTCACCGCGGACGCCGTCCCGTACGCCTTTGCCGACGACGCGATCCCGGTAAAGCCCCGCCTGGCGGTGTCCCGCGTGACGGCCGAGGCGGCCGCCTCTGCGGGGGCGACGCACCTGGCCGGGGACACGATCTCGATCACCGTCGAGTTCAACAGGGCGGCAATCGTCGATGCGGGCGCCGGCGGCCCGCCGACGCTCGAGCTGGAGACCGGGGCGACCGACCGCAGGGCCTCGTACACGGGCGGAAGCGGGACGGCCAACCTCACATTCTCGTACACGGTGCGCCTCGGCGACAGGGCGAGCCCCCTGGACTATACGGGCGCGGGCGCCCTGGAGGCCAACGGCGCGACGATACGCGACACGGCCGGCGCGGACGCGATCCTGGCGCTGCCCGCGGGGCCCGCGGGCTCGCTGGCCGCCTCAATGATCGAGGTCGGGGTGGACACCACGGTGTCGATCAGGACCGCCGCATTCTCGTCGCCGAGCACGGCCAGGATCGCGTACAGCGCGCCCCTGGCGGCGGCCGCGTCCGACTACACCGACCTGCGCGCGGACGGGTCGGGCGCGGCGGCCACCGTCACGGGCGTGGACGGCTCGGGCACGAGCGTCCACACGGTGTCCTTTTCGGGGATTGCGGTCGACGCCTCGACGGGCGGCCTCGTCGACATTGCCCCGCTCGCGTCGGAGGCCATGCCCCGCGCCGCCCTGTTCGGCGGCGCCGACGGCCAGGCCGTGAACAGCAGCGATGCCGCGGGGGCGACGGTCGCGGCCCTGCCGGGCGAGCCGCCCGTCGCGATCGTGCCGGGCATTTTTGCGGACACCGTCAGGGGCGGCGCGAGCGCGGCGATCTCGGTTCCGGGCGCTCCGCTCCCGACCGCGGGCAACATTACGGTCGCGACGGACAGCGCGACGGTCACGTTCGCGCCGCGCACGAACATTACCAGCGGCGCCGGCGGCGAGGCCTACGCGGGGACGATCAACGTCACGGCGGCCGGCGCCGTCCGGGCGGCCGCGGCCGGCGCGGCCGCGGCGGCCGCGCTCGGGGACGCCGGCGCCCGCGAAAGGCTGGGAGCGGTCGTCGAGATCGGGGACCCGGGCGCGGACCTTGTGCTGGACGAGATCGCCCGCATTGTCCTCCTGGGGCAGCCGGCTCCCGCGAGCGTGTACCACATGAACAGCACCAACAACGCGACGAAGATCGGCGTGTGCGGCGGCGGCCCGGATCCGCGGGGATGGCTGGAGGGCAACGAGACCGACGCGCCGTTCTGCCACGTGGCGCCAGCCGGCAACGCCACCACAGGAGACTATACGATCTACACGTACCGCCTGAGCGCGTTCTTTACCGTGGCCGAGTATAGCCCGCTCACCGACAACGCGACGCACACAATGACCGTGACCATTGTGGGCGCGGCGGCGCCGACGCAGCCGGACCCGGTCGTCGTGCCGCCCGTTTCGCCCCCGGCGGGCGGCGGCCTGTTCTTTGGCGGAGGAGGAGGCGGCGGGGGCGGCGGCGGCGGCGGAGGCGGAGGCGGGCGCCTGGCCCCAAGCGGCGCAGGCGCCGTCACCCTGTACGGCGCGGCCTGGGACTGCGACGAGGGGACGATCCGAATCACCGTAAACGCGGGAGTCAGCCCCGACGTCACCGTCCTGTCGTCCGAGGGGACGGTCGCGGCGCAGAGGGGCGACGGGCCGCATCCGGCCGGCCGCACGGTCTACGAGGCCCCCCTGCCGGGCGACCCGATACTGTCGATCAGGGCGGTCCTGGCCGATGGCAGGGCTGTCTCGGTCGCGTCCGAGGCCGTGCGCACGGGCGGACAGTGCTCGGGCGAGGCGGTATTCGAAAGGTACGCGGCGGCGGGCATGCAGCCGCAGGAGCCGCAGCAGATGCCCGCGGCCGGCGATGAGCCTGCCGACCGGCCGACGGAGCCGCCCGCGGCCGGCGATGAGCCTGCCGACCGGCCGGCGGAGCCGCCCGCTGCCGCCGAGCCGCCTGCCGCGGCCGACGATCCTGCCGACCGGCCGGAGGAGCCGCCCGCTGAAGTGCCCCCGCCGCCGGCCGACGAGCCGCCCTCCGAGGCAGCCCCGCCTGCCGACCAGCAGGACGCCCCGCCCGATCCGGATGCTGCCCAGGCAGTGGACGACGAAGAGGGCGGCTGCCTGATCGCGACGGCCGCGCACGGCACCGAGCTCGCCCCGCAGGTGCAGCGCCTGCGCGAGATACGCGACTCGACGCTGCTGAGCACAGAGTCCGGCAGGGCGTTCATGTCGGCGTTTGGCCCCGCGTACTATGCATTCTCGCCGCAGGTCGCCGACCTGGAGAGGGGGCACCCAGCGTTCAGGCAGGCCGTCGCCGCGCTCGCCGCGCCAATGCTGCACGCCCTCTCGGTCGTGGGGGCGGCCGAGCAGGGATCAGAGCAGGACATTGTCGCGTACGGCGCGCTCGCGATCGCGCTCGTGGCTGGCATGTATGTCGGAGCTCCGGCCGCAGGCGTATGGTACGCCGCGCGCCTCGGCGGGCGGCTCCGCGGCAGGGGCCGCGCGCCGGCCGCTGCCGACGCCTAGCCGCCGCCCCTTGCGTCCGCGCCCGCGCCGGCCGTCCCGTTCTTGTTGCTGACAGGCCGGTTGCCTGTCGCCGGCCTGCCGGCGCGGGATATGGTAGCACATGTCAGCTAGCCCCTTGGTGCGGAACCTCTCCTCAGGGGGACGCAACGGCTGTGGGGGGCGGGGCGGGGCGTCGGTCATGTCCTTGACGCCTGCGGGCAGCCCTGACGAGGCGGCGGGCTGGCGTGGCCCCCTGTCATCTACATGACACGGGCCGTTGAGGGTTGCAGGGGAGGGGGCAACAGCCACTACGGGCGCGGAGTAGGCGCGGCTAGGAGATCTTGACGCTCCTGCCGCCGCCCTTGCCCTGCAATGCCTGCGCCGCAGGCCCGTGCGATCGGCTGCACCAGCGTAGCATTTTGCGGCCGCCGGCGCCTGCGGGCCGTGCGCAAGTGGTCAACTTTGTCGTGCCCATTGTGAGCTGTAGTTGACCCGCAGTACTATACCCCGACAGCAGGAGAGGGGGCATGGGCAAGGCGACTAGGCCAGCGCGCGCCCCGTGCGCCGCCGGCCGGCGTAGCCATGGCGGTAGCGAGCAGAGGCTGGCGGCGACACTGCTGCCGGCCCTGCTGGTGGCGGCAGCGGCAACGGTGCTGGGCGCGGGCCTTGGGCCTAGCGTAGCGTACGCGCAGGACGGCGGCGGCGCCTGCCAGCCGAACATGGGCGACGACTGCGTGTACGACGTCACCCGATCGTTCCATGTGGGGGACATCGAGCCCTGGATAATTAGAGAGGACTCCGCGACAGGCCGTATCTACGTGGCCAACGTGCCGCACACGGCCTCGGCTGACTCAAACTACTCGTACCTGCGCATCTACGACAGCTACGAGAACGGCCACAAGCTGATCAAAGACATGCGGTTCAATGGGACGAACTCGCGCATCGTCGACTTTGAGATCAACAACCGTACGAGGGAGCTCCATGTGTTACACATGTGGGGTGTCGGCGACAAGTCGACGAAATGGGACGGGCGGCCATGGAACAGAGACGGCATGGCAGGCCTGAAAACCATCGACATGACGACGCACAAGGTCATCAAGACGATCGGACTGCGACACGGCGAGAGGCTTCCCGACGAACCTACACCTCTCAACAGGTTGCGGTACTATGCGCATGACCTGGCCCTCGACGAGGAGCGCGACATTGCATACGTCTCGAACAGGAATGCAGACGATGCGGCGGGTCCAATACTAGTCATCAACACATCGAACACATCGCCGTTGTACGTGGTCGTAGGCAACACTAACGGCACCACGCCAAAGGACAACTCTTGGGACGTGTACGATATAGGGGCAGGCACATCTGCAATGGCTGTGGACCCAGAATCGGGCAAAGTGTACGCGGCCGTGCGCGTTGGGGACAAACATGGCCAGCCAAATCCCCCCCGACACTCGTGGGGTATCGCGACGCTGTCGTTTGGAGACAAGAACTCTCCCATCGACTGGACATACGCCCGTGAGCACTTTCTGAACCTCACATCGAACCCGGCGCCGGGCACACCGACCAGGTGCGATAACGACTACAACAAGTACCCGTGCAACATGGATGTGTTGATCGAGGACATCCAGCTGTACACCGAACGCAACACCCTGTTCGCCCTGTACGCCAACCACACCGTATGGGCGTTTCGACTAGGCGACGACGGGTTCCCCCGCAACCCCGTACGGGTCGACGTCAGGGACGGCAACGACGACGGCCAGCGCCACGACGACGACCGGATATACGGCATGGCGTTAGACAAAAAGCGCGGCCTGCTCTACGTCGTGTTGTACGACTATCACGACCCGCGGGTGGTCGCAATCAACGTGGGCGGCGAATTCAACAACTATGCCAGCATCTGGACTGCCTCGCTCACGAGCCAGCCCGTGGGCATCGGGCTGGATCCCGTGGACGGCACCGTGTACGCGCTGCCGCAGTGGTCGCCGCATGCGTACGTGATCGAGGCCAAGCACAAACACGCCCTGCAAAGGATGATGGACGACGCGCCTCGGGGGCAGACGATCATCGTGCAGGCAGGCACGTACGACGACGTGGTGCTCAAGATCGAGAAACCGCTGACGCTCAAGTCCTCCACGGGCGAGCCGGGCCAAGTGGTGTTCACGGGGAACTCGCGCATCGAGATCGAAGCGAACAACACGACGGTAAGGGGGCTCGTGTTCAGGGACACAGACTGCATGCCAGGGTACGGGGCGCCGATCGTCGAGATACGGACGCGGCAGGCGGCTAGCCTCGAGAACATCGTAATCAAGGACAACGAGTTCCGGAACACGTGCCACGCGGCCATCCAGCAAGAGGGCGTCGGCGCCATCAAGAGAATTGAAATCCGCGACAACGTGATCGAGAACGCCGGCCTCGGCCTGCCGTCGGGCGAGACCGAGCCGGTCGACACGGGAGGCGAAAACGAGTTCCAGATATCGCACGGCGGCATCGGCCTCGCGTACCACCACAGCCAGGGCATGGTGAGTGGCGTCATCGCCGACAACCACATAGCGGGGACGAGCGCGGCGGGCATACGCGTCTTCAACGCCGACGGCCTAGAGATATCGGACAACTACATCGCCAACACGCCGGCGAGCGCCATCGGACTGGCCCATTCGACAAAGGACGTCCTGGTCGCAAACAACACCATAGTGGCCGCAAACGGCGAGCCCGACCTGGACTACCTTGCGGGCGTAAACGGCAGCGGCGAGCCGGGCTACTACCGGTTCCTGAACCTCAACGAGCGGGAAGACTACTTGTACCTGGGCTTTCCCCCGTACCACAGCAGCGAGTCGAATCAGAACATCACCAGCGACTTTGACGAGTTTGCAAAGGCCCTGATACCGTGGCGAAACGGCACGGCCATCCCGTCGCCGGACGCGGCCATAAACGTCTGGTCGCACAACGCGAGCAGGAACATTACCATCGCTGGCAACACGATATCGGGGAGCGACGGCGCGCTTACCGTCTGCACCGGCGTGTGCGGGTTCGAGAGCGACGGCCTGGTAAAGCCGCGCGCCCGCGGCATTGCGCCGATCACGAACGTGGGCATAGCGAACGAGATCGTGTTCGAGAACAACACCGTGTACGCCCACTCGGGCCTCGACAACGGAGGTGTGCTGGTGCGCAGCTACGCGCCGGGGAGCATTAACGCGACCGCCAACAAGTTCGTCGGGTGCGGCATGGGCGGCGAGCCAGTCCAAACCGCCGGCAACGTTAACAATGGCTCTAAAGCGTACGAGGACGGCGGCTGCGTCTACCACGTCATGCGCACGCTAAGCGTCGGCGACATCGTGCCGTCCCTGGTGGCGGTGCACAACGACACGGGCCACGTATACGTCGCAAACCGCCCGCATCTGGGAGCTATGGACCAGAACTATTCGCACCTGCGCATCTACAACAGCAGCGAGAGCGGCCATGAGCTGATCAAGGACATTCGTTTCAACGGGACCAACTCGCGCATATCGGACATTGAGGTCAACTACGTCACAAACGACCTGTACGTTGCCCACATGTGGGGCATAGGCGATAAGGAAGCGGGCTGGAACGAACGGACATGGAACGGCGACGGCAGGGCCAACCTGACGAGGATCAACATTGCCGATGGCTACAATGTGACCGGCACGATCGAGCTGAACCACGGGGAGATACTGCAGGGTAATCCCACCGTCACAAAAGTCGAGCGCGACATCATAAGAGATCTAGAGCTGGACGAGGCAAGGAACCGCGCGTACGTCTCGACGGAGCGTTACGGCCCCGTACTGGCCATCGACATATCGGAGACGGGCATGGAGCTAAAGTACACGTCGTTCGACAACACCGAGGGCAATACCACCGACACCAAATGGGACGCGTACGACATTGGCGGGCCCGCGTCGGCGCTGGCCGTGGACGACGGTAGCGGCAGGTTGTACGCGGCCGTCCGCACCGGCGACAGGTATAATTCAACAAGCCATGCATGGGGCATTGCGACGCTGTCGTTTGGCGGAAACGGGGCCCTGTCGCCAAACTATACGAGCCAGCACTTTCTACAGCTGGCATCGAACTCCGCAAGCGAGTGCGGTGGCGGCGACTACAACAGGTACCCGTGCAACGGCGCTGTACTGGTAGAGGATCTACTCCTTGACGCCGCGCGCAGCAATCTGTTCGCCCTGTACGCCAACCACACGGTATGGGCGTTCGATCTGGACGGCTCGGGGCGCCCCGGCAACCCGACCCTGGTGGACGTGAAGGCAGGCGATCCGCCGCCCGGCGTGTACGGCGAGGTCGGCCACCCGCCGACGGTGCACAACCGGATAGGCGGGATCGCACTCGACGGCGGCAGGGGCCTCCTCTACGCCTCGCTGTACGACTTTGCCAACCCTCGTGTTGTCGTAATCGACGCGGAGACCCACAAGAGGGTCGGCCTGGCGTCGGCGAGCAGCCAGATAGACGGCCTAGGGCTGCACGCCAGTACCGGCGCCGTGTACGCCCTGCCGCAGTGGACGCCGAACGCGTACGTCATCGAGGCGGCGCCGCGGTCCGCGCTGCAGGACATGGTGGCCAACGCCCGGCCGGGCGACACGATCAAGCTCCTGCCCGGCACGTACAACGACACGGTCATCGACGTTACCACACCACTTGCCGTCGAGTCCGTCGGCGGCAAGCCCGGCCCCGTCGTCTTTACCGGATACTCTCGCATCGAGGTCGAGGCCGACGACGTAGCCATACGCGGCCTCTCGTTCAAGGACACGGCCTGCATGCCCGGCTTTGCCGGCTCGCTCGTCGAGCTGCGCACGTACCACGACCAGACGCTCTCGGGCGCGGCGATCGAGGACAACGAGTTCCGAAACACGTGCCACGCGGCCGTGCAGCAGGAGGGGACGGGCGGCATCGAGAACATCCGCATCGCCGGCAACGCGTTCGACAGGATTGGCCTAAAGGTCCCCGAGGGCAGGACCGGGCCGATCGACACCGGCGGCGAGAACGAGTTCCAGCTGTTCCACGGCGCCATCGGCCTGGCGTTCCACCCGTCCCAAAAGCCGGTCGGCGGGACCATAGAAAACAACAGGATCAACGGGACGAGCGCGGCGGGCATACGCGTCTTCAACGCGGACAGAATGACGATATCTGGCAACACGATAGAGGACACGCCTGCTAGCGCGATCGGCCTAGCGCACGGGCCGAGCAACGTGGCCGTCACCGGCAACAACATTACGGGCGCCAACAACAGGCCGAACCTAGACTACCTAGACGGCATCAACGGCAGCGGCGACGCCGGCTACTACAAGTTCATCAACTTTGACAGGCCCAACCCGTACGCCTACCTGGGGATGGAGGTCCTGGTAGACAAAAAACCCTACCCGATGCCGTCGCCTGACGCGGCGATCAACGTGTGGGCCAACGCCGAGAACGTCAGCGTCACGGGCAACACGATACGCGAAAGCGACGGCGCGTTTACGGTGTGCACTGGCGTGTGCGCGTTCGAGAGCGACGGGCCCGTGCGCAGCAGCACGCGCAACATGCCCAACAACACCGAAACGATCACCGGCCAGGTGCTGTTCAACGACAACACCGTCTACAGGCACAACGGGACCGACAACAACGGCACGCTGGTGACCAGCTACGCCCTGGGGACACTCGACGTCACGAACAACAACTTTACGGGCAACGGCACTGCGCCCCTTGCCGCGGGAATGGTCAAGGCCAACGCGAACATTGCGCCGCGGTTGGCGACGGCCGAAGCGTCGTTCTCTATTCCCAACGCCGTCCGCATCGAGTACAATGCCCCGCTTGGCCCGCCGGCGGAGCACACCGGCCCCGTCTACGGCAATGTGGTGACCAACGGCCTAAACGCGGCGACTGCCAACGTGTCCGGCCTGTACACGCGGGTGCATATGGTCGAGTTCGGGGCCACTGTAACCGAAACGCAGAACGGCACGATCGCCCTAGCGGTCCACCTAGAAGGAACCGACCGGGACGCCGTGCCGTACAACTTTACCGATAGCACGATCAGCGTAAAGCCGTACCGGCCAACGGTCTCTAGCGTGTCGACGATGAACAAACCGATGGAGTACCTGGCAGGAGACAACATTACAGTAACAGTGACGTTCGACAGGAGAATGTTCGTCGAAAAGGCCGGCAGAGACGGGCCGGTCCTCAGTCTGGAGATGGACCCGACCGACCGGAACGCCACGTACGCCGGCGGGAGCGGGACGCCCAACCTTGTATTCTTGTACGAGGTTCGGCCTGGCGACCGGGCCGAGCCGCTAGACTACAAGGGGCCGCGGGCCCTTGCCCTAGGCGGCGCAACAATCCGTGACACGGCGGGCGTCAATGCGAACCTGACGCTCCCCCAAAAGCCGGCCTCGCTCGCCGCCGCCAACCTGACGGTTGGCAAAGATCCCAACGCAGGGCTGGTGGGAGCCGCATTCACGTCGCCTAGCACCGTCAGGATCGAGTACAACGTGTCGCTGTCCGCGTCCATGTCCGACTATACCGGCCTGGTGGTGGTCCCAGCGAACGCGACGGCGAACGCGACGGCGAACGTCACGGGGGTGGTCAGCCCGGGCACCGTCCATACCGTGCTGTTTGACACGGGATATGCAGTCACCAACGCCACGAAAGGGTTCATTGACATAGCGCCGCTCGCCTCGCTGCCGCCGCTGCCGCGCGGGCACCTGTTTGCCGGCAACAGTAGCGTGGAGGTTATGAACGGCACGAGCGTGGAGATGCGCATCGACGCGACGCCAGGAGCGCCGCCAGAGGTGATCACGCCCGACAGCTTTGTCTCCTCGGTAGGCAGTAGTAGCGCTGGTAGCGCGGCGATCAGCGCCCAGAACGGCACGCTCCCGCCACGGCTATTTACGATCGAGACGACGCACGCCACGGTCACGTTCGTGGCTAGCACGAACTTTACCAACGGCACTGCCATGCCGTATACAGGGCCGATCAACGTCACCGTGGCCCCCGAAAGGCGGGATGCGGCGGTGAAGGCACTAGATCCGCACGGTACCAGCGGCGTAGACGGCCGAATAGGAACTGTCGTCGAGGTCGGCGACCCGAGTGTCGACATCTCGCTGAGTGCGCCCGCGCGCATACTGCTCAAGGACCAGCCGCATCCGGCCAAGGTATACCACATGAACAGCACCAACGACACGTCCGAAGTGCCCGCGTGCGGCAGCGCATCGGATCCCGTGGACTGGCTGACGAACAACCGCAACTCGCGGTTTTGCCACACGGTGCCGGGCGGCGCCGGCGCCACGGCGGACTATACGATCTACACGTACCACCTCAGCGTATTCTTCACGGTAGGCGACCCGCAGAGCCGGCAACCCACGGTGGTGGTCACCCCGCCCGCATCGACGCCGGGCCCCGCTCCGGGGTTCTTCGTGGGCGGAGGCGGCGGAGGCGGCGGAGGCGGCGGAGGCGGTGGAGGCGGCGGAGGCGGCGGAGGAAGCAGGGGCGCCGCCGGCACGCTCGTCCTGTATGCCGCGGCCTGGGACTGCAACGAGGGAGTCGTGCGAATCACGGTCGGCGCCGGGTCCTCCCCCGACATTAGCATCCTGTCGTCCGACGGCGTGCTCGCGGCAAAGAGGGGCGGCGGCCCCCACCCGACGGGGCGCACCGTCTACACCGCGCCGTTGCCGGACGATACGATAATGTCGATCAGGGCCATACTGGCCGACGGCAGGACGGTGTCGATGGCGTCGGAGACGCTGCGCACGGGCGGGCTGTGCACGGGCGAGGCCGTGTTCAGGGCGTACGGCGGCGCGCCGGCAAGCGACCGCCAGCCGAGCGCGCAGCCGCCGCCGGCGGCGTCCCCGCCGGACGCCGGGCAGGAGCAGCCGCCTCCGCAGGGCCAGGCAACGATCCCGCCGCCACCTCCGCCGCCCCCGCCTCCCCCACCGGCACCAGCCGCGCCGCCCGCGCAGCAGCCGGCATCTGCGCCGCCCGCGCAGTCCGATCCGGCCGGGCCGCCGTCAGACGCGGCGCCGCCCGCGCCGGCGCCAGGTGCGGACGATGATGCGGAGCGGGATCGCGAGCAGCCAGCCGCCGCCGCGGACGGCGACGGCGTGCCCCCGCCCCCGCCGCCCCCGCCGACGCCAGCCGCCGCGGACGACGACGGCGGGGGCGGTTGTCTCATAGCGACGGCCGCGCACGGCACCGAGCTTGCCCCGCAGGTGCAGCGCCTGCGCGAGGTGCGCGACAACACCCTCCTGACGACCGAGTCCGGCAGGGCGTTCATGTCCGCGTTCGGCCCCGCGTACTATGCCTTCTCGCCGCAGGTGGCCGACCTGGAGCGCGGGCATCCCGCGCTACGCCAGGCGATCGCCGCGCTTGCCGCCCCGATGCTGCACGCGCTCTCCATAGTCGGCGCGGCCGAGCCGGGATCCGAGCACGGCGTGGCCGCGTACGGCGCGCTCGCGATCGCGCTCGTGGCCGGCATGTACGTCGCCGCGCCGGCCGCCGGCGCGTGGTATGCCGCGCGCCTCGCCGGCCGCTGCCGGGGACGTTCTAGCCGCGGCCGCGCCGCCCCCTCCTCCTGATCGCCCCCCTCCTCCGCCTGCCTCCTTCCAGCCCGGCTCCGGGCCGGGGGCGCCCGGCCCCGCGGCGGCCCACATCCCTTCCGCCCGGCAGCTTTAATGGATAGGGGCCGCCGCCCGCTTGCATGCTCCCGCGCCTCGACTCGATCCGGGAGATGCGCACGCGCATCGGCGTCACGCAAAGGCGCCTCGCCGACATGGCCGGCGTGAGCACCTCGATGATAAACCAGATCGAGTCGGGCCGCACAAAGCCCGGCTACGAGACGGCCAGCCGCATATTCGACAGCCTCGTGACGCTTGAGGGCAAGTCCTCGTCGCACACGGCCGGCGACTTTTGCAGCACCGAGCTGGTCCGCCTTGCGCCGGCCGACACGCTGCGCGACGCCATCACCCACATGCAGGCGTTCTCGATAAGCCAGGTGCCCGTGTTCGACGGCGAGTCGCCGGTGGGCATAGTCACCGAAGACGGGATAGTCAGGCACATTGCCGACGGCGAGCGGTCCGGCGCCGCCCCCGACTCGGTGCCGATCGCCAGCGCCATGGACCCCGCCCCGCCCATAGTCGACTACGAGACGCCGGCGAACGTGCTCGTCCCGCTACTGCGGTTCACAAAGTGCATACTCGTCTCGCGCAAGGCGCGCATCGTCGGGATCATTACGGCCTCGGACGCGCTCCGAATGATGGAGAGGTGACCGGCGCTGGCCCGATGCGGCCGGACACGGGCCCTAGGCGTGCCGCCCACCGCGGGCGGGGCACGGCGGGGCGTCAGTAGGCACTGCAGGCGCCGTCGGCATGTCTGCTGGTGGCCTCAGGGGGGGGGGGATCAGCCTGCCCAAAGGCGGTGCAGGCAACACGCAATGGTTCAAATACCCACTATTTGTACCCCCGCCATGAAGCAGAACGGTGTTGTTGCTACGTGCCCTCCTTAGGCACTTCCGGGCGAAGAGCTTCCCATGCATGTGAAAATACCAAAGGACCTTACACCTGCGATCAAGTCCGCGCGCGTCCACCTTGATGACTCGCTAGAGGTTCGCACCGTCATAAACATGCCTGACTACGTGCAGGATGGCCAAACTCTACTGATTCGCTCGCTAAACAGGGACAGCATGTCAGACTATGACTACTTTGGCGTTGCTGTGGCTACCTCGGCGCCGTTCAAAGAGCTGAAAAAAGAGGTTCCCATACTGGTCGAGTTTGAACATATCGACGGGACAGTTCAAAAAGTGACCGGGCAGGTCCGAATTTTTAGGCCCTTACTTCAGGTTGCCGACATGCCGAAGGAGCTCGTCCTCCGTGACGGCAACGGCCAAAAGCTGCAGCTTCCAATACGCCTGAGGTACGATGGCTTTGGGGACGTAAAAATGCACGTAAAGTGCACTGTGCAGGGTAGGGTAGTCTCAAGCGACTCGTCAATGCTGGACGAAATCCTAAGAAGGGTCATTCGCGAAGGCGTGGTTGCCGACGATGCGGGCCGTGACGGCGCAGCCCAAATCAATCCCGAGTACGTGGAACAGACCGTATCCGACCTAAAGGCCATGCTGGACGACGACGAAGGACTACGCCGCATGTTGAAGCGACTCAAGCTTGACGAAGAGTCTGCAAAGTTGCTACTAGATCTCGGCAATGAGTCGAGGGAGCGCTTTATGGCCGTCATACACAAGACGGTGGAGACACACATGGCCCAGATAATCTCAGACATACTGAGCCGCAACGTGAGCGACAATTTGCAGATGGAGTCAACGAGTATCAGGACAAAAATAAGCCTGCCGACGACGCAGGTGCTCCTAAAGCTAGACTACGAGGATCGCGCTGGGAACCGGTACGATCCTTTAGAATGGGCCGTCAAGATCATCGATCAGCGGAAAAATCCATCTGCCCTTGATGTCGAGATACCGCTAGCCGTAACCAGCGTTGACGACAGCGGGGCGTTCAAAAACGTGGGGGCGATGGAGATTAGAGCCGGGGATTAGCATTGGGGCGTCCACCGCCGCGGCGGTTGGGATGGCAGACGGAATTGCAAAGCTTCGCAGCTTTTTTGAAGACTTTCGCCCCGAAGTTCGCACCATAGAAGTCAACTACAGGGAAAAGAAGAGCCGCATCAACTTTCAGATATTCGTGCCCGATGGGTGACGAAAAAGTTTAGGAAGGTCAGAATACCGCTTGTAAAGGGCTACAAGGTTGTCGAAATGATCGACGGCGCGTTTGTTCCGCACAGCCACCACTGGCAGGTTACAGACCAGCACTACGTCTTAGACGCAAACAGACTTCCCTCGCCTGCCACGTACCGCGCCACCGTCGAGGCGGACGTTGACGCGGCGATGCTCGGCCGTCTGGCCTACGTGCGCCCGACCTTGAACAGGGACAACGACGATGAAAACGACAACTATTGGTTAGAGTCGAGCATCGTACAGCCCGACCTCCTCAAAAGGATCTATGAAAGCCTAGAAGTCAGCGATGTCGACGTGGGCGTGGTTGTCGATGTCGAAAAGATGTTCGGGCTGACTATCCCGTCGGAAATAAAGCAGACGCTAGACAGTGCGACAAGAGTCCTTGACGCGTCGAGCGGCAATTTTGACCGAAACCGGCTGATTCGAGCAGCGGTCCGCTACCGGAAACAGGCGGCAAAGCACCCTTTTCCCAACCCCGGCGACTTTCATTGCATTATCGATGGAGTCACTGATAGGGAGACGATAGCAAGACACATAAGCCTAGATAGGCCGTATGGCATAAACAGCATCGATAACTCCCAAAAGTATGCTGGGGTGGTGCCGCAAAGCCTCAACATTCAAGTCAGCGCCAAGCTGACGCTTAGGTCACCAATTGCCGAGGGCTGTCTTGCACTCCGACGCAAAAAGTACATGGACCACTTGGAAAACGAGTTTGGCAAGCTGTTGAAGGGGAAAAACGGACGCAATCACCACGGCGGACACGGCGCAATGTATGAGCGGCCTACTCGTCAGGGCGTTTCCGGCGAGTGACCGCCGCCAAAAATCGCCCCGCCCATGGACTGCCTCGATGCGGCGCCGGTTCCCCTCGCCCGGCGCAGCCGGGCCGCTGCGTGGCGGGTCGGCCCGCCTGGCGTGGCCTTGGAGGGTGCGGCGCGCGCAGCCCGCGCATGCCAGGACGTCCTACATCGGGCGCGCCGCCGCGGCCGCCGGGGAAACCCTCAGCGCCGCCATCTCTAGGATGCGGCGTCTTGGTGCACTAGGCTCCGACTCAAGCGCAGCCGCTATGGCCTCCGAGATCGGCGCCGGGTCGGAGAATCTGCTGGCATGCTCCACCATCGACGGAAGGTATCCATCCACGTCCTCCCTGAGCGCCCGCTTTAGCAGCGACGTGATCGCCTCGGCGGCTACCTCGGGATCCTTCTTCCAGAGCTCTTCGATAACGGGCCTCGCACGGGAGTCGACGTACGCGCCCCTTTCGGCGAGCTTTGCAAGAATCCGCGCCGCCCTGTCGGGGCGGAAGCCTGCCAGCCTCTCGAGCGATCGGTACGCACTGTGCACAACGTCCCTGTCCGAGGCCGACACGCCCTCGATGCATATGTCCAGGTACTCGAGGCACGCGTCGTCGTCGAACGGCGGATCCAGCGAGACGCACGTGGCCAGTATGGGCTTGCAGACATGGCGGCGCATGGCAAGCTCCCTTATCATGGGGCCCGTCCTCTCCCTGTCCGCCACGTGGATGTCGAGCAGCGCCTCCATCGCCTCGCGGTGGACGTCGTCGTCGTCGACGCGCAGCGCAGTGTCGACCGCGTCCGCAATGCGGCCCGCGCCGGGCGCTCCGTGCTCTATATGCGCGACGCGCAGCGACCGCAGCGCTGCGGCAACGTGCGAGGGATCGTCCGACGAGGCGAGCGACTCTATGACGTCGTCGCACCGCTTGGCCGCCCTGCTGTAGGCTCCCCCGATCAAGAACGCGGCATAGTCCGCATCGCCGGTCTTTACAAGGTCCTCTGCAATGGGGACGGCCGCATCCGGGTCTGCACTCCCCACGGAAATGAGGGATCTTATGACGGGACCCTCTGCGATATCGTAGCGCACCATGTCGGCCGCCGCGCTGGCCATCCGGACAAACTCGTCGTCGTGGGCGGCCGTCTCGCGCAGGCCCGCGGCGATCGCCTCGACCAGCCCGTACTCCTCGTCGCTGACTAGGCGCCTGGTCAG
This sequence comes from Rubritalea sp., assembly GCA_965204255.1. Lineage (GTDB taxonomy): Bacteria > Verrucomicrobiota > Verrucomicrobiia > Verrucomicrobiales > Akkermansiaceae > Rubritalea. Next base: position 96,621 of record CBDBEG010000023.1, read on the forward strand.
GGCGCGTACCGCTGCCTGATCATGCGCGGCGCCCATCTCTGCGAGCACCTCTCCCAGCCCGTGGGTCGAAAAATGGCCCAGGCTTTTTGCGGCGATCGCATCAGAGGCGCGGGCGACGAACGCGGCGCTCATTCCGGCCTGCCCCTGCGGGCCGCCGGCTGCACCGCTCTCGGGCGCGGGCGCGCATCGATCCGGCCGTCCCTCCTCCCCGCGCATCGCCTGACCATCTTCCGCGGCGCCCGTCGTCACTCGCCGCCTTGGCCGGACGGCGCCGTGCACAGCTCGGCGAGCACGCCGTGCAGCGACCTTGGGTGGACGAACGCGACGCGCGTGCCCTCCGAGCCGGGCCTGATCTCTCCGAGCATCCGCATGCCGCACCCCTCCATCCTGGCCACGTCGCCGTCGATGTCGTCGGTGCCGAGGGCCACGTGGTGCAGCCCCTCGCCCCTTTTTTCGAGGAACGCGTGGATCGGGCTCGACTCGCTCGTCGGCTCCATCAGCTCGACCCTCCCGTTGGCGAGGCGCAGTATGGCGAGCCGGACGCCCTCGGACTCGACCGTCTCGAACTCGACGCCGTCCGCTCCGAGCGCCTTTTTGTACGTCTCGGCGGCCGCCCTGACGTCCCTCACGGCGATCGCGACGTGGTCGATCCTCGTTCAGAACACCTCCCTTGGCCTGTACTCGCCGAACACCGACCTGAGGGCGCCGCTGATCTCGCCGGTCGTCGCGTGCGCGAGCGCCGCCTCTAGTATGAACGGCATGAGGTTTGCGTCCGTGTCGGCCGCGGCGGCGAGCGCCGAGAGGGCCGACTCGGCCTTGGCCGCGTCGCGCCCCCTCCGAACGCTGCGCACGGCCGCCCGCTGCCTGCGCTCGACGGACCGCCCGACGCGCAGCAGGTCGGGGCTCTCTTCGGACTCGTCGGCGTGCCGGTTGACGCCGACAATGACGCGCTCGCCGCCGTCGATCTCTTTCTTGAGCCTGTACGCGTTGCGGCGTATCTCGGACTGGAAGAACCCGCGCTCGATCGCCCTGATCGAGCCGCCCATCGAGTCGATCCTCTTTAGGTACGCCCACACGCCCTCCTCGATCTGCTCGCACAGGCTCTCGACGTAGTGCGACCCCGCTAGCGGGTCCACGGTTTTTGCGACGCCGCTCTCGTGGGCGACGATCTGCTGCGTGCGCAGGGCTATCTTTGCGGACTCTTCGGTCGGCAGGGCGAGGGCCTCGTCGCGCGAGTTCGTGTGCAGCGACTGCGTCCCGCCGAGGACGGCGGCCATGGACTGTATGGCCACGCGCACGATGTTGTTGTCGGGCTGCTGCGCGGTGAGCGACTCGCCGCTCGTCTGCGTGTGGAACTTTAGCTGCATCGACCTCGGGTTCTTCGCGCCGAACCTCTCCCTGAGTATGCGGGCGTACACGCGGCGGGCGGCCCTGAACTTTGCGACCTCCTCGAAGAACTCGATGGTGCAGCAGAAAAAGAACGACAGGCGCGGCGCAAAGTCGTCTATCGCGAGCCCCTGCGCGAGGCACGTCTCGATGTACGCTATGGCGTTGGCCATCGTGAACGCGACCTCCTGCGTGGCCGTCGAGCCGGCCTCCCTCATGTGGTACCCCGATATGGACACGGGGTACCACTTTGGGACGTTCCTGGCGCAGTACCCGACCATGTCGCCGACGATGCGCATCGACGGCTCGGGCGGGTAGATGTACGTGTTGCGCGCGACGTACTCTTTGAGTATGTCGTTCTGGGTCGTCCCGCGCAGCTGCCCGCCGTCGAACCCCTGCGACCGGCCGACGGCGATATAGTAGGCGAGCAGGGTGGAGGCCGTCGAGTTTATCGTCATCGACGTGCTGACCGTGCCGAGGGGTATGCCGCCGAACGCGTCCATCATGTCGCGCACGGACGATATGGACACGCCGACCTTGCCGACCTCGCCCTCGGCCTGCGGCGAGTCGGGGTCGTACCCTATCTGGGTCGGCAGGTCGAACGCCATGCTCAGGCCGGTCTGGCCCTTTTCGAGCATGAACTTGAAGCGCTCGTTCGTCTGCGACGCGTCGCCGAACCCCGAGTACTGCCGCATCGTCCAGAGGCGGTCGCGGTACATGCCGGGGTGGATGCCGCGCGTGAAAGGGTACGCGCCGGGCCTTTCGCGGGCGGCCGCGTCCCTGGCCCTTGACCTCGGGCGCGGCCCGTACACCGCCTCCACCTCAAAGTTCGAGTCGGTGGCAAACCTCTTTTCCGTGCCGCCCGCGGGGGCTGCCTTGGCCTTGCCCTTGCCCTTGGCCTTGACGCCGGCCTTTGCCGCTCCGCTCCGCGCCCTCGGCGCCGCCTTCGCCGCTGCCATCACGCCCGCCCCCCGCCGGCGCGGCCCATCCGGGCCGAAAAGCGCCGCGCCGCCTCGTGAGGGTCGATCTCCCTTGCGCGCACCCTGCGCAGGTATGACGCGTACGACCTGTTCGACGACGGGTCTAGCATGCGCTCAAGCCTTTCCCTCTGCATATTTAAGATAATGTCCCTCAGCTCGGCCTCTAGGCGCTCGCCCTCGGCGGCCTCCCTGCCGCCGCTCCCGCCCCCGTCGCGCATCATCCCGAGCAGCGCCCTGGCGAGGCCCGCCGTGCCCCTGCCCCTCTTGGCCGAGACCGTGACGACGGCCGGGGCTTTGGTTCCTTCCCCGCCGCGCCCCTCCTCCCCGCCGCGCGCCCCCGCGCCGCCCTTGCCCCCCGCCGGCGAGGCGACGTGGTCGAGCAGCGCGTCGTGCAGCTGCGAGGCGCCGTCGAGGTCGCCCTTGTTGACCACGTACAGGTCGCCTATTTCGGTGAGGCCGGCCTTTACGGCCTGTATGCTGTCGCCGGTCTGCGGGCTGAACACGACGACGGTAATGTCCGCGACCGACGATATGCCCACCTCGGTCTGGCCGGCGCCGACGCTCTCGACTATGACGGGGTCGAACCCCGCGTACTCTAGCACCCTGGCGATGCCGCGGACAGACCGGGCCACCGCCCCGGCGGCCCCCCTCGAGGCGACGCTGCGGATGTACGTGCCCGAGTCCGCCGACCCTGACATGCGGACGCGGTCGCCGAGTATGGCGCCTCCGGTGACGTGGCTGGTCGGGTCGACGGCGAGGACGGCGGGGTTTACGCCTAGCCGGCGCAGGTCGACCGAGACGCGGTCGATGAGCGTGCTCTTTCCGGCCCCCGCAGGCCCCGTGATCCCGATTACGGTGGCCCCGCCGGTGCGCGCGAATATCTCCGCGACCATCTCCCTGGCCCCGCCCGGGTCGTTCTCGACGATCGAGATGGCCCTCGCAATGTCGCCGCGCCTTCCCTTTCTGAGGCCCGCTAGCAGCGATGCGCCCATGCTGCCGCGCTGGGGCGTTGCAATAAAACCCATGCGCGGCCCGGGCGGAACCTCCTGCCGCGGCGCCGTGGCGCGTCCGTCTGGCGCCGCGGCCTGCCTGCGCAATCAGCGGGGCGTTTCTCCCCTCCGTGGGGCCCTCTGGCGTTTAGGGCGGCACGGGCAATCGGCGACGCCGGTTGCCGCTCCCGCCGGCCGGTCGGTAGCGGCGGGCCTGCGGGTCGTCCTGGCGCGCGCGGCGGGGCTTTGTAGTATCGCCGTCTGGCGCAGGTGCGTCGGTTGGGGCGTGCACGCCAGTGCCCGCATATCCATCCGTGTGAGGTGGTTGGCGTCGCAAGGGCGAAGATCACCTGTGCATTCTTACGATTTCATCTATGCTGCTACCGCACTTGGTTGTCTTTATGGCGTACTTTTGGTTGTCAATGGTTATACGGTCGCGGCTTATTCTGATATATGCCGCATGGTCCGCAAAGCTTTTCGCGGCCACTGCAAAAAACAGCGTTGGCGCTTTGTCGCTGACCTCTGACCAGATCTCTAGTGCCGCGCGGGCCCCGTTTGTGAGTTTTTCCCGTATTGATCCCGGCTCTATGTTTTTGCTCTTGAGCTCCACAAGAACAATTTTTGAATCGTCACGAAAGATTACGCAGTCGCACATTTTTTGCCCGTGCATGCCGCCTAAGTGCTCACCCTTTAGAATGACGGCCCTGGGTCGGCGGAGCATCTTTATACGGCAATTCTCGTCGCAACGCTCCACCACTGCGTGGGCATACGATGACAATATGGATTCAAGCATTTCCAAGGGTCCCCATCTTGGAGTTGATGATGATCGTTTCGTTGTGCAGGGCCTCGCTTACCCTGACAAATTCCTCCTGTGATATTCCGTACTCTTCGTCCCTGTCAACCGGCTTTGTCCGGTGCCCGCCGCTAGGTTGTCTCTCGAAGAGGTAAGCCGACACCTCGTCCTGCGTGAGAAAGTCATCCCTTCCGTACCCGAGATCTGCCGATCTTTGCTTGGGTGTAAGATTGCCTGCCATCATGTACTTTGCAAGCTTTTCTAGCAGGAAGACACTGTGGGTGGTTATGAGGATGTTCACGCCGCTGCGTATGAGCCTGACTATATATTTTGCCAAAACAAGCTGGTTTGCGGGGTGAAGATGCGCTTCGGGCTCTTCTATGATGAGAAAACTGTTCTTGCGTACAATGTGTTTTAGGTACAGCAACAGCGGCGCAATCTCCGAGACTGTTGAGGAGCCTCTGTGCAGTGGCATGGTACTTCCGTTGTAACGGTATGTTATTTCAGGATGTTTGCTCGTTACGGAAGTATTCAGTTCGATGTTTCCTCCAAGCAACTCGTTCTCCATGTCGTTTGCGATGGCCGCAAACGGTCCGTTTACATCCTCCATCATTATTATTTGCGATATAAAGTCTCTGACAACTCCTGTCACTTGTGGTATCTCGTTTGGCCCTATTCCTACATATGGCGCATGCTCCACTATACTCGCCGTCAGTGCCTTGTGGCCTTGCAGTATTCCTGAGCGGGCAGCCGGAAAGTGGTATAATTTTTTGAGAGTCGACTTGAACCGAAACTGATTTGAAATTTTTTCTATTACGCCCATGGCGCTTAATCTGTACACCTGGTCGAGATCCTCCCCTTCCCCTGGCAGTGGCGTGTGCATCACTGGCCACATGCCGACACTATTCTCCGCACCTCCATCCGCACTGTTTGCATGTCCGTGTCGATCGTTGATGCTTATGCTGTAGCTCTCGTTCTGTTGCTTGACTTCCACCACATAGGATGCTGGCTTTGCGGTTGATTTCACTGACATCTTGTCGCCTATTTTTATGATCAGTTTGCTTATTTCGCCCGATTTCGAACTGGGTTCCGCGACTTCGACACTGGATCTGTTTTTTCTCATCCTTATCAGATCTTGCACTTTGGATCCAAAATTTCGCGCAATTTGTCTCTCTAACTCAGGGCCCATTTCCTCATCAAGCACAATGTCGAGGATCTTTTTGGATTCTGATCTTGTTATGAGTATTTTGTGCTTGTCACGTTCGGACTTTTTCTGTAGTATGTTGCTGCATGACGTAACGGCGCCGTATGTCCTGAAGCGGGGGCCGGTGACTTGGCTTTGCGCCGTCAGGATTGATTGCAAGAGCGTGGCCACGTACGACTTGCCGGAGTTGTTGGGGCCTATGAGAACGGTCAGCGGTTTTATGTCAATGTCGCAGTGCTCCACCGGGCCGAAATTTCGGACTACAAAGTTGAGGTTGATGGGCACAGTGCCTGCTGCATCACGCCCCGCATTATACACCCTCACCTGGCGGCCACCTCCATCACACTCTTGTTGGCCGCCGCGGACGCGCATTTGTGTCGTCCTCCACTGTTGCCTGCGCTTTTGTACCCTTCCCGAGGAGCTATGCACATTGTCGCAACCGACACCTGATGCCGCCTCAAGGAACGCCGCTGTGTATAGCCCCCGCGACTTTGCCTGGGACACCTTCTGCTTGCCTTGCCCATGGGGGCACTGCCCATGCTGGCGTAATATGCTTTGCGGGGGGCGATTCGACAGATCTCCACCCTTGGCGCATGGCACGGGCGGTGACGGGGTGCGGCCGGTCTGGTCGTCGTGGGGACTGAGAGGCAATCTTGCGCAACTCGTTCCTGCCCGTGGCGCGTGACTCGACGCACTGCCGCCGTCCGCCAGCCCAACCGCCCCGTGATCCTGGCGGGCGGCGTCCGGCACTAGATGCCGTCTGTCCGATCGGGGTGCGGTCCCCGCCCTCCCTACCTGACCCCGTATATGGTGCGCGCCGGCGCCTCGCCCTCGGGCCGAAACTCGGTCTTGGCGTCGACCGTCCCGTACGTCTCGTGGTCGACGACGACGACGATCGGGTGGACGGGCCAGCCGTACTTTGGCGTCGACCGGAAGGGTATGTCGACGGTGAACGAGCTCGACTCGTACGTGCGGTGGAACGTCTCGTCCATGCCGAGCACCTCGAGGACGACCGAGCGCGTCCCCTCCGACACGTCCTCGTACGAGACGACGGCGACGCCCCTGTCCTCATAGTACACGCCGCCGAGCAGTATGGTCCGGGACAGCTCGGCCTCGGTCTGGCTGTCGACGGCCGGTATGGACAGCACCCACGCGGCGGCGGCGACCGCGGCGACGGCGCCGGCGGCGGCGGCCACCCTCGAGGGCCTCGGCCTCATGCGCCCTGCAGCCCCGCGGCCCCGCCAGCCTCGGCGCGAGCCCTCTTGAGGAACGCCGATGCGATCCTGATCCTCTCGAGGGTCTGCCCGACGGCCCGCTCCGTGCCAGGCGCGCCTTTCCTGGCAAAGAACCGCCTCACCTCGCCGTAGTGGCCGTTGGCCCGCGGGTCCGCCATTCCGGGCCGCGCGGACGCCCCCGGCCCCGACAGGCACGAGACTATCCTGGAGAGCAGCGGGTTGCCGCGGCCGACCTTTGAGGACAGCGCCCTCCAGTTGGACCTAGCCCACGGCCAGACGACGCCGGCGCCGCGGGGGTTGGCCGCCGCCCCGACGACGACCATGTGGACGTTCTGCGGGCGCACCCTCCCGCCCAGGGAAAAGTCGAGGGCCCGCCGCAGCACGGCGGGGTCGCCGATCGACGCGAGCCCGCCCCCGAGTATCCTGGCCTGCTCCTCCTGCGACTCGGACCTGCCGTACAGCGACACGAGCCTGGACAGCGTGCGCCGGGTCGGGTCGTTCCACGCTACGGCCGAGTACACGGCGGCCCTCAGGTCGGCGGCGAGCGGGGCGGAGCCGCCGCAGTGCCGCGCGAACCTGGACCTCGCCTCGGCCACCGTGCCCTCGTCGCCGAGCGCGGCGAGGGCCGAGACGGCGCCCCCGCGCAGCAGCGCGTCCGTGTGCCTCTCGCCCCTGCGCGCGTCCCATCCGAGGCGGCCAAGCACGCGCGAAAAGTGGCGCCGCGCGTACCCCGCGACCGTCTCCGCGTGCGGCTCGCCGTACGTCCTGGCCCACAGCGACCGCAGCGACGACGAAATGTCGGCGCACACGAGGTAGCTCTCGTCGCCCGAGTACGCGTCGAGCATGTCGAGGTACTCGGCCAGCGTGGCCCTGCCGGCCATGCACATTGCGTACAGGTCGTTGTGTATGCCCCACCTGTCGAGCGCCTGGACCGAGCCCTGCGTCACTGCGTGCCGCACGTCGAGCATCATTTCCGGGCCGTACCTGACGCGGTAAAAGCCGCGCCTGCCGTGGTTGACGACGGCCACGGGGCGCCGCGCCGCGCCCCTTCGCCCGCCGGCCGCCGCGGCCGCCGCCGCGGGCGCCTCCACCGACGCCGACCGCCGCGAGAGCAGGGCCGGCCTGCCGGCCGCCCTCCTTGCGCGGCCGCCGGCCGCAGCCCCGACCGAGACCGGTATGGGCCAGGCCTCGGCCTCTGCCGCCCTCTTGCCCCTCGGCCGCTCGTACGTAAACCTCTCCTGCCTGAGGCGCAGCGCGCGCCCCCCCCTGCCCCCGCGCGCCATGCTGGCCTCGACGACCGGAAACCCCTCGCGCCCTATCCACGCCTGCACGAGCCTCTTGACGGGCAGGCCGGACGCGGCGCCTATCGCGTCCCACAGGTCCGAGCCTGTCGCGTTGCCGTACGCGTGGTCCGAGAGGTACCTCCGAAGCCCCCTCCTAAAGGCCGCCTCGCCGACATAGTCCTCGATCATTAGCAGGATCGAGCCGCCCTTGTCGTACGATATGGCGTCGAATATCTCCCTGATCTCGGCGGGGCTCTTTACGGCGACGTCTATGGGGTGCGTCGTGCGCAGCGCGTCGAGGGACATTGCCTTCGAGACCGCGTCGCCGGCGAACTGCTCCCACATGTCCCACTCGGGGTGCAGCATGTCGACGAACTTTGTGGCCATGAACGTCGCAAAGCTCTCGTTGAGCCACAGGTCGTTCCACCACTCCATGGTCACCAGGTTGCCGAACCACTGGTGGGCGATCTCGTGCGAGACGACCTCGGCGATGAACTGCTTTGTGCGCGTCGACGACGACCTTGGGTCGTACAGCAGGACGGCCTCCCTGAACGTAATGGCCCCCCAGTTCTCCATCGCGCCGGCGGCAAAGTCGGGCACCGCGATCAGGTCGAGCTTTGGCAGCGGGTACGGCGACCCAAAGTACTTTCCGTACAGCCCGAGGAGCCGCTTTGCCAGGCCGAGGGCGTAGCGCCCCTCGCGCGAGCGGCCCCTGACGGTGACGACCCTGACGGCGACGCCGTCGTCGGTCCTGCCCCCTATGGACTCGAACTCGCCGGCGCCCAGGTATACGAGGTACGTCGGCATGGCCGGCGTCGTCTCAAAGGTGTAGCGCGTGCGGGGCGACGGCCCCCCGCCGCCCAGCCTCTCCCTCGTTGCGACCGGCATGTTGGAGATGGCCGTGTTGTCCCCGCGCACTATGATCGAAATGTCGAACGTCGCCTTGGCGCCCGGCTCGTCAAAGCACGGGAACGCCCGCCTCGCGTCGGCCGCCTCGAACTGCGTCGTGGCCATGCGCATCGCCCTGCCGCCGCTCTTGTACTTGCTCAGGTAGAACCCGAGCATGCGGTCGTTGAGCGTGCCCGCAAACGCGATCTCGACGGTCAGCCTGCCGCGCACCCTGCGGCCGAGGGTCAGGACGAGCGACTCGCGGCGGGGCTCGAGGCGGGCCCTTGCGGGCACGGCCTCGCCGCCGGCCTCGGCGCGCACCGACGACACGCGAAGCTCGGCCGAGTCGAGGACTATCCTGGAGACCGCCCTGGCGCAGTCGATCTCGATCGCGGCCGTCCCTGCAAACGTGGCCCTTGGCAGGTTCGGCTCGAACTCGAGCCTGTACGATACGGGCCTGACGCCGTCTTGCACGCCGCCGCCGACGGCGCGGCCCATATTTAGATTCGGGCCGCCGTCGTGCGTGGCAGGGGCGCGCGGCGCGCCGCGATCGCCCCGCCGGCCGCGCGACAGCGGCGCACTCCGGGCGGCCGGACGGAGACGCATGCGCCTGCGGGCCCGATCGATCGCCCCGAGGGCGATCGGAATGCCGGCCGGCCGCGGCCGCCCCCTCCCTCCGGCCCCCGCCGCGCCCGCCTGCGGCTGGACGCCCTCCACCCGCTCCACTCCCCCTCCCGCCTCCCCGCCCCAAAACCGATCCAAGTCATGTCGGTTTAAATTAGCGGCCGCATTCGCCCCGCCGTGCAGAGGCGCCGCGCCGGGTTCAAGCTGAGGTCGGAATTCAAGCCGACGGGCGACCAGCCGCAGGCGATCGACGCCCTGGCCAGGGGCGTCGGGCGCGGCCGCACGCAGACGCTCCTCGGCGTGACGGGATCGGGCAAGACGTTTACGATCGCCAACGTGGTCGCCCGAACGGGCAAGAACACGCTGATCATATCGCACAACAAGACGCTCGCCGCGCAGCTGTACAACGAGCTCCGCCAGTTCTTCCCCGACAACAACGTCGGGTACTTTGTCTCGTACTACGACTACTACCAGCCGGAGAGCTACCTGCCGAGCACCGACACGTACATTGAAAAGGACACGCAGATCAACGACCGCATTGAAAAGATGCGCCTAGAGGCGACGGCAATGCTCCTCTCCGGGGAGCCGACCATCATAGTGGCGACCGTCTCGTGCATTTACTCGCTCGGCAACCCCTCCGACTGGGAGAGCATGGCGATCACGGTGCGCGAGGGCGGCAAGGCGAGCCGCGGCTCGCTCATAAAGGCGCTCGTCGCGGCGCGCTACGAGCGCAACGACACCGAGGTGGCCCCCGGCAAGTTCCGCGTGCGCGGCGAGACGATCGACGTGACGCCCGCGTACTCGAAGGACGTCGTGCGCGTGTCCCTCTCGGGCGACACGATCGAGCGCGTCTCGTTCCTCGACCCAGTCACCATGTCCGTCAAGAGGCGCGTGCCAGAGTTTCGCATATTTCCCGCCAAGCACTACCTGATCATGGACGACGTGCAGGAGCGCGCCGTCGGGTCGATCAAGGCCGAGCTCGGCGAGCGCATGCCCGAGCTGCGCGAGCTTGAGCGGCAGAGGCTCGAGACCCGCACGCACCACGACCTCGAGATGATCACCGAGCTCGGGTACTGCTCGGGGATAGAGAACTACTCGAGGCACTTTGACGGGCGCAGGCCGGGCGAGCCGGCGTTCTGCCTGATGGACTTTTTCGGCGACGACTTTCTGCTCGTCATCGACGAGTCGCACGTCACGCTGCCGCAGCTGCACGCCATGTACAAGGGCGACCACTCCCGCAAGAGGGAGCTCGTGACGTACGGGTTCCGCCTGCCGAGCGCCTACGACAACCGCCCCCTAAAGTTCGAAGAGTTCGAGCGGTACATCGGCACGACCATATTCGCGTCGGCGACGCCGTCCGCGTACGAGCGCGAAAAGTCCGCGCGCGTCGTCGAGCAGCTGGTCCGGCCGACGGGGCTCGTCGACCCCGGGGTCGAGGTGCGCCCGACCGCCGGCCAGATGGAGGACCTGATGGGCGAGATCGACAAGCGAGTGGCCCGCTCCGAGCGGGTGTTCGTGACGACACTGACCAAGCGCATGGCCGAGGACCTCGCCGAGTACCTCTCAAAGAACGGCAAGAAGGTGCGGTACCTGCACGCCGACATCGAGGGCCTCAAGAGGACCGAGCTGCTCAGGCGGCTGAGGCTCGGCGACTTTGACATACTCGTCGGAATCAACCTGCTGCGCGAGGGGCTCGACATACCCGAGGTCTCGCTCGTGGCCATACTCGACGCCGACAAGGAGGGGTTCCTGCGCAACTATACGAGCCTCGTCCAGACGTTCGGCCGGGCGGCGCGCAACGTCAACGGCCGCGTCATCATGTACGCCGACAGGGTGACGGACTCGATGAAGGCGGCCATGCGCGAGACGGACAGGAGGCGGAGCGCGCAGGAAGAGTACAACCGCCGGCACGGGATCACGCCGCGCACGATATCAAAGCCCATACCCGAGGAGCCGGTGGCCGTCCTCGACGAAGAGTCGCTCAAGACAAAGGGCGACCTCGAGGCCGAGCTCGAGCGCCTCGGCGAGCTCATGCGCGACTATGCCGAGGACATGGACTTTGAGAACGCGGCCGCCTGCCGCGACCAGATGAAGCGGATACGGTCAAAGCTGCGGGGCCGGCGGCGCGGCGGCGGCGGCGGCGCCAGGGGGGCGAGGCGCGGCCGGGGCGCGGCAAAGGGCGGCCCCGGCGCGGAGGCGGGGGCTCCGCCCCCCTCCCCCGCGCCGGCCGCGGGGCCAAAGGGGCCCGCGGGGCCCGCGGGGCGGCAGCCGCCCGAAAAGAAGCGGCCCGCGGCCCCACCCGTCATCGTGGCCGAGGGCGGCCGCCGGCGCCGCGCCGGCGGGGGGAGGCGGTGACCGGCCGTGGCCAAGGACACGCTGCGCATACGGGGCGCGAGGCACCACAACCTCAAGAACATCGACATCGACCTGCCCAAGGACAAGTTCGTCGTCGTCAGCGGCCTGTCGGGCTCGGGCAAGTCGACGCTCGCGTTCGACACGATCTACGCCGAGGGGCAGCGCCGCTACGTCGAGTCGCTCTCGACGTACGCCCGCCAGTTCCTCGAGATGATGGACAAGCCCGACGTCGACTCGATAGAGGGCCTCAGCCCGTCGATCTCGATACAGCAAAAGACGACCAGCCGCAACCCGCGCTCGACGGTCGGGACGACGACCGAGATATACGACTACCTGAGGCTGCTGTACGCCCGCGTCGGCACGCCGTACTGCACGGGGTGCGGCCGCAAGGTGTCCAGCCAGTCGGCCGAGACCATTACGGACACGGCCCTGCGCGAGTTCGACGGCAAGCGGGTGCTCGTGCTCGCGCCGGTCGCCCGCCACAAAAAGGGCACGCACGACAAGACGCTCGACAAGGCGCGCCGCGACGGGCACGAGCGCGCCCGCGTCGACGGCGAGATGTGGCGCCTCGACGAGGACATGGGGGGGCTCGACAAGAACAAGTGGCACGACATCGACATCGTCATGGACCGCCTCGCCGCGCAGAGGGAGGAGCGCTCGCGCCTGTACGAGGCCGTCGAGGTGGCCCTCAAGCTGGCGTCGGGCCGAGTCGTAATCCTCGAGGACGACGAGGACGGCGGCGGCGGCGGCGGGTCGGAGCGGCTGTTCTCGCAGAGCAACGCGTGCCCGCACTGCGGAATCACGATCGGCGACCTGGAGCCGCGCACGTTCTCGTTCAACTCGCCGTTCGGCATGTGCGAGGACTGCCACGGGATCGGGCTCTCGATGGTGTTCGACCCAGCCCTGGTCATACCCGACAAGTCAAAGTCGCTGATGGACGACGCGATCGCGCCGTGGGCGAGCATGCGCAGCAAGTCGACGCGCACGCGCCTGGCGCACGTGCGCGGCCGGATGGGCATCGACCTGGAGGTGCCCGTCTCGCAGCTGAGCGAGCGCGAGATGCACCTGCTCATGTTCGGGTCGCTCGACGGGTTCAAGCCGAAGGGCGGCAAGGGCAGGGGCAGGGCGCCGGCCTCGGCGCCGGCGGCCGGCCGCGGCAAGGGCGGCCGCCGCGGCGGCAGGGGCGGCGACGACGGCGACGACGAGTACGGCGACGACGACGACGACCTGGAGATCGACGACGGCGAGGAGCGCGGCCGCAGGAAGCGCGGCCGCCCGTCAAAGCGCGCGAGCATCGGCGACGACGAGTACGACGAGGAAGAGTACGAGGAGAACGTCAGGATGGCCCTGGAGATGAACATGCCGTGGATGCTCCCGCCCATGTACAAGGGGCTGATAGGCGAGCTCGAAAAGGACTATGCAAAGGCGGCGACCGAAAAGCGCAAGGACCACTTTAGGCAGTTCATGCGCGACCTGCCGTGCCGCACGTGCGGCGGCGGCCGCCTCAAGAAGGAGGCGCTCGCGGTCAAGGTCGGCGGCAAGAACGTCGGCGAGGTGTGCATGATGTCGATCCACGACTGCCACGACTTTTTCTCGAACGTAAAGCTGACCGACACGGAGGCGTACATCGCAAAGGACGTCCTCAAGGAGGTGCGCTCGAGGCTCGAGTTCCTGCTCAACGTCGGCCTCGACTACATCAGCCTGAACAGGGCCAGCTCGACGCTCTCCGGCGGCGAGTCGCAGCGCATACGCCTCGCCACCCAGATCGGCTCCAACCTGTCCGGCGTCCTGTACGTGCTCGACGAGCCGACGATCGGGCTGCACCAGCGCGACAACGCCCGCCTGATAAAGACGCTCGGCAAGCTGCGCGACCTGGGCAACACGGTGATCGTCGTAGAGCACGACGAAGA
>CBDBEG010000024.1:0-24634 GCA_965204255.1 Rubritalea sp.
GGGTTTTACTCAAGCTACCTTGTGTTAAAATTTGGCAACGTTTTACCCATTAGGAACTGAAATATATCCAGAAATGTGATTATCCAAAGGTCATGACCTTGAAAGGTCAAGGTCATAGGGCAAAATAAATGGCACCATCGGATTCCTGGACCCCAAAAACATAGTTCTAGACACAAAAATCGTCATCCTAAGTCCTTTAGTTGAAAAGTTATGGTCAAAGACATCTTTTTGCATAATGGTGGCCAATATAATGCGTTCGCGTACATCACACGTTCAAATCACCCAAGATATTTTTCATTTATTGAAAGGCCCTGACCCAAGCTATCTTGTGTTGAAATTTAGCAACATTTTGCCCATTAATAACTAAGATATGGCCCAAAATGTGATTTTGCAAAGGTCATGACCTTGAAAGGTCAAGGTCATAGGTCAAAACAAACAGCACGATCAGATTCCTTGACCTTGAAAACATATATCTAGATGCCAAAATCGTCATCCTAAGTGCCTTAGTTGGAAAGTTATGGTCAAAGAGGTCTTCTTGCTTAATGCTGGCAAACGTAACACGTTCGCGTACGTCACGCCTTCAAACCCTCATGATATTTTTTTATTTATTGAAAGGCCCCAATTAAAGCTACCTAGTGTTAAAATTTGATGACGATTTGTTCAGCAAGAACCGAGATATGGCCCAAAATATGATTTTACATAGTTGTGACCTTGAAAGGTCAAGGTCATCCGTGAGGTCAATAATATTTTGCACTGCAATCCGCACACTACCCATGAGCATACATGTGAAGTTTCATAGAGATCCTACTGGCAGTTTCTCTGGAAAACTTGCGCACAATTTGTCCAAAAGTGGTCAGGAGAAAGAAGAACGTTAGGAGAAACAGTTTGACGGACGTTGACACTTTGTGACGCAAATTACACCATAAGGAGAGATCTGACGTAAAAGTAACCAACACATGATTTGAAGATCTTTCCTTGAACTTTCATTTGGCATAAGTTGGAGCTCAATACATTGAGCCGTTATAGAGATAGAGCCACCGAAAGTTTGCCTAAAATCAACGCGAATTGCTACAGCAAAACAAGAAGATAACCAACATAGTTGGTTATCTTAATCAGGTGCACCCAGCGAGCTGTACCTTGAAATATCTGTACCTTCACCATTCCCATCTGGCTGGAAGATTTCCCAGCTATAAGGTACACCTTTTGTTGTCATGTGCAGCCTTGGGGTTTTGGCATCGCGCCAGCTGGTAAATTCTCAGGGTGCAGATACATGAATGCATACATTCAGACTTTTTGTTTTAATAAAGAGATACCATAGACAACTTCTGCAGCTTAATGAAGAGTTCAGATATCTATAGTTTATTGATATTCTCTTTTATATGAACATTGCATGAGAATATCATGTTAGTTGAGGTGTACCGTTAGTCTCCCAGCTGGGAGAATTTGCACATCGAAGGTACACCTGGACACCAGCTGGCAAACTGCATCCAGCTGGGTGCACTGAAAATTCTCAGCTGGCTGGGAGAAAAGGTACAGATTTTTCAAAAATGATATTTATAAAAACATTGCAAAACTAAGTTTTCTTTACATCCCAACATATTTTATGCCATTTTAGGCAAGTTCAAAAAAATGACCCTTTGGGTGCTCCTGCTTAATAAATGCAGAAAGATGGTCTCACTCAAGGTTTCATATATATATTCACGAACATGGGTACGCCACCTTGAAATTAATGTCTTTGGCTACATAGTATGATTCATATTTTTAAATGCACATGCGTTAAAGTGATCACCGTAACAGTTATATATTGACTTTCTGATAAAATATTGGTCTAAGGACATGTCCCAGAAGAAGCAATGGTAAGATAATTTGATAGATATTCATAAGTTTGTAACATCTTAAGGTGAAAATAAATCTCAATGTATTGTCCTCTTCACGCACCGGAGTCCGGGTGAAACTGGGTCTCTTTAATGCCAAAATACGCAATGAAAACCGCCGCTATATTCATAGACTAATATATCAGCTTAATAAACAAGACTTACTTTGTCATTCTATATAGAATGTATCTTTGATCTTGGTAACATCATTGTTTGACGGAGGTTTGAAGTAGGTCCGTCCATTTTTACATAATCACAGTGGAAAAACAAGTACACCTGCTTTATTTTGGTTGTGTACGTTATATCACGTTCAACGTTACATGTAACGTTAATACGCTAATCGTTCTTTGCTCACGCAAAGTTTCAACATTGTGAACACTCCAATTATTTTGTTATTCTCCAAAAAGTGAGTCCCAGGTTTAGCTGCAGAGGACAATACAAAGATAAATTGAATTTAAAGTTTCTAAAACAATGGGTCATACCAAATAGCCGTGAAGAAACCCTAGAGGAAAAGAATACATATAACTTTCGGTGGATATTCATAACTTTGCCTGTTTACCATTTCTAAATGAACATAAACAGACAAGAGTTAAAGTTAAAGTTTTGGAAACAGTAGGAGCCTTACGCACACATCCTTGAAGAACTCCCAGTAGAAATCACACAGATTCTGATGGATAATGATAATACAATAAGTCCATTGTCAACTTTCTCTCTATCAGCATCAAATACAGCACACAGATAACGCCAGACACACGCTTTTGTTTCTATTCTGATAATGAAAAGGTACCTTATCATAATGTCTATTGTACCAATAACCTGCTAAAGATGCCTTTCTGTCTCTCTCATCAAAGTCTTTGCCAGTACCAGTCTTCAGATCTGTTAGCCTTTCTCTTGGGGTATGTAGACTCTCCTCTTTAACTTAGCTATTAACTCTCACTCTCAAACATTAAGGTCAATTGATCCTGTGTGCACCAGCCCATGATGATAGTTTTACCAAATAGGATCAAATGCTTTAGTGGAATCAAATAGCCATGAGTAAATACATGTTTAAATAGTGGGCTAACACAGTACCTAGTCATGATTTGTCTGTGGTTCATATAGCAATGGGGAAACATTGTGACAAACTGTATCAAACAATGTGGGCCTATTTGGATACATTTAGCTTGGGTAAACAAGGATGGGACAAACCGCAGGAAGTCAAAAACCTGTTCGGACAGAATTTAGGAATCATGTTGGAAATACAGTTTAGATTGTTTTAATGGAGAACTAATTATTCTAGAAACCTAACTCAAACCATAGAAAAATAACATATAAACATTGAATTATAGGAGAAATTGGTCTCTTTTTTGGTGTCATGGGCCAACTTGAAATATTCTAGTTAGTCCTCTACAGTGCTGCGTCATGCTAAGGACAACTTTCAGGAACAAATATCAAAGACCTGACTCAAGAGAAATTCTGTCTGTCCAGTGTCACAAATCATAACAACTTTGACCAATTTTCTGAAACTATTTGCTTTGTATTTTACAATACACCAGTGCAGGAAAAAGGACCAACGCCAAGTTTTTGTAATATTTATATACGTTATAGCCTACCATGACAATGTTACAGTTAAACATTACAATGGTATCACTGTATGGCCAAGAGCACTTCAATATAAGAAGTGTATGAGAAAATAGAAATCCTTGTGTGTTTTTTAACATTAATCTTGACGTCTTGTGCCATTCAAGTCATTATAAGTGGGTACTTAAAAAGTCAAAATGCTAAGGGAAATTTATAAGTCCCAGGGAAGGCTTTATATAGCTACAATGATACCCCTGTACTCTATGGTTATATCATTTTAATACATTACACAAGGACATGATGGACTGATGAATTACTAATGTTACAACGGGAACTAAAACATGCCTAATCCTTCTCGGACAGGGCGACACTCATCGTTTATGCCATGTCCTAGCTCTTCTTATGAATTGAATATGCTTAACTCAATAAGTTAAAACCATCAAAAGCACCAAGGTGAACAACTTAATTACGTGAAAATCTACCGATCAGATTAAAATTATTAATGGATTCAAACACCATGCCAAAATGGGAAATATGGTTGAAGAAAGTCAGTGAAACTGAAAACTACTGAAAAGCTTAGAATGGAGAAACTATGGACTACTAATTTAAACACCCCAGTGAAAGAAAAAGAACACATAAAAGTTTTTGAACGACAGAAAAACTAAAACTGGTAGAAGAGCAATTGAGGTTCTCAGAAAACCTTGAACTGAAGAAACCAAATACCACTATTTAATAAAACTAGGAAAACTGCAACTATAACTAGGACAAGAAATTGGGTTGACTAAGATGGTAGGGCTTGGAATTGTCTGAAAATATAACTAAACTAGGGCACTCAGAGAATGCAGAATTGCAGATCTCTGTCAAGGCAGCTCATGATACCCGTATTGAGCAGATTTCTGATTTGGAGTGCCAGCGTGGTGATGCAAATTGACCCGAAAATTTAATAGATTGATCCGTATATCATTGCAGAGTGCTCCTGAAAATTTTACCAAAATCCACTCACAAAGTGTTGAGTAATGCCCAAAATTTATCACTTTTTCCTATTACCACCCCAGACTCCATCCCACCCCTGCCCCATAACATTTCATCGCAGTCCGTTCATAACTTTTTGAGTAATGTTGCTAACAGACAAATAGGCAGACAAACAAACAGTAAGACAAACAAACAAACGCTACCGAAATCATAATCTCCTTGTCGGAGATCATTAAGATACCCCAGGGAAATAGTGAAGAATGCGGTGAATTAATCATGCAATAAGAACCAAAAAAGAAAATAGTTCTGAGCTTGTTGTACACTTGGATCTGTTGAAGGAAATATCAAGGTAGACATGCAAGGATCTAAAACTAAATAGGGAACTACGTCAGGGCATCTATAATATTGTGAGCAGAACAGTCAAATTAGTGAAGGCAGAGTTTGGAAGATAGAAATCTATAACTAAACTGAAACTGAGGGCACATGCTTCCCAACTAAACGTGGAACTACAGGAACTATGGAAACTAAACAGAAATGGAAAATAAAAGCATAAATAAGCTTATAAATTACTTGTGGTTCGTTTCGCTGCCCCATCATTTGGTCGAAACTCACCACTCGCCGTGGAGGCTTCTGCAAGGGACGGTTCATGCCATTCACCTTATGATAGAGGCCGCAAGCGTTACAAAGATAGTGTCCAGTTCCATCCCTCCGCCACAAGGGGGTTGATGTAGCACCACAGTTGACGCACTCTCGCCCTTCTTCCGGATAATAATCGGCATCCTCTTGAAAAGTAAAACACAAACTTGTTAGGGTTTTGTATGTCAGTGCACACTAAGCATTATCCCTGTGGAAGGTTGTGCATGCATAACAGAGATAGTGCCTAATATCATCCTTGATGATACATTTAGCACCATATTTGCCTCCTGGAAAGTCGTCAGCATCCTCTGCAGGGCATCGAATCTGGTTTACAAGTTTGTACTTTTGTCAGTTTCTGTAAATCAATTGTTTGTCTTGCGATAGAAGGCTCAAACTTTGCAAAAATAGTGTTAGGTCTTGTCTTTATAAGGTATTCGAAGTTTCACTCCATTCTTGGCCTTTGCCCAGTGATGAGCGCCCTCTTGTAAAGGCAATGGGTTAGGGAATGATATGGTCTGTATTTGATTCTGCAGTTTGCCGTTTGTCTTAATCTGTCAGGACAAAAACTACAAACAAATAGTTTCCAAACTCATCATATCTCCATAAGGGTATATAACTGTATGTCACACTGCAGATGACATTCATAGTCTTCTATAAATTAAGTCGCATCTTCTCTTAGAAAGTTATGACAATCAATTTCATGCTATCCCTGTTTGATAAAATGAGTAATTATACTTTCTATGAAGCCAATGTCAACCTTTATTGTTTCATCTTCATATACTTATGGTTTTAACTCGAATTCTTCAATGGTTACCCTCCCACCTGAAGTCGACCACATAATCCTCTGAGAGGCCTCCAAGTCCCATATCTATAACTGGTCATTTCTTGGTCCAGTCTGTGGCCAGCTTGGTGGTCAGTTATCAGTGGTCAAGTGTTATTGGGGCAGTCACCTGGACATTAATGTCAGGTCACGAATCACTGTGTTGCTGGTTTTATTGTTGAATGATTGCCCATATAATTATATGCACCACCCACCTCACTATAGAATAAAGTAATGGTACTAGGAATACTTGAATTGAATAATCATAAGATTCTTGGCATATTGCAAGCATCACGTTGCAATACATGCATTGCAGATGTTATTTGCAATATGGTTCACAACACTGCACTGGTGTGCTCCGTAATGTTACTATTAATGCCTGTTATGCACTTTGATGGAAACGTGGGATGACATGGTTCTACGCTGTGGACTTAACGACTGGCTACTGGCAAGTCATCACAGATGCCATACCAGACTATTCACTAATCTCGTGAAACACTAGAAATCTAAACAACTTAAACTTATTTCGCACAACTGTCTGAAACAAGGAAGTCACCTTGGTCCCTGCCAATGGCTTTCACTATATCACTCAAACAGTCAAAGCTCAGGAAAAGAGTTTAATTTCAGAATTATACTCCTGGACAAACTCTGTATAAAGGCGAGTGTGTCTGCCACAAAATCTGCATATGTTATACTGCAAAAATAAATACAATATACTACCCAGGGTGCTCCGCAATGCTAACTACAACCTCTGGGAAACAAACACTGTAATACCATTAACAACTTTCAATTGGTCATGTGGTCAACACTTAATCCCTCAGATCTCAGGCCCCCTAAAAGCAAGATGATCAGAGACTTGACCAAGGGAAATATTTGCCAACATCTCACTATGCGATAACAGCAGACTCTGTTTATTATAATGTCAGTAAAGATGCTGATAAGGAGCATATGAAGATTATGGATGGACTTCAAATATTTAATATTCATCTTACTGTGGACCATATTGAGGTTTGCACACTGAGCCTGATAATGATGAACGATCTACCAACTTGCAACAAAGCAACTGACAAAACATTTTATTGCAATTGACAAAACAGTTTATTGCAAATGACCAAATATTGGCAAGGGCTTTCAAAAGGAACAAAGCTTACTAGGAATATGTAAACAATACATTCTGGCAAAATAAAAAAATATAGTTGAACCTGCTCTTAAGACCACCTTTATAAAGAGACCGCTATTGCAGACCCCCAAAAGCAGATTTTTCCTTGTAATTCACATGTGTTAAGAGACCACCTGTCTAAAGAGACCACATTTTTTCAGTCCCTGGAACGGTCTTGTAAGACAGGCTTGACTGTACCTTTAAATCAAAATCTAATTCATCAACTTAAGAAGAAGAACAAACCATTCGTGGTATTTCACTCTGTATTACAACTCTTGTGGTCCAGTGTTTGCATCTACAGGTACCTAGGCCATGGCTAACACCAATTGGCTTGCTTAGTTCTTAGCCTAAAAAGCTAAATGTTCAGAGAGGTCACAGATCATGGCTTTGAGTTCCATCTGGACCAAATAATTTCTGAAGTAATTCATCAAATGTGCTACATCAATTGTACAGTATGATTGGTTGCTGAGTGTGTACCAATGCCTGAATGGCCAAGGTCAATTGAAATTGTTATGGTCACTTCACATGTATTTATGGTACAATGACTAGGCTTATGCTTGAAGTGATATCAATGCGTTCTAACATATTAAGCGACTTTCATAAGTTCTTGACCTTTAAGTATCAATCTCCAGTTGACACTCTGACAGTGTTGCCATAACCGTATCTGGATTCAGATTATCTCAATAGGTAAATCACCCTCTTGGGATTCCCAAGGACTGTCACGAATCCTGAAGAGACTAGGACCTGTCATCACTGCTGCATCAGGGCTAACTAAACAGTAGCAGCCTTGGGCATAATGTCTTCTGTGTGTCCAATAAAAATCCCGGAGCGTTGATCATTGCATTGTCATTTTAAAGAGTTTGAAAAGAACTTATTTCTCACATGCATATACATTGTAAACTGTGTATATTTTGTTATGTGTGTGTGCCCTATCCTTGTATAGCATGCACACTTTTTAAGCCATGTTCACATTTATGTTTAACTAGCTGGTGTGCCCGGCGTTGCACGGGTAAACAAAGTGACCATTAGTCAGAAAACTCTGTAACCTTATTCCACCAAGGCATTCCATGTGCTTGTAGATATCAGTGAACGCCATAGCATTCTATCTGCTTGCAGCCATTGATCAACCCTAATAACGTAGCTAAGTGCAGTGGATACCTCGGTAGCTTAACGTCACCTAACAGAGCAATGTAACGACCTATTGACTACCTACTATTATGCAAATATGTTAAACTATATATAAAATAAAGTATAACTACGTTAATCTAAGTCACTGCTAGGTTAAGCTACAGAGGATACCACGATGAAATTTTACACAAGTGTGAACCAGCTTAGAATCCTCCCCCACTTGAATCCTAGCTTTGTTTATGCCTCCCAGTGAGCTATCTGGATCAGATCTTTATGAAGTATCCTGTAGCATCTGCACGGATAACACACATGACATCTCTCTGCTCTCTTCAGGATCCTTAAGGGTGCTTAAAGTTCTTTGTGCCCGTATAGGAGGATTTGTCGCAACCCGATTTCATCCTATAAAGCATTGTCGCAGCTCGATTCGTGCCATCCTATAATGTGGCATCCTATAACGCTGAGTTGAGCGTCTAGGATGTGTGTCGCAGCTCGCAGGCTGCTGTGTGTGGTGGAGGAGGAGGTGTTGTCGCAGCTTGTAGCCAGCACGGTCACGAGCTCAGTTCTGTGTGGGGAGGCCTTTTATATGGGAGGTGGTGTGAAAACAAAACGATTCCGCCCCATCCTTGAGTGAGCCTGGACGAAGAGGTGTTGGAGCCTGTTCCATGTCGTCGTCCGTGCAGGAGTTGTATCTGATCGAAGGTGTTGGAGACTGTAACGAATGAAAAAAAAAACACACGACTGTTCCACGTCGTCGTCCACGGAGGCCTGTTGTGTTGCAAATTCAATCTAGTGAGCTGTCGGTCGTGATGAATGGTGTCTGGAGCGTGTTGGAACGAAACAGTTCTACAGCATTTGCCTCGGGCAACTTGGAGAGTGCCATGACGAAGGCGTTGGAGACTGAAAAGGTCTATGAGTCACCGCAACTGAGTGAAACATAGCTGTTCCACGCGTCCATCTCCCAGGGGAGGAACTGGTTGTGATGAATCACGTCTGGAAAAACGCTGCGCCTTCACACAGGTGGTCAGGGGTCAGTGAGACCAGACGTGATTCCGTGCTGACTTCTACCTGGTGGTAATTACTGACCTGTCAGTTGTGATGGACGACGTCTGGAACGTTTTGCATCGTAGACTGTGGGTGGGAGTATAAAAAAAGTGAGCAGAACGTTGTTGACCTTCTCTGGATATCGAATTGTGCTAGGATAACAAACACGATGGCTGCCCTGTCGTTTGCCATTCAAAAAGCGGCGTTCATGACTAGTTGGAGTGCGTTGGTGGAGAATTACATGACTAGAAAGTCAGACGATAAGCTGGATAGTTTAGAAAAAGACGTGTCATGGATGTTACAGACTGTAGCGTCGCTCAAACAGCAGTCTAATGTGACAAAAAACGCCAAGAGAAAGAAAAAAGACAATGAAACGGGTGCCGCCGTCTCACAGCAAAGTTTGCCGTCACACCGGGATGTTTTGAGTCTCTCGCAGTCACAGGAGCAACAAGAACCGTGTGCCGGTAGTCAAGATGCTGCTCAGGATGTTCTTTCTCAATCGTGGGTGCTTGCTGGTGGCGATGCTGGTGAAAAGTGGAAGAACGACGCTCTGGCTCTGGACGCTATAGACAATTGGTTGTTTGAAATAAAAAATAGACCTTAATGCGAGGATGTAAAAAAAAAAAAATAATAATAATAAAATAAAATAAAAAAAAGATAGCGTTGTTGTTCTGTCACGACCTATAAATGTTTCTCTCAGTGGTGTGGTGATCCCATATGCGTGATGGCAAACCCCCTGTTACCATACAACCTCGTGGCTACGGTCAAGAGACGTATTCCAAAGTTTAATGTGGAAGGCACGCAGTACACTTTATCCATTCCGGCTATCCAGCAAAATGATCTGCCTTTCAACGTCGTCAACGCTATGGTGCACGATGTCTTCGCACGTAAGTAGGCCTACGTGTTGTTGTGTGTGCGCGCGTGGTGCTTTTTTTCCTATAAATTTTTTTAAATGTGCTTTCTCTATCCCTTCCCCTTCTCCCCTTGAAGGTATCTTGAGAGACCTGTTGTACGAGAATGACGCGCCCAGATATCCTAATCACCACCGAGTCAGATTGAGCATCATGAGTCCTGGACTGCACCACGAGATATGGATACCTTTCATTCCGCCGGATGATATGAGTGTGGAGAGAGTCCTGATTAGCATTGAACGTGTGCTGCAAAGTGATAAGAAATGGCTCTTCGCCGGAACGATGAGAGTGACTTTTGTACACGCAGCTCTTCCCGTGGGTAATGGTCGACTGGGGGTTTCTACACGCCAGCTGTCGTCTAGTTGGGTAGAGATGTTGGGCAGGAAAAAATCGATTATTCAAATACCTAGAGATGAGCACGACATGTGTTGCGCTCGAGCGATAGTGGTTGCCGTGGCGCAACTGAATCGTGCACCTGCCAAGAGAAAGAGGACGCCGTGGCACGAAAAAGTACGTAGATACGCGTCTGTTCAAGTGCGTTTGGCGAAAGAGTTGTTGGCTGAGGCGGGGATAGGTGCAGACGAGCCGTGTGGGCTACCCGAATGGGAAAAGTTTCAGTCGGTGTTGAGCAAGAAGAACTTTTCTCTCGTGGTCGTGTCCAGGGATAGTTTCAACACCGTGGTCTATCATGGCGGGGACGGAAAGTTGGTCTGTTTGTATCTGGCAGACAACCACTACAGCGTCATCACCAGACTGCCGGCTTTCCTGGGAGCTCGTTACGTGTGTGGCCATTGCTTTGGTCGGAGCAGGAGTGCGGCTCACCACAGGTGTAAATTGAGCTGTGAATTTTGCGGAGGGAAGTCGACGTGTGGGTGGGAGGGTGATGGAGAGTTCTGCTCGGCTTGTGGAATTACTTTCCGCAATGCGACGTGTCTGGTGGGTCATGTGGCACGCGGTATATGCGATGTCAGAGTCGCATGCCCGACGTGTGGCAAGTGGTACAAGAAAAAGTTGGCCAGCGGTGCGGAAGGCGTGCACACGTGTGGACACGACTACTGCCCCGTGTGTCACGCCATGATGCCCAAGGGACACGAGTGTTACATGCAACCGGCGAAGACGTGCAAGGACGAATTCAAGAGCCGCCCGTACGTGTTTTACGATTTCGAAAGCATGATGCTGGAGGATGGACGTCACCAGCCCAACTTATGCGTCGTACACAGAGTGTGCACTCGCTGCATGGATTTGCCGATGGGGGAGGGTGTCGCGTGCGACTGCGGTAGGGAAAGAAGGATCTTTAAGGGGGAGGATACGCTGGAACAGTTTGGGGCTTACCTGTTTGCCGGTAGACTCAAAGGCGGCATATGCATTGCTCACAACTCCAGCGGCTACGACAGTCACTTCGTGTTGGACTTTGTTCACCGGAAGGTCATCAAACCGTCTGTCATCACGACCGGACACAAGATATTGCGGTTGGAAGCGGAGGGCGTGACGTTCATAGATAGTCTCAACTTCTTCCCCATGGCGCTCTCCAAGTTGCCCGAGGCTTTTGGGCTGGAAGAGCTGACCAAAGGGTACTTCCCCCATCTCTGGAACACGCTAGAAAATCAAAACTACGTGGGCACGGTACCCGACGCGTCGTTTTACGGCCCTGATCAGATGCACCAGACAAAGCGTGCGTCGTTTTACGAGTGGTACGACGAGCAGCGAGATGTCACCTTTGACCTTCAACGAGAGCTGGAGAAGTACTGTATTTCGGACGTGGACATCTTGCAACGATGCTGCGGGGTCTTCAGAAACCTCTTTGTCGAAAACACGGGGTTGGAACCGTTCACGAAGACGTTTACGATAGCCGGGGCCTGCAACCGGGTCTACAGGACGAGTTTCCTGGCACCGGCCACGATAGGCGTCATCCCATCCACCGGTTCATTTGAAGGTGGACTGTCCTCAATAGGGTTATGCTGGCTAATGCACATGGAGCGTCAGACGGGTCGCCGAATCAAACACGCGGGGAATGACGACGCCCAGGTCGTGGCTGGGAGAGCGGTGGATGGGGTGGACGATGAGGGGGACGTCTACTTGTTTCACGGCTGTTTCCGTCACTCGTGCCCCAGATGCTTTCCAAACAGGGAGGCGGAACACCCCGTGAAGAAAGACGTGACGCACAGAGAGAACCATGGGCAGACGCTAGCATTCGAACACGCTCTCAGAAGCAGTGGTCGCTCTCTACACGTCCAGTGGGAGTGCGACTTCAGGGCTGAAATGACTTCACACCACCGGCGGTTGATGCGTCTACTTTCCGCCTACGACCCGATAAAGCCCAGAGACGCGTTCTACGGCGGTCGAACGGAGGCCATAGGTTTGTACAGAGAGGCAGCACCCGAAAAGGGGGAGTGGCTGAAGTACGTGGACTTCAACAGCTTGTATCCTTTCATAAACAAGTATGCCAGGTATCCCGTGAAACACCCCGTGGTCGTCAGAGGTGAGGACATACCCGAAGAGGTGGAAGGACTGGTCAAGTGTTTAGTGCTACCTCCTACTAAGCTGTTTCTCCCCGTGCTGCCGTGGAGGAATGGCGAGGGCAAGTTGCTGTTCCCTCTCTGCAGGTCGTGCGGTGAGAGTGGTCAGACGCACGCTTGCACGCACACGTCACCCGAAGACAGGGTCCTCATAGGCACCTGGACGTCGCCAGAGCTATCCAAGGCGGTGGAGTGCGGATACAAGATCTTGCAGAGGATCGAAGCCTGGCACTATCCCAACACCTCGCAATACGACCCAGAGACGCGCACAGGGGGGATATGGGCGGCGTTCATCAACAAGTGGGTCAAGTTGAAGCAGGAAGCATCGGGTTACCCCAAAGGGTGTGACGCGCCAGAAGAGAGGGCCGAGTACGTGGCAGCGTGGAAACGGAGAGAAGGCATTGAGTTGGAGCCGGGGAAAATATCACACAACCCAGGTCTCAGGTCTCTGGCCAAACTGTTGGCGAACAGCCACTGGGGTAAATTCGGGCAGCGATCAGACAAGTCCAAGGTCGTCTACACCGCCGACGTGTCGGATTACGTCAAGCTGATGCACGATCCGCACATCCAAGTTCAAGACGTGGTGTACGCCAATGAAGAGTCTGTGGCGGTCTACTCCAAGGTGAAAGGGGAGGAGAGCGACCCCGGCTCCGCGCGTACCAACTGCGTGCTGGCTGCGTACACCACGGCAAACGCCAGACTGCGCTTGTATAATGCGATGGAGCGGTTGGATCGAAGGGTGCTCTACACAGACACGGACAGCATCATCTACGTCCACAAGCGAGGAGAGTGGAATCCGGACACTGGCGACTTCTTGGGGGACTTGAAAGACGAATACCCCCGCCAGGAGTTGACTCAGTACGTAGGACTGGGTGCCAAGAACTACGCCATCAGATTTGCAGACGGCACTTGCGAGTGTAAAGTGCGTGGTTTCACCCTCAACTACCAAACGTCCAAGTTGATAGATTTCGACACCATGCTTGAGATGTTGCGAGAAGGCGTGGGCAACAAGACGGTCACGACAACACGTCCTCACGCGATAGTCAGAGAGGGTCAGGTGGGCTTAGGAGGCATGTACACCAGGTCCCAAGAGAAAACATACAGGATGGTGTACGACAAGCGACGCATACTGCCGGACGGCGTCAGCACGGTCCCCCTGGGATGGCTTGACGGTGATGACGTCACGGCTGGTGATATATAGAGGCGATCCAGAAGAGACTCAGCCTCACAACCGCTTCAACAGTCGACATGGCGTACCTCGATTGCCACGGGGATTACTGCAGCATCACCAGGAAGAGTCCCGAGGGGATGCAGCAAATCGTGCTGTCCAGGGTCGAGTGGCTGAAGCTGTGCAGGCTGAGCTCCAAGGTGTCCAGTTACATGGAGCGTACGACCGAGGGGTCCCAGAGAGAGGAAGAGCAATCATGGACGCTCACGCCCGAGGCACGCGTTGGGACGGTGAGCGGTCAACCTTGGAAAAAAGTGATGACAAAGCTTACTCTGAACTGTTACAAGCAGGCGCCATACTGCAACATAAGAGTGTACGTCGGTGACGGCCCGTCCAAGCAAGGGGTGACCCTGAATACGACGGAATGGTTCTCCGTGCGCAACAGGCTGTCCAACCCGCCGGGCTCTGAACTCCATCTCGCCGAGAAAGTGTACAAGAAATTGCTAACAGAAGCAATCACAAAGGCCATACCCGAACGATGCGTCGGTTGTAAGGAAAACTGGCCCTCTCAAACAGATCATGAGTGTATCGTGGGCAGAGGGTCGCTGATACATCGGCTGGGAGAGGACGTGTCCGTCTCCGTCTTTACGTTTCAACACGAGCTGATGCTGCTCGCAAAGGAACGACGCGCCATGCTTGAAACAGCCCCCTCAGATCTGTTTGACGTATGCGACAAACTCCTCAAACCAGAGATTATAGACGACTTGTGCAAAGCAGACGCGGAGTTGGACGATGAGCTTGAACCGTTATTGATCGTGGACGCTGATGGTGAAGACAAGAAACCGCCGCCCCGTGCTATAAAGGAAAGAGGCAAACGCACTGGCTTCACAAATAGGCATTCACCCTACCCGTGACCGCCAGCTATGGAACACGCAGAGAATAGAGAGGGCAGCGACATTGAAATGGTGACAGAGAGAGTTCGCCGGCTAGAAGAAAACGCCAAAGCCGCTAATAACGATGGAGCGACAGCGGCGTATGTGCAGCAAATCGAACTACTGACGGCAGATTTCTACCGAGAAAGACGAGAGAGAGAGAAACTAGCGCATAAAATGGAGGGTCTACAGCTGTTACTGAAACACCTGCGCGAAAAATACCACGTGTTGTACCACGAAGTCCTCGCCATACAGAACGGCGAGTGATGCGTCTACTAGGACAGAACGTGCTTACAAAGAGTGATTATGTGTGTCTGTCATAATGAAATGTGAATAAAATTTTAAAAAAACGCAACGAAATCGTCTGTTTTGTTTTGTTTTGGTGCTCTTTTTTTGTTCCATGGTCCACAATGCACACAACTCAAGCCTCCATGACCCACAATGCACACGCATATGCGCAACCCCGACCCTCCACTACGTACC
This sequence comes from Rubritalea sp., assembly GCA_965204255.1. Lineage (GTDB taxonomy): Bacteria > Verrucomicrobiota > Verrucomicrobiia > Verrucomicrobiales > Akkermansiaceae > Rubritalea. The sequence goes on from CBDBEG010000024.1 coordinate 15,201, forward strand.
CCCCTTTCACACACATGCCACAACGCACCCGCTTGCTTCTATGTGCTCACCAGCTCTCCACCAGCACACGCGTTTCCAGGTAGTGAGCACAAAAGAAAAAAAACATACGGTTTGAAGGAAACAAAACCATAGCGTCTGTGTGTGTGTGTGTGTGTAAGAATGCATTGGAGAGAGAGAGAGGGGTATACACACACACTGGTCAAAGGAATATGGCGAAGTCATTTTTTTTTCTTTCTTTTACTTCAGAGCGTTACAATCAAATCTTGCCATATTCCTATGACCTCTTTTTTTTTTTGGTGGAGGAAACATATCATTTTTTCTTATTCTCATCAAACCAACAACACCACCTCAAATTTTTTAAATGTGTTTTTTTTTTATTGCATGCACATACTCTTTACACAAACAAAATAGACGTTGCAATTAAAAAAAAAGCTCTTTCACTCACACACACACGCACACGCTCATTCAGTCGTATCCATTCGGTCTGTCCTGTCCCATGTAACGAAGGGATCCGTCCCCCATACGCACGTACGTGCTGTACTGTTGCACGCCATTGTAATGTGGAGGCTGATGATACTCCTGGGTAGCAGCAGGCATTGGGATGGTCTGTGGAGGAGGAGGAGGAGGAGGAGGCAGTGATGCACCAGTCTGTTGTTGTACGTCACTGTAGTGGTAGGGGAGTGGAGGCTGATATTCCTGGGGAGCAGCAGGCGTTGGGATGGTCTGTGGAGGAGGAGGAGGAGGAGGAGGAGGAGGAGGAGGAGGCATCTGTTGAGGCGGCATTGCTTGGAATGGGAGAGGTGGCGGAGGCGTCATGACATCGTAACATTGGCACTGGGGATACGATGCCACGTACGGCGGAACGGGTGCCGATACCAGTGGCATGGATTGAAATAGTCTCTTCGCGAACTCCATGCTCGCATCCACGGCTGTCTGGACGATGGTGTCGATTATGTCATCGATGTCATCCTCGCAGCTCACTTCTTCTTCTTCTTCTTCTTCTCGTGGGGGTGGAGGTGGGCGTGGTGGCGATGGAGACGGCGATGGGGGTCGAGATCCGCACTGACAGGGTCTTTCATTCCCGTCCGACCACAACTCGGCCTCCCGTCGTCTTCTTTCCCCCTCCTCCTCCTCATCTGAGTCGTAAATACATCTCTGAGTCTCCGTACTACTCGTTCTCCTCATCCTCTTTCTTGGCTCCTCCTCCTCCACGTCATCTTCACTGTCTGTTGTTGACTCTGGCTCGTAAAGAGCGTGGTATGGCCGTATCCTCGCAGCGGCCGGCGCTGGCGGAGGCGGGGGGCAGGCCCCGGCGGCGGGCGACGCGTCCTCGATGGTCACGATCCTCGTCTCCTAGAAAAAAAAAAGAAGAACGGTTTGATGTAATTTGTGTCTTTTTTTAAAAAAAAATATATATGCACGCTTATGATTATTATTTATTTTTTTTTTTAAAGAAATAAATCACATCAAAAAAAACTTACGTTTGTCTTTTCTATCCTCATGCACCGTCCTGGGTCTTCCCCTCTTTCGCTCATTCTTTGCTGCAACTTCTGAAAAGAAAAAAAAAAAAAAAAAATTGCAATGTGACTAGAAAATTATGGAACAAAACATTTTGTTTTCAATGCCTCCTCTCTTCTCCCCGTATCAATTAATTAATCAATGTCAACAGCGCACGTGACTAGAACAAACTTTTGGCGTGGGCTTTTACCCCGTGAGCACGCGTGACTAATCGTAAAACAAATCTTTTTAAATACCTCCGCGTCTCTCACACTCCCCCCTCTCTCCCTCCAACATCAATCAATCAATGCCTGTAGCGACAAGGACTTAATTTCTAGAACAAACTGTTTAGTTTGGCGCGTTCTTTTACTGGTGAGCACGCGTGACTAATTGTAAAACAAACTCTTTTTAAATACCACTGCGTCTCACTCACTCCCCCCTGGTATCAATCGACCAATGTCAACACGGGCTTAATTTCTAGAACAAACTGTTTAGTTTGGCGTGTGCTCAGGCTCCCCACACACACACACACATATATGTTGTGACAAAGACAACAACGGCTTCTCACAGCTCACGATACTTTTCTTATCTGGGAGGGGAAAGGTGGGGGACTAAACCGTGCACGCGCACACGGCGTTGTAACCAAGACGCTGGGGTTTTTTTTTTTCTTTCTTTCTAAACAGGCATTGCAGTGATTCGTTAAAAGAAAAGTGGTGCGCAACAGACGTCGACAATCAAAAGAAAAAAAACCATTCTTTTATATTTCATCTTGCGTAGACGAAAAAAAAACAAAAAAAAACAACACATCATTATAACTATACAAAAGTGAGAAGACGTCATATCAATCAGTCAATGTCAACACGGACTTAATTTCTAGAACAAACTGTTTAGTTTGGCGCGTGTACTCGGAGGAGTGCGTAAAAAAAAAAACAGGAGAGAACGTCTTCTCACGACTCATGGTGCTTTTCTTATCTGGGATTTAAATCTGTTTTGTGAGGACAGGGAGGGTTTGTAAAAAATAATAAAATAAAATTTAAACAGATATCGCAGTGAGCCGTTAAAAGAAAAGTAAAGCGTAACAGCCGTTGCAGAGTTCACAATCAAGAAAATCATTTATATGTGGCCTTGCATAGACGTGACGTCATTATAACTATACAAAAAAAAATATGAAAAGACATCTACTTACATCCGCCTCTGTTTGAAAGTTCCTTCTCCGTGAAGTCGTCATAACTCTCATGTTTTCTTTTTTGTTTTGTGCGTATCCGTGTCTGCGTCCGTGTCTCACAGGAGGTTTTGTGCAGAATGCCGGGCGTCTCTCTTATATACCTGACCATGTTGTTGTGACGCTAACCTTTTTCAGTGACCCGTTCAAGGCGCAAATTAGAAAGAGCTCCCGACGTGCACGAGGGCCAGGTCCCCTATCAGTCCCACGGGAGCAATAAATGTCCCTGTGCGCTAACGATCCATGCATTCGAGACGTGAATGTGAAGACGGCAATTACCAAGAACGTGCCATGGCCCAAACGCGTCACGAGCCATTTCAATGCTACGCCAAACAACACGCTACCTTTAAACACCCCGCTACGGCCGTAGTGGCAGGTCCCTCGGGGTCCGGGAAAACAACATTTTTGATGTCGCTCATTGAGCACAAATCCACAGCCTTCACTCCTGAACCCAGTCGAATCATCCTTTGTTACAAGCAGTTTCAGCCCGCTTATGAAAAGCTGCTGAGTCGAACTGACGTACAACTTGTGCAGGGGTGTAAAGGATACACATTGTGTCCTGACACAAGAACTTTACTCATCATCGATGATTTCAGCTCCGAGTCGGAGGAGGCGAGCATTGGAGAGTTGTTTTCCGTGTCCAGTCATCACCTGAACACGTCCGTGTTTTACGTGACTCATAACTTGTTTCTGCAAACCAGGGCGTTCAGACTCGCTGCTCTAAACGCCCAGTACTACGTGCTGTTCAAAAGCATAAGAGGCGCCGGTCAGATCGCAACGCTCGCCAGACAAGTGTTTGCGGGTCAAAAGGGCAAGGGGAAACGTCTCATGGAGGCGTACTCAAACGCCACACGCACGCCGTTCTCCTACCTGGTGCTGGACTTACATCCCGAGACGCCCGAGGCTATGCGTTTTAGATCACACATCTTACCCGGTGAAGGTGCGGTGCTGGCTAGTAACGGGGATGCTAATTTAATAACTTGCTACACGACGTGAGCTGATTCATTTGCAGTTATGGCGCTCAGAAAGGAGGACCTAAAATTGCTGTCTCGTCTGTTTGCTTGCAAAAAAACAGTGTCAAGAAGGAGAATACTACGTGAAGGGGGGAAGCCGCTAATGAGAGCGCTGAGAGAGATCTCTTACAACGTGCTGAAGGGTAAACTACCGCTGACGTCAAAGCAGCTCACACGCTTGAAAAAACATAAAAAGTGTGTACGTCTAGTCGCCAACAAAAACACCAGCGATCAGACAAGGGCTAAGATCGCCCAGAAAGGCGGCTTTATAGGTGCACTCATTGCTCCCCTTCTGGCCGGCTTGGTAGGGCCCACAGTAAACGCACTTACCGGTAATTTGAGATAAATTAAAAGAAAACAACGGGGTCATGACTCATCAGGAGGACGGGGACCACCACACGCCCACGTGCTCGGCATTCTTTGTGCCTGGGGAGGTTGTGCATGCGTGGAGACGTAATCAGAAAGTAATTGACCTTGATAGACCCGATGACAAGCAGGTGGCGGATAAAGTTTTGAGCCTGGAGCGGGCAATTGAGCGTGACACGGTCCCGCCCCCAGACAAACAGATGATTGTAGCTCGTAAGTTAGGCGAGTTTCTGACAAGCAAGAAGGCGCGTGACGTCGGCAGGGCTATCGCACCGCCGGTAGCAGCAGCACCCCCTGCAAGCAGTGAAACGCCCATGAGTGAGGACGAACGCTTTCTATCTGAAATCCCCGTGTCGTACAGGTCAAAGGCCAAGAAACTCATGCGCGCGTGGTCTCAGAAAGGCATGACGTGGGACGCCAGGGGCAACATCTATTTAAAGGGGAAACCTGTGAGAGGAGGCAGTCTAGCAGAGCTCCTGCACCACGCATCATCTGGAAGACGACGTAATCCGCCTATTGGTTTCGGTCACGTGACCAGGTATATGGCTCGCCAGCAGCTACCTCCCACGGCCTATGCAAATCCACGGTGGAGAGGGGAAGTGTGGGATAGGTACACCCCTAGCGACTCGAGCACGGAATATTACACACAGGGTGAAGGGGAAGAAGAGGACACGAGCACAGTGGCGGAGTCTGACCTGGACGTCGCAAGGAGCGCGTTTCCCGAATGGAAGGATATAAAGTAGAGAGGAGGGGCAAGAAGAAGAAGAGGAAAAGAAAAGCGCCACCCCCCAGCAAGTTTGCGAACGCTTACTACGATACGACGTCACCGGCGGCGTTCACCGGTAGCGCTAGGCGGCTAGCCAAAGAGGTGGAAGGGGCGACAGAGCGTCAAGCGAGGGAGTGGTTACGCGGTCAAGACACGTACACGCTGCACAAGCAGGCCAGACGGCGGTTCTCCCACGAGTCCATCTACCTGGAGGGCCTGGACTACCAATGGTCGGCCGATTTGCTAGACGTCCAAGCACACGCCCATGAGAACGACGGGGTCAGGTACCTGCTGACGGTCATTGACGGTCTGTCGAAACACGCCTGGGTTAGACCCCTGATGAACAAGTCTGCGGCAACCGTGGCCATAGCGTTGGAGGACGTGTTCGTGTCCTCAGGGCGGCAACCTCGGCGCTTAAGAACAGACAAAGGAACCGAATTTCTAGGACAGCCTGTGCAAAAAATGCTGAGCAGACGGGGAGTGGTGTTTTTTACGGCGCAACACTCCACCAAGGCCTCTCTGTCGGAACGGTTCAATCGCACGCTGAGGGGGAAGCTTTCTCGTTATTTCACGGCCACCAACGCGCACAGATACCTACCCGTGTTGGAGGACTTGGTACGAGGCTACAATCACACCGTCCACACCACCACGAAAATGAAACCCGCGGACGTGAACGCTCTTAATCAGCACGTGGTGTGGAAAAGGATGTTTGGCCATCTGTTGCACAGACGTAAGGCGAGATGGGTGACGCCACCGTCCAAGGCCCAATTCGAGGTCGGTGACCTCGTGAGAATCGCCAAAGAGAAGGGGGCCTTCGAGAAAGCATATTTAACAAACTGGACGTCCGAGCGGTTTATCATTTCCAAAGTCATTCTCACCGCAGCAGGTCGCTACAAGTATCTCCTCGAGGATCTGTCTGGTGAACCTCTAATCGGAACCTTTCAAAAAGAGGAGCTACAAAAAGTGACAGAGCAGCGACGGCAGATTCAAAGAGTTGTCAAGAGAACCCCCAGAGGCGCATACGTCAGATGGAGAGGTCACCCAAACAGTCTGACGACTCTCATTCAGTCAGAAGCGTAAAACTCTGGCAGTGTTTTGGGTCCTCTTATCCCAAAAACGAGATCGTGTTTTTCGGCCAAATCATTCTACTGTACGCGGTGGTGATAGCGGCCATTGTGAACCTCTCTTATCCGCCCCTGGCTGATAGCAAGAGTGCCCTGCGGATTTCACTCCTCTCCTCCTGCATTGGGTACATCCTACCCCATCCCACGTTCAAGACGCCTAGACAAGGGTCAACGGCGGCGCAAAAATCATGATAGAGGGAGGTCCTGGCCAGGACGAGTTCTACCTGACCCTGCCGAGCGATTCCAGCAAGGCTTACTTTGACAAGCAAGACGCGTCTCACTACTTCACAAAGTTACATGGGGGCGTACGGCTCGACCCCGGCGATTGGATGGTGGGTCTTGCCAAAATCACCTACCCCGCCACCTATGACAACATTCCGGTCAGTGAGTTTACTGCCGAATACCACGTCCCCGACAAGCCCGATGCCGTCCGTCGGAGCAGGTGCGCCGTGAGGGCCAAGCATTACATCACCCCCCAGGACCTGATCAACGACTGGCTAAAGGCTTTCATATCCCACCCCGACCATTCGTACTACCGAGGTCAAAGAAAGATCAGGCTCGCCTACGACAAAATCTCAGAGAGAGTCACGTTTTCCTTTGACGGGTCCGACCACGTTCTCAAACTCTCTCACCCTCTGGCCCACGCTCTTGGCTTTCGAGAGGAGGACGGCGTTCCATACGAAAAAACGGACGGTAGCGGCGGTATTCGCATCCCCAAAGAGATCCAGAGAAGTGAAGGCACCGTGGACGTCAGAGCCCATCACCCCGTCAACGTGGACAGGCTGATACCCGTGATTTACGTCTACTGCGACCTGATAGAGCGTCAACAAGTGGGCGACAGCTACGTGCAGTTGTTAAGGACCTTACCGACACGAACCGGTGTACGGGGCGATCTAATCACCGAGACGTTCGACAACATACACTACGGCGGTGTAGAACGTGGCTCGTTTGAGATGGTCGAAATACAGCTAGTCGACCACCTGGGTATAAATATTCCCTTTCGGAGGGGCATTGTCACAGTGAAACTACACTTTAAGCGCAAGGGGACCACGAGTTAGAGATGTTGACGGCCGAGGGATGTTCCAAGTCCGAGCTCGAACTATTTACCATCCCACCCCACAACGTGTCTATGGAAAGAGGGGACTACGCCGTTCACAAACCCCTGGCCCAAATCTCCCACTCAACTCCCCTTGAATTTCACATGCAAGCATCTCCCGATGAATACATCGACCTAGGTCGCACAAAGTTACAGCTGACTCTGCGAATCGCCAAAAGGTCAGGAGAGGCCACTCGGTCAGGACGCAAGAGTGACCACGGCTAACCTGCTCCTGCACACCCTCTTCTCCCGGGTCGACTGCAAACTAAACGGGACGCTGGTGACAGCCAACGTAGACACCTACCCTTACAAAGCCTACTTGGAGACAATCCTGTCCCACGGGAATGCCAGCTCGAAGAGTTGGCTACAAGCTGAACTGTACGAAGAGGACGACCCTTACAACGACAACTACGATCCCACGGCCAGAAACGCTCAACCCGGGATAAAGAAAAGAAACGAACGTATCAAGGAAAGCAGAATCTTCCAGCTGACCGGGCGACCCCACGTGGACATTTTCATGCAGGACAAATATCTACTGCCAGGCGTCGACATCGATCTGAAATTCACAAAATCCCCAACACGGTTCCACCTACTAGGAGGAACCGTCCTCAGAAGAGTACAAGTCGAAATCATCGGCGCCCTGTTACTCGTAAGAAACGTCAAAGTCAACCCCGACGTGAGCCTGGCACACATCGAAGAGCTTCAGAAAGGCATCCCTGCCACATATCCTCTGAGGCGGGGCGTCGTCACGACTTTTGTCGTCCCAGCAGGCACTCGGTCCTTCAACAGAGAAAACCTCATCATCGGGCAACTGCCCCGGAGAGTTTTCTTGGGACTGGTCACCAACAGCACTTTCAACGGCAGCGGTAGAGAAAACCCGTTCAACTTCCGGCACTTTAGCCTCAACTACCTGGCCCTGTCCTCCAACGATCAAACCTTCCCCCATGAAGCAACCCTTACCCCATACTTTCGAGACGGGTGCAGATATGCAGAAGTCTTGAGCCTGCTGTACCAAGCCGTGAACGTGCACAACAGCAACAGAGGATTAGTCATCAACTATGACAACTACGCTCGAGGATACACCCTCTACGGATTCGATCTGACCACCGACATGTGCGAAGGAGCGCACACCGACCCCCATAAAACACGGCGCTTTGAAACTGAAAGCTCACTTCAGAACGGATCTAACCCGTCCCATAAATGTCATCTGCTACGCCGAATACGACAACACGCTACGGATTGATGGAAACAGAAACGTGCTAGTTGACTATGCCACAACATGAACACGGGTCAACTAGAGCACGCACTTCGAACCAATCAACTGACCTCTAAACTGTTCAGAGCCGTCGTAGCAGCCGATCGGCTGCCAACATCAGCGAATCAACAGGGGGTCGTACGTCGTCAACACAGATCCGCACTACTTACCCGGACAACACTGGGTCGTACTACACTTCACGAGCAGCCACGTCGTCTACTTCGATCCCATGGGAGCCCCCATAGCCAAACATCTACTCGACCGACTTCGAAGCAGCGGCACTTTCTCCGAGAAGACGTTACAGCACGTCGTCACAAGACGAATCCAAGGTCTTCGACACACATGCGGATTCTACTGCGCTTACTACATCCTGTGTCTGGCCAACCCAGAACTGTACAAACTGGACATCTTTAGTGACAATTTAGATTTCAACGACAGACTCGTGTGTAATCTTTTCCTCCGGATGTTCCCAATAAAATGAAAACCAAAACTATGCGTTGTGTTGTTACTGATGCACTTTTCCCTCCTCTCTCTCTCTCTCTCTCCATGTCACAAACACCGTTTTTATTCGTCGTGGTGTCTTTTCACCACCACCACCCCATCCACACAACATCCCAGTACCTTTCACTCACAACAACCTGCGAGCTGCGACACTCATCCTAGACGCTCAACTCAGCGTTATAGGATGTCACATTATAGGATGACACGAATCGAGCTGCGACAATGCTTTATAGGATGAAATCGGGTTGCGACAAATCCTCCTATACGGGCACAAAGAACTACTCTTGGTACACTTTATAGCTGAAAGAAAGACAATGCTATCATAGAATTTTAGCATACTCTCCAGTGGATTTTGAATATCCTGGAAATACGGTTTTGGATAGGGCTTAGCATCTTAGCCTAGCCTAATCCATTTTCTTTGGAAATAAACTATGTTTAAACCAATACGGTTACACCCTCATTCAAAGTCTTCCCAGGAAAGACTGTTAACATGCGACTTCCGCAGAAATAGATGAGTTTCCGTGCATACTCACTGGGCCAAAAAACCACTATCCACCTGGTAGTAACCAGCATGCAAGCCACCTCTAAAAATGA
>CBDBEG010000025.1:0-12885 GCA_965204255.1 Rubritalea sp.
GCATACTTTTTTTTAGGGGCGATTTTTTTTAATGCATTATTTTTGCTAACTTTTTTTCATGAAAGTGACATTACATGTATTATAACTGTTGTAGGAGCACAACAGCAACATAAAGGCATGTTTTTTTAAACATGGGGGGGGGGGGCAAATTTTTCCAACAGTGTCATGGAGGGGGGGCGATTTTTTTCCCGTGTATTCTCGAGGGGGGCGCTATATTTTTCGCCTATCGATTTTGCCGAACCACCCCCCCACCCCCGGCCATAAATAATGAACACTCCCTAAGGAACATTTTGTAAACTACGAAATTAGGAAAACTAGGAAATTTTATATAAGTTATTTGTTTTAATTTATAACCAGTAAATAATTAATTAAGAACAATTTTTGTCCAAACAACACTTTCAACTTAATTATCACAGGATAAAAAACATCACTTACAAAGAGCTTTCACGGCTGCTACCAGTTTCATCAGTCTGTTGTCCCGGCAATGTTATTGGGGGCGTTGTGCGTGAGAATGGTGACGCTCGAGCCCCCCGTGCTTGTAAATGATCAGTAACAAAATATGTGAAATGGAGTATCTGAATACTGTATATATTTGCTAATTTTATTCTTGAAACGGACTCTAGAGAATCTAAATCGATCGAATGGTAATGAAATTGCAAAATGACGACATTAATACTTGTTGTTTTTATGCTCTTATTCAATTGTGTTGTGTTGCTGTGCGTGGTTAATGCTCTTGTGTTTTTCTTTGTGTGACCAGTGTGTTGTCTGATGATGATGATGATGGTGCTGATGGTGTGTACAGAGGTTGCTATGCCTATAATCCTGATAACATGTGGTGGTCGCGTAAAGCCACATTTACCTACAGCAAGATGACACCTGATTACTGCAAGGGCTTCTGCAAGTTTGAACTACCGGTAAGTAATAGTATTAGTAATAATAATGACAGTAATCTCCCTTGTCAGTTTTTATTTATCGTGTGTATAATAAAATTATTTTATAAGTATAATAAAATTATTGCACTTTGATCTAAAGCGCTCGTGAACAAACATTAATCACACAAAATCATTTGCGTGGACTATACCTTGGAAAACACTCGATCAGCGTGCAATAATCCTTCATTAGCATGTTATGTCACAAGGGATTCTATGAAAATATATTTTAAATATGTAACTGGAATGCAGAACTTACCATGATATGACAAGAATGTGTTTGGGCTATCATAGTATTGTTGCTTTTTCTTGCAATGTGAAATCAGTAGCATTTACGGTCATTTTCGAAAGTTATTAATTCGTCCAATTTTATTGCTGCTTTTAGGGCTTCAAGTTTGCTGGGTTGTTACGTGGAGACACCTGCGTATGTGGAAATGGTGGCTATGAGAAGGACCATCGGTTAAAGGATTGCGACACTCCATGTACAGGTGATCAAAGGCAGACATGTGGAGGACCAGAAGCGATTAAAGTCTATGACACCAGTGAATGTGATCAATCAAGAGGATGTCAATGGTACAATTAATGTATCTAATGTTATTATTATGCTGAATAAATTGTTCACTGATCTTATACTAGTGTAACACAAATTTCTTTCTCTCTCTCTCTCTTTTACAAGCTCCATGCAAATGATTTTTGGTAATGCATTTTTGAATATTAAATCTTTTCCAAATCAATTCCTCGGAATCGACCTACTGACCTAGTCTTTTTTTAATTTTTTTTTTATTTGACAGTTTTAGACCTGTCCCATTGTAAACTCTGTTGCACGAACTCTGCAAGCTTTTTCTTGAAGCATTATACCAAAGCAATGAATATAGATGCAGATTTGATAATTCAACTATGTTCTGGAATCTTATGTGCTAGAGTGCTCAATGAAGAGCTTTATGCACAAAGAGTTCAGAAGTTAATTTATCTACATCTATTTACAAACTGTTTGAGGAAGATCTCTCTTCAGTTATTGGAACAAATACACATTTTGTTCTGATGATTGAAGAGAGATTGTCATGAAGCAGTCTGTAAATGAATGCAGACAAATTAACTTCTGAAATCTCCTGCATTGATCTTGATAAAATGACAACTAAATCTGTTTCATCAAGTGTGTTTTCTAATCCTGCTTCCTTAGTTCATTCAATTTTCAATCAAGCTTTTCGTGTTCTTGTGAGGTCTTCCTTCCATCTTTCTGAATCCACAAATTATCGTGGTACCATGCACAATCCTGGCATAGCTATATCCTTGTCACATTCACTGAGATCGTAAACACGGAGTGCCGTGACGCTGCCACATGTTTCCCTTGAATCTCCACCACACTCCATGTTGCAGCCGCCGCAGGATTCGCAATCACTTTCACAGCCATCCCATCCACACATACAACTTTTACCATTTGTCACACCTGCTACAGTATATTCCTAGACAAAAGTACAATTTGAAAAAAAAAATGTTAGCACCCCGAAGATTGGAGAGAAATCTTCATGAAACAGTCTGTAGGCAAATGCCAATAAATTAACTCCTGTAATCTTTGTGAAAAAAATGTTATAAACTATGTTTGAAAGACCCATGTTGAAATGATCAAATTCGCCATTATTATCAAAGCACTCCCATCCACACAGAAAACCAGCGCCATTTGTCACACCACAACGCAACTGGGTATTTCTGACATAATAAATCTACATCAAAACATGCTCGAGGAGCGAAATAATATGCTTGATCTGATGAAGCTGTTTTATTTCTTGTCAGTATCACAGCAACTATCACCATTTGCAACAACAGCCAAGATCAATGCCTGAGCCTAGCATGAAATAGTTTAGAAACAAACATTCCAAATTAAAACGATAAAGCTGTCAGAAAAGTTGCTATCTAATATACTATCCCAATGGTCAGATCTGCTACTGGTACTGAAGCCATCCCATCTGTACACAACCATCCCTACTCACCACCCAAACAACAGTTTTCTCTTGGTATATGTCAGTCAAAAATGATTTCGAGAGACATTATTTTTAAAAGCAAACTTCTTGCTACCCATATAGTTCCCCTCATGTGAGAATAATGAGGTAAACACCCTTCCACGTCCTGTTGCAAGTAACACTGGATAAAGAACCAAGAAAATCCCAGTATTCATTCCATATACCAAGGGGTTCTCGGAACAAATCAGATTGGTATTTGGAAGACACAGCATCGCAATTGCAACATACTTCAAGCCGACGAATATATATATATGCTTCAACAATTGTTGCCGAAACCCAAGAACCCAGAGAGTAAAGCAAACGTAGTGGAACCAGTAAATAAGATCAAGCTAAGTGTGAAGAGTGTGAAGCAATGTACGTAGGTGAAGCAGAAAGACCCCTAAAATGAAAATTTAACTAACATCAGAGACCCAGTTGTACCACTTCAGAGGTTGCATAACATATACACATAGAATAAGTCAAACATTTCGTGGAATTGAAGAACATTGAAATCTTGACAACAGAATCCAGATGGCTTGAAAGAGGGCTGAAGGAAGCCATTTATATAAGATCTCTGAATCCAAACCTCAACAGAGATGCTGGAAGCTACAATTTAAATCTGGTACGGGACATCATTAACAAGAGAGTGAAAACAGAAAGGGCTATAGTAGGGCTTGCCTTGTTACCATCATCACGCATAACGTTCCCAATAACATCAGCAGGACGACAGACTGATGAAGCTGACAGGAGTCAGCGGAAGCTTTTTTGTAAGTGAAGTTTTATTGTGTGAAATTTAAGTTTAATGTACTGTGTAATTTGACTGTTGTTACACTCACACATTAATGATATGGTATTATAACATGTTGCCTATTGTTGTCCATGTTGACTCTTAAAGTGCTAGTCGCGACAATTGCTGCACAGTGGGAGGGGATGCGGGATATAGGGTCGGCGAGGTACGAGCCGGCACTACTTCCCCCATGCCCGACCATAAGGGTTTTAAGTTACAGTAGCCAGTAAATTTTCAGAAATTCAGCACTTTAAGGGTTAAAAGCCCATTCTGAGTAATAAGGAAATGCCTGTCATTATATAAAATACCACCTGGATTTTAGTTAGGTTGGGTGAATGTACCATAATCAGTCCCTCAGGCCATCATGAACATTGCATAAATATCTATAAATTATATGAAATAACAAAAATTCATACTGGTCCGTTGTTTACATTGCCACAATCATAAATATTTGCAGAGCTGCAGCAGACGATGAGATGTCTTGATAACAGATTGTTAGTGCATGAATTTTGTGTCATTGGTCTGTAGACTCTTGAATCTTGACCTCTAAGTTGAGTTCATTATGTTGGAAATGTCTCCTCGCCCCCCTTCGGGTGCATTGTTAACCAGGAAATTGAACAGTAATGCACTCCGAATCAATGTGGTCTAAATCGACTGGTTTGCATTGTGTTATTCAGATAACGACTTGACTCAGATCCAAACACTCTGAACCCACGGGAAAAGCCACTTTCAAATGTAGAATGGGCCTTAAACTGTTACATAATTTGATTGTTTTTGATTGAAACACTAAACTAAAAGGATGTTAATACACGTAACATCATAAATCACTGATTCTTGGACCCAATTACTAAATTAAATTAATGCTAACCACTCCTCGGCCTTTTAGCTAGGATCAAAGTGTAGCGTAGTATTGTGTGGTGATGGCTCTCCTATGCCTGGCCTACTGCTCTGGGACCATGGTCTACCAAGTGGGCCCAGAGTTCAGCAATCGGCCTCAGGGTCATGCGCGTTTGTAGTGGCCAATCAGACTTCACACCACTTATTGACTGAATTCTAAATTAATAAATTAGACAGTGTGTGCTATGAAACAGGAGGGTTGGGAATTAACAAAATAATATAATATAATGAAAGTATATGCATTTACCTTTCATCTGAAGTCTTCTTCAAATATATATCCAAATGTAACGTTGTAAAAATTAGATTGTTTTAATTCTCCAGAGCTTCACTTCCACTTTGACTGTTCTCTTCCGGCTGTGGTGGAGCATGCGCAGTACTCTTCAAATGCAGACGAAGTATTGCAACACGGGCGTGGGAGGGGTCTTTCTGCCTATCTCAAAAGCAATAGCGATTCTCTCCAGTGAACAACTCCAGGGATGCAGTCTTCTGAGTCTTTTATTTCTTCACATAAACCTTATTTGCATTACAATGAGTGCTACCACCTTGTCCAACGAGCGCCAAAGCAACACTGAACAAAATCCAGCCAACAAACACTGACTTCTATCATTTTAACCAATCACAGCACACGTTTCCTGACACACCTCCTTTTTAACCAATCAGCTGTTGCCACATCACTTTGTTGCTTTCATGCTGTAATTTCCACCATTCACAGCTCTTTAGTGGCTTATGTAACAACTACTGTCATTGTACACAAATAGAGGTGTCTTCCAATGAGAGAGCCCGTTCTAAATGCATTTTGGGGTCCGTGCGCCACGTACGGAGCGTGTCCACGAAGCGTCCGTCCTGCCCGTCGTAGCGTGCAAGACGTAACGCTGCGATCGTACGTACACGCTCCGCCTTGGCGCCGAAGTCCCATAAACGTGTAGAGCGAACTCTCTGTACATAGAACATTTTTGGTTGCATTTTCCCCTCCTTAGACTGATGTCGTCCCGACATCTAAATTAAATACAACTTTCACTCAACATTTCAATACAACAAGCAAAAATTATCAACAATTTCTCCAATTACACAAATGTTTAATCAATTTGTATCCAGTAGCACAAGAGAGCAACGTACAAGGAAATAACAGAGTTCATGGTAAGTCCCAAACCCTTCCCTACAGTCCTGTCCCTCGCCCTGGAGTCAGTCGGAGTCCTCTCCTCGGTCCGACCGGTAGCAGTCCAGTACCGTCTGTAGCTCCTCCCGCAGGGTGTCGTAGGTAGGGTGCGAGCTCTGTCGTGCCCTTCGTAACTGTCGTGCGTCTACTCCCATAAGCCCACACGCTGACTTGCTGTTCCATCCTCGGGGAATGGCTACTGCACACAGGACGGCTGGCGCCAAGAGCATCATGTCCTGCTGGCTTGACCAAGGCACGATGTCTCCTACGGTCCCTGTGAGCATCACGAGCTGCTGTTTTGGCCATCGGTCTCCCAGCGGCTTCTGCTCCATCTTACGCGCCTTGCTGTTGCTCTCACTCGCGTTTTCATCAGCTTCCGTGGCCTCGGGCGCTTCTCTCTTGGTTCCCTTCCTCACAGCATGCACTTGCTGTACATGCCTGAGTAAATGGAGTCGCTTGTTGAATTCTTTCTTGCACTTCTCACACGCATACATTTTTGTTGATTCTCCAACAATTCCTCGCTCCACGCGTAAGGACGTGGCAACGCGCCGCGCAACGTCCCACGCTACGGGCCGTGCCCCAGACGTAGCGCGCTACTGCAGGCCCGTCTCCCGCGTCACCGTGGCCTGGGGTCCCCGATCCGCAGGCCCGTGACGACCGCCTTCCCCTTGGGATGGCTCAGTCCCCGTGTACCACGAGGTGTCCACCGGCCCTGTCACCAGTTTCAGTCTGTCGACGTGTACAACTCTGGGTTTATGGCGCCGGCCCTTCTGTATCTTCATCACCACATCATTAACCTTTTCGATAATGATGTATGGATCCTCTTCCCAGAAGATCGTCAACTTTGGGCTCTTGCCCAATTGTTTGGTGGGATTAAATAACCACACAGCTTTTCCCACACTCCACTCTCTCGTATGAGCCCCACGGTCATACTCTTTCTTCTGATGTACGTGACTCTTTTTCAGCTGCTCACGCGCCAGCTCATGGGCTTCGTGCAATTGGTTCTCTAGCCTAGCCACAAAAGTCAAGTCCGTGCTATCCTGACTCTTGTCTGACTCGGGGGTTTCCACTAACAGATGGGAGGGCATGGGCAGTTCTCTTCCTAACATCATTCGGTTAGGGGTCTGGCCAGTGGACTCGTGGACGGTCGACCTGTACGCCATCGTGGCCAGGTCTATGTGCTCGTCCCAGTCCCGCTGGTGCTTACTGGTCATCTGTCGCAGCATAGCACCCAGGGTCCTGTTGAAGTTCTCCACTAGCCCATTGCTACAGGGTCTCCACGGGGTAGTCCGGGTTTTATCTACCTGGAGCAACTCGCACATTTCCTGGAACAATCTGGCCTCAAACTCCCTGCCTTGATCCGAATGGATCTGCTGTGGAATTCCGAACCGAGAGATAAACTGATATACCAGAACGGAGGCTACCGTGGACGCTGTATGGTCCGGGATGGGATAGGCTTCCATCCACTTGGTCCAGTAATCGCCGATTACCAGAACGAATCGGTTCCCCTTATCAGTCTCTGGCAAGGGCCCCATGACATCAATTCCGACTCGCTCCAAGGTGACTCCTGCCCCTACGGACTGCATGGGCGCCTTCACCTTGCGGTTGGGAGCTTTAGTCCTGGCGCACACTGTACATTCCTTACACCAGTCTTCTACAGTCGTTCTCATCTTTGGCCAGAAGTAAGGCGACTGCCTGAGCCGACTCAGAGTCTTCTCCAGGCCGAAGTGCCCTGCTATTCGACTGTCGTGGTGCTCTCTTAGAATGCTAGCTCTGCCGACCGGGGGAACTATGGCTTTCCACTGTCCGTCTCCTACAGCCTCTCTCCACTGGTAGTACCAGATGTCTCCCTCCTTCTTCAACTGGTTCCATTTCGACCAGTAATACTTGACTTCAGCCCTCTCCCGGGCTATCTCTCCCCAACTGGGCCGTTGTGCCCAGGTTTCTAGCACCTGAAGGTCTGGGTCGGCCTCTTGCCACTGTTTGATCTCGACCATCCACTCATTGGGGATGGCCATGGTTGCCGCCTTCTGCCTTCGTTGCCTCTCCGTCCTGCCTCGGGCCCTCCGGGTGGCCGTCCGTACGGCTCGAACTATCCCAGGGGTCTTCTTGGCAGTCTCTTCCTCCACGGCCATCTCGTGGCCCTTCAAGCAATTTTTACAGTGGCCCTCACACGGTACTCTTGATAGGCCGTCACTGTTGCCGTGCTTGACTCCGGCCCGGTGTTCGATATCAAAATCGAATCTGGCTAGTCTCTCTAGCCACCTGGCCATCTGTCCCTCAGGCTCCTTAAATCGAAAGAGCCATCGAAGGGACCCATGATCCGTTCGGAGCAGGAACTTCTTACCGATCAGGTAGTGTTTAAAATGCTCCGTGAACCATACGATGGCCAGTAACTCCTGTCGGGTGACACAATAGTTCCTCTCGCTTTTAGTTAGTCTCCGGCTCCCGTAGGCTATCACTACCTCCTTCCCATCCTGTACCTGGGACAACACAGCCCCTATAGCACATTTGCTGGCGTCCGTGTCCAGGATGAACGCCTCCTTCGTGTCAGGATAGCCTAGGATGGGAGCCGTCACCAACTTGTCCTTCAGGGCATCGAAGGCCCTTTGCTCCTCATCTCCCCACTTAAAGACCGCTGCCTTCTGTGTCAGGGCGATGAGAGGGGAGGCCACAGCGGCATAGTCCTTCACGAACCTCCTATAGTAGCCAGTGAGGCCCAGGAATGACCGTACGGCCTTCACAGACTTCGGGACTGGCCATTCTTTCACTGCCTGGACTTTGTCTTCCTCGGTGGTCACCCCCTCTGCACTCACCCGGTGCCCCAGGAAACTAACTTCCTTACAGAAGAGATGACATTTCTTGGGCTTGAGCTGTAAATTCGCCTTCCGAATTCGCTCAAAGACCAGGCGTAGCCGTTCAAGCTGCTGTTCCACCGTGGAGGAGAACACAATGATGTCATCCAGGTACAGCAAAGCGACCTTCCACTGGAGTCCAGAGAGTACTTGCTCCATGAGGCGCTCGAAGGTGCTCGGGGCATTACAGAGCCCGAATGGCATGACCCTCCACTGGTACAGTCCGTAGCGGGTGCAGAAGGCTGTCTTCTCGGCATCCTGGGGGTCCATCTCGACCTGCCAGTAGCCCGAGGCCAAGTCCAACGTGGAGAAGAGCTGGGCCCCTGCCAGGGCATCCAGGTTATCGTCCACACGCGGCAGGGGGTAGGCGTCCTTCTCCGTGATGTCGTTAAGGCGCCTGTAGTCCACACAGAACCGTACGCTCCCGTCCTTCTTCTTCACCAGGACCACTGGGGAAGCCCACGCAGAGCTAGATGGCTCAATCACCTTCTGCTTGAGCATCTTATCCAGCTCCTCTTGGACCACAGACTCCTGGCCCAGGGGTGCTCGTCGTGGTGGCTGCCGGACGGCCCGATGGTCCCCAGTGTGGATGGAGTGTTTCACTACGCCCGTCCGGCCCAGAGGTTTGCCCTCGGAAGAGAAAATGTCGCTGAACTCCTCGAGGAGGGACCTGAGTCCTCCCTTGTCAGAGTGACTAAGTTCCTCTGTCCCTCTCTCATACAGGTCCTCCAATTCAGGGGTCAAGGGTGCTGATCCCTCCCGGGTTCGGACCGCCCTCCCCTTCATGGACTCCCGTGGCTCCAGGACCTCCACGGCCTGATAGGAGGCCAGGGCATCTCCGATGACCACTGTTCTCTTCCTGGAACTCGGGTTGAGGACTCGAACAGGCACTATCCTGCCCCGTCTCCGGGCTAAAATAGCGGCAACTCCCAGTTGTCGCTTTCCCATAAACCTAGGCAGACCAGTGAGCATCCCTGTTGATAGAGTCCTCGTCCCTTCTCCAAGCTGGCCTTCGATAACCATCTCAGTCCGGGCAGGGATGACGTAGGTCTTCACAGCCCTCACTTCCTCAGTAGGGATATCGTGTAGAAGGGGTACTCTGCATCGGATCTCTTGCCCATCGATCTCGAGGACGTTATGCTCCCAATTCCACTGGCATCTATTTGCCCTAAGGAAGTCCCGTCCGAGCACACCCTCGTCCCCAATCTCAGCCACAATGAAGTCATGCTTGTACCTCCTTCCGTTAAGGATGATCACCAAGGTGCAGGCCCCCATGACAGGAACCCGACTTCCGTTGATAGCAGTCATTGGTACGTGGACGGGACGCAGGGGAATGTGGCTCAACGCCCTCTGGTAGGTGCTAGCAGAGAGAATGGACTTGGTTGCTCCGGTGTCCACGAGCCACCGGACCTCAGGAGAGTGCTGTCCTCCAGGGAGAGACTGGACTCGTCCCACCACTTCTACTTCTACGTCATTTTTGTCAGAACGTAGTACCCTACCCATGAACTCCTCCTTACCTACGTTGCTTTCTTGTTCCACGTGATCCAGGTCCCTATCATCATCCAAAGTGACGTCTACACCGATAGAGTGGTTCCCCCAGTCAGTGCTAGCCGCCTTTTGTGGACTCTCAGAGAGGTCCCCATGTGGGGCATTGCACCGACCAGCAGTCCCACATCTCCCGATGCAGGCAGCCACCCCGTCCGACGGTACAATGTAATCTACATCCCTATCATCGTCCAAAGCGACGTCTACACCGATAGAGTGGTTCCCCCAGTCAGTGCTAGCCGCCTTTTGTGGACTCTCAGAGAGGTCCCCATTTGGGGCATTGCACCGACCAGCAGTCCCACATCTCCCGGTGCAGGCAGCCACCCTGTCCGACGGTACAATGCAATCTACAGGTGGATACATTTTAACATCATAACTGTTTGAACAAGAATTGTCGTTTTGTTCCCTAGCTCCCAGCTCTGCCTGTTCATTAACAGTCCTTCTCGGCAGGCTGGGCTTCCTGGGCGAGGAGTTACTAGTGCTGCTGCTTGAGGGGACGGAAGGGAAGGGTCCCTTGGTCCCTGGGGTTGACTCCTCACCGCCAGCCGTCGGATGCCGTGGAAGACCAGCTCGACTGGGGGAGGTGGTCCATGGTGCCGCACAGGAACATTCAGCTTCGCTCTTACTCACGACAGAGACTGCCTTTTGTGGACTCTCACTAAGGAGGTCCCCAGTTGGAGTGCTCTGCCGCTCGTGGTCGCTACTTGTGCTGTTGTCCCCGCCGGTCGACCGACCACCTTCACCACCTGTCGATCTATGGCTTCCCAAGCACCCCCCTAGCGGGTGAGTGGCCAACCCTACCTCATTGGATCCCCACCTAGCTAAGAGTAGTCTCCCCAGGAGGTCCCTAAATCCTGGACAGAGTTCTCCGCAACCCCTTGTTGCTCCAAACATGTTCATGACCATAGCTCGCCAGGGACAACACCCTGAGGGTGCCTGGTGAAGTAGGCAACCAGGATGACCACTTCCCGTGGAACAGCAACCTTGGTTGCCCCCCAGTAGTCCCTGAACGTGGCACGGAGTGATGCACCCAATGCATCCTGCTCCTCCATGCCCCTGTCCACTACCTTCCTGGGGAAGACTTCCCTCACCTAAGGACCCAAAGAAAGTACTGCAAGATGGCTTACCCACAGTCGATGATGACGCCCTTCCGTCCTCCTCAGCAGCACTACGGGCGCCTAGTGCTGCCCTTGCCCGTTTCCCGACGAGGACTTCTTCTGTTCCGTGGCCTTGCGTTTCTTACAGTCTTTTTGAAAGTGTCCTTGTCGCTGGCAATAGAAACACCGTGGTCCAGACGAGTTCCCTTGAGTTGGTGTAGGTTCCTGGGCTGTCATCTTGGTCAGGAACGTCTCCAGCATGGTGCCCAACGTGGCTACGAGATCAGATTCTTGGCTCTTGGATCCCGTCCTCACGGCTCTAGCGGCGTCCTGGGGCTCTTCCTCCTCGTCCTGCTCAGCAGCGGCCCGTAGTCGGTGAGAGGGGGTCGAACGTCTTGCCTCTGACACCTGCCAGGACTCCATATCCAACGCTGCTTTTACCGCTTGGTCCAGGGTCCGGGCCTTACTTTGGTACACAGCTATGCGTTGATGGTGGTCTGGCAGCGCTTCTCGGAACTTTTCGATGACTAGCTCCTCAAGTCCCGGCCGGCCAATGTCTGGGTAGGCCTTCTGCACTAGCTTCCGGATGTCTTGAGCCAGGGCTAGGAGAGACTCTCCTTTCTGGCGATGGCGGCCCCTCAGTTCGGACTTGTACACTTCTGCCAGGTGTTGGTCGCCGAATCTCTCCTCCAGCGCATGGACTAGGCGGTCGTAGGTGGCTGTCTGTTCGGCCGTCAGGCTTTCCACGTAGGTGAGCGCCTCGCCCGTCAGATGCACCCATAGCAAGTCGAGCTTCTGGGCACTGGTCCATCCATTCAAGCGGCTTATCCTCTCAAACTGGCCGACGTACTCATGCCAGGTGACGGTCCCATCGTACACCCGAGGTTTGATCTTCTCTCGTGGACAAGGTGGTCTCGATCCCATGAAGCTGGGGCTGATGGCTGGGGTTTCTGGTTCGTCCACCTCTGGCTGGCTGCTTCCAGGGCGACTCATCTCTTCGTTCTCACTGGTCATCTTGGATCCCACTTCTGACACCAATCTGCAACACGGGCGTGGGAGGGGTCTTTCTGCCTATCTCAAAAGCAATAGCGATTCTCTCCAGTGAACAACTCCAGGGATGCAGTCTTCTGAGTCTTTTATTTCTTCACATAAACCTTATTTGCATTACAATGAGTGCTACCACCTTGTCCAACGAGCGCCAAAGCAACACTGAACAAAATCCAGCCAACAAACACTGACTTCTATCATTTTAACCAATCACAGCACACGTTTCCTGACACACCTCCTTTTTAACCAATCAGCTGTTGCCACATCACTTTGTTGCTTTCATGCTGTAATTTCCACCATTCACAGCTCTTTAGTGGCTTATGTAACAACTACTGTCATTGTACACAAATAGAGGTGTCTTCCAATGAGAGAGCCCGTTCTAAATGCATTTTTGGGGTCCGTGCGCCACGTACGGAGCGTGTCCACGAAGCGTCCGTCCTGCCCGTCGTAGCGTGCAAGACGTAACGCTGCGATCGTACGTACACGCTCCGCCTTGGCGCCGAAGTCCCATAAACGTGTAGAGCGAACTCTCTGTACATAGAACATTTTTGGTTGCAGTATAATATATTCTACTT